>NZ_JANIBJ010000008.1 GCF_024505185.1 Methylomonas subterranea
CTGACGAATACAGTTTGCTGGACAAGACCTTGGTCAGATAATTGTTCATCGCCCCCACCGGCGGCGAGATCGACATGTCGTTGTCGTTCAGGATCACCAACAGGTTGGCATTGACGTCGCCGGCGTGGCTCATCGCCTCGTAGGCCATGCCGCCGGTGATGGAGCCGTCGCCGATGATGGCGACCATTTTCTTGTCTTCGCCGCGCAATTGCGACGCAATCGCCATGCCCAGGGCGGCGCTGATCGAGGTGCTGGAGTGGCCGACCCCGAAGGCGTCGTATTCGCTTTCGTCGCGGGACGGAAACGCCGATACCCCGCCCAGGGTGCGGATGGTCGGCATGCGCTCCTTGCGCCCGGTCAGGATCTTGTGCGGATAGGCTTGATGCCCCACGTCCCAGACCAACTGATCCACCGGGGTGTCGAACACGTAATGCAACGCCACGGTCAGTTCCACCGTGCCCAGACCGGCCGAAAAGTGGCCGCCGGAAATGCTGACGGTATGGGTCAGATACTCCCGCACTTCATCCGCCAGTGCTTTCAACTGGGTCTTGGCCAGCGCTCTGACGTCGGAGGGGCCGTGGATGGTGTCGAGCAAGGGGAAATTTCCTGAAAATGTCATGCTGGTAAAGCTTCCTTTGATCTAGGGTTCGCGCGCGAAGGGGGTGGTCGAAATTAATGCGTGCGCTCGATAATGTACAACGATAGTTCCCGCAACAAATCGGCTTCGCCGCCGAAACCGGCCAGACTCGCAACGGCTTGTTCGTGCAATTCCCGGGCCTTTTGTTTGGCGCCGGCCATGCCGAGCAAGGCCGGATAAGTGGGTTTGTCGTTGTCGACATCCTTGCCTTGGGTTTTGCCCAGTGTGGCGGTGTCGCTTTCCACGTCCAGAATATCGTCCTTGACCTGGAAGGACAGGCCTATGCATTTGGCGTAATGATCCAGATTCTTGGCTGTTACAGGATCCAGGTCCGGCTTGGATAGCGCGGCCATGTTGACGCTGGCGCGGATCAGGGCGCCGGTTTTATGAATGTGCATGTTTTCCAGTTCCGGCAAATTCAATTTGCTGCCCACCGACGCCAGATCGATGGCCTGTCCGCCTACCATGCCTTGCGAGCCGCTGGCTTTTGTTAATGCGGTGATCATCTTTAAACGGGCGCCGGCATCTACCTGAATACCCGGGTCGCTAGCCAATATTTCAAAAGCCAGCGCCTGCAACGCATCGCCCGCCAGTATGGCGGTGGCCTCGTCAAACGCCTTATGGCAAGTGGGCTTGCCGCGGCGCAGATCGTCGTTGTCCATGGCCGGCAAATCGTCGTGGATCAAGGAGTACACGTGAATAAACTCCACCGCGCAGGCGGGGCCGTCCAGCACATCTTCGCTCAAGCCCAGCGTCTGTCCGGTTGCATAGGTCAGCAGCGGGCGGGTGCGTTTGCCGCCGTCCAGTACCGTATAACGCATGGCTTGATGCAGTTTTTGCGGCAGGATGTTTTCGCCGGGCAGACGGGCATCCAAGGCGCGTTCGACTCGGTTTTGGCAGGCAGTCAGGTAGGCTTTTAAGTTACTCATCGTTAAATGGCTCCAGGCTTTGTTGGCCGTTTTTTTCCAATAATATTTGCACTTTTTGTTCGGCGTCCCGCAAGGCTTGCTGGCAAGCGCGGGTCAACTTGATGCCGTGTTCGAAGGATTTCAAGGATTCTTCCAGGGAGAGTTCGCCGCGTTCCATTTGTTCGACCAACTGCTCCAGTTCCCGCATGGCCTCTTCAAATTGGGATGCGTTTTTTCTTCTCGACATATAATGTACAAAACAGTGCTCAAAAAATGACCGAGCATTATAGTATGAATTTACAGCCAATGATGAGTAACAATGAGTAACGAATACAATGCGGCGGCGATCGAAGTCTTGAGCGGTCTCGATCCCGTGCGTAAACGTCCGGGGATGTATACCGATACCACCCGCCCTAACCATCTGGTGCAGGAAGTGGTGGATAACAGTGTCGACGAAGCCTTGGCCGGGCATGCCGACAGCATAGAGGTCACCTTATATAAAGACGGCTCGGTCAGAGTGGTCGACAACGGTCGCGGCATGCCGGTGGACATGCATCCGGAGCAGGGCATTCCCGGCGTGGAAGTGATCCTGACCCAGTTGCACGCCGGCGGTAAGTTTTCCAACAAGAATTATCAATTCTCCGGCGGCTTGCACGGCGTGGGGGTGTCGGTGGTCAACGCGCTGTCCGAGAAGCTGCTGGTCGAGATCAAGCGCGGCGGCGGGGTATATCAAATGCAGTTTGCCGGCGGCGACAAGGCCGGCGAACTGCAACAAACCGGTACGGTGGGTAAAAACAATACCGGCACCAGCGTGCATTTCTGGCCGGACGGCAAATATTTCGATTCGAACCGGGTGTCGGTATCCAAGCTCAAGCATGTATTGCGGGCCAAGGCGGTACTGTGTCCGGGCCTGAAAATCGGGCTGAATTCGGAATTGAGCGACGAACAATTCGAATGGTGTTACCAAAACGGCCTGCAAGAATATTTGCTGGACAGGGTTGGCGACGCCGAGATATTTCCGCAGCCGCCGTTCATGGCCAACATGGTTGCCAGCAACGAGGCGGTGGAGTGGGGCATAGTCTGGACGCCGGACAGTCTGGCGGAAACCATCGCCGAGAGTTATGTGAATCTGGTGCCTACCGCCCAAGGCGGCACCCACGTCAACGGCCTGCGGGCCGGTTTGACCGAGGCGATGCGCGAGTTTTGCGATATCCGTAACCTGTTGCCGCGCGGGGTCAAAATCGCTCCGGAAGACGTTTGGGAAAGCTGCCATTTCGTGTTGTCGGTAAAGCTGGAAGATCCGCAATTTTCCGGTCAAACCAAGGAGCGCTTGAGTTCGCGCGAATGCGTGACCTTCGTTTCCGGTGTCGCCAAGGATACCTTCAGTCTGTGGCTTAACCAGCATCCGCAGGAAGGGGAGAAAATCGCCGAGATCATTCTGCTTAGCGCGCAAAAACGCCTCAAGGCCGGCAAGAAAATCGTCCGCAAGAAAATCACCAGCGGCCCTGCCCTGCCCGGCAAACTGGCCGATTGCTCCGGTCAGGATCTCAGCCGCACCGAACTGTTTCTGGTGGAAGGCGATTCGGCCGGCGGCTCGGCCAAGCAGGCCCGCGACCGCGAATTCCAAGCCATCATGCCGTTAAGAGGGAAAATTCTGAATACCTGGGAGGTCGATTCCGGCGAGGTGATGGCCTCGCAGGAAGTACACGACATCGCGGTGGCGTTGGGCATAGAGCCGGACAGCAGCGACTTGCAAAACCTGCGCTACGGCAAAATTTGCATCCTGGCCGACGCCGACTCGGATGGCAATCATATCGCCACCCTGATCTGCGCCTTGTTTTACCGACACTTCAAAGCCTTGGTCAAGGCGGGCCATGTGTTCGTGGCCATGCCGCCGCTGTACCGGATCGATGTCGGCAAAAAGGTGTTTTATGCCTTGGACGAATCGGAACGCCTGGGTGTGCTGGCGCGCATAGAGGCCGAAAAACTCTCCGGCAAAGTCAATATCCAGCGTTTCAAGGGGTTGGGGGAAATGAATCCCTCGCAATTGCGCGAAACCACCATGAATCCCGACACTCGGCGCTTGGTGCAATTGACCATCGCGGAAAACGACGAGACCTTCGAACGCATGGATTTATTGCTGGCCAAAAAACGCGCCGGCGACCGCAAAAGTTGGCTGGAAGACAAGGGTAATTTGGCGGAGGTTTGATGCCGGTAGGCTGATACTTTCGCAACGACGCATTCATCTTTACTACGGAACATCATGATAGAACTCGGCAGACTCAACACGCTGACCATTACTGACAAGCGCGACCGGCAATTGTATCTGGATGGCGGCGAACTGGGCGAAATCGCCCTTGCGGATAAGGAGGTCGACGGCCAAGTGGGCGATAGCCTGCAAGTGTTTGTGTATATCGACGGCAAAAATCAGACCATCGCGACGACGCAAATACCCAAGGCCCAGGTCGACGAGGTGGCTTGGTTGAAGGTCGTGTCGTTGAGCCACGCCGGCGCCTTTCTGGACTGGGGTTTGCCCAAGGATTTGCTGCTGCCGTTCAGCGAGCAAAAGGGCAAAATGGTGGAGGGCCGCTCTGTGCTGGTGCGTTTGTTTCTGGACGAACATAACCGCATCGCCGCGTCGATGTTGCTGGACGACTTTATCCGGGACGAGGCGTTTTATCACAAGGATGGCCAAGCGGTGACGCTGATTATCGCCGAGGAAACCGAATTGGGCTTTAAAGCTGTGGTGGACCACAAATATTGGGGTGTTTTGTATAAAAACGAAATTTTCCAACCCCTGCAACGCGGTCAGGTATTGAGCGGATTTATCAAAAAGGTACGTCCGGACCGCAAGCTGGATTTGATGCTGAGCCAGGAAAAATACGGGCAAAAAGTCGACGCAACATCCGACAAAATTCTGGCTGTTTTGGCGAAACACGGCGGCTACATCGGCTTGACCGACAAGAGTCCGCCGGAGATGATTTACGACACATTTGCCGTGAGCAAAAAAGTGTTCAAACAAGCGATCGGCGGTTTATACAAACAGCGTCGGATTGTGATTGAAGACAAAGGCATTCGGCTGGTCGACAAAGCGGCCGGGTAATGGCGGATTTTTGAGCGCATAAAACGGGGGATATTCGGGCGGATGTTGATTGCAAATATTACAACTGCGTTGTAGCAAAGCCTCATTACAATCCATTCATAAATCGGAGCTTGATGCTGGAGGCGAGGGTAACTTGAAAGCTTTGACTTGCTGCGCCGCTCAATCAGTCGGGTCGGACAGCAGTCATTGGAAAATTGAACGTCGATCGTTGGTTATCGACCCATTTCAGACATCCGTCACATGGGCTTTATTGGCGACAATAGAATGCATACCTGTCGATCAAGGTAGCATCAGTGCTTGATTGCAAGACCTGACCCTGTCCCCCTGACCCTGGCCCCCTATTCGCCGAGATCATCCGGCCACGCGAAACCATCATCAAATTCAGCGAGCCACGGGCCATTTTGGCCGACGACTTGAAGGAAACGCTAGCGGAGCTTTACGGGCATTATGTCGAACGCTCTTTCGTGACTCGGGAATATCAGGAAACAGTGCTGGAACGGGGCATGCGCAAATGGCTTTACAAGGCCGGGATTGTCGAACGCTTTGAGCGCGCCGAGCTGGGCAATGACGAGTACCACGTGACCTTCCCCTTTGTTGAGCAGCGCAAGGATCATGCGGTAAAGGCTATCAAGCCGCTGCACCTCGGCCATAACCAGACTACCAAGATTATTGAGCACGGCGGCCAATGGCTATTGCGGATCAATCAGCTACGCAAGCGAAAAAAATTGCCGGACAGCGTATTGTTTGCCGTCCAGGGGCCTCAAGAAGATGGCCCGAAAGGCAATGCCTACCGAGAAATTGTAGGGGGGCTGCAAGAAGCCGGAGCGACCGTGCTTCCGTATGCGGACAAAGATAGCATTTTGGCTTTTGCAGTTGCTAATTCCTAAAGCATCTCAGGTTAAGATATACCCTGATACTCTTGCCTGTTGTAAGGTACGGGTTTGCGGTTTCCCGCAGTCTTCCATGGGAACTCATGCCGTACCTTGAAGTTGGTACACGTTTCCACGCCGAAGCGTGGGAACGAAAAGAGAGAAGATACCCAAAAAAGGGCGCTTGGCGCCCTTTTTTGTAGTTTGCGAGGATAGGTGCTTAAAATTCCAGTCTGGCGCCCAACATTAACTTGTTGCTGTTGATGCTGGTATAGCTTTGCAGGGTTTCATAGGCTAAAAATGCCGAGACGCCGCCGGCAAATACACTGGAAACTTCCGCGCCGAAGGTGTAGTAGTCGCGGCTGGGGCCGTCGCTGGTCATAACGAAACTCTGGCCGCTGGGATCGGCGATAAAACCGGCCTCGATTTGACGCGCGCCGTCCATGAATTGGTGATGCCATTCGCCGCGCAACTGCGGAATCAGAACGCCCCAGGGGAAACTCAAAGCATAACTGGTTTGGATGCCCAGTGTCGAAGTCAAGGATTCTATGGCCTGTTTGCCGAATCTGACGGCGAATACGCTGCCGGACTCGCTGTAAGCGTCTATATCCAGATTGGAATATTCGCCGCGCGCATAGGGTGCGACGGTCAGGGCATCGAAAATGAAATCGTAGCCGCCGCCCCAGCTAAAGGCATATTGACCGCCGTTCGGTTTGGCCTTGGCAACGGAGTTTGCGCCCAGGAAGCTGATGTTGCGGGTGGTGTCGTAGCTGAAGCCGCCGTAGGAAGCCGTGGCGTTGACATGGGCCGCATCGGTAATGTTGTAGGAGGTGTACAGCATGCCGGTGTAACTGTCGTTGACCGTTTCGCCGCGATTGCCGTTAAAGCTGGCGTTGTTGTGGCGATAGGAGAATGAGCCGCCGGCCACCCAGTTGTCTTTCAGGCGATAATCGGCGCCGAAGACGAAATTATGGTTGTCGAATTCGAAGCCGGGCTGGCTGAAAGTCAGGTCGCGCGAACCGAAATCGCTGTCGATTTTGGCCCAGAAGTTCAACGGCGGAAAGTCGCTGTCGCCGGAGCCGCCGCCGCGTTTCTTTTGATTCAAACCGAAATAATTGGCGGGCCGGCCAATCTTGCCGCCGTTGGTACGGGTGGCCATCGAGCCCATGGCGGTGATTTGATCCGGAGTGACGTTTTGCACCAAGTTTGGGTCGCAGTTTGATGAGGACACCAAGTATTGAAAATAGTCGGAAAAGCTCCCTTCGAATTGACTTGGAATGGAAGTATTAAAACCACTAAACGCGCTGGAGTTCTGAAACAGGCTGGTCAAGGCGTCTATCGTGGTCGATTGATTGGCATTGAAGCACTCGGCCGAAACCTGGCCCGTTGCCAATAACGCGGACAGGCTCCAGCACAATCGCGTCAGCTGGGACTTAGGCTTGGGTGAGACGTTTGGGCATTTGCCGCCCTGAGCGGATATGGACTTAAACATTTGAAATCTCCAAAAAACTTTGGACCGATTATAGTCGATGTTGCGAATTTTTGAATGTTTGTTGTGAATAAGTCACTGGCTGGCTCTGAGCTTTTCCCTCAGGCTGAGCAAACCCTTATGAGTAGGATAAGCCTCCAGACCGTCCTGGACCCTTTTCAAGGCCGTGGAGCGGTCGTTTCTTTCATAAGCTTCCCAGGCTTGCTGTTCAAGGGTGTCGGCGATGCCGATAATACCGTTGGCGGCGGCCTTGTTGTAAGGGTCTATTTTCAAAGCTTCCCGATAGGCCCACAAAGCGTTGCTGCCGGTTGGGGCCGTCAGGTAGCCGACATCGGCGTGAATGCCGGCCAATTCCAGCAGATCCTTGATTTTTTGTTGTTGTTCCGGCGACAGTTGCACGTTGACCTTGGGGGCTTCCACTATCTTGGGCGGGGCGATCATGCTCAAATAAATATTGGCGGCAAACAAGCCAACGGCGAAAACGCCCGTGCCCCATAAACCATAGAACACCGTGGAGCGCGGCCCCAGGGCGGATAAAAATGCATCCACGGTTTTGGTGCGCTGGGCCTGCTCGAATGCCAAGGCTTTCTGCAAGCCCTTGAATTGCCGGCGGGATAATTTGGCAACCGGTTTGACCTGCAAATTCACTTCCTGGGCTTTTTCGGCGGACAGTCGCCCGAAAGGATGCTTGCCGGTCAACAGCTCGTAACTGACGCAAGCCAGGGCGTAAATGTCGTCGCGCGGATCCGGATCGCTGTTTTGCAATTGTTCCAGCGAGGCATAGGCCGGCGTATAAGCGCCCAGCGAGCGGGCGTTGAAAACCGTGGCATCCTGATGGTCCTTGTCGCCGCGGCCGATGGCGCAGGCGATGCCGAAATCCAGCACCCTGACCTCGTCGCTGTTGTCGATGAATACGTTGCCGGGTTTGAAGTCCGAATGCACGATGCTCTTTTTATGTGCATGCCGCAAGGCGTCCGCCATCGCGTGTATGATGGGCCAGGCCTGTTTGAACGGCATGCCCTCCGGGTGTTCCTTGATCAGGTGGCTGAGCGGTTTACCTTCAAGATACTCCATCGACATGAAGACGTGGCCGCCGTCCCGGTCGAAATCGTAAACCTTGATGATGTTGGGGTGGGACAGGGTTTGCGCGCGCTTGGTTTCGCGCTGCAGCGAGACCAGCGCCATGGGGTTGGCCTGGAAATCCTGGTTCAGCACTTTCAACGCCACATAGGGCTCCTTGTCCTGCGCCTCGATTTTGCGCAAATCGGTGGCCTTGAACACCATGCCCATGCCGCCCACGCCCAGCAACTGTTGCAACACGAAACGATTTTTCAGCGTGCTGCCGACCGTCAACTCCTCGTGGGGGTGGGTCTCCCGCAGGCCGCTCAGCAACGATTCGGTGTCCATGACGGTGGGAGGCGCGGTGGCCGTGCGCGCATCCTGTATCAGCGTGGCTTGCTCGCCGCGCGGGGCGGCGGAGGGAACGACGGTTACCTGCCTCGCGGGCGGAGCGATGTGGGTTTTGTCGCTGAGCTCCGCGTCCAATGCGGCATAATTTTGCGGCGACAGGCGCCCGGCCTGGAATTCGGCGTCCAGGCAGCGTTTTGCTTCCGCCAACGTGGGTTCGGCCGCCTGTCCCGTCCGGCGGGCGATTTGCAATAATTCGTCAAAACTGATGCTCGACAGCTGAAAAGCTTTTAATGCCTGGTCAAATGAGTTCATGATGTCGCGGTATGATGATGTTTGCCTGATTTTAGCCGAAACCCCGACTTGCTGTCGTCCGGCGAGTTCGGTTGAAGGCGCTGCCCGCTGTCGGCCTTAAAAATTCGGGAGTTTGCGCCGCTACAGAATTGTCCGGTTGGCGAATCTGCGCTGGCTGGTCCACAATGGCGGCGGTAAATTTTTATTCGATAAGGACATAAACATGAAACGACTTTTATCCTTGGTTTTGTTGACTGCCTTGCTGCCGGGCTGCGCCGGCGACCCGCCGCTACCGCCTCCGCCTCCACCGCCCACCATCGTCAATCTGCTGATCGAAACGTCTACTGATTTAAATGCGGACGTCAACGGCAATGGCGCGCCGGTCATGTTGCGGATCTTCGAATTGCGCGAGCAAAGCAATTTCAATTCCGCCGATTTTTTCGCCATATTCAACGACGAAAAAGCCACCTTGGCGGCCGATCTGGCCCGCAAGCAGGAACTGCTGCTGCAGCCCGGCGAAACAAAAAGCCTGATGCTGACTCCCGCCGACGATGTGCAAGCCATCGGCCTGTTTGCGGGTTTTCGGCAATTGGATACCGCGCAATGGCGGACAGGGCTGGAGTTGAAGGCGCATCAAACTCAAAATTTGCAAATCAGATTGAAAAATAACCAGTTGACGGTGGAAGCCGCAAATTGATGCCGTTTTTCCGCCATTTGGCCTGCGCGGGTTTGTCATTGGCTGTTACGGCTTGCGCTTCGCCGGCGGCAAAACTGCATCAGCGGGCCGAACAGTTGGGCTTGCAAACGCTGGAACTGCCGGGTGGGTCTTATCGCTTGACGGCTTTTTACCGGCCCGGGCAGGCAAACGAGCGGATTTTGCACGTCTACCTGGAGGGCGACGGCAGGCCTTGGCTGCGGGGGCAATGGCCGGCCGCCGACCCCACCACGCATGCGTCCTTGATGTTGCCGTTGTTGGCTTTGGATACCAAACCGGCTCTATATCTGGGGCGGCCATGCTATAACGGTCATGCGACGGATCCCGGCTGCGAAGCCAGCTTGTGGACTTCGGCCCGTTACGGCGCGACGGTGGTAAGTGCCATGGCGGATGCACTGGCAAGCTTTTGCGAAAGTCATGCGTTCAAGCGCATCGTGTTGCTCGGGCATAGCGGCGGCGGCAGTCTGGCCATGCTGTTGGCCGCCCGCCTGCCGCAAACCGCGTTGATCGTTACCTTGGCGGGCAATTACGACATCGACGCCTGGGCCGATTATCACCATTACTCGCGTCTGGATGATTCGCTCAATCCAGCCGGACAAGCCGAGACCGGCTTGCCGGAATGGCATTTTCTGGCGGAACGGGACCGAACGGTGCCGCCGGAATTGTTTTTCAGCGCGCTGCGGCGGCGAGCGCGGGCACATGTCGAAGTCGTGCCGGGCCTTGAGCATCATGAGGGCTGGCTGGAGCAGTGGCCGCAAATATTGAACAGGATTGCGGAAATGCGTTAGGCATTTGTCGCTATGGTGGTTTTCTGCTATTTTCGATGCAGGTTTTTGAACACAACAACAAGGCGGCCGTATGTCTGTAAAGCTTTTTAAAGCGCGTAAACTGGTGCTGGCGATTTCCACCGTTTTATTGGCGTCCTGTGCCCATGAAGCCAGTAAGGAAGAAATGGCCAAGGCCACCGAAGGCTTTGTGATTCAAGACACCAATAAACTGTTTGTGGTGGATTGTTTATTGCCCGGACAGGTGCGGAAACTGGGTTCGCAAATGACTTATCTGACCGCAAGGCGACCGATACGCACCACGGCGGCCGATTGCGAAGTGCGCGGCGGCGAATATGTGGCCTACGACCGCGCCAATTATGCCAGCGCCCTGAACATCTGGCTGCCCAAGGCCCAGGAAGGCGACGCGGCGGCGCAATTGTATGTTGGGGAAATTTTCGAAAAAGGCCTGGGCGAAAAAGCCGACTATCAGGCGGCGGCGCAATGGTACGAAAAGGCCGCCAATCAAGGCAATTTTCAAGCCCAGTTGAATTTGGGGCATTTGTACGAAAAAGGCCTGGGCGTGCCGCAAAACAAGGAAACCGCCATGCGCTGGTACCGTAAATCCGCCGGTCTGGATGAAGCAGGTCTGCAATACACGCCGGCGGTTGACGCGCAAGCCCTCGGCGCCGTTAGCCGCGATGCCGGAAATGAATTGGCCGCGTTGCGCGAGGAAGTGGCCGAATCTCGCCGGGAAGCCGAACAATTGCGTCAGCAATTGCGCAATACCCGCCAGGAGGCCCTGGATCAGCAGGAAAGTCTGCGCAAGGCCCAGGATGAATTGGAAGCCTTGCGCAACAAATTGCAGCAGCAAAAATCCGAAAGTCCGGCCGGTTCCAGCGAAGTATCCGCCCTGGAGATGCAGCTAAGGGAAAAGCAGGCGGAATTAAAAAGCCAGCAAGCCAAACTGGGCGCCTTGACCAAAACCCTCGGCGAGGAACGTAAACGTATGCAGCGGGAATTGCAAAGCGCCCGGCAGCAAAAAACCGTGGACAAAGCGGCGGATAGCGCCAGCAACGAATTGGAAAACCGCCTCAACCAACAGATTGAAACCTATCAAAACCAGTCGGCGGAATTGACCCGCTGGCTGACGTCCGGCAAGAATTTGGACAGAAACCAAATCGATGCCCGCAAGTCCTCGTTGCAACAACAGGCGCGAGAAATCGCCAGCCTGAAGGAAAAATTGGAACAAAAACAACCCACCCAACTGGCATCCGCCGGCAACGGGCCCAACATAGAGTTGTTGGAACCCGCCGTTACCGTGACCCGGGGCATTCCCAGCATTCAATTCGGTTCCGGCGAGGCCAGTAAGCGTCTGGTCGGACGCATCGATACCAAGGCGGGGTTGACGCAATTGTTGCTCAACGATAAGCCGCTGACGGTGGATGCCAATGGTCAATTCGAAACCGATCTGGCCTTGCAGGGCAAGGAAACCGTGGTGCGGCTGGTCGCAACCGATAAAAGCAATCAAAGCAGCGATTTAAGCCTGCGCCTGCTGGCGTCCGAAAACGGCGAACAGGCCGCTTATGCCAACAGCGGCAATGCCGCCCAAACCCGTCAGGTCGGCAATATCCAGTTTGGCAAATTTTATGCTTTGATCATAGGTAACAACGATTACAAAGCCTATCCAAGTCTGCAAACCCCGGTTACCGATGCCAAAAGCCTGGAAGTGTTGCTGCGCGAACGTTACGGCTTCAAAACCAAAATATTGCTGAACGCCAATCGCCACGCCATCATGTCGGCGTTGAACGAAATGAATCAGAAACTCACCGAGCAGGACAATCTGCTGATTTATTATGCCGGCCACGGCGAAATCGACCAGAAGTCCCAAAGCGCCTACTGGTTGCCGGTGGACTCGGAAGCCGGCAATACCGCCAACTGGATTTCCAGCCAAAGCATCACCGAATATTTAAGCATCATGCCGGCCAAACACATCATGGTGGTGGCGGACTCCTGTTATTCCGGCGCCCTGACCGGTTCGGCGGTGGCGCGTTTGCCGGACGGCATGGACGAGGCCAAGCGCGAACGCTGGCTCAAGGCCATGAACAGCCGCAAGGCTCGCACCGTTCTGACTTCCGGCGGCGTCAAGCCGGTCATGGACCAGGGCGGCGGCAGCCACTCTGTGTTCGCCAACGCCTTTTTAAAAGTGCTGCGCGGCAATAAGCGGGTGATAGAGGATTACGACATTTTCCGGGACGTCGCCAATCAGGTAAGAGTCTCCGCTTCCAAGGTCGGTTTCGAACAAACGCCGCAATATGCGCCGCTGCAACATGCCGGCCATGAAGGCAGTCCTTTCTTTTTTGTCCCCGAGGCTTGATGGCAATGATGTGCATTGCGCGGCAGGTTTGAAGCATGGTGTTGATTCTCAGAGTCCTGAGCTATAAGGGCTTGCCGTCCGCTCAACCCATCAGTGCCCAGTTCGACGCCCAAGGCGGCTCGATTGGCCGGGCGCCCAACAATCATCTGGTGTTGCCGGACCCGGATAAATTCATTTCCCGCCTGCATGCCAGCATCCATTTCGAGGCCGGCCGCTATTTTATCGAAGACAGCAGTACCGGCGGCACCTTTCTCAACGATAGCGACGTTCCATTGCAGCAAGGCCGGGCGCCGTTGTCGGACGGGGAAAAAGTCCGCATAGGCGAATACGAATTGCTGGTGACATTGTCCGAGTCCGCCACGGCGGGCTTTGCCGTCAGCATAGAACAACCCGTGCGGCAACTGGATCTGGCCCAAAACAGCGTGCTGGACGGCCCTTTCGCTTCCGCGCCGCCGCCAGCCAAGGCGGATTTTTTTTCCAGTTTTGTCGAGCAATCCGAATCTTCGGTCTTTCACCAAAGTTTTACCCCGCCGCAAATTGCCGAAACGCCCACGCACGCGGCGGTGGACGAGCTGGATTTCGGCGATCTGTTGTCCAAGCTGGATGAATTGCCGGGAAGCCCGGCTCCCGCCGTCCATGCCCAGCCGCTCGATTTGCCGCCCTTGCCGGCGGATTTTTTCGCCGATGAGCCTGTCGCCACGGAGCCGGAAATTCCGGTCACTCCGGTCACTCCGGTCACTCCGGTCACTCCGGTCACTCCGGTCACTCCGGTCACTCCGGTCACTCCGGTCACCGAGGCGGCAGCGCCCTGGCCGTCGTTTGGCGAAACTCCGGCGGAGTTGCCGCCGCTGGCGCCGTTCGACATGCCGGAACCCGCGCCGGCGGTTTTTTCGCCGCCGCCCGTCGAGCCGGTTTTTTCGCCGATTCAGGAAGACGTTCGCACGGCGGCCGAGCCGACGCGGGTTGCGCCGCAGCCGGCGCAAGCGGTAGCCACGGTTACCGAAGAGCAATTATTGCGCGAATTTTTGGCCGGGGCCGGCGTGGGCGACCCGCATTTTCTCCCGCCCGAACAATGGCCGGCCTTGATGAGAACTTCCGGCGAGTTGTTGCGCGGCATGGTGCAGGGTTTGATGCAGGTGCTGCGGGCCAGGGCGGAATTGAAAAGCCAGTTTCGGGTTTCGGTGACCACCATGCGATCGGTGGATAACAACCCGCTCAAATTCACCCCGAATGTCGACGATGCCATCAAGTTGATCCTGGCGCCCACCAATCCCGGGTTTTTGCCGCCCAAACAAGCTGTCAGCGAAGGATTCAACGACATCATGAACCACCAGATCGCCATGACCGCCGGCATACAAGCCGCCTTGGCGGAAATATTGCGCAGCTTCGATCCGCAGCTGATAGAAAGGACCCAGACGGAAGGCGTGATGTTTCAGAAAAAGGCCAAGTGCTGGGAGTATTACGTCGAAAAATATCCGCAACTCAAGGCGGTTGCTCAGGAAGAGTTTTTTGGTGACGCATTTGCCGACGCCTATGAAAAACAGATGCTGTTACTTAGCCGCTCGGCAAAAAATTAGCCTTCCGTTTGGCGCATGCCGGCCGATGTGAATCGACTGCGTAACGGTAGGTTTTGGCAATGAGGGCAAAACGCCTGAAACAGCTGAGTCGGTCGGCGAAATAATCGAGCAACCAGAGCGGCCCGCGTATTGGGTTGTGCCGCGGAAAATACCGCGCGGAATAATTAAAATTAACAAACTCCATTGCCCACGGGCTTGAGAAGAAAAAATGTCGGAAAATAATCGGGTAGTCTGGTCTGAGGGGATGTTTCTCCGCCCTCAGCATTTTCAACAGCATGATCGCTACATCGAAAGCCTGGCGCGTGGCCTGTCGCAGGGCGTCGTAAGTTACTTGTGGGGGTTTTCCCGTCTCAAGCTGGACCAAACCTGTCTGGCCATCGGTAAAGTCGGGCTGAGCGAATGCGCGGGGGTATTTCAGGACGGCACGCCCTTCAATCTGCCGCAGGACGACGATTTGCCGCTGCCCTTGGCGGTGCCGGAGAACGAGAAAGCCAGCGTGGTCTATCTGGCGCTGCCATTGCGCCGTTCAGACGCCGTTGAAGTGGATAGCGAATCCTATCCCGACAACATGGCCCGCTATCATTTGAGCGAACGGCAGGCGCGCGACCACAACAGCGGCGCGGACGGCCGTTACGAGGTGCAGATCGGTAGTCTGCGGCCGCGCCTGATGTGCGAAAGCCAGGAGCGCTCCGGTTACGTCTGTCTGGGCGTGGCGCGCATCATCGAAGTGCGGGCCGATAAAACCGTGATTCTGGACGAACAATACATTCCGCCGGCGGTGCATTGCGCCAGCGCCGGCATCCTGGCCGGCTTTGCCCGCGAGTTGCAAGGCCTGTTTCACACCCGCGGCGAGGCCTTGGCGGCCCGGGTGGCCGGCAGCGGGCAGGGCGGCGGCGTGGCGGAAATCGCCGATTTCATGTTGCTGCAAATGATCAACCGCTATCAACCCCTGCTGGCGCATTTGGCGGTTGCGGCCGCCATGCATCCGGAAGCCTTCTTTCAATTATGCCTACAGTTGGCCGGCGAGTTATCGACGTTTTACCGGCCCGGCAAGCGGCCGCTGGCCTTTCCCGATTACAAACACGACGACCTGAAATTCAGCTTCATACCCTTGATCGACGAATTGCGCGGTCTGCTGAGCATGGTGCTGGAACAGAACGCGGTGCAATTGCCGCTGGCGGAAGTCAAACCGGGGGTTTACGTGGCCAAGCGGCCGGAGCTGAATCTGTTGGAAGGCGCCATCTTCGTGTTGGCGGCCAAGGCGCAAGTCTCGTCGGAACTGATACGCTCGCATTTTCCGCCGCAAGTCAAAATCGGCCCGGTCGAAGATATCCAGACATTGGTTCGTTCGGCCTTGCCGGGTATCAATATTCAGGCCTTGCCGGTGGCGCCCCGGCAAATTCCCTACCACGCCGGCTATTCGTATTTCGAACTGAACAAGCAAAGCGAACTGTGGGGCAAAATGCCTGTTTCCGGCGGCTTTGCCATTCACATCGGCGGCAGTTTCCCGGAACTGGAGCTCGAGTTTTGGGCCATTAGAAAAGGTTGACAGTCATGAGTGAAAACGATCCCTTCGGACCTTTCGGCGACGATGACCGCACCGTGATCCGGCCCACGCCGGGTGGACGGCGTCCCGCTCCGGCGCCCGCGCAACCGGCGCCGGTTTTCAGCGCGCCTCCCGCGCAGCCCGCGCCTGCGTCCGCGTTCACTCCGCCTCCCCAGCCCGCTGCCGCGCCGATGCCGGGCTTCAATCCGTCGGCGCCGCTAACCCTGCCGAGCACGGAGTTTCAACAGAACCCCATGGTGGCGGCGGCATTGTCGATGATTTCGTTGGCCAGTCGCTTGCGCCAGACAGCGGTTTATCCGGCGGTGGACGAATTGCGCCAGCGTTTGTCGGCCGAAGTCAGCGGCTTCGAAAATAAATTGTTGCAGACCGGTATCAGCGCCGATCATGTGCGCATGGCCAGTTATGCGCTGTGCAGTTTCCTGGACGAAACCATACTCAACACGCCCTGGGGTTCGCAAAGCAATTGGGGGCACCAAAGTCTGTTGATTTCCTTTCACAAGGAGGCCTGGGGCGGCGAAAAGTTTTTCGACATCATCGGCTTGTTGGTGAAGCAGCCGGCGCAAAATCTGCATTTGATCGAGCTGGCTTATCTGTTTCTGAGCTTGGGCTTTCAAGGCAAATTCCGGATTTTGGCCAACGGCCTGAACGAACTGGAAAAATACCGCTTGGAGCTTTATCAGCTGATTCAGCGGGTGAAGGGCGATTACGAACGCGAACTGTCGCCGCGCTGGCGGGGCTTGCGCGACGTACGCAATGCCTTGGTGCGTTACGTGCCGCTGTGGGTGGTCGGCGCGGTATTGGGCGTGGCCTTGATTCTGGTTTATATCGGCTTTGTGCTGGCTTTGAATGCCCGTTCGGACCAACTGTTTGCCGAATTGTTCGGGCTGGCCAAACAGCCGGTGGAAATGGCCCAGGCCGCCGTCGCGATACCGGCACCGGTGCCGAAACCGCCCGTTCCGGATCGCCGCGAACGCTTCAAACAGCTTTTGGCCAACGAGATTGCCGCCAATATGGTGGAAGTGGTGGACGACCGACTGCTGCGGGTGCGTAATTCCTTCGGTTCCGGCAGCGACCAGCTCAAGCCCGAATTCGAGCCCATGCTGAAAAAAATCGCCGACGAATTGGTGGCCGGCAACGACAGGCTGCTGGTGACCGGCCATTCCGATAACGTACCCATCCGTTCGGCCCGTTTCCCGTCCAATTGGCATTTATCCACCGCCAGGGCCAAATCGGTCGCCGACGATATGATGAAAATCGCGCCGCCGCTGCAAGGCAAAATCCGTTCGGAAGGGCGGGCCGACAGCGAAGGCTTGGTGCCTAACGATACTCCCGAGCACAAAGCGATCAATCGCCGCGTCGATTTACTGATTCAATGAGAGCATAAATGGGCAAGCTGAAAGCATTTTTTACCAATAAATGGGTGATTCAGTTTCTGGGTTTGCTGGCCTTCGGCATCCTGATCTGGCTGGCCGGACCCTTGATTGCCATTGCCGGCAACGCACCGCTGGAGTCGGAATTGGTCAGGATTCTGGTGATCGCGGCCTTGTTCGTGTTTTGGGTGATTTACCGGCTGATCATGCAGATCAGGGCCGGCAACACCGAAAAACAGCTGGTCGAACAGTTGGTTGCCAACGATGCCGACCAGATAGCCATGGCCTCCGCCGACGAAGTCGATATGCTGCGCAAGGGCTTCGAGGAAGCCTTGACGATATTGAAGCAATCGCGCACGGAAGCCAAATCCGGCGGCCAGTTTATCTATCAATTACCCTGGTACGCCATTATCGGCGCGCCGGGTTCCGGCAAGACCACCGCCCTGATTAATTCCGGCCTGCATTTTCCCTTGGCGGAAAAGCTCGGCAAACACGCGGTCAAGGGCGTCAGCGGTACCCGTAACTGCGACTGGTGGTTTGCCGACGATGCGGTGTTTCTGGATACCGCCGGCCGCTACACCACGCAGGAAAGCCATCAGGCGGTGGATGCGGCCGGCTGGGCCGGGTTTTTAAACCTGATCAAAAAACACCGGCCCTTGCGGCCCTTGAACGGCGTCATCGTCGCCACCAGCGTTTCCGACCTGTTGCAGCAGT
This sequence comes from Methylomonas subterranea, assembly GCF_024505185.1. Taxonomy (GTDB): domain Bacteria; phylum Pseudomonadota; class Gammaproteobacteria; order Methylococcales; family Methylomonadaceae; genus Methylomonas; species Methylomonas subterranea. The sequence continues at coordinate 17,792 of NZ_JANIBJ010000008.1, forward strand.
CCGAGCAGGAGCGGGCCGAGCATGCCAAGGCCGTCCGCGCCCGTATCAATGAGTTGTATCAACAGTTGGGCGTGCGCCTGCCGGTGTATTTGTTGTTCACCAAGGCCGATCTGGTGGCCGGTTTCAGCGATTTTTTCGCCGATTTCAGCGCGGAAGCCCGCGCCCAGGTCTGGGGGGAAACCTTTTCCGCCACCACCTTGCAGGGTGACCACGACTTGGTGGTGCAATTCGGCGAGGCTTATGCCGAGTTGCTGCAACGCCTGCAAATGCGCACATTGGGACGTATTCAGGATGAGCGGGACATGCAGCGGCGGGCGGCTATCCTGGATTTTCCGCAGCAGATGGCCTTGTTAAAACCGGCCATGCTGGATTTTCTGCGAGCTACCTTCGCGGTCAACCGCTATGAACAGGCCGTGTTGTTGCGCGGGGTGTATTTCACCAGCGGCACTCAGGAAGGCACGCCGATCGACCGTGTGCTGGGGATTCTGGCCGGCGCCTTCCGCCTGGACAGGCAGACGGCCCCGATGTACAGCGGCCAGGGTAAAAGTTTTTTCCTGACCCGTTTGCTGAAGGATGTATTGTTTCCGGAAGCCGAACTGGCCGGGCAAGACCCCAAACTGGCCAAACGCACGCGCTTGTTGCAAATAGCCGCATACGTCGGTTCCGGACTGTTGTTTTTACTGGTGATCGGATTGTGGACTGCCAGTTATTTCAATAACCAGACCATGCTGGATAAAGTGGAGGCGCAAATTGCCCAATACCACGCCATCAAAACCAGCGCTATCGATACGCAAGGCAATTTCAATGCCTTGCTGCCGCGCCTAAACATTTTGCTGGCCATCCGCGGGGTTTATGACGATAGCGGCATCATGTCCGGCTGGGGGCTGTCGCAAGCGGACAAGATTCAGGCCGCCGCCGGCCATGCTTACGAGCAGCTGTTGCGCAATTATTTTTTGCCCGCCATTCAGATGCGTTTGAAAGAACGCATGCAGGGGCCGGAAGCCAATAATCTGGACGTGCTGTATCAGCTGCTGAAAGTGTATTTGATGTTCAATCAAACCGACAAACTCGATCCGGCCACCGCCATGGCCTGGATACGCGCGGATTGGGACAGGCAGTACGCCACCGACCCGGAAAGCCTGGGCCAACTGGTGCGGCATTTGGATAACCTGCTCAAGTTGCAACTGGATCCGATGCAGATCGATGAGGGTTTTGTCGGCGGCGTGCGGAATAAACTCACCCAGGTACCTTTGATCGGGCAGATTTACTCCCGTTTCAAAACCGAAGCCTTAGTCGATCAAAGCCGCGACTTTAAACTGGGCAAGGCCTTGGGGCCGGACGTCACGCGGGTGTTCGTGCTGGCCGACGGCAAGGACGTGGCCGCTTATACCATACCGGGCGTTTTCACGGCATACGGCTACACCGAACTGTTTTTGAAAAAAAGCCGAGATTTCGTCAAGGATGCGGTAGAGCAAAATTGGGTGTTGGGTAGCGAGGGCAAGGCCGACCTTTTGCAAATCCAGCAATTGCACGGCGAATTGAAGAAGTTGTATTTAAACGAATACCAGGCGGCCTGGTCGGATTTGCTGGGCAAATTGAAATTGCAAACGGCTGTGTCGACCAATCAGACCGCGCAAATTCTGGATATTTTGTCCCGCCCGGATGGGCCGTTAAATGCCTTGCTGGTCGCCATCGATCAGAATACTTCGCTAAGCCGCTTGAGCAAGCAAGTCAGCGACGCCTTGGCCAATGTTGCCGGCAAGGCGCTGGCGGCGGCGGGCGGTGCCGGCAGTCAGGCGCTGGCCTTGGCTCAGGATGCGGCGGGTCTGGATTCCGGACCCGATCCGGTACAGGCGGTGGAAGACAGGTTCGAACCCTTGCGCAACTTGGTGGCCGGCGGCCCCGACAAGCCCACGGCCTTGGAACCGGTATTGCAGCAATTGAAAAGCCTGCGCGATTACTTTTTGCAACTCAGCAGCGCCAACACCGGCGGTCAAGCTCTGCAAAACCAGGCCAATCTGTTCAGCGGCGGCGGCATGGACGTGCTGAAACAGGCGCAATTGGAGTTTGCCCGCTTACCGGAGCCCTTGAAAAGTTGGTTTCAAATCATAGTCAGTAGCGGCGGCCAAAAACTGACCTCGGCGGCCAAGGGCCAATTGAGCGAAATGGTGAAAACCGGGGTGGCGTCACCTTGCAAAGCGGCCTTAAACGGGCGCTACCCATTTTCCAGTGCGTCGACGCAGGACGTTTTGCTGGCCGACTTCGCCAAACTGTTTGCTCCGGCCGGTTTGATCGACCAGTTTTTTCAAGCCAATTTAAAAGCTTTCGTCGATACCACCAAGCCGGTGTGGACGGAAATGGCCGCCGAAAAGCCGTTGGGTTTGGCGCAGGCCTCTATCCGCCAGTTTCAAACCGCCGCCAAAATACGCGATGCCTTTTTCGCGGTCGGTAGCATGCCGCAAGTGCAATTCGAACTAAAACCGCAATTGCTGGATAACACGGTCGGTACTTTTCGCTTGCAGGTGGAAGGCCAGGAAGCGGTGTATCGGCACGGCCCGGAACAATCCATCAGCATGAAATGGCCGGGCCCGAATCCCAGCCAGGGCGTGCGTATCGTGTTCGAAACCTTGGACGGTCGGCAAGTCAGCCGCGGCAAGGAAGGCACCTGGGCGTTTTTTCGCTTGCTGGATGAAGCTACCATCGTGCAGGGTAACGCGCCGGAACAATTTACCCTGACCTTCAAACTGCAAGGCATGAGCGCCAGCTACCAACTGCGGGCGGCTAGCGTCAACAATCCGTTCAATCTGCGGGAGCTGCAAAGTTTCCGCTGCCCGGATGCGTTGTGAGTAGGCCGGATTTCGCGGCCGGCTTTTACGGCAAATTACCCAGCCATGGCGACTTTTTATCGAGGCGCTTGCCGCGCCAGTTCATCGAGCCCTGGGACCAGTGGTTGCAGGGCGGCATAGCCGCCAGCCGAGAGCAACTGAACGCCGCTTGGCTGGATACCTTCCTGTTCAGTCCGATCTGGCAATTCGGTCTGGCTCCCGGGCTGTGCGGCGAAGATGCCTGGGCCGGCGTGTTGATGCCCAGCGTCGACAAGGTCGGCCGCTACTTTCCGTTGACGCTGGCGGCCAAAATTCAGTCACGGCAGCTGATGGACTTGTTTGCTCCGGATTGCGGCTGGTTTGAGGCCTTGTCCGAATTGGCGCTATCCTCGCTGGAATACCAATTCGACTTGCAGCGTTTCGACGCCGATCTGGAACGGCTGTGTTTGCACGATTTTTTACCCGGGCAGCCGGCGGAAAGCCAAACCTTACGCTTGTTGCCCGGCTCCGCCAAACTGGCGATTCAATTCCAACTAAACGGTCACGCTCAAACCCCGCTGGCTTTTGCGGAATTGGGCGATATGTTGAAAGAGCGCTTTTTGGCCGGTAGCAGCATGTGGCGCTCGTCAGAGGGCGAGGAGGAGAAATCCAGTCTGTTACTATGCGAGGGTTTGCCGCCTTCGGACGCATACGTGGGGTTTTTGAATGGTCAATGGCCCCGGCATGGCTGGCAATTTTCCAGCGCCAAGATCAGGCGGGAACAGGCGACGGTCGAAGCGCGGACCGCGCCGAGCAAGCCGCCCGAAGCGAAACCGGAATCCGCGAACGACTCGGTCGCCGGGTCGGGCAATGTCGACCCGGCCGCCTACTTTAAAATTCTCGAAGCAGCCTTGCAGGCCCAAACCAGACCCAGGCAAAGTTTCGGCTTAAGCGTGGTGGGCTTGCGGCGCAAGCTGAATGAAGACGCTATCCTGGTGCGCAACGATGCCGGACTGTGGGCGGTTGCCGACGGCATGGGCGGCCATAGCGCCGGCGATGTGGCGAGTCAGGCTTTGGTGGCGGCCTTGGCCGAAATTGCGCCGGTTGAAGACCTGGAGCATTACAGCTCGCAGGTGGCCGCCAGTCTACAAACCGTCAATCGACGGCTGTTGGAGTTGGCCAGACAACGCGGCAGCGCCAGCATCATAGGCAGCACGATAGTGGTGTTGTTGGTTGCCGGCAATCAGTTCGCTTATTTGTGGGCCGGCGACAGCCGCCTGTACCGCTATCGCCAAGCTACCCTAAAGCAATTGACGCTGGATCATTCCCTGTATAACGAGGCCGTCAGCCAGGGCTTGTTGCCGGAAGACGGCAGCCTGGAAGCCGGGCGGGGTAATGTCATCACTCGCGCCGTGGGGGCCGATACCCAATTGCATCTGGACTGGGGGCAGGGCGAGATATGTCCGGGCGATTTATTTATCCTGTCCAGCGACGGCCTGGACAAGGAATTATCCCATGACGACATCGCCGCTTTTTGCGGCGAGGGCACGGTCGAGAGCATCACCCGTAACCTGATCGATGAAGCTGAGCGCCGGGGCGGGCGGGATAATATCTCGGTGATTGCCGTCAGGGTATAAATGCCGGCGAGCGGCGCGTCATCGGCAAGCCATGATCTTCATTTGGTCGAGCCGGGCATAATCCGTTGCACCGGTCCATCGAAGTTGCTTTGGCTAATTGTAAATGGGCGTTGGAGCTAACTTCCCGAAAAATTTTACGGTTTGGTGCGGTAAGGTGTGGCTATTTTGTTACACCCTATTGTCGCCGGATAAAATATTTAATTTGCGGAGAGAGGAAAAGACCGACGCGTTGTCCTTCGGAATTTGGGTGCGATTGGCTTGTGTAATAGCGCATGTCGAAGTCAATATCCCTCCGATTTCGCTAGTGCCAATCGGAGCGTACTGAGATCGTTATAATAATTTCGCCTTCCCTAGCCCGGTATTGGACAAGCGATATTTGCGCTTGCCGTCGATTAGTTTTATTTCGTAATACGGATAAAAACGTTGGTTGAAATAACGGCTGACATTGTTTTTGCTGCGTTGCCGATCGGTAGGTAGGTTGCTGTTAATCAGGTGGGCAATTTCGGTGGTTGTGAAATAAGTCCGGCTAGGGTATTCCCCCAATAAAGCTTTCAGAATCAATTTTTCGAGTTCTCCGGCGTTTAATGGATGCCTTGGATTGTCTTTCGGATACGGCCAATCCTGAAGATGCCGATCCGCAAATGCGTTGAAGAATTTTTCTTTGCTGCCTTCGTTTTTGAATAAGTCCGACTGCAAAATCCGGGCTAAATCATCAAGCCCCATCGCCAACTGTTGTGAATCCCGTTTATCGAAGCGTCCTTTCGTCTCTGGCGACGTTTCACGCCCCCGAAGCAACGAACGCTGAAATCGAATCGAAGGCTGAGCGTCGATATATACCGGCACAATGGGTTGGTGGCCGGCATAGTGCTCTTGAAGCCAGGTCAACTCCTCTGGCGAGCGGAAGCCGGTAACCACGGCAGCTAGTGGTTGACTGGATTCGATGTCTTCCAATACTTGTTCGGCGACGATTTCAGGCTGATCTTTCAGAGCTTGCTCGGCAAAATCGCCGATAGGCACCGTCGAACTGACGCCGTGGCGCTGGTAATAGCTGCGGTACATGAAATCGCTGGCTTCGATGTGGTAATAACCGTAGCTGTCGGCCAAATGCTCGGCCAACGTAGTCTTGCCGGCGCAAGAAGGGCCGCAAATGACGAACAAGGGCGCGGAGGCCTCAAGCTGATATTGTTTGGGTGCCGTATAGCGTTTTCGGATTTCACCCCGGTTTTCTAAAAAACCGAGCATTTCCTGGAAAGAACGGGAACGAAAATCGTGCTTATCGGCTTCTTCGATTGGCAACAAACTAATCGGGTCTTGGCACCCCTCCGGTACAAACCATTTATTGAACGTTTTGTTATCCAGCCACGGATAAAGCAGATTGGTTTTGAAATCCTGCTCATACTCGACAACGTTGCCGAAACTGAAACTGGTAAATATTCGGTAGCTATCGTTCGAATCTTTCGGTCGCAACTCCGGCGGCAAATGCAAAACCAAATCGGAACGTACCCGGCAGCGCCGGTCGTTACCCAGATTCCGTATGGTTTCGTCCAACTGGGCAAATTGAGTTTCCTTCATCCAGTATTTGACGTCCAAGCCGGGTATTTCCCGCTCTTTGCTCAATGCCTCAATGATGACTGAAGTGTCCTCGAGAAAAAACAGTTTCTGCTCGTTCTCAGAGACGAAACGTTTCCAGCGTTGCAAGGCGTCTTGATAACTGCGCTCAATCAATTCCGCGCGGTCGTAAATGCGCGGCTCTTCGTAATTGGCGCCAAAAGTCTTTTCGCGAAAGCCGACGATGCGCACGGCGTAATCCCGGCAAAGATAACGCGCGTGAGCCAGTTTGATCGGGTTGGACGTGAAAAAAACGATTTCAACCATAAATGATTTCCCGGCCGCTATTGTCCGGGCGCGTGACCAGCCAATCGCAATCCGGCCGCATCTCTCGCATTTTGGAAACGACGCTGTTCACGTCGTCGGCCAGAAAAAACAAGCTCGGCCCCAAGCTGGACATGCCGACCGCATCGGCGCCCGCCGCATAAATGGTCTTTTCAAGTTCGAACAATGCTTCTCCGTATTCCCGGCGTTCCGCCAGTTTCCAGGCGCAGTTTTGCACGGCTTTCAAAGCGGTACAGAACGCCGCGCGGTCGGCTTCGCGCAGAGCGGCATATAACCCGAACAAGGTGTGGTAAACAGTTTCGTAAACCTTGTCGGCCGGTAACGGGCATGTGCGCTGGAAAAATTCGCGTTCCTCGGCTTGGGTTTTATGCTCAATCGCCGCCGGCATGCAGATGCCGAATTCCCAATCCGGCATCGGGCCTTGGTCGAGCAGTAAAGGCGCGGATTTGCTGCCGTTCAGATGCGACGGCGAGAACGGACTGCCATCAACCTTGCGGCCCAGATCGAACACATAACCGCCGGAAAAATAAGTGTGGATGCCGACGCCCGACGTGCCGCCGCGTCCGGATGCGTGCACCAGTTCGGCTGGCGATATTTCGGAGCCGTTGAGAATATGCAAAGCTTCCAGGCAGGCGAGGGTTAATGCGGTACCAGAACCGAAGCCGGCGTGGGGACTCATGTTGCCACTGATGGAAATCTCCAAGGATTGCTTCATCCGACGTTTTGTTTGTTCCGCCCGAATTATTGTTTTTAATTGCTCCAATTCCGTTGAATTTGCCGGTCTTGGTCGAATATCATTAATAGAGCAAGAATTGGCTATAGAAAAATAACATTCGCAAGTAGGTTCACTAATTGAAAATCCTAATCCACCATTTACGCGATAGCCGCTCTCTTGAAGCGAAAGTAAAGTTAAATGAATACGAGGAGATGGAAAAATTCGTATCATATTTTATTAAAAGATTTAATTATTCAATTTGCGTCTCGAGAAAAATCGTTGCTTGACCAAATGCTGTCGAATTGCCCTAAAATCTGATCGTATAACAACCCGCCTTTTTTAACGATGAACATAGGTGTATCTCTGCTGAGCTTATTTACAAAGTAGGGCCCCCATAATATTTCATCATCTATTCTGAAAATAGTGATGCTTGGGATGCATTTAAAATATTTTATTGAAAATGATCCTCTGCGCCCTTTACCTACAATGTCTTTCGTGCGACTAATAAATGTGTTTACTTCTCCTGCTAAAGTACCTTGTGCTTTTCCTTCCTCAATATCTCTTTGGGATGATATTGATACGGCATTAGACGGAAAATCCGGATCTATAAGAAGGATTCTCACATCGCACTTGTCTTTCCAGGTTTCAAAGTCATTGAAATGCTCTTCTAAAAATGTTTTTAAACCATAACCCAGAACGTCAATGTTTTTGCTTGCTTATTGTAGTCGTGTTTTGTATTCGTTGTCGTTTTTTAACCCTCTCACGTTAAAGGCTTGATGCAATCCCAGAGTTACAAGCATTTGTACGTGGATTCTTAAATCATCGGCATACTTTATATAGGAATAAATAATCAAACCGGCAATTGAGGCGGCTACTAAAGATGTGCCTACTGAATCAAATATTGCATTATATTCTCCATCTATTTGGATTAATACGACTCCAATTATGAAGACAAGTCCGTGAGCTAGATAATATATTATATTAGTTGGGTTATTTAGTTTTTCCCGAGGCATATGGTGTTTTTTTAATTTGAGGTTTTGAGATGGATATTTCGATTTCAGCATCATTGAACGCCACTGGTTTCTGGATGCTCCAGTCGGTTGCGCCGCTGATTGATTCGGAAGGTAGGTAATCGAAAGTCATGCCGAAATTCTAACAAGAGAGCTGCGTAAACTGAACATAATTGGAATGGATCGAAGTAAGGTGGTGGGGTAGGTTAGATTCTTAGCAATTAATTCTTGTCCCGATAAATGTCTTTTCGATGGCCCAATTCGATGACCAAAACGATTAATACCTCGTCTTGAATCTGGCAAATCAAGCGGTAGTCGCCGACCCGATAGCGCCAGTATGCCGACAATTTGCCTTGCAAGGCTTTGCCGGTAATGCGCGGGTTGTCTTGCTCGGCTAACTGAGTGAGAAAGGTTTTGATTCTGTCGCGGACGGGTTTGTCCAGTTTGTTGATGGCTTTGGCGGCGCCCGTCTTAAGCTTAACGCTCCAAGGCATTGAGTTGTTGCTCCCATTCCGCCAAGCTGATCGTATCGTCCTTACCGTTCATCAATTCTGCTAATGCGGCATCGCCTGCTGCGGCGTCTGCCAAGTCTTCGAGATAATCACTGAGTAAATGTTTGATCAGTTGCGCGGGGCTGATGTGTTCTTGCTCGGATAATTGGCGGAGCAGGCTCGCGGTGTCGTCGTCGATATTTAATGTCATCATGCTGCTGCCTCTATTGTGAATTTAGACGCTTGGTTTCGATGTATAGCGCCGATTGGGCTAAACGACCGTGCATTGAAATGTCTAGGTCTGAATGGCGCAAAACACAGCCGCGGGTTTATGGAAAATCCCTCTCGCCCTTCGAGGAGCTCAGGAGTTACCGGATATTTGATGGTCCAGTTGCTCATTTCAGGTTCGCAACGATTCTAGCATGGGTTCCGGTTTTTAATGACCGCTAGGCAGTTGGTGGCGGGCAGAAAAACTCCGCTTCGGCCTGTATCTCACGCCCGCGTAGTCTGAATATTGCTTGGCAACACACCGGCAAGTCTTGCAATCGAGTATTGAGGATTAAGCTGACTGGAGTCAAATGAATAAACGTCTGTCAATGCCTGGTAAGGAATGGGCTGATTTTGGCGGACAAAGAGTCTCGATAACTCAAGCGACTTCACCGGTTTGGTTTAACCCGGAGTCGTGCGGATTGCCGACCCTCGAATGCCAATAACCGTGGTTTTGGGCAAAATTCCGGGCATGTATCGATGACGTGATTGGGGGTAATGCCAAAAAATTCGTGGTTTTTTTTTGAGCATCTGTTGGCTACAATCTCGAGCGTTCACAAATAATCCAGGAGAAAAACGTGGCTGAGTTCAGAAAATACAAATGCAAAACCTGCGGTCATATTTATGACGAGCAATTGGGTGATCCACGTAACGGCGTTGCGCCCGGAACGCGTTGGGAAGACGTGCCGGAAGATTGGGGTTGTCCGAAATGCGGCGCGGTTAAAGCGATGTTTACCTTAATGCGCTAAGCGGAAAAATTTGATTTCTTGGCAAGGAAAAGGGCGCCCAGGCGCCCTTTTTTGTGGCTGAAGGGATTATGCCAGTTTGCTTTTCAGGAAGCCGACGATGTCCGCAAACGGAATTTCCCGGCTTTCGTGCTCGGTGCGTCCTTGATATTCCACCGTGCCGTTGTCCAGTCCGCGGTCGCCGATCACGATTCGATGCGGGATGCCTATCAGTTCCATGTCCGAGAACATGAAGCCGGCCCGGACCTTGCGGTCGTCCAACAACACTTCTATGCCGGCGTCCAAAAGCTCGCGATAAATTTTCTCGACGGTGTCGATCAGGCGGTCGGATTTGTGCATGTTCATTGGGCAAATGGCAACCTGGAAGGGGGCTAGTTCGTTGGGCCATATGATGCCGCGTTCGTCATGCCCTTGCTCGATGGCGGCCGCCACTACACGGGAGATACCGATGCCGTAGCAACCCATCAGCATGATCTGGTTTTTACCGGCTTCATTGATGATGGCCGCATTCATGGCCGCGCTGTATTTGTCGCCCAGTTGGAAAATATGGCCAACTTCGATGCCCCTGGCAATGGTGATTTGACCTTGGCCGTCCGGGCTGGGGTCGCCGTTGACGATTTGGCGGATGTCGTGCAGCCATTCATCCATTAGGTTCCAGTCGCGACCCCAATTGACGCCGGTGTAATGAAATCCGGCTTGATTGGCGCCGCAGACGAAGTCGCTGAGGTTTTCTACTGAATAGTCGGCGATGATGCGGCCGGGAAACGCTTCGGCGGTGATGGGGCCGATATAACCGGGCCGGCAATGCATAAGGTCTTCGATTTCCTCTTCCTTGGCGAAATCGAAATCGCCGATGATTTTTTGAAGTTTGATCTCGTTCAACTCGTGATCGCCGCGCAGCAACAGCATGCAATAGCTGTTTCTGGATTCACCGGTACCGGCATCGATAAATCGGCTGACGACGATCAAGGTCTTGAGGATTTTGTCCGGACTTACGCCCAAAAACTCGCCGACCTCGGCGATGGTTTTCTTGCCCGGTGTTTCCGTCAGTACTTTTTCTTGGGTATATGTGGCTCTATTCAATGGCGTGCGATGCAATTCGGCCTTTTCGACATTGGCGGCATAGCCGCTGGTATCGGAAAAGGCAATGGCATCTTCGCCGGAATCAGCCAGTACGTGGAATTCGTGCGATACCGCGCCGCCAATGGCGCCGGAGTCCGCGATGACCGCGCGGAACTTCAAGCCGAAACGGTTGAAAATATTGGTGTAGGCTTGGTACATGACGGCATAGGTTTGCTGCAACGAGTCTTGATCGAGATGAAAGGAATAGGCATCCTTCATTACAAACTCGCGCGAACGCATCACGCCGAAACGGGGGCGGATTTCATCGCGAAACTTGGTTTGGATTTGATAATACGTGATGGGCAGCTGTTTGTAGCTTTTGAGTTCGTTGCGGGCCAAATCGGTGATGATTTCCTCGTGTGTCGGTCCCAGGCAGAATTCGCGGGCATGGCGGTCTTGCATGCGCGCCAGTTCCGGGCCATATTTTTCCCAGCGTCCGGTTTCGCGCCAAAGTTCGGCGGGTTGCAGCGCCGGCATCAGGACTTCCAGCGCGCCGGCTTTGTTCATTTCCTCGCGGGTAATCTGTTCCACTTTGCGTAATACGCGCAAGCCCAGGGGTAGCCAGGTATAGACGCCGGCCGCGATTTTGCGGATCAGGCCGGCGCGTATCATGAGTTTGTGGCTGGCGATTTCGGCGTCGGCGGGTGTTTCTTTTACGGTACTGAGTGGGAATTGAGATGTGCGCATGTTGGTGAGGTTTAATTAAGACGATAAGCGGTTATTTTACCGATCAAGCGGTAGACGGATAATTTCAGGCGGGGTTAATTTTACGGCAAAAATGTCCTATCATGAGTGAGTTTGTTTTATCCGACTATATTTGTAGGGTGCGCATCGATGACAGTGTAAGGTACTGGAGAATATGATTAGGGTTTTGCTGGTTGACGATCACGAATTGATTAGAAGCGGGGTTGAAGCATTGTTGAATGCTTTTCAAGATATTACCGTGGTTGCCGTCTGCGACTGTGGCGAAAAGGCCTTGCAAATCATTGAGACCGAACTGCCCGATGTGGTGTTGATGGATGTGAACATGCCCGGCATGGGCGGCTTCGAGGCCTGCAGGAGAATTTTGCAGAATTTTCCCAAGGTCAAAATCGTGGCGCTGTCCGTGCACAATGGTGGCGCGATTCCGCAGCAATTGTTGAAACTGGGGGTTGAGGGCTTCGTGTCCAAAGCGTCGCCGGTCAGTGAATGGTGGGTGCCATCAGGGCCGTGATGTCCGGGAAACGTTATTTATGTCAGGATGTGGCCAGCAATCTGGTGTTTGAGTCCATCGAGGGCGGCGAAGCTTCGCCGTTCACGCAATTGTCGCAGCGCGAAGCGGAAGTGGCGCAGATGATATTGAAAGGCAGGGGCATACAGGAAATCGCCGACACCTTGAAATTGAGCGACAAAACCGTCAATACCTACCGTTATCGCTTATACGCCAAACTGAAGATCAAAAACGATGTCGAGCTGACGCGGTTGGCGGTCAAATACCATTATTCCGAACCGATGTGAATCGGTCGGCGTGCCCATCCCGTCGCTAAGGATTCCGTCCTATATCCCTCTCCCTAGCCCTCCCAGAGGGAGAGGGGACAGAATGCGGAAGTTATTTTGGGAGGAATCCTAGGAATGGGCAAACCAGTCAGGCTCAAACCAATTCGCGGGCTTTGCTGAAAGCTTCTCTAAAGTCGATGACCACCGGCTTGTCGCTTTTCAGCATGGACTTCAACAATTCATGCTGCAACTGATATTTGACATTGCCGACCGCCAAGGCGCCTACACCGACTGAATTCGGCGATTGGCCGGCATGCAACAGGGGAGCGGCCATGTCGTTGGACTCAATTCCTTCTATCCCGGCGGGCGGCACTGCATTGACATCGCCCGCCACTTTCAATTGCCGGGATTGCGCCAATACTGCCGCGCTCAATACCCGAATACCGGCCTTGGCGGTGCAGAAGACGATGTCGGCATCCGCCAGCAAGGCGATTTTGTCGGCATCGGTTCTGGCGACGGCGCCGCTCATGTTGGCGCTGAAGCGACGGTTATATTGCTTGGCGGCATCATTGGCGGTATCCACCGACAAATGGTCTACCAAAACGGTATCGGCGCCTTGCAGGGAAGCGATAATGCCGGTGGCGATACCGACCGGGCCGGTGCCGCCGAATACCAGGGCCTTGCAGTCTTTTAACTTCTTGCCGTGAACTTCCTTGAGGGCCTTTTCCACGCAGGCCACCAAGGCGGCGGCGGTGGTGTACGCGCCGCTGGGGTCGGCAAACACGGAAACCTCGAACGGCGGCACCATGGCCGGCTGGGTGGCTTGCAGCATGTCGATGGCCAAGCCGATATCCCGTCCGCCGATGAAAATACCGGTTTTTTTGATGCCGGAAGGGCTGCGCGAAAAAATGGCATCCTGGGTCAGGTTCTGGATGTTTTCCAGTTTGACGTTGGCATATGGCATCAGCACGTCAAAACCGGCATCGAGCGCCATGTTGATGTCAAACGGGCTGTTGTTTGGCATCGGGTCGAACATATGAAGTATGCTGCGTTTTGACATTTTTGATCTTAACCTCGGTAATGGACGGATGCTAACGTTGGCAAAATGCGTTAATTGGTCGACTTGATAAATTCGCGCGCCACTTCGAAAGCGTGTTCAAAGTGCAGGAATAAGGGCTTGTCGCATTCCAGCATGCGTTTCAACAAACGGCTTTGGGCCTGGTACTTGATATTGCCGATTGCCAGCGCGCCGATTGCCACGGCACCGCTGTTGGAGCCGGCAAGCGGTTTGCCGTTGTCGAATGCATCCACGCCAGCCACGCCGGCGGGCGGCACGGCGTTAACGTCCGCCACCACTTTCAATTGTGGGGCGGCGGCGATCAGTTCGGCGCTCAGCAGTTCTATGCCGGCGGCACCGGTGGCGAATACGATATCGGCGGTTTGCATGTACTCCGCTTTGTCGGCATCGGCGCCGGCGCTAATGGCGATTTTGCCGTCGCCGAATTCTTCGCTGCATAACTCCGCCGTGCGTTGGGCTTTATCCAGCTGTCTGCCTATGATTCTGACATGGGCGCCGGCCTGGGCGGCAATGACCGCGGCGGCTTGGCCGACAGGGCCGGTACCGCCCAGGGCCAAAATGTTTTTGCCTTCCAGCGTGCTACCGAACTTGCCGGTCAGCTCGTTTTCAACGGCCGCTACCATGCCGGCCGCGGTGGTGAATGCGCCGCTGGGGTCGGCAAACACGGATACTTCGAAGGGATGAAACATGGAGTTTTTTGCCAGTTTCAACATGTCCATGGCTTGTTTGGTTTCGCGGCCGCCGATGAAAATGGCGGTGCGCTTCAAACCTTTTGGACTGCGGGAGAAAATCGCATCTTGTACCAAACCGCGTACTTCGCTGGGTTCCACGTTGATATAGGGAACGGCTTGAATCCAGCCGGCATCCATCGCCATGTTGACGTCGAAAGGGCTCAGGTTTTTTGCTGTGGTCAGCATGTGTAGGATGAACGGTTTTTCCATGATTTCCTCTTAAGATTTTGATTAGCCTTCAAGTATAAAAGAAAAGGCAGGCCGATAACAATTTTAGGGCTGGCGGCGAATAATGCCAGTCGATTGTTTATTTAAGCTTGTCGGTGACATGCGGAGCGATGGCGTGATACATCAATTGGTGCATGCGCGGATTGCCGACGATGATGTTGCCGGATTGCAAGTATTTGTCGTTAAAGGAAAAATCGGTGGCGACGCCGCCAGCCTCCTGTATCAACAATACCCCGGCGGCGATATCCCATTCCTTGACGCCGATTTCCCAGTAAGCGTCCAGGCGGCCGCAGGCTACATAGGCCATATCCAGCGCGGCGGCGCCGGCCCGGCGAATGCCGGCGGTATCGGCGGCGATGGCTTTGAACATGCCCAGATAGGGTTCGATATGCTCCATGGTTTTGAACGGGAAGCCGGTGCCGATTAGGGCGCCGCGCATGCTGGCCTGTTTGGTTACGCGGATTTTGCGATTGTTCAGCATGGCGCCGCCGCCGCGTTCGGCGGTGAATAGTTCATCGCGCTGGGGGTCGTATATGACGCCGATTTCCAGTTTATTTTTCAGTTTTAGCGCAATCGATACCGCATATTGCGGAAAACCGTGTAAAAAGTTGGTGGTACCGTCCAGCGGATCTATGATCCATACGTAATCGTTGCCTTGGTGTTCGCCGCTCTCTTCGGCCAAAATCGCGTGCTCGGGAAAAGCGGCGCGGATGACCTTGATGATTTCCTGCTCGGCCATGCGGTCCACTTCCGACGCGTAGTCGTTTCGACTTTTTTGATCGATGGTCAGTTTCCCGATATTGTTCGAGGAGCGTTGAATCAGGTCGCCGGCGTTGCGTGCCGCCCGCACGGCTATATTGAGCATGGGATGCATAGATCGAATTGGTAATGAGCAGTTGGAAAACCGCGATAGCATAGCAAATCTTTTGTTAAAATCGCCGGTTTTTTAGTGGCTGGGAACTGTCTTTGCTTGCCAATTTTAAAGTCGTTTTGGTGGAAACATCGCACCCGGGTAATATCGGCGCCGTGGCCCGGGCCATGAAAAACATGGGCATGAATCAGTTGCGGCTGGTGTCTCCCAAGGTATTTCCGCATGCCGATGCCACGGCGCGGGCTTCCGGGGCGGACGATGTATTGCGGGCGGCCACGGTTTATTCTTCCTTGCCGGAAGCCATAGCGGATTGCAGGATTGTTTTGGGTTCCAGCGCGCGCGACAGGACCATCAGTTGGCCGTCGGTAACCGCGCGCGAAGCGGCCCAACGATGGGCTTGCCAAGGCGGCGAGGACAATATCGCCCTGATATTCGGCCGGGAAAACTCCGGTTTGAAAAACCATGAGTTGGACCTTTGTCATTATTTGTTACGCATTCCCTGCAATCCTGAATATAGCTCTTTGAATCTGGCTGCCGCCGTCCAAGTGGTCTGTTACGAACTGTTTGTTGCGACGGGCGTGCAGTTTTCGAGCAATATCGGCGATAGGGGCGAAGAGCCGTTGGCAACGGCGGAACAGATGGAAGGCTTTTATCGGCATTTGCTGCAGACCATGGCCGATATCGGTTTTTTGCACCCCGAGCGCTCCAAGTCCATCATGCGCCGTTTGCGGCGGTTGTTCAATCGCGCCCAGTTGGATACCAAGGAGTTGGATATATTGCGTGGCATCTTGCGCTTTTCCCAAAATCACAACTTGAAATAAACCTTATGTTCAGCCGAATCAAAGAAGATATTCAATGCGTATTTGCGCGCGATCCGGCGGCACGCTCGGTGTTTGAAGTGATAACCACTTATCCCGGTTTTCACGCGGTCCTGATCCATCGCCTGAGTCACTGGTTATGGGCGCGCGGTTTCAATTGGCCGGCCCGCTATGTATCGTTTTTGGGGCGCTGGTTGACGGGTATCGAAATTCATCCGGGCGCGCGGATAGGCCGGCGGTTTTTTATCGATCACGGCATGGGGGTGGTGA
Source organism: Methylomonas subterranea (assembly GCF_024505185.1). Classification (GTDB taxonomy): domain Bacteria; phylum Pseudomonadota; class Gammaproteobacteria; order Methylococcales; family Methylomonadaceae; genus Methylomonas; species Methylomonas subterranea. The sequence goes on from NZ_JANIBJ010000008.1 coordinate 33,949, forward strand.
TAGGTCAAACCGCCGTGATCGGCGACGATTGCACGCTGTATCATGGCGTGACCTTGGGAGGCACCAGTTGGAACAAGGGCAAGCGGCATCCAACCTTGAAAAACGGGGTGGTGATCGGTGCCGGCGCCAAGGTGCTGGGGCCGATTGAAATCGGCGAGGGTGCCAGGGTCGGTTCCAATTCGGTGGTGGTCAAGCCGGTACCCGACGGCGTAACCGTGGTGGGGATACCCGCCCATATTATTGATGCCAAGGCCAAGCGGGAACAGGCCCTGCGCGATGCCACCGCGCAAAAAATCGGTTTCGACGCCTACGGGGCTACCGATATGCCCGACCCTATCGCCAATGCTATTAATCTGATGCTGGATCATATTCACCAAATGGACAGACAGATTGAGATCATGTGCCAAAAGCTCAATGATGCCGGCATTCAATGCGGTGAAAAAAACATTGCTCAGTTGGATGATTGCCAGATCAAGGATAAAAGCTGAAGGTGGTTGCCGTTCAATACTTGACTAAAATACTGGGTTTATTTATAGTCGCCCTACTTTAACTAGGTTTAATTGGAGGAGGCTTTATGCGACTCACCACCAAAGGGCGCTACGCGGTTACGGCCATGCTGGATTTGGCCTATCACAGTCAAAAGCATCCGGTCACTTTAACCGATATCGCTACCCGGCAGACCATATCGTTGTCGTATCTGGAGCAATTGTTTGCGCGGCTGCGTAAGGCGGGCATGGTCAAGGGCGTCAGGGGGCCGGGCGGCGGTTATACCTTGAGCCGCGGTGCGCGCGAAATCAACGTCGCCGACATTATCGAGGCTGTCGACGAGCCGGTAGACTCCACCAAATGCGGCGGAAAATCCAACTGTCACAACGATCAACCCTGCATCACGCATGATTTGTGGATGGGTTTGAGCGAGCAGATTCGGGCCTATCTGAAACAAATTACCCTGGGGCAGTTGTTGGAACGGGAGTTGGTCAGCGAAGTTGCCAAGAGACAGGCCAAACTTTCCGAGCAAGTGATTGATATTCAAACGTTGCAGGAACGCAAAACGGCCTAAATGATCTATTTGGATCACAATGCCACCACGCCGCCAGACGAACGGGTGGTGGAGGCCATGTTGCCGTATTTGCGGCAACTTTACGGCAACCCTTCCAGTTTATATCGATTGGGCCGCATTGCCCGTAGCGCCGTTGATACGGCCCGGGAACAAGTGGCGGCGTTGATTGATGCGCCAGCCGCGCAAATCGTGTTCACCAACGGCGGTACCGAAGCCAATGCGCTGGCTCTGTCCAGTGCGCGGAACCGACGGTTATGGATTTCCGCCATCGAACATCCGGCGGTGACCGAGAATGCCGTTCGGCAATCCGAGCGGTACACAGCCATAAATACCCTGCCGGCGGATACTTACGGCTTGGTTTTGCCGGGTATGCTAGCGGAACAAAGCCCGCAAGCAGGTGATTTCGTATCGTTGATGCTGGCCAACAACGAAACCGGAGCCGTGCAACCGGTAGCCGAATGGGCTGCCGCCACGCGGGCGGTCGGCGGATTGCTGCATACCGATGCGGTGCAGGCGGCGGGTAAAATTCCGGTCAGCTTTAAACAGCTCGGCGCGGATTTAATGAGCCTGTCCAGTCATAAAATATACGGCCCGAAAGGCTGTGGTGCCTTGGTCTGGCGAGCCGATGTCGATGTCCGGCCATTGATTTACGGTGGCGATCAGGAGCGCGGCTTGCGCGCCGGAACAGAAAATGTGGCGGCGATTGTGGGTTTCGGTAAAGCCGCGGAACTGGCGCGGTTGGAGCTTGACGATAGGTTGGCTCGCATGCAATCCCTTCGGGCCGGCTTGGAACAGCAATTAAAGACTATTCCGGGATTGGTGATTTTTGCCGAACGGGTGCCCCGATTGCCTAATACCGTGCAATTTGGTATTCCTGGCGTCAATGGTGAAATGCTGCTGATGCAGTTGGATCAAAAGAACATTGCGGTTTCCAGCGGTTCGGCCTGCGCCGCCGGCTCCGGACAAATCAGCCCGGTTTTGGCGGCGATGGGTGTGGCCGATTCATTGGCTAAATCCGCCATTCGGGTCAGTTTGGGTAAAGACAATACCGCGCGGGAAATCGACGAATTTGTCAGTGTTTTAAAGGCATTGCTTGCAAGAGTTTAGGAGAAGTCAATGAGTATTACGGTCACAGAGCGCGCGGCAAAACAGATTCGGAAACAGTTGCATCTGCGCGGATCGGGATTGGGCTTGCGGTTGGGCGTAAAGCCGGCGGGATGTTCGGGCTATGCCTATGTGCTGGATTATGCCGATCAACAGGCCGAAGATGAAATCGTGTTCGATCAGTTCGATGTTAAAGTGCTGGTTAAGCAGACGGATCTGGATAAATTGAACGGTATTGAACTGGATTATGCCAGGGAGGGTTTCAACGAAGCCTTTAAATTCAACAACCCCAACGTCAAGGGTATCTGCGGTTGCGGGGAAAGCTTTACGGTGTGATTTTTAAGTCGACACCGGTGCTGAACCGGTGTCGGATGGCATTTTATTTGGCCGGTTCGGATTTATTGCTATCGTCTGCTTTGTCGCCGGCGGGCGCCGGGGCGGTTTTTTTACCGGCGCAAACCGCTTCGATAGCTTTCTTGTCGCTGGCCTTGTCCATCATTTGGCCGCCGCATTTCCCTTCTCCACAAGCGCCGTCTTTCATTTTCGACGCGCCGTCTTTTTCGGCTTCCGCGGTTTGCATATAGCCCGAACTCAAGTCCTGCATGGCGAACGGATTGCTATCGCTTTGCACGGCATTGGCGGCGAAAGGTAGCAAGGAAGCGCTCATGGCCAGTGCGAATGGGGTTTTATGAGTTTTTTTCATGTTGTCTCCTGATCGATGGGTTGAAGTGTTCCGGCACTTGAGTGCGAGATTTTTATGGCTTTAATTCGGGTTACTATCACAAAAAAGCCGCTTAAAGTAAAGGTGAGTAAATTCTAATAAACACCAGTATACTGCCGCCTAATAACATGCTTGAGCCGAATGACTCGCCCCGGAATTTATGATGACCGAAAAACCCGAAATTGTGCAATTGGGCGCTGACGTCTTGCGCCGAACAGCACGTCCCGTAGATGATTTTAGCGATGCCAAGTTCCCGCAATTACTGGCTGTGTTGCGCGACGCGATGCTGGAAAGCAACGGTGTCGGCATTGCCGCCCCGCAATTGGGTGCATCCTGGCGGATTATCATCGTTGCATCGCGGCCCACCGTTCGCTACCCAAACGCACCGGAAATGCCGCCTATCGTGATGGTCAATCCGTCATTTCAGATAGTGGATGACAGCTTACACAAGGATTGGGAGGGTTGTTTGAGCGTGCCGGGCATTCGGGCCTTGGTGCCGCGCTTCCGGGCCATACAGGTAAATTATCGGGACGAGAAGGGGCGGGAACAGGATTTGGTGCTGGAGGATTTTCCGGCCAGGGTATTTCAGCACGAATACGATCATCTGGAAGGCTTGGTTTATCTGGATAGGCTTGAGTCCAATCGAGACATCATTTCGGAACTGGAATTTTTTAAACGAATAGCGGCTTAAGGTGGCGTATGCGCTTACTGTTGGTGTGGTTGGGGTTTTGCTTAAGTCCAGTGAGTTGGGCCTTGCCGGTTTTGCAAGTAGCGGAAGTCGCGCCGGGGGTGTTTGTGCACATATCGGCGCATCACTGGCCGGATAGGGAAAATCATGGCGAAATCGCCAATATCGGCTTTATCGTCGGCGACAGCTGCGTGGCGGTTATCGATAGCGGCGGCAGTCCGCAACAAGGCATGGCGCTGCGGCGGGCAGTCAAGAAAGTCACTGCCAAGCCGGTCTGTTATGTGATCAACACCCACGTACATCCTGATCATATCTACGGCAACAGCGCCTTTAAAGCGCCGGGCGTGCGTTTTGTCGGCCATCATAAACTGGCCCGCGCCATGGCTACCCGCGGGCCCCACTATTTAAGCAAGGCCGATGAGTTGCTGGATATCCGGGTCGGCCCGGATAACATCATTCCGCCCGACTTACAGGTCAAGGAGAGCATGACCCTGAATTTGGGCAACCGGGAACTCCAGCTAACGGCGCATCCGTCCGCCCATACCGACAACGATTTGAGTGTTTACGATAAAAATACCGACACGCTTTGGTTGGCGGATTTGCTGTTTCTGGAGCATATTCCGGTGATCGACGGCAGCATCAGAGGCTGGCTGAAGGAATTGGAACGCCTGGAGAAAAATCAGTATAAATTGGTCATACCCGGGCATGGTCGATTGGTCAGGGATTGGCCGGCCGGATTACAAGCGCATAAGGCCTATTTGGAGCAATTGGCCGCCGAAATCCGCATCATGCTCAAACAAGGAAAAACCCTGGAATACGCCGTGGACCACGTGGGCTTGTCGGCAAGGCAGCTCTGGCGCTTGTTTGAAGAGTTTCACCGGAAAAACGTCACCATAGCCTTTGCTGAACTTGAGTGGGAAGACTGAATATCATTAACGCCTGAGAGAGATTGATGAAAATGCTACGCAAATTTGCCTTTTTAATCGCGCTGTTACCACTTGCTGCGTTGGCCGAGGATGACGACAGCACCTGGAACAATGTCCTGAAAAGCCAGTTTTTCGCCGGCAAAACCATTGCCGAATCGAATGAGGTCATTGAGCTGGATGCGCCGTATCGGGCGGAAGACCCCGCTATCGTCCCGGTCAAGGTCATCAGTAAAATTCCGCAAGGCAAAGACAAATACATCAAAAAAATCTGGGTGCTGGTGGATAAAAATCCGTTTCCGTTTGTCGGCGAATTCGAATTTTTTCCGGAAAGCGGCAAGGCGGATCTGGCCATGCGGGTGAGGGTGAATACCTACAGTAACATCCGGGCGATTGCCGAAACCAACGACGGCCAGCTGACCATGAGCAAAAAATTCGTCAAGGCCAGCGGCGGTTGCTCCGCGCCGGTGGGAGCCGATCTGGACGAGGCCATGAAACGCTTGGGGAAAGTGAAGTTCCGCTTGGATGAAGGTCTGAAGTCAGGCCAGCCGACTGAAGCGCAGCTGATGATCAGCCACCCGAATTTGACCGGCATGCAGATGGATCAGATGACGAGATATGTTAGAAAGTCGCATTTTATCGATCAATTGAAAGTGAGCTTTAACAATAAACCGGTTTTAAAGGCCAAAATCGATATTGCCATTAGCGCCGATCCCAATTTCCGTTTTTATTTCGTTCCGGACCAGCCGGGCGAATTGAAGGCGGAATTCAGCGATATTTCCTGCGAGTCGCCGACCAGCAGGAAGGTGTGCGACAAGGGCGCCAGCTATAGCCAGCAATACGCTGTATCGCCCTAAAAGGTCGTCAGTGAAAACCAGCGTGCTGATGATTTGTCTGATGTTGGCCGCGACGGATGCCTTGGCTTTTCGTTGCGGTCGGGAACTGGTGCAGGTCGGCGATCACAAACTAGATGTCTTGGAAAAGTGCGGGGAGCCGGAATGGACGGAAAGGCGTTACGGCACGCGCGGAAGCCGCTTGCGACACCCTTATGGCGCCTTGGAACTGAACCAATATGAAGAAGTTGTGATAGACGAATGGATTTATAACTTCGGACGCAGAAAATTCAAGCAGTTTTTGCAATTTGAAAATGGCGTGTTAAAAAAAATTGAAAACCTGGATTATGGAAATTGATCCCGCTAGGCCGTGGTTTTGATTAGGGGTTTTTGGCGGTTCCATGGATAATCGCAGCAGCAACACGGTTTGGCACCGCTCGACCGTGACCAGAAATAGACGGGAACGGCAAAACGGGCATAAATCCGTCATTTTGTGGTTTACCGGTTTGTCGGGGGCGGGGAAGTCAACCTTGGCGCATGCGGTTGAAGAGCGTTTGCATCAATTGGGCTATGGGACCTTCGTGCTCGACGGAGATAACGTCAGGCATGGTTTATGCCGGGATCTGGGTTTTACCGATCGGGACAGGCGGGAAAACATTCGCCGGGTCGCCGAATTGGCCAAGCTGATGTTGGAGGCCGGCATCATCACGCTGACGGCATTCATTTCTCCGTTTCGGGCGGAACGGGAACTGGCCAGAAATCTGGTTTTGCCGGGGGATTTTATTGAAATTTACTGTCGCTGCGATTTATCCATCTGTGAAGAGCGCGATGTAAAAGGCCTGTATAAAAAGGCCAGACAAGGGCAAGTCAGTCATTTTACCGGTATTTCCTCTCCCTACGAGGTGCCGGAACAGCCGGAATTGGCTGTAGCTACCGGCACAAAGAGCCTGGAAGAGTGTGTCGACCAAGTCTTGGATTTCCTGCGGAAACGCGGCATCGTCGGCATGGCTAAACCGGACGCCATCCCATGAATTTCGACGTATTCAACGGCGACGCGGATGGCATTTGCGCGTTGTTGCAGTTGCGTCTTGCCGAGCCGGTCGACTCAATACTGGTGACGGGCGTCAAACGAGATATTGGTCTGCTCGAACGCGTCGACGCCAAGCCGGGCGACCGGGTTACCGTGCTGGATATTTCCCTGGCCAAAAATCGCCAGGCTTTGCTGGGGTTACTGGATAGGCAGATCGATGTGTTTTACTTCGATCACCATCAGGCTGGCGATATTCCGGTTCACCCGCAACTTCGCTCCGTAATCGATACCGACGCCGATGTTTGCACCAGTCTACTGGTTGATCGATATTTGCATCATCGTTTTACCGCTTGGGCGGTGACTGCCGCGTTCGGCGATAATTTAATGGAAAGTGCCGCGAGGGCGGCGCAACGCTTGAACTTGTCGGACCGGCAATTGCAACGGTTACGGCAATTGGGGGTATGCATAAACTACAATGCTTACGGCGAGCATGTCGATGACTTACATATTCCGCCTAGCCGGTTGTTTGGCGAGCTGCGCGGATTTCAGACCCCGTTTGAATTCGTCGAAGAAAAATCCGAGATATACAAGGCGCTGTTAACCGGTTATATGGCGGATATGGAACAAGTCTGGCAAGTTTTGCCGGAATACGAAAGCGAAAAAGTCGCCGTTTTTATACTACCCGATGAAAAATGGGCGCGGAGGGTAAGCGGCGTCTGGAGTAACGAATTGGCCAATCGGAATCCGGACAGGGCGCATGCCGTTATGGGCTTGAACCGGCAAGGAGGCTACACCGTCAGCGTAAGAGCGCCGTGCAATAACAAAGCCGGGGCCGATGTGCTTTGCGGTCAATTTCCGGGCGGCGGCGGCAGAAAAGCCGCGGCCGGGATCAATCATTTACCCGGCAATCAAATTGCAGCGTTTATTAACGCTTTTGTTCGCCAATATAACTAATCAACCCGGACATTCAGTTTGTGTGAATCATGAGTAGTCTCGCTGCCAATAGATATTCATTTTTGTCCAAGGGGTTTTCGCTGCTTGCGGTTTTTGCTGCTGGCTATTTGATCAGCATATATCCTGATATTGGGTGGTTTAAGTTTGTTATTTGCGCTATCTATGCGGGATTGTTGCTGTTTGAACCTAAACTGGGTTTTTTCTTTTTGACGGCATTTATTCCGGTCTTGGACTTTGGGGTGTGGACGGGAAATATATTGTTCAGCGAATACGATGTGTTGTTTCTGTTGACGCTGGCTGTTTTATTTTGGAAACAGAATAATATTTTTTCCGTAAAATATAAAGGCGACACCTTGTTTTATGCGTTATTGATCTGGTATGTGCTGTGCGGTTTTATTGGTTTTTTCGACTATTTTTCCGAACACTTTTCCGACGATATTTATCAGAGTCCATTAAATGGCATCAGAGTGGGTAAGGGTTTTATATCGGCTTGGCTGGCTTGGTATGTAACTAGGGCATCATTGTTGGAAAACTACAGGTTGACATTGCTGATGCTGGGTGCCGGCATATTATGCGGTCTTCTGCTGCTTGCATTGGGTGTGTTATGGGAACGTCATGTGTTTTCATCCATACTGCTTTCCGGCAATATTTATGAGTTTTTTGAAACGCTGCTTGATTTTTCCAGCACCTATCGAATAACAGGCTTTTTCAGCGGCATGCATGTTGGTGGTACCGCGCTGGATGGGTATCTGGTTTGCGTTTTGCCTCTGGTATTTTATATTGTTACCCGGCAAAAAAAACAGTCCTATTTTTTGTTGTCGATATTGGTGTTCGCCTTGGGACTTTATAGTCTAATTGTGACTTTTACCAGAATGACCATTGCGGGTTTTGCTATTTCGTTTGTGATATCCGGAATTTTACTCTATAGGGATAATAAAAGGTTGGTAGTCAAATCCGGATTACGGATGTTTGATGTCTATTATGTATTTTTATTTGTTGCCGTTATTTTTATCTTGACGGTGATTAAAAGTCAGGCCGGTTATCAGGCCTTATTATTCGGCATCATGGTTTTTTTCGCGTCGATAGTTGTGATTCATAAAGTTAAACCGGATATCGTGTTTGTTGGCTTTTTATTGATTATGCTTTTTTCTCTTGGAGTATACGGAGTTAATGACTCGATTACGGAAAGTCAATGGCATCAGGATGTTGATTCTTTGAATGCGTTGGTTATCGCCGTGACCAGCGTCGTTGTATTGATGTTTTTAGGTGTTGCCAGCGGCGTCATTTTTAAAATCAAGGGAATAAAATTAAAGGACATCGGAATACCGGCGCTTGTGGGCGGTGGCTTCCTAATAATAATTGTCGGAATGGGCTCCACCCGGATGACGGAAAGAATGCAGGGCGTATCTTCGGATTTGCAAACCCGCTCCAGACACTGGGCCGATGTAATCGATTCGGCATACTCGGATAGTTTCTGGCGGCCATTTTGGGGTTTTGGCATGGGTAGCATGCCAAAACTCTACTATCGTAGTCATTTGGATGACATGCCTCTGCCTAATTACCGCTGGGTGGAAAACGACGGTAAGACTTTGCTTGAAATTGGCAAGGGCGGATATCCTTATTTCCAAAAGATAACGCTTAAGCCTGATACCGTTTACAACTTGCTTGCCGTAGTCAAGTTTGAAGACGAGGGAGGTATTTTGGGTGTCGATATCTGCCACAAACACATTTTATTTAGCGATCAGTGGCAGCCGGATTGTGTAAAAAAGGACTTCCGCTTGAAACTGGGCGGATGGCAAACGCTGCAGTGGTCTTTTAATTCGGGTAATTTGGGCCGCCGGGGATGGTTGGATTGGCCGCCGACCTTACAAATTCACAATTATGGCAGCGGCATAATGTCTGTCGATACGATTGAGATTACCGATTCTTCCGGCGTGCAAATTTTAAAAAACTCCGACTTTGATAATAGATTGAACCATTGGTTTTGGATTAGCGATTTCGAGCATTTACCCTGGCATAGCAAACAATTGTTTCTCCAGGTGTGGCTCGAACAAGGCTGGATTGGCCTGCTGTTATTTATACTGTTGATCGGTTTTGGTTTTCGACATCAATGGAAATTGCTTGATTCAGGAGAGTCGATTCCTATTGCCATCGTGCCGTCCATGATAGCCATGATAGGTTTGGGGTTGACGGACGAATATATCGACGAGCCGCAGACAACCTTGATGACATTTGCCGTTTTTTTTGCGGCTTTACAATGGCCCTTGAATAATGTACGCGAAAAAGCCCTTGCTTAAGTTTCTATAAATTTTTTATATCAAATAATGACGCAGTCTTTGGGCGCGTTTAATTATCTCTTTTAATTGCTTTTTTATATTTCCATGAACGACTTCACCCCCGGCCAACGCTGGATCAGTAATACCGAATCGGAACTCGGTTTGGGCATGATTTTGGAGGCGGAATTTAACCGCGTCACCGTGCTGTTTTTAGCCACCGGCGATAAACGGGTTTACGCGCGGGATAACGCGCCATTGACCCGAGTGCGTTTCGCCGAGGGCGATGTGATCGAGTCCACCGAATATTGCAAAATTACCGTACAACAAGTGCAGCAGCAAAACGGCTTGCTGAGTTATTTCGGTTTGGATGAGGAGGGGCAGTTTCAGCAAATCGATGAAATGGAACTGAATCACCACATTCAATTCAACAAGCCGCAGGATCGCCTGTTTACCGGGCAATTCGATCCCAGTGCCTGGTTCGGTTTGCGTTATGAAACCTGGCGCCGCCAGCAGCGCCATCAACAATCGTCGGTCAAGGGTTTGCAGGGGGCGAGAGCGGCCTTGATTCCGCATCAGTTGTATATCGCCCATCAGGCAGCCAATCGTATCGCGCCCAGGGTTATGCTGGCCGACGAAGTGGGTTTGGGAAAAACCATTGAAGCCGGTTTGATTCTGCAACACCGCTTGATTAACGGCCTGAGTCAACGGGTACTGATATTGGTGCCGGAAGCCCTGATGTATCAATGGCTGGTGGAAATGATCCGCCGCTTCAACTTACGTTTCAGCCTGTTGGATGAAACCCGCTGTTTGGCGAGCATGGAAGAAAATCCGTTTTCGAGCGAACAATTGGTGTTGTGCAGCCAGCAGTTTTTTGCCGATTTTCCGGAGCGGCAAACCCAAGCTCTGGATGCAGGTTGGGATATGGTGGTGGTTGACGAAGCTCACCATCTGGAATGGAGCGAACAGGCGCCCAGTGCGGATTACCTGTTCGTCGAGCAATTGGCCCATAGCGTGGAAGGATTGATTTTGCTGACCGCAACGCCGGAGCAGTTGGGCAAGGAAAGCCACTTTGCCCGTTTGCGTCTGCTCGACCCCGACCGTTTCTACAGTTTTCAACGCTTTATCGAGGAAGAAAGCCGTTTTGCCCCGGTTGCGGAATTGGCTAATCGCTTGATATCCGGGCAAGCTTTGAGCGGCGACGAACTGACCGGACTTAAAAACCTGCTGCAACATGACAATGTCGAGAAACTGTTGCAGCAATTCGGCGAGCGCCCGGCCGATGCCGAAGTGCGGGAGGAATTGACCAAATTGTTGCTGGACCATCACGGCACCGGGCGGATTTTGTTCAGAAACTCCCGGCATACCGTGCAAGGTTTTCCGGATCGACAACGATATGCTTATCCCTTGGAAGGCGAAGCGGGAACCGGTCTGGCCGACAGCCCGTATTTCGTCTGGCTGGTCGACAAGCTGAAAGCCCTGGGCGAGGAAAAGGCCTTGTTGATATGTCGGCGCGCCGAGACGGTGATTCAACTGGAGCAATTGTTGCGTCAGCATCTCGGTCATGTGGCGGCGGTATTTCATGAAGGCATGAGCATAGTCGAGCGGGACCGGGCGGCGGCGTTTTTTGCCGACGACGAAAGCCGGGCGCAGGTGCTGCTGTGTTCTGAAATCGGCAGCGAAGGGCGAAATTTTCAATTTGTGCGGCATTTGATTTTGTTCGATTTGCCGCGCAATCCGGACTTGTTGCAACAACGCATAGGGCGACTGGACCGCATCGGCCAGAAACAGGTCATTCAAATTCATATCCCTTATCTGCTGAATAGTTCGCGGCATTTGTTGTTCCGATGGTATGAAGAAGGCCTGGATGCCTTCCGGCATAATTGTTCGGCGGCCGGTCAGGTCGCCAAGCAATTGGACGGGCAACTGAGCCGCTTGTTGGACAGTGGCGATCAGGCCGAGATCGACGCTTTCATTTTGCTTACTCGCGAACTCACCCAACAAATAGAGGCCGAGTTGCAGAACGGCCGCGACCAGCTGCTGGAGTTGAACTCCTGCCGGCCGGCGGAAGCGGCCGCTTTGATTCAACAGCTGCATGCCATCGAAAACGACGGCAGTTTGTGGCCATACATGGAAGCGCTGTTCGACTGTTATGGCGTGGACGTGGAGTATCATTCCAGGGATTGCCATATTCTTTGGCCCAGCGAGAATTTGCGTATCGCGCATTTTCCGATGTTGCAGGACGATGGCTTGACGGTAACCGTGGACCGCGACATTGCACTGGCGCGCGAAGACATGCAGTTTTTGACTCAGGAACATCCTATGGTGCTGGCGGCCATGGATTTGGTATTGTCTAGCGAGACCGGCAACGCTGCGGTGAGTATCGTCAAACAGCCGCAACTGAAGGCCGGCCAATTCCTGTTGGAGCTGTTGTATATCGTGGAATGCAGCGCTCCGGCGGAGTTGCGGATAGGCCGTTTTTTACCGCCCACGCCGCTAAGGGTATTGATCGATCAAAACAAAAAAGACCTGACCGCCGCGATATCGCATGATTCCATGCTGGATACGCGCGAAAGCGTGGACAGGGAGCAGATTGGCCAGTTTTTAAACAGCCAACGCCCGCATATTCAGGAGATGATCAATGTTGGCGAACAAAAAGCCAAAGCCCTGATGCGGGGGCTGATTACCGAGAGCGGCAATCAGATGATTGCGGCTTTCACCGGCGAAATCAAGCGCATGGTCAGGTTGAAAAAAATCAACCCCGCCATCAAGGATCAGGAAATCCAGCAACTGAAGGAAATGACCATGCTGGCGCACGAAAGCATACAAGATGCCCAATTACGGCTGGACGCGGTGCGCTTTCTGATTAGCGCTTAAAACGGGGCTCTTGGCGGCAGCCGACGGTCGCTTTATGTGGTTTTGATCAATACCGTGGTCTCGTCAAGTTCCACGCACTCGAACATCAAATCGTCGATGGAACCGTGCACATGGTCGACATAATGCAGGCCGCACTCGTCGTTTGCGGGCTGATGTTTTAAAATGCCGTGTACGCAAAACGGCGTGTTAGATTCCGGCAGTATCATGTTGATTCGGATATTGCCTGTCATATCCGAGGCAATGGGCTGTTTTAATTTAACCCGAATGCCGCTATAGCTGATGTCCAAAATATCTGCATCCAAGGCAATTTCCCGTTGTGCCGAGTTAAAGATTAATCCGGCCCGCAGGCCTTTGGGTTTGATGCGGTTGTGACTACGTTTGTCTGGCTTCATTTGGCCTCTCCTTCTAGCGGTTATGCTTGCCTGCCTGGGTCTATTTTTTTATCGCCCTGTTGAATTGTATAGGTTTTTAATAAAAATACCATTCGCAGTAGGATTTTATTTGCCGTTAGACGCGGCGCTAAATTAAGGTTGATACATGTTGTTTTCAGAATTGGCTCTATCGGAGCAGTTACTTCAAGCTGTTGCCGAGCAAGGCTACCATACACCCACGCCGATTCAGGCTCAGGCCATTCCGGTTATTTTGCAAGGTCGCGATGTGTTGGCCGGAGCCCAAACCGGAACCGGAAAAACGGCGGGCTTTACCTTGCCGTTGCTGCAAATCCTGCAGGGGCAGGTGATACCGCAAAAGCCGCGCCCGGTCAGAGTGCTGATTTTGACCCCTACCCGCGAGTTGGCCATGCAGGTGTATGAAAGCGTCAGAACTTACGGCAAGCATTTACCGTTTTTTGCCGAGGCGATTTTCGGCGGCGTCAGTATCAATCCGCAGATACAAAAAATTCAGCGCGGTACCGATATTGTTATCGCCACTCCCGGACGCCTGCTGGATTTGATTCAGCAACAGCATTTGAGCTTGGCCAAAGTCGAACATTTTGTGTTGGACGAGGCTGACCGCATGCTGGATATGGGCTTCATTCGCGACATCCGCAAAATCATTGCCCTGTTGCCCGCCAAACGGCAAAACCTGCTGTTTTCCGCCACCTATGCGCCGGAAATCAGTGCGTTGGCGGAACAGATTTTAAATGACCCGGTGGAAATTGCCGTCGCCAGAAAAAATGCCGCCGCCGATACCGTGTCGCAATTGATTTACCCAATCAAGCGCGAATACAAGCGCGAACTGCTGTCTTTTTTGATAGGTAACGGAAACTGGCAGCAAGTGTTGGTATTCGTGCGTACCAAGCATGGTGCCGACCGCTTGAGCAAGCAATTGATCAAGGACGGCATCCGCTGCGCCGCCTTGCACGGCGATAAAAGTCAGGGCGCGCGGGTACGGGCCCTGGAGGATTTCAAGGCCGGCAAAATCACCGCCTTGATTGCCACCGACATCGCCGCCCGCGGCCTGGACATCGATCAGCTGCCGCACGTGGTCAATTTCGACTTGCCGCAAGTGGCGGAAGATTATGTGCACCGCATAGGTCGTACCGGCCGTGCCGGCGCCGACGGTCAGGCGATATCCCTGGTCGATCCTGAGGAGGCCTGGTTGCTGGCCGCCATTGAAAAACTGCTGAAACGGGAAATTCCGCGCGTGGCCGATACGGGCTATGAAAAGGTCTCGCTGGAAGTGACGAGCAGCAAGCCCAAGGCTAGCCAAAATTCAGCGCAACCCGCCAAGGCTGGTTCGGCGCGGCCGGGGCGTTCCTCGCCAACAGCTAGAGCTACGGCAAAACCGGCCGGCCGGCGGCGCACAGCTAAGCGCTAAAGGCCGGTCCGCGCCGATAGCAACACATATCGAAGTGTCGCGGAAACGCTTGCTATCCGTTGAGTCGAATGTTTGGTTGACCGCGCCACGGTATACGCTCTTGGCGCGCTGTCCGGTCGCTCCGATTTGCCGGTGGTATTGGAATTCGCAAGGGTTTTGACTTGGCGGTATCGGGTTTGGCATGGGCAGGCCGCATGATATGCTAACTGCCTTGCTGTTTTGGAGGTAAAAGCCATGGGACGTTACGATTTGACGGACGACAAAAGGCCCGGCGCTAAGGCGCCAGCTGCTGTTTTATTGCTGGCGGTTGCAGCCGGTGGCGGCTGGTTTTATTGGCAAACTTTGCAACAGTCGCCGGCAGAGCCGGGCATACAAACCCTCAGCCTGCCCCGGCTTGGAAATGCCGTTGAGAATCCGGTTGGCGAAGAGCCCGCGGACGGCGCGGCCATTGCCGAAACCGAACTACCCGAGCAGCCCTTTGAATTACCGGCACTCGCCGCCAGCGACCAGCCGTTTCGCGATGCCATGCTGGGCGTGTCCGCCGCGCTTTCGCCTTGGTTGCAGACCGACCGCTTGATAGGAAAATATCTTGCAATTGCCAACGATTTCTCGCAAGGCTTGCGGTTGCAAAAGCACCTGGGTTTTCTAAAGCAAACCGAGGCTTTCGTGGTGGAAGAGCGCGCCGACGGCTTATATATGAGCAATCAAGGCTATCGGCGTTACGATAAACTGGCCGCCGCCATCGATGCGCTGGATGTCCAGGCCGCCGGCAAGGTTTACCGGCAATTTAAACCGCTGCTGCTGGAAGTGTATGCCGAATTCGGCTATCCGGCCGAACGCCCCATGGAAGATCTGTTCTTGAAATCCGCCGCGCAAATTTTGGCCGCGCCCGTGCTCGAACGGCCGATAGCCTTGAATAAACATGCGCTGTTTTATAAATATGCCGATGCCGAACTGGAAGCTTTGAATCCGGTCGCCCGGCAAATGCTGCGGATGGGGCCGGATAACACCCGTATCGTTCAACATAAAGTCCGGCAATTGGTGGAAATGCTGGTAAACAGCAAGGAGTGAGCGGCCGGTTCGGCTCATCCGCCGCTGCCCGGTTCGTTCGCGTAAACCGGGGCATTGAAATTTGATTGGCCGCCGATATTTGCAATGCAACGCGCGCGGAAGGAACATTGATATTGCTTGGGGAGTCGTTTGAAACCATCTTTTTACGAGTTGAATTTTGCCGAACTGGAAGCGATTGCCGGCCGGAATGATTTTAACTCCTCAACAGCGTCGGTTCTTTTTAACTGGTATTACAAGAAAAAGAATCTCGGTTGTTGTCGGGGCAAAATTTCCAGATCCTCGGCGGACTTTTTCGCACAAAATTTCGACTTTTCGCTGCCGGAAGTCTATACGGTTTACGAGTCAAAAAAAGACCGTTCGGTAAAGTTTCTGTTCAAGCTCAAGGACAAATACAAGGTAGAAAGCGTCCTTATCCCGTTTAATAACAAATATTCCCTTTGTCTTTCGTCGCAGGTCGGCTGCGCGATGAATTGTTCTTTTTGTTTTACCGGAGCACAAGGGCTTACCAGAAACCTGGCTGCCGGTGAAATTGTCGGGCAATTTTTACAGGCCTGGCGCTGGCTGGCGGCCAACAGGCCAGGAGAAGAGCGGATTTTGAATATTGTCTTTATGGGGCAGGGCGAACCGTTACATAATTTTGATGCCGTTAAAAAAGCCTGTGAAATTTTTTTATCCCAACACGGCGCCTCGGTCGGCGCGCAAAAAATCACTATTTCCACGGCCGGTTATATTCCGGGGTTGAAAAGATGGAGCAAGGAAATTCCCGGAGTTAACCTGGCGTTATCCCTGCATTCGCCGTTCGCGCAAAAACGCAATGAGCTCATTCCGATTAACAGAAAGTATCCGCTGGATGAAGTGTTGGCAACTATCGACCGGATACCGTTAGCGAAAAAGCAATTTGTTACTTATGAATATATTTTGATCAAGGATTTTAACGATGCTCCGGATGATGCGAATAAATTGGGAACGCTACTGGCCGGCAAAAGCGCTTATATAAACCTGATTCCCTTCAATGCCTTCCCTGGCTCACGTTATGCAACGCCGGGCTTGGAAACAGTCGAAAAGTTCAAGGAAGCTTTGGATGCGTTTAAGATACCGACTTTGATAAGGGGCGCCAAAGGCGACGATGTCCTGGCGGCCTGCGGACAACTCAATTCGTCTTCCAGTCGCTGGCGAAATTAAAAAACCGGGATAAAACCATGAATAAGCTGTCTATTTACCAAAAGCTTACCCTGTTGCTGGCGCCGCTTTTACTGTGTGTTTTGGCGTATTCGGGAATTAGCGTCCACAATAATTATAGAAATTGGCGGCAGATGGTTGGCACGGAGAAACTGATCAATCTCTCGGTGGGTCTGGGCGGGTTGACGCATGCCCTGCAGGTCGAGCGCGGTTCCAGCTTCGGTTTCATCCAATCCGGCGGCGCCAAATTCGTCCGTGAACTGCCCTTGTTCCGGGCGGAAACCGACCGGGCATTGAATGATGTCGTAACGCTGTACTCGGCGCTGCAAAAAACGGCATTGCCCAAGCCGGTTACCGACCGGGTCGACACCGCCCTGCATAACTTGGCGATGTTGACGGATACCCGCCAGTCGGTTTCCGGCCTGGATATAAAAGCCGAAGAAGCCGCCGCGCGTTACACCCGTGCCATTGCCGAGATACAGGCAATCACTCCCGCCATATCCGACCATGGCGGCGATACAGAGCTTATCAGGCTGATGACGGCTTACAACGCTTTTATGAATGCCAAGGAACGCAGCGGCCAGGAACGCGCCTTGATGACGGGCGTGTTTACCGCCGGCGAATTTACCCCGGAACGCTATCGGGCGTTTGTGGGGCACATGGCGGCGCAAAAAGCCTATCTGCATTTTTTTACCGACTATGCGCCGTCTGAAATCCGTAAAGAGCATCGGACAGCCGAAGAAAGCGGACCTTTCCTGATGGTCGAAAGCATGCGTAAGGCCGCGCTGGATAATGCCAATGGCGGCGGCTTAGGTATCGAGGCCACGGCCTGGTTTGCAAGCGCCACGGCGCGTATCGACGCCATGCACGTCATCGAGAAGTCCCTCGCCGGCCGAATCAAAGCCATGGCGAGCGACAAGGCCGCCGCCGCCAAACAGGGCTTTTGGTTGGGTACATCGATTAGTGCGATTATTTTTCTGGCATCCACCCTGTTGGCCTACCGGGTTTCCGTCAGCATTGCCGGGGGTATCGATGCCTTGCATGCCACCATAGATCGTATAGAAAGCAATAACGATCTGACCCTCAGGCTGCAAGTGGACGGTAGCGATGAAATTGCCCAAACCGCCGCCGCATTCAATCGACTGATGGACGGGCTGCATGACAGCATGCGGCAAGTCAACCAAAGCGCCGCAAAAGTGTTGCATTTTTCCGAATCGATTGCCTCAAGTTCCAACCGAATGGCTTCCGGAACCGCCGATCTGAGCAATGCCGCTTCATCGATGGCGGCAGCGATAGAAGAAATGAGCGCCAGCATAGAACAGGTCGCCGACAACGCCAATCAAGTGCAAACGATTACCGAAAACAGCAACCAATTATCCGACCATGGCACGGCCGTTATTCTCAAGGTGGTAGCGGAAATGAATGGAATTGCCGATGCCGTGCGGCAGTCGGCCACCAAGATGCGGGAGTTGGATCAACAGTCCGCCCGAATTAATTCCATCGTTCAGGTGATTCGGGAAATTGCCGATCAAACCAATTTGTTGGCCCTCAATGCCTCTATCGAGGCGGCCAGAGCGGGCGATCAGGGGCGAGGTTTTGCGGTGGTCGCCGATGAAGTGCGCAACCTATCCAAGCGGACCACCAATTCGGCGTTGGACATTGCCGCCATGATCGCCGACATGCAAAATGTAACCCAGGAAGCGGTCTCCAGCATGAATATCGGCGTGGACAAGGTCAACCATGAACTCTCCACCACGCAATCGGCGGGCGAATCCATTCAAAAGATCCAGCAAGGCACCCAACATGTCAGCGTTGCCGTGGCCGATATCTGCGTGGCCATCCAGGAGCAAAGCATGGCTACCAATGAAATCGGCCGTCAGGTGGAGCGGGTTGCGCAGATGTCCGAGCAAAGTAACGCGGCCTCAAACGGCAATGCCAAGACCGCGCGGGAAATGGAGGGGCTGGCGTCCCAATTGCAGTCCATTGTGGCGCGGTTTAAAGTTTAGAAAACCCCATCGCGATACTGCTTGCCGATGCGTCGTTGCCCCTGGTTTTATTATCGTTACCCGGTTCCGATAGGCGGCAAAAATGCTATCTGATAATCACCGTACCACCATACTCGGCGGCATTGCCATGATCGCAAGCTTGGCGCTGTTCTTGGTCGATCCTATCTCGCAGGATCCGGCCTACCATAATTTTGCCGATGCCAGATCGTTATGCGGCTTGGCGAACTTCTGGAACGTGGTGTCGAATCTGCCGTTTCCGGTGGCCGGCTGTCTCGGTTTATACCGACTTGGAAGGCTTTCGCAAGCGCAAAGCGCCGAGGCTTACCGGGTTATGTGTTGGAGTGTATTACTGGTCGGCTTCGGTTCGGCCTACTATCACGCCAATCCTTCAAACGATACGCTGTTGTGGGACAGGTTGCCGATGACGGTTGCCTTCATGGCCTTGTTTTCGTTGCTGCTGGGGGAGCGGGTTTTGCCAAGCCAAAACCGTTACAGGCTATGGCTGTTGGTCGCGGCGGGCGTGGCTTCGGCGTTTTACTGGTCATGGACCGAATCCTTGGGCCGTGGCGACTTGCGGCCTTACTTGTTGGTGCAGTTTCTACCTATCCTGCTGATGCCGTTTATTTTGCTTATGTTTCCGGAGCGTTATTTGAGTAATCGGCTATTGCTGGCGGCTTTTGCGCTGTACTTTATCGCCAAGTTGCTGGAGCATTTCGACAGCCGGATTTTTTCGATCCTGGGGTTTATGGGCGGGCATGCAATTAAGCACGTAACCGCGGCAGTGGCCGCGCTGTGTATTATTTATGCCGTGCCCGCCCGGCGAGTTAACCTTTAAAAAATGGTAAGGTAATCCCCGCCTTTGAACCACCTGGATTTGGCCGCTAGCCGGCAAGATCTTTAACTGCCGGCAAATGCGTTGATCCGGCGCCAAGCCGCTGTCGGCTCAACAGCTTTCATAGGCTTATACTGTCGAATAATACGGCGAATTCATGCCGATATTGGCTTCGCGGGTAATTTCGCCGTCGAACAGTTTCACCGACAGATTGCCGTTGACCTTTTTCGCGAACGGCAGCAATAAGCCGTCAATATAGTTCTGGGCGTTTTCGACCGAATCGAATTCGTAAAAGCCGCCGACGGTTTGGTTGTTGACGCCGCTCAACCAAGTTTTCGATTGCAAGCCCGGAAATTGTTTCATGTCCACGTTGATGGGACGCCAGTCGATTTGCCCGAAGGGAATGGCGACTTGATATTCCGCGTATAAAAATACTTTCATGGTTTTACCTCTGTTGAATTCAGTTAGAACGGCTCTTTGAACGGGCGTAAATCCAGTTCATGGGTCCAGGCGCTGGGATGCTGGCAATGCAATTGCCAATAGGTTTCGGCTATCGCCGCGGCTTGCAACAAGCCGTCCCGGCCCTTCGCTTCGACAAATTTGGGAAACTGGCCGCGGGCGCGGTCGCCGTCGATGACGCCATCGATGACGGCATGCACCACATGGATACCCTGCGGGCCGAATTCCCGCGCCATGCCTTGCGCCAAGGCGCGCACGCCGGCCTTGGCCGCCGCAAAAGCGGTAAACGGCGGCTTGGCGCGCAACGAGGCGGTGGCACCGGTGAAAATCAAGGTACCGCGTTGCCGAGGCAACATCTGCTTGATCACTTCCCTGCCGAACAAAAACGCCCCCAGGCTGTTTTGTTGCCACAGTTGGGTAAAGGTTGCCAAATCGGTATCCAAAAAGGGCGCCGGCATATTGCTGTCTACGTTGTAAGTGGCAATCGCCAGTTCGCCGCCGGCCTCGGCTACCGTTGCAAGCAGACGCAACACATCGGCTTCGCAAGTCGCATCAGCAATGACAGGGGTGGCCGCGCCGCCTTGGCCGGCAATGGCTTGCGCCACCAAAGCCAGCTTGGCTGGACTGCGGCCAGCAATAAATACCTGTAAACCGGCGGCGGCGAAACGTTGGGCCAACGCCGAGCCCAGGCCCGCAAGCGGCCCCACGCCCAGCACCAGCGCCGCTTGCGGCTTGGCCGTCATCCGGCGCGGCCGGCCGCCGTGGCGGCAGGTACTTCGATAAGTTGGCCGGTTTTAACATCATAAATAAATCCGTAGACCGGAATATTCGCCGGTACCAGCGGATGGGATTTAATGCGTGCCACATCTTCGGTAACACTCTCTGCTTGGTTTTTGATGGTAAGCCAGTTGATGAATTTGCCGTCCGTGCAGCCGGGACCCTCGCCGCAATCGTGCCAGCCGCTGCTGTCGACGCTGGCGGTTTTCAGGCTTTTGCTCAACAAATCGCTCATGATGTCGTTGGTAAAAGTCTCCATGCCGCAGTCGGTATGGTGAATCACAAACCACTCTTTGGTACCCAGCAATTTGTAGGAAATGACCAGCGAGCGGATGGCGTCATCGCTGGCGCGGCCGCCGGCGTTACGAATCACGTGGGCGTCGCCTTCGGACAAACCGGCGTATTTGGCGGGGTCCAGGCGGGCGTCCATGCAGGTCAAAATGGCGAAGCGCCGGCCGGGCGGCATCGGCAGGTCGCCTTTGTCGAAATCGGCGCTGTAGTTGCGGTTGGCGCTTAAAACTTCGTTGAGTATGTTGCTCATGCTGTACCTCCTTCAGGCGCGGCCGAAGATTAAAGAGAAATTGTTGGCCGGCATGTCGATGATTTCCTTCAACACCATGCCGTGATTGGCGGCGGCTTTTTTCAAGTCGGCCACGTCTTTCAGACCCCATTCCGGCACATCGTAGGAGGACAGGGTTTTATGGAATTCCTCGTTGGATTCAGTGGTGAAGGCGCCTTCGACGCGGAATGGGCCGTAGATCAACAAAATGCCGTCGTCGTTCAACAGGTGCGAGGCGCATTCCATCATGCCGTCGGCAATCGAAATCGGCGCGACCTGGAAGATGTTGATACAGAAAATGGCGTCGAAGCTGTTTTTATCGCCGGGGTTGAACCAGGTATCCGGCTGGGTCAGATCAAGATGTACCGGGTCGGCGATGTTGTCGTTGGCGTGGTCGGCGGTCAGCTTTTTAATATTGTCGAACACTTCTTCATCCTTGTCGGTGGGATGAAAATGCAGATGCTCGAAATGCGGGGCGAAGAAATTAATGTGCATGCCGCTGCCGCTGGCCATTTCCAGCACCCGGCCCGCTTCCGTCGGTAGTTTCTCCTTCAGCACGCCAAGAATGGGCTCGCGGTTGCGGTTGCCGGCCCAGGCTACGTATTCGCTGAGGGGATGCGGATTTAAAGCTGGTTTATCGCTCATGTAAGGTCTCCAGTGTGGTTTGTTGTCATCCGCCGTCTATTGCGGCGGTATGCGCGGCCGTAAGAAACCGGCCACGCTTCGGTAGAGCATTTTTGGGGCCAAACCATCCGCGCTAATTTTGCCTTTAAAATCAAAGAGGATGTCTTTTTGATTTGGGCGTCGATGGAAGCTGTGTTTCAATGAGTGAAATTAAATTTCAAAAAACCTTATGAACGAGCACGATTTTTCCCAAATTTCTCCGGTGTTTTTTCTGCAGACTTTCATTCTGGAATTGATGCATGCCTGCGAACAGGAAGGCGGCGGCTATTGTGAATCCCTGATCGAACGCATTGCCAAGAGCGCCGGCCAGTATTTCGAGCAGACCTACCGCGACGAATACCGTAAACAACATGAATTGGATAGGGAAAGCTATATCGATCTGATATTGGGCCTGAAGAATCGGATCGGCGGCAATTTTTCCCTGGCTTCGCTGGAAAACGACACCGTCACGGTGGTGAACAGCCGCTGTCCGTTCGGGGATGGGGTGACCAATTTTCCGGAATTGTGCCGGATGACCTCCAGCGTGTTCGGCGGCATCGCCGCCCGTAACTTCGGCTATGCCAAGGTCGAAATCAAAAAAAGCATAGCCCGCCAAGACGGCGCGTGTGAAGTTTGCATTCACACTGATTGCAACGCGGCGGCGGATAAACCGGGACTGGAGTACCGGCGCCAGGATCAGCCCGACGCCAAAATGGAAATGCTGGCCTTGCATTCCTTGATCGAAGAACGCATGCGTAACGTCTGGTGGAGCAAGCCCAAGCAGCACGCCGCCAAGCCGGCGCCGGTGATTATCGCCAAATCGCCGGCCATGCAGAAAGTCTTGCAGCAGGTGGAAGTGGTGGCGCCGACCCGCGCCACGGTGCTGATCAACGGCGAAACCGGCGTCGGTAAGGAACTGATTGCGCGCGCGGTGCATGCCATGAGCGAACGCGGCCACAAGCCGTTTATCGCCATCAATTGCGGCACCATCCCGGAAACCTTGATCGAAACCGCTTTGTTCGGCCACGAGAAGGGCGCGTTTACCGGCGCGGTGGAAGTACATCAGGGTTTTTTCGAGCGCGCGGAAGGCGGTACTTTGTTTCTGGATGAAGTCGATGCATTGTCGCCCGCCGCCCAGACCGGCTTGCTGCGGGTATTGCAGGAAGGCGAGATGGAACGGGTCGGCGGCAAGCATACCTTGAGCGTGGATGTGCGCATTATCGCCGCCAGCAACCGACAGTTGGCGCAGCATGTCGAGCAGGGTCTGTTCCGGCGGGATTTGTTTTACCGTTTGAACGTGGTGCGCTTATGGATTCCGCCGCTGGCGCAACGCCCGGAAGATTTGCCGTATTTGGTGCAGTTGATCCTGAAGCGCCTGAACGACAAATACGGCAAAAATGTCGATTCGGTGAGCAGGGAAGTCATGGGACGGATTCGGGCCTACGACTGGCCCGGCAATGTGCGCGAATTGGAAAATACCCTGGAGCGCAGCGTATTGTTTTGTAACAGCACTGAATTGACGCAGCTGGAGTTGGACCGGAAACCGCAGTCCGGTATCGTTGCGGACTGGAGTGCCTACAAGCAGCAAACCCTGGCGGATGCCGAGCAGGTTTTTTTAAGCCGGGCGCTGCAAGCCCACAAGGGAGACATCAAACACGTGGCCGTCGCGATGGGCTTAACACCACGGGCGGTTTACGGCAAATTGAAGAAATATCAATTGGATGCGCGTAAATACAGAGAGGATGTTTAATGCGGCGGCTCTTGGCCGCCGGCTGGATATTACCGGCCAACTTAGGCGGCTTTCTGGGTTTAGGTTCTTATTCTGGAGACTGAACCTTTACCCTGGCAACCGCGGCGAGTCGCTGAAATCGATTGCGTTGTTGTCTAAGCGGAAATCAAAAATACCGTGCGTCGGAGACGGGTAAGCGGAGAGTCGGTGCGCGGGCAAATCCGGAAATGGCCCTTACAGCTCCCTGGTCGCGCTAAAGGTAATATCCGGCCAACGTTCCTCGGTTAATTGCAGATTCACTCGGCTGCTGGCCAGATACACCAAATAGCCGCCGCCGTCCTCGGCCAAATTTTCAAAGGCCTTATTTTTAAATTCTTCCAGCTTGGCCGGATTTTTGGCGCTGATCCAGCGTACCGTGTTGATCGGCGAGGCGTCATAAACGCATTCGACGTTGTATTCGTTTTTCAGTCGGCTGGCGGTGACGTCGAACTGCAGGATGCCCACCGCGCCCAGGATTAAATCGTTGTTTTTTAGCGGTTTGAACAGCTGGGTGGCGCCTTCCTCGGTCAGTTGCACCAGACCTTTTTGCAGGGCCTTGGCGCGCAACGGGTCTTTTAGCACCACGCGGCGGAACAGTTCCGGTGCGAAGTAGGGGATGCCGGCGAATTTCAGATTCTCGCCCTGGGTGAAGGTGTCGCCGACCTGTATGGTGCCGTGGTTGTGCAGGCCTATGATGTCGCCGGCATAAGCTTCCTCGACATTTTTACGGCTGTCGGCCTGGAAGGTGATGGCATTGGCGACCTGTATGCTCTTGCCGATGCGGACGTGGTGGAGTTTCATGCCCTTGTCGAATTTGCCGGAGCTGATACGCATGAAGGCCACCCGGTCTCTGTGGGCCGGGTCCATATTGGCCTGGATTTTAAACACAAAGCCGGTGAATTTTTCTTCCTCGGGATGCACCAGTCGCTGCTCGGCCAGGCGAGCCCTGGGGCCGGGCGCGAATTCGGCAAAGGCGTCCAGCAACTCGACGATGCCGAAATTGTTGATGGCTGAACCGAAAAACACCGGGGTTTGTTCGCCGCGCAGGTATTTGTCCAGATCGAATTCGTGGCTGGCACCCTTGACCAGCTCGATTTCCTCGCGCAATTCGTCGGCCTGCAGGCCCAGCAGTTCATCAAGATGCGGATTGTTCAAGCCCTTGATCAGGGTGGACTCGGCGATTTTGCCGCCGTGCTGCGGATTGAACAGCAGGATTTCATCCTTGTACAGCTGGTATACACCCTTGAAGCGCTTGCCCATGCCTATAGGCCAGGTCATGGGTGCGCATTCGATCTTAAGGATGCTTTCGACTTCATCAAGTAATTCGATGGGCTCGCGGCCCTCGCGGTCCAGTTTATTGATGAAGGTCAGGATAGGCGTGTCGCGCAGGCGGCAGACTTCCATCAGTTTGATGGTTCTGTCCTCGACGCCCTTGGCGACGTCGATCACCATCAAGGCCGAATCCACGGCGGTCAGGGTACGGTAGGTGTCTTCCGAGAAGTCTTCGTGGCCCGGCGTGTCGAGCAGATTGATGATGGCCCCGTTGTGCTCGAACTGCATCACCGAAGTCGTTACTGAAATACCACGTTCCTTTTCCATTTCCATCCAGTCGGAAGTTGCGTGGCGGGCGGCCTTGCGGCCTTTGACCGAGCCGGCCAATTGAATCGCGCCGCCGAACAGCAACAGTTTTTCGGTAATGGTGGTCTTACCGGCGTCGGGGTGGGAGATGATGGCAAAGGTTCTACGTCGTTGAAATTCCGGAACTTGCATGATGGTATGGGTCGGTATTGGGGTTTATGTGCGTAACAGGTACAGCTTTTTGTTCGCGGGGCGACACATCAAAATTTAAAATTCTTAAGACCCGCCGGAGCGGACTGTCCGAAATTTCAATGGCTTGCTGTCAATAACGCCATGCGCTAAAACGGATGTCGATGCTTTAACGTCCACCCGATTTCAAACCATTGGCTTGGGCTTGAAATCGGGAAGGCGGACGGTTTAACTAATCATCGGATGTCGAGGCCGCCGGCACGGCATTGTTTTCACTGTGTCTGGCGATCTGTGGCTCTGCCTCCGCGCGCTGTTTGCGTTCGGCAAATTCGCTGTTATAAGCCCTGGGTTGTTGTTCGCCGTTGCTTTGACTCGGAGCGCTTGGAGCCGCCTGTTGTTCGCCGGTCGCGCCTTCAGCCATCGTTGCTTCCGGCTTTCTGTCGCCCCCGTTTCTGGGGCCGCGGCGGCGGTTGCGTCCGCGGCGGGCGGGACGGTCGCCATTGGCTTTGTTCTGCGGCGCTTCGTTGTTATCTACCTGGTCAAGCTCGGGCTGGCTACTTTCCATCAGTGGCGCGGCGTTTTCCGCCGCGGCCTGATTGGGGTTTGGGTTGCGTTTGCCGCTATTGCGACGCGGATTGTTACGGTTGCCGGCGGGGCGGTCGCGGCGGTTGTTGCGGCCCGACCTGGGTTTGGTTTCATCGCTTTTTTCACCCGTTTCGGCGGTTTCCGCTGTTTTGCTTTGTCCGATCAAGCGCTGCCAAAAACGTTGAATCAGGCTGGTAGAGGTTTTTTTGTTTTGTACCGGGGCGGGGGCGTCGGGCAAGAACTCCTTGACCGCCGCCTTTTCGACTTTGGGCGTGGTTTGTTTGGCAAAATCGGGCAAGCTGATGTCGTCTGCCTTGATTTGCAGATGGCTGGGTTTGTCTTCCAGGCCTTCCAGGGACTTGATGCGTTCGATGTCGTAAGCCGGTGTTTCGATATGTTTGCTTGGCAGTACCACGATGCTGACCTTCAGCCGGGTTTCCAGTTCCTGGATGGCGGAACGTTTTTCGTTCAGCAGGAAGGTGGCGCAGTCGATGGGCAGATGCGCGATCACGCGCTCGGTGCCCTTTTTCATGGCTTCTTCCTCGATCAGACGCAGCACCGCCAGGGTGACGGATTCTACGTTGCGTATCGTGCCCTGGCCCTTGCAGCGCGGGCAGGTCAGTTGGGTGGAGTCGCCCAGCGACGGGCGCAGGCGTTGGCGGGACATTTCCATCAGGCCGAAACGCGAGATGCGGCCGGTCTGGATACGGGCACGGTCGATTTTTAAGGCGTCGCGCAGGCGGTTTTCCACTTCGCGCTGATTTTTATTCGACATCATGTCGATAAAGTCGA
The DNA here is from genome assembly GCF_024505185.1 of Methylomonas subterranea. Lineage (GTDB taxonomy): Bacteria > Pseudomonadota > Gammaproteobacteria > Methylococcales > Methylomonadaceae > Methylomonas > Methylomonas subterranea. Next base: position 60,688 of record NZ_JANIBJ010000008.1, read on the forward strand.
TCACGAACAGGCCGCCCAAGTCGCGCAAGCGCAGTTGGCGGGCAATTTCGTCGGCCGCTTCCAGATTGGTATTCAGCGCGGTTTCCTCGATGTCGCCGCCCTTGGTGGCGCGAGCCGAGTTGATGTCTATCGAGGTCAAGGCTTCGGTATGGTCGATGACGATGGAGCCGCCGGAAGGTAGCGAGACTTCCCGCTTGTAGGCCATCTCTATCTGGGTTTCGATCTGGTAGCGGCTGAACAGCGGCACGCTGTCCTGATAAAGCTTGGCTTTGCTCAGATTATGCGGCATCACCTGCTTCAGGAAGTTGGAAGCCAGTTTGAAGGCGCCGTCTTGGTCGATCAGGATTTCGTCGATATCGCCGCGCAAGTGATCGCGCAGGGCACGGATGATGACGTTGCTTTCCTGGAAGATCAGGAAGGGCGCGGTTTGTTCGTGGCTGGAGCGCTCGATGGCTTCCCACAATTGCAAGAGGTAGTTCAAGTCCCACTGCAATTCCTCGGCGCTTTTGTCCGACCCCGCGGTGCGGATGATCAAACCCATGCTGTCGGGAATTTCCAGCGCGGACATGGTTTCCCGCAGCTCGCTGCGGTTGTCGCCCTCGATCCGGCGCGAGATGCCGCCGGCTTTAGGGTTGTTGGGCATCAGCACCAGATAGGTGCCGGCCAGACTGATATAGGTGGTCAAGGCCGCGCCCTTGTTGCCGCGCTCTTCCTTTTCAATCTGGACGACGATTTCCTGGCCTTCGCGGATGTTGGACTTGGTGGATTTACTGTCGTCACCGTCGCCGCTTCTATATTCCGGCGCTATTTCCTTGAATGGTAGAAAGCCGTGTTTTTCGGCGCCGTAATTGACGAAGGCTGCTTCCAGACTGGGTTCGACCCGGGTGATGATGCCTTTGTAAATGTTGGATTTTTTTTGTTCTTTTGAAGGGACTTCGATGTCAAAATCATACAGTTTTTGACCATCTACCAAGGCCACTCGCAGCTCTTCGGGCTGCGTGGCGTTGATAAGCATTCTTTTCATTCAATTATCCTTGTTGTTATATGTATCCTACCGACGAGTGATAAACAGTTTTGTATGTCTCGGAAAAAAGCGGCTTTACACGCTTGATCTGGTTCTTTATTGGAGCGGGCCAGGCTGACTGAAAACGGCGGATGACGTTTTGTTCCGGGCAGCGATAATCGGACTTGCCGAGGGCGGCGCTTGCATAGTGGACGATCTGTTTTTTAGACTCTTGGTGTTGGATGCAGTCACTCATCATGGGTTGAGCGATAAAACCCGAAAAAATTCTTTTGGTCGGCGGGGACGCCCAGCGTCGAGGCCTACAGCTTATTTTTGTTAAGTCTATCCACAGATAAACTGGCCTAATATAGCAATGTTTATCAGGGGCATCAATTTTAAACATGGAATTGGGATAAATTGCTATTATTTGCGGCATGAAAACCGCACCCGAACAGACTAATCCGCAAGTACAATGGCTGGAAATCGGCGAGGCCAATACCGAACAACGCCTGGATAATTTCCTGATCAGCTACCTCAAGGGTGTGCCCAAAACCCGCATTTACCGCATGGTCAGAAAGGGCGAGGTCAGGGTCAACAAGGGGCGGGTCGACGTCAGTTACAAACTGGAACTGGGCGATGTGGTCAGAATTCCGCCGGTCAGGGTGGCGGAAAAGAACGACGAAGTCATTGTGCAGCCGACCTTGAAGTACAGCCTGGAAAACCACATCCTGTACGAGGACGAAGGCTTCATCGTGCTGAACAAGCCGTCCGGCTTCGCCGTGCATGGCGGCAGCGGCGTGCAGTCCGGGGTAATAGAAGCCTTGCGGCAAATCCGCCCGCAACAGAAGTTTCTGGAATTGGTACACCGGTTGGACAAGGAAACCTCGGGTTGTTTATTGATCGCCAAAAAACGTCAGGTGCTGAAAGTATTGCACGAGCTGTTTCGCGGCGACGGCATACGCAAAACCTATCTGGCCTTGCTGGCCGGACAATTCAAACGTAAAAAGCAGCTGGTTGAGGTACCCTTGTTGAAGAACGTCAGCCAGGGCGGCGAACGCATGGTCACGGTGAGTCAGGCCGGTAAATCGGCGGAAACCCTGTTTACCCGTTTGAAGGCCTTTCAGGCGGCCACGCTGGTGCACGCCGCGCCCAAAACCGGCCGCACCCATCAGATTCGCGTGCACGCGGCCTGGTTGGGGCATCCGATAGTGGCCGACGAGCGCTATGGGGAAGATGAGGTCAACAAGGCGTTTAAAAAGCGCGGCTATAAACGCTTGTTTTTACATGCCGAACAATTGCAATTTGTTCATCCGGTGACTGGCCAGGCTCTGCATTTTGTCGCGCCCTTGCCCGCTGACTTACAAGCCTTGCTGGATAATGAAAAACCGCTTTGATTTAATCATATTCGATTGGGATGGCACTCTGGTCGACTCCATAGACTGGATCGTGCGGTGCATTCAAGATGCGGCGGCCGAACACGGTTGTCCGGTGCCCGACGCGCAAGCCGCCCGGGATATTATCGGCTTGAGCCTGGAAAATGCCATCCTGACCTTGTTTCCGCGAGCCGATAGCGATACGCGCGGCAAGTTGGCCGCTCATTACGGACAACAGTTTTTCTCCAGGCAGATCGGGCCGGATGATTTGTTCCCCGGCGTGCGGGACATGCTGCTGCAGTTCAAACAGCGGGGTTTTCGCTTGGCGGTGGCGACGGGCAAGAAATCTGCCGGTTTGACCAAGGCCATGCGGGCAACCGGCGTGGCGGATGTGTTCTGCGCCACCCGGGCTTCCGATCAAACCGCTTCGAAGCCCGATCCGCTGATGGTAGAGGAAATCATGGCCGAATTGGCTGTCGACAGGCGGCGCACCTTGATGGTGGGCGATTCGACGCACGACTTGCAAATGGCCTTGAACGCGCGGGTGGCCTCCGTGGCGGTAACCTGCGGCGCGCATTCGGCGGATACATTGAAACAATATCGGCCGTTGCGTTGTCTAGCGTACCCGACTGAGTTACCAAGCATTATTTAGGAGGTTTAAGCGTGGACAATCATCAACAACCCGATACGCCCGACGACACTGCGCCCGGTTGGGAAAAGGCGGTGCTGGAAAAATTGGCTTTCGCCGCCATAGAGGAGCAAAAACGGAGTCGGCGCTGGGGCGTGTTCTTCAAGCTATTGACTTTTGCCTATCTGGCGCTGGCATTGGGGGTGTTTCTATACCCGCGCTTCGAGTCCGAAGTCAGCGCCGGTAAGACTCACACCGCCGTGATCGATGTGCTGGGCATGATCGCCGACGGCGAAGCCGCCAATGCCGATGTCATCATCGCGGGTTTGCGGGATGCGGTGAAAGATAAAAATACCAAGGGTATCATTCTGAATATCAATTCGCCCGGCGGTAGCGCGGTGCAGGCGAACTATGTTTACGAAGAAATTCGCCGCCAGAAAGCCGATCGCCCGGATCTGCCGATTTATTCGGTGGTGGGCGATATGTGCGCCTCCGGCGGTTATTACATTGCGGCGGCCAGCGACAAAATTTACGTTAGTCGAGCCAGTCTGATCGGTTCCATCGGCGTCGTCATGAACGGCTTCGGTTTCAGCAATGTGCTGGAAAAGCTCGGAGTCGAGCGGCGCCTGCTGACCGCCGGCGAACACAAGGCCATGCTGGATCCTTTTTCGCCGCTGAACCAGCAGGAAACCCAACACATGCAGTCCTTGCTGGATCAAGTGCATCAGCAATTTATCGTCGCGGTCAAACAGGGGCGCGGCGACCGCTTGAAAGAAACTCCGGAGATGTTTTCCGGCTTGGTGTGGACCGGCGAGGAAGGCGTCAGGCTGGGGTTGGCGGACGATTTCGGTAGCGTGGATTCCGTGGCTCGCGACGTGCTGGGTGCCGAGGATAAAGTCAACTTCACGCCGCAAGAGCGGTTAATCGACCGATTGGCGGGCAAATTCGGCGCATCGTTCGGGCACGCCATCGGCACGGCAATCAACGCCATTAATTTTCAATAACGGGCTTGCCAAGACTGTCGCTTTTAAGGATAATGCGCAGTCTTCGGCGACAGCCGATGTTTTTATGGTTACCGTGTCGGTCCTCTCGCAACGATACGCTGTAAACCCCGCCAGGCCCGGAAGGGAGCAACGGTAGCAGCAGATTCGTGTGCCGGGATGCGGCTGGCATGGTAACCGCCCAACTCCCCGTCTTTGTCGCCAATGGCTTATCAGGTTCTTGCCAGAAAATGGCGTCCCAGTAATTTCTCCCAGCTAGTCGGCCAAGAACACGTCAGCCAGTCTCTGATCCATGCCTTGCGGCACGACCGCCTGCATCACGCTTATTTGTTTACCGGTACCCGCGGAGTCGGCAAGACCACCGTGGCGCGAATCCTGGCCAAGGCCATCAATTGCCAGAATTTACAGGACAGCAATCCGTGCGGTGCCTGCCCGGTTTGCCAGGATTTCGATCAAGGCCGTTTCATGGATCTGATCGAAGTCGATGCGGCTTCCCGCACCAAGGTCGAAGATACCCGAGATTTGCTCGACAACGCCCAATATGCTCCCAATCAAGGCCGTTACAAGGTCTATCTGATCGACGAAGTGCACATGTTGTCCGGGCACAGCTTCAATGCGCTGTTGAAAACCCTGGAAGAACCGCCGCCGCACGTGAAGTTTTTACTGGCCACCACCGATCCGCAGAAGATTCCGGTCACCGTGCTGTCCCGCTGCCTGCAATTCAATCTGAAACGGCTGCTGCCGGAGCAGATTGAAAAACAGATGAGCTTTATTCTGGGCGAAGAAAACATAGACTACGAACCGGCCGCGCTCAAATTGCTGGCCCGGGGTGCCGACGGCAGCATGCGCGACGGTTTGAGCCTGCTGGATCAAGCCATCGTCTACGGCAGCGGCAGCGTCAATCTGGCCGATGTCACCGGCATGCTGGGGACCGTGGCGCAGCAGCCGGTGGATGATATTTTGCGCGCGTTGGCCAAGCGCGATGCCGGCGGCATACTGAACAAAATTGCCGAAGTCGCCGAATTGACACCGGATTTTGCCGATATCCTTCGGCAGATGTTGCGGGTGTTGCACCGGGTGGCGCTGTTGCAGCAACTGCCCGATTTTGTCGATCACGAATTCGAGCAACAATTGCTGGCCGAATTGGCGCAAGGCTTATTGCCGGAAGACGTGCAATTGTATTATCAGATTGGTTTGATCGGGCAGCGGGATTTGGATTTGGCGCCCGATCCGCGTAGCGGTTTTGAAATGGTCTTGCTCAGAATGCTGGCGTTTCGTCCGCAAACCGCCGCCAGCCAATCTGTCGCGCCTTCACCGGTAGTCGCCACGCATTCCACCCCCTGCGCGCCGGTTGCGGCGCTTGCGCCGCGGCCGGCAAGCGCTCCAATTCCGCCGCCCGCCGTAAGCGAGCCGGACTTGCCGCAAAACAGCCAAGGCGGACAAGCTGAAACTTGGGGGCAGATCATCGCCGCGCTGAAAATTGGCGGTCGCACCCGCGAATTGGCCAATAATTGCATCTTGGACGGCATGGACGATAATGTTTGCCGCTTGCTTATCGATCCGGGCTTTCAGCGCGTAGGCACGGTGGCCGAGGAAAAATTACGCGAGGCCCTGCAAAAACATTATGGCAGACCCATAAAACTGCAAATCACCCCGCAAATCACTCAGCAAATGACGCCGGCCCTGGAACAGCAAAAAGCCCGCGAAGATAGGCAGCAGGCCGCCGTGGACGCCATTCACGCCGACCCGAACGTGCAGGCTTTAATAGATGAATTCGACGCCAGAATTTTGCCCGGTAGTATAGAACCGCTCAACTAAATGGGAGAGACCATGAAAAACGCACTCGCTGGCATAATGCAGCAAGCCCAAAAAATGCAAGACAACTTCAAAAAAGTCCAGGAAGAGTTGGCCGCCATGGAAGTGCAAGGCGAGTCCGGCGGCGGACTGGTGACGATCGTTATGACCGGCAAGCGCGAAGTTCGCAAAGTCAGCATCGATCCTTCCCTGGTAGGCGACGACAAGGATATGTTGGAAGATTTGGTGGCCGCGGCCATCAACGACGCGGTGCATAAGGTCGGCAAAATGAAAAAGGACAAAATGGCCGATGTCACGGCCGGCATGCCTTTGCCGCCCGGATTCCAAATGCCGTTTTAAACATGCAAAACGCGGGTTTGTTGAAGGAACTGATTCAAAGCCTGTGTTGCTTGCCGGGCGTGGGCCCCAAATCGGCCCAGCGCATGGCGTTTCATTTGCTGCAGCGCAATCGCGCCGGCGGCCGGCAACTTAGCCGGATACTGGCGCAAGCCATGGAAAACATCGGTTATTGCCGCGATTGCCGCACCTTGACGGAAGCCGAAGTCTGCGAAGTGTGCGCGAACCGGCTGCGCGAGGATGATCAGTTGTGCGTGGTGGAAAGCGCGGCCGATGTCTGGGCGATCGATCAGGCCACCGGTTTTAAAGGCAAGTATTTCGTGTTGCATGGCCGGCTGTCGCCGCTGGACGGCATCGGGCCGGAGCAATTGGGCATCGATTTGCTGGAACAGCGCTTGGCCGGCGGAGCCGTCAAGGAAATCATACTGGCCACCAATTCCACCATAGAAGGGCAGGCTACCGCGCATTTTATCGGCGAAATCGCCGACAAATTCAACATCCGCGCCACCCGCATCGCGCATGGCGTGCCCATGGGCGGCGAATTGGAGTTCATCGACAGCGGCACCCTGGCCCACGCTTTCGCCGGTCGGCGCGAGGTTTAGGCCGAACGGACCTGGCGGGGCGGGATTAAATCCCCGCCCCGGTTAAGCACCGGGCCTAAACGTGTCCACCCGCGCCCGCCAGACTCGCCATTAAGCCGGGATGCATTTCATGCAGCGGCGAATCGACGGCGAAGCCCTGTAGTTCCACCTCGATATTTCGATCCGGCGCCGCGATCAAATACTCGGCTATGGTTTCCAGAATATCCTGATCTATGAACAACGCCCTGCTGCCGTCTATGATCAACTCGCTGTCGTCGGCCACGCCCGCCAGATGATTGCGCAGCAAGGCCTTATTCAGAAAGGAAACGTCTTTATGCAGCCTGAGCAGGTAATGCGAGCCGTGTTTGGTCAAGGTCATGGCGGAATGAAAATCCGCCCGCAATACAAAGAAAATGCCGCATGCCATGCCGATGGCGATACCTTCCAATAAATCGGTGAATAAAATCGCAAACACGGTGATGGCAAAAGGCACGAATTGATTCAAGCCTTTACGGTAATACTCGATGAACATGGCGGGCTTGGCCAGTTTGTAACCGGTTTGCAGCAGAATGGCCGCCAGACAGGCCAATGGAATCATGTTCAGATAATGGGCAAAAAATACCACGCTCACCAGCAACAGGCCGCCATGGAAAAAGCACGACAGCCGGGTTTGGCCGCCGGCATTGATGTTGGCGGCGCTGCGCACGATCACGGCGGTAATGGGCAAGCCGCCCAGCATGCCGCTGATGATATTGCCCATGCCTTGCGCTTTCAACTCCAGATTAGTGGGGGTGATGCGTTTGTGCGGATCCAGTTTATCGACCGCTTCGATACTTAGCAGCGTTTCCAGACTGGCCACGATGGCCAAGGTCACGGCGATGCTGTAAATCTTGGGATTGGCGAAATAGCTGAAATCCGGCAGGCGTAACTGGTTGACGAAGTTTTGCGTGGAGCCCAACTCGGGCAGGGACACCAAGTGTTTGATCGACAAACTCCAGTCGGGGGCGTATTGCGAAGTCCACAGATTGTAGGCAATACCCCAGGCTACCGCCAGCAGAGGACCGGGAATGCCGCGCAGCAGGCTGTAACGTTTTACCCATCGGCTTTCCCATGCAATCAGAATGAGCAGGGCGACTGCGCTAACCAGGGTGGCGGCGGGAGAAATGCTGTGCAAGGCTTGAGACAGTTCGGAAAAGCTGGATTTGGCCGTCTCCTGCATATAGCTTTCGTCGCCGACGAAGCTGGCATCGTAACCGGTGGCATGCGGAATCTGCTTGATTATCAATATCATGCCTATGGCGGCTAGCATGCCTTTGATCACGGCGGCGGGAAAAAACGCGGCAATCGAACCGGCCTTGAAAAAGCCCAATCCCAGTTGCAAAATCCCGGCAATTACCAAACTCAACAGAAAGCCGTTGAAATTACCCAGGGTTTCAATGGCGGTATAAACAATCACGGTCAAGCCGGCGGCGGGACCCGATACGCTGAGTTGAGACCCGCTCATCCAGGATACGATCAAGCCGCCCACGATGCCCGAGATAATACCGGCGAATAAGGGGGCGCCCGACGCAAGGGCGATGCCCAGGCACAGCGGCAATGCCACCAGAAACACCACAATGCCGGCCGATAGATCCTGACGTAAATAGCCCAGGTAGTAATTTAAATGCGTTTTCATAAACCGCCTCCGGTTATATTGGCAGTGTCGCAACAGGCTGGGCCTAGGCTGTCGGGCCGATCGGCACGAGAGTCGTGTTGCTTGATTGCCGGTAGTTTGTCGATAGTGTTTTAATGGTTAGGCTTTTTGTTTGAACCAATAAAGTGCATAGATGCCGATGATCAATAATGAAACCAGCAGGCCGCTCGGCAAATTGTCATAGGCTATTAAACCCGGCGGGTTGCGGAAATCGGAGTTTCCAAGCAATGCCGATGCAAGAGTGGCGTCTGTCGCGAAACTGCTCGAGTGGTTTGCTGTTAGTAGCAAGAGCGCGGTGGCGGAAGCGGTAGTTATTTTCATTATGGGCTCCGGGTAAGTTCATCGAATCGATATTATATCGAGTCGAAATTATAAGGCCGAATTTCTCGCTCCCGCAAGCATTAATTTTTGCCGATAAATTGTTTGGCGGGTTTTCCAAGTTTTCATTGCCTGTCAAATTCAACGCGGGGCTAATGGCTCCGATTCGTTCAGCGCTACGCTTACTTGAAAACCAAGCAACTAAACCGCGGACATCACGGCGACGGCGTGGACCCGGTGGGAGATAAACCGGCTGAAGGCGCTGGTCGATCCGAGTACGGGCGAGGATGGATTAACGCTGAATCGAAATGGTCGGGTAAAGAAAATGCAGCGGCTATTGGCGAATTGAAAGAGTGGTCGCTCAGTGCTTGGAGTCGGCAAACAAGCGCTCGTTTAACATGTCGTAGTCGTTAAAGGCGATAGGCAGGCTTAATTTCAGATTGATGACGGTGGCCAGGGTGGTACTGGTAAAAATGCAGATCATGATGGCGATTTGGTATTTCACCGCTATCCAGGGATCGCTGCCGCCCAGGATTTGCCCCGTCATCATGCCGGGCAGGGACACCAAGCCCATGGTGGCCATATTGGCGATGCTTGGATTGATGGCGGACTTGACGGCTTGGCGGAAGTAGGGCAGCAAGGCTTCCCAGCGGCTGGCTCCCAGCATTAAATAGGTGGTGTATTCGGTTTGGTTCTTGCCGACCGCCGCGTAAAAGCGTTCCAGGGCGATGACATTGCCTTGCATGCAATTGCCCAAAATCATGCCGGCCAACGGTACCAGATAGCGGGCATCGTAAAAATGCGCCGGCTGGATGACCAATACCACCAGATAGGCGCTGGACAACAGTATGCTGACGGCAACGGCGCTAAAACAGGACAGGGCAAAATAGCGCGGTTTCAGGCCGGCCCGGCGCAAAATGCTGAAATCCGCCACGATCAGCATGATCAATATCCAGGCGGCGTTCAGCCAGGGGTTGTTGAGGGCGAACAGGGTTTTCAGATATACGCCCACCAGACCCAGTTGCAGTGTCATGCGCGCGATGCCGATGCCGATATCGCGGCTCAATCCGGCGCCGATCGCCCACAGCAAAGACCATGGCAACAGGCACAAGCCGTACAGCATGATCATGCGCGATAGTGATATATCCAGGGTTTCCATGTCACCTCGTTCGGGTCATCTGCCCGGCATGCATTTCAAACACGGTCTGGCTGCGTTCCAGCCAATCCGGGTCATGGGCCACGGCCAGCAGGGTCAATTGCGGATCGGCAAACACCTCGAATACCGCTTGTTTGCTTTCCGCGTCCAGGGCGCTGGTGACTTCGTCCAGCAAATAAACGGTCTTCTGCAATAACAGGCCGCGGGCCAGGGCCAGCCGTTGTTTTTCACCGCCGGAGATGCCGGCGCAGTCCCGGCTTAATAGCCCGACCGGCAAGCGCAGGCGCTGCAACACATCCTTCAGCCGGCTGTCCGGGGGACTCAGGTGGCGATGGGCCTTGAATTGAAACGGTAGCAGTAGGGCATTGCGAACCGTGTCGGCGCCCAATACCGGTTCCTGGCCGATATAGGCGATACAACGGCGGATGTTTTGCACGGTTATTGGGTTTAACGGTTGGCCGTTGAAATAAACTACGCCGGCCGTTGGGCTGCGCATGCCCAGCAGGGTTTTCAGAACGGTGCTTTTGCCGGAACCGGATTTTCCGCCCAGCAGGGCTTTTTCGCCCGCCCGCAGGCTGAAACTGACTCGGGACAGCAGGTTTTTGCCGTCAACGCCGACGCTGACTTCATCGAAGCGGATGACGGCGGGCATGATGGCAACGGCGTTTTCCGCCACGGGCGTAGTGGCTTAAAGTTTGGATTTGGCAAACAAGGCGGCGCCGACAATGCCGGCCTGATTCAAGAAGGCAGCCGGTTTTACCGGCGCCACCACTTTCAATTGTTCCTTGAACTTGTCGAACTTCTTGCTGGCGCCGCCGCCCAGAATGATCAAGTCGGGCCAGAACAGATTTTCCATCAGCGTCAGGTAGGCGTTGAAGCGGTTGCCCCAGGCTTTCCAGCCCAGATCTTCGATTTTGCGCACGGCGTCCGAGGCGTAACGTTCGGCTTCCAGCCCGTTGTCCAGATACAGGTGGCCCAGTTCGGTATTGGGGATTAAATGCCCATCGGTAAAAAGAGCCGTGCCCAGGCCGGTGCCTATGGTCACCAACAGCACGACGCCGGCTTGCTTGGCGCCTTCTCCGAATTGCATTTCCGCCATGCCGGCGGCATCGGCGTCGTTGACGTTGTAACAGGGACAGTTGGTGGCTTCGGAAAACAGCGCGTCGATATCGGTGCCGATAAAGCCCTTGGAAATATTCGCCGCCGTTCTGGCCACGCCGTGCTGGATGGCGGCCGGAAAGCCGCAGCCGACCGGTCCCGTCCAGTTGAAGTGTAAAACCAGTTGCGCCAACACCGCCGCCACGGCTTCCGGGGTGGCCGGCTGCGGCGTGTCGATCCGGTGGCGTTCCGTCAACAATTCTCCGCTAACCGTATCGACCACGGCGCCTTTAATGCCTGAACCGCCGATATCCACTCCGAGAATATGCATAAAATATCCTGATTCATTAATTTGATGCCGCATTTTAGGCCAACTTCGGCTTGGCCGGCACATATTTCATGGTTTTTGCACATTTGCGGGCCATAATGACGGACAACATCATCGGACAATGCCGTGCGCCAATCCATTCGTATCAAACTGTTTCTGACTTTTTTGCTGACCACCCTGCTGGTGGTGGCCGGCATGTATTTGTTCATGCGTTGGTCCCTGGACAGAGGCTTTCATGAACTGGTTGAGGCGCGCCAGCATGAACGGGTGGAAAATCTGCTGGAGACTTTGAGCGACTATTATGCCGAAACAGGCAGTTGGGCCCCGTTGGCGGCCAATAAACGCCAATGGATACGCTTGTTGCTGCAATCGAATAACCGACATCACCGTTATCCGCCGCCCTGGATTGCCAAGGTGTCGGCGGAACCGGGCAATCTTTGGCCACCGGAAACCGAGGACGCCGACGGCCGCATGCGGCGTTTGATTCCGCTGGAATTGCGGGTGATGCTGTTGAATGCCGATCGCTCGCTGTTATATGGACGGCAGGAAAAACTGGCCGAGTTGTCGCTACGGCCGATAGAGTACGCCGGCCAAATAGTGGGTTACCTGGGTCTGTTGCCGGGCCGGGGAGATAATCAGATCGGCGATTTGCGCTTCATGGAACGGCAAACCCAGGCCTTCGCCTGGATTGCGTTATTGATGGTTGTCCTGTCGGCCTTGCTGGCGACGCTGCTGGCCTACCTGTTGGGCCGGCCCATCAAGCGGATTGCCGGGGCCGCGCAGCAGTTGGGCAAGGGCACTTACGCCATTCGCCTGCCGGTCGAGTCCGGTGACGAATTGGGGCAACTGGCGCGGGATTTCAACGAAATGGCGGCGGCGCTGGAGCAGTCGGAACAGGCCCGGCGGCGTTGGGTGGCCGATATTTCCCACGAATTACGCACGCCCCTGGCGGTTTTGCGGGGCGAGTTGGAGGCCCTGCAGGACGGCATTCGGCCCATGAGCGCCGAAGCGGTCGATTCCCTGCTGGCCGACGTGATGAGGCTAAACCGTTTGACGGAAGATTTATATCAATTGGCCTTGTCCGATCAGGGCGCGCTGAGTTATCGCAAAACCATAATCGATCCGCGACAGATTTTGCGGGCCGATTTGGCCGCGCTGGCGGCGGAGTTTGACGCCAAACGGTTGCGGGTCGAACTGATAGAGCGCTGCCAAACCCTACCCGGTTTGTATGCCGACGCTGATCGCCTGTCGCAATTGTTCCGCAATTTACTGAAAAACAGCCTCAGTTACACCGACAGCGGAGGACGGATAGTCGTTAGCGTCTCCAGCGACGCGGCCACATTGCATATCGAGATCGCCGATAGCTCGCCCGGCGTGGCGGCGGCTGAACTGGATAAACTGTTCGAACGTTTTTACCGGGTCGAAAGTTCTCGCAACCGTAATCACGGCGGGGCCGGCTTGGGTCTGGCGATTTGCGGCAATATTGTGGCGGCGCATAACGGCCGCATCCGGGCGCAAGCCTCGGAATTGGGCGGACTGGCGATTGTGATTGAATTTCCGCTGGCAAAATGATGAGTCGCATGCAGCGCATTCTGATTGTCGAAGACGAACAAAAATTGGCTGCGCTGGCGGCCGATTATCTGCGGAATGCCGGTTTTGCCGCCGACATCGTCAGCCATGGCGATGCGGTATTGCCGTCGCTCAAGCAGCAGCGTCCCGATCTGATTTTGCTGGATCTCATGTTGCCCGGCCGCGACGGCTTGTCGATCTGCCGGGAAGTTCGCGGTTTCAGCCAGGTCCCCATCATTATGGTTACCGCGCGGGTCGAGGAAATCGACCGCTTGCTGGGGCTGGAAATGGGTGCCGACGATTATATCTGCAAGCCCTATAGCCCCAGGGAAATGGTGGCGCGCGTCAAGGCGGTGCTACGCCGCCTGCAACCGCAAGCCGATCAATCCCATGCCGACGACGGCTTGATCTTGGATGCCAACAGCTTCAGAGTTGGCGCCGAGGGGCGGGAAATCGAACTGACGGCGGTGGAGTTTCAGTTATTGCAGACCTTGTGCCGTCAGCCCGGGCATATATTTTCCCGTTCCCGTTTGATGGATCTGGCGTACCCGGATCAGCGCATCGTGTCCGATCGCACCATAGATAGTCACATCAAAAAGCTCCGCAAAAAATTGGCCGAACTGCTGCCCGACCAGGAACTGATTCATTCGGTGTACGGTGCCGGTTATCGTTACGACAGGCAGCCGGCCGGCCACGACTGATTTGCACAATCTTTCCTCATTTACTCCCTATTGTTTGCGATTTTCATCGATAAAGTAGAACCCGAAAACGGAGAAAAGCCGTTTCAATCCCCTTACTCATCGGAGAAATATCATGAACAAAAAAATCCTAATCATTGCACTGGCCTTGGCACTTCCTTTAACCGTCGGCGCCTTCCCCGGCGGACACGACGGCGATTTCAAGGGTCATAAGGGCGACAGAATCGAACATCTGGCCCAAAAACTGGATTTAAGCGCCGAGCAAAAACAGCAGTTGCAACAGGTTTTTGAAGAGCAACACGCCAAGCGCGAAGCGTTGCGCCAGGAAACAGACCAACGTTTGCAAACCGTGCTGACTCCGGAGCAAATGGCCAAGTTCGAGGACATGAAAAAAGAGCGCCACGAAAAATGGCAAAAACGCCATCATGAAAGAAAAGATCAAGCGGCCAAATAATATGGCGTTTGGCAAAAGCTAATAAAAATTGCGGCGCGTTGGTCGCGCCGCAATTTACAAGCAACATTCCGTCAAGGAGTCAGTCATGAAAACGTTCAATTTCAAATATATCCTGCTTGTGGTTTTGTTGGCTTTGATGAGCCGGCAGGGAGCGGTGGCCGGCGATTGGCGCGGCACTCGAGCAGCCGATTATCGCCAACAAGAGCGCCATTACAATCATGCACCGGCTGGCGTGTCGCTGCCGCGAGGCTACTCCCGGGTGTATGCCGTCCCGGGCGAATACTATTATGCCGACGGTTTGTTCTATCGGTCTTCCCGGCATGGTTATGTGGCCGTTGCCGCTCCGTTCGGCGCTTTCGTCAATCAGTTGCCCCGTTTCAAACGCGTGACCTACTGGCAAGGGCGGCCCTACTACGTGGCCGGCAATACCTTTTATCGTAGGCATGCCAACGGTTATGTGGTTGTGCCGAGTCCAGGCCGGGAATATCGGCGTTAATTGCCGTGGCTGCTTTGTTATACTTTCCGCAAATTGGAGAGGGAGGTATCAAAGGTGGTTGCATTAATAGCTAAATCCCCGGCGGACGGTTTTGATCGATTACACGTTGGGTGCTGAAAGGATGCGGCAACTTTATACATTTATTTTTTACTTGGCTTTGCCCGCCGTTTTGTTGCGACTGTATTGGCGAGGTTTCAAGGCTCCCGAATATCGCCGCCGTTGGCGCGAGCGTCTGGGGTTTTATGTCGGGCAGGCCCGGCAAAATCCAATCTGGTTTCACTGCGTTTCGGTTGGCGAGGCGGAGGCGGCGTTTCCGCTGATACGCCTGCTAAGGGCCGAACATCCCGAACAGCGGTTTTTAGTGACCACCACTACGCCCACCGGTTCCGCCAGAGTGCGGGCCGTGCTGGATGCGCAAGTGGAGCATGTCTATCTGCCTTACGATCTTCCGCTAGTGGTACAGCGCTTTTTGAGCCATTTTCGGCCGAAAATGGCTGTGTTCTTGGAAAAGGAAGTCTGGCCGAATTTATTTGCGGCCTGTGCGGAGCAGAAAATCCCCTTGTTTGTAATCAATGCGCGTTTGTCCGCGCGTTCGGCGCAAGCCTATAAAAAAATCCCCGCCTTAATTCAACCGGCTTTGCAGTGTGTCAGTCTGATCGCCACCCAAGCCGAAGCCGACAGGTTACGGTTTATGGAAATAGGCGCCGACGCGGAACGGGTGGCGGTGCTAGGCAATGTAAAATTCGACCTGCGCATCGACGACGGCGTAATTGCTGCCGGGCGGGCATTAAAAAGGCAGTTTGCCGGGCGTTTCGTCTGGATGTTGGCCAGCACGCATCAGGATGAGGAAGCGCAACTGCTGTCATTGTTTGCTGGCTTGAAGCAACGGATTCCGCAACTGTTGTTGATGATAGCGCCCAGGCATCCGGAGCGCTTTTTGACGGTGCGGAAATTGTGTCTGGAGCAGGGGCTGACGGTAGTCATGCGCAGCGAAAACCTGCCGGTTTCCGAGGCTACCGATGTTTACATCGCCGACAGCATGGGCGAATTGAAGCTGCTTTACGCGGCGGTCGACGTGGCTTTCGTCGGCGGCAGTCTGGTGCCGGTGGGCGGACATAATGTGCTGGAGCCGGCCTTGATCGGCGTGCCGGTATTGTTCGGGCCGCAAATGTTTAATTTTGCCGAAATCGCCGAACGGATACTGGCCGAACAGGCCGCCGTGCAATGCGCCACTATGGATGCGGTCATGGCGGCGGTGCTGCAAATTCATGCCGATACCGATTTTAAAGACAAATTGACCGCCAAAGCCAAGGCTTTCGTCCTGCACAATCAGGGCGCCACCCGCCGCATAGCGGATACGCTGATTCGCGCGCTTTGAGTGGCTTCGTTGCGATGCGGGGGAAACGCCGGTCGATTTCGGCTATAATCGCGGCATTTTTTATTGTTAAATTTAAGGTGTGAAACGCATTATGTCCGAAGTCAAAAAAGTCGTACTAGCCTATTCCGGCGGTCTGGATACCTCGGTAATTCTCAAATGGTTGCAGGATGTCTACCAATGCGAAGTGGTGACGTTTACCGCCGATATCGGCCAGGGCGAGGAACTGGAGCCAGCTCGCGCCAAAGCCACCGCCGCCGGCATCAAGCAAATCTACATCGACGATCTGCGCGAGGAGTTTGCCCGCGACTTTATCTTCCCGATGTTCCGGGCCAATACCATTTACGAGGGCGAGTATCTACTCGGTACTTCGATTGCCCGGCCGCTGATCGCCAAGCGCTTGATCGAAATCGCCAACGAAACCGGCGCCGATGCGATTTCCCACGGCGCCACCGGCAAGGGCAACGATCAGGTGCGTTTCGAATTGGGTGCCTACGCCTTGCGCCCGGATATCAAGGTGATTGCACCTTGGCGGGAATGGGATTTGAATTCGCGGCAAAAATTGCTGGATTACGCCGAGCGGCACGGCATTTCGGTGGAGATGAAAAAAGGCAAATCTTCGCCTTACTCCATGGATGCTAACTCGCTGCATATTTCCTATGAGGGCCGCATTCTGGAAAATCCATGGACCGAGCCGGAAGAAGATATGTGGCGTTGGACCGTTTCGCCGGAAAATGGCCCCGACCAAGCCACTTACGTCGAATTAAGCTATCAAAACGGCGACATCGTGGCCATTGACGGCGTAACGCATACTCCGCATCAGGTGATGGAAAAGCTGAATAAAGTTGCCGGCGCCAATGGGGTTGGGCGGCTGGATATCGTGGAAAACCGCTATGTCGGCATGAAATCGCGCGGTTGCTATGAAACCCCGGCCGGTACCGTGATGCTGAAAGCGCATCGCGCCATCGAGTCGTTAACGCTGGATCGCGAGGTGGCGCATTTGAAAGACGAGTTGATGCCGCGTTACGCCTCTTTGATTTACAACGGTTACTGGTGGAGTCCGGAGCGGGCCATGCTGCAAACCATGATAGACGCCTCGCAGATCCATGTGAACGGCAAGGTGCGGGTAAAACTCTATAAAGGTAACGTCATCGTGGTTGGTCGTCAGTCCGACAATAGCCTGTTCGATGAAAACATCGCCACATTCGAGGACGATGCCGGCGCCTATAACCAAAAAGACGCTGAAGGCTTTATCAAGTTGAATGCCTTGAGAATGCGGATTGCCGCCAAAAAAGGCCGCTAAGTTTTTCCCGGCTGCATAAAGCAGGACATTTTCAGCGAAGCTTGTATAATGGATTATTATGGTCAAGATCGGCTTTAAGATGGGCGAAATCGCTTTTTTGCTGTGTCATGCCGTTTTGGCCGATCGCTTCCTGATTAGCAAACTACAACAATAATGAGCACTATGCCTGAGATTAATCCGGATGATGCCAACCATGAGTCGCGCGCGCTAGCCATGCTTCAGGCGGTGCAAAGACAGCACGCCTTGGTTAAAGCCAATCGATTTTTATTGATGCTGGTGTTTGCCTTGATGGTAACGGTTTTTCTGATGGGTTTGGTTGTAATTCCCAGGCAAGATCGCCTCAACAACTTCACTTCCAATCAGGCCTCGGTGGCAAGCTATGCCGTGCACAATCCGGCTATTTCAGCCGAGATCAACACGCTGAAGGGGCAATTGTTCGGCTTGGTAAGCGGCTCGATAGAAAGCAAATTGCGGTCGTTGGAAGAGAATATCAAGCGTGGCAGCGTGGCCGATTCGCTGAATACCATTCAGGATTTGAAGAGCGATGTCAGAGTGTTGAGTGCTTATACCGACGCTCCGCAACTTAGCCCAAGGACCGATGCTGTTAACCAGCAATTGATCAAGGAAATTACCGATTTAAAGGATCTGGTTTATTTGACCTTTATCTCTTGCGGTTTGATGATTGCGGCTTTGGCCGGAGTTTGGCTGCGGCATCGCTATCGGTTGACGCATCAAAAAAACCATACCCTTTATATCGGACGCAGTCGCCAGGACTGATTTAACGATATTTTAAACAGGCGATAAAAAAGCCGCCCCACATTGTGAGGCGGCTTTTTTTTAGCTCTAAAGCTTTTGGACTTATTTGCTCAAATATGAGTAAACAGCGTCGATGGCTTGGTCTTCGGTCAGGCCGGCTTTTTTGACGGGGCCGACTTCCATGATGGCTGCGGTTGCTTTCGGCATGCCGTTTTTACCTTCTTTCAGAACTTTGGAGAATTGATCTTTAGGCAGTTTGCCGGCTTTGATCAGTTCTTTCAGTTGTGGGTTTGACGCGATGTCGTGGCAAGCGCCGCAGCCGCGACCGAAAGCACGCTCATAGATTTTCGCGCCGATTTCTTCTGCTTCGTTAGCGGCAACTTGACCGCTGATGGCAATCAGAGCCGCGCCTACTAATAAACCAAATGATTTTTTCATTATTATGTCTCTCGTTGTGATTAAAAAAAGGTCCGTGGGGTTAAAAAGTCTGTCCACGAGCCAATGGTAAAAGTCAGGAAAGCATAGGGAATTTTAGAGAAAAATTCAATCGATTTTCAATAAAACAGGATGATTTCACTGGCTTGCGGCCTCATTGTTCCGATTTCAACTTAAAGTTTGCTGAAATACCGAAGCCTAACCGGCGGAAGCTTGCGCGGTTTTAAACCAGTTAAGTTTTTCGTGTAAGCTCACCACCGTGCCGACGATGATCAAGGTGGGCGGCTTGATATCTTCGTGTTCAACCCGTTGCGGCATGTCTTGCAGCGTTCCGGTCAGCACGCGCTGGTTGGGCGTGGTGCCTTGCTGGACCACGGCGATAGGGTGATCGGAGGGGCAACCGTTTTCAATCAAGGCGTGGCAGATATTCGTCAAGCCGACCAAGCCCATGTAAATCACAATGGTTTGATTGGGTGCGGCCAATTGTTTCCAATTCAAATTGATGTTGCCGTCCTTTAAATGGCCGGTCACAAAGGTGCAGGACTGGGCGTGGTCGCGGTGAGTCAGCGGAATGCCCGCATAGCTGGCGCAACCCGCCGCCGCGGTGATGCCGGGTACGACTTGGAAGTCTATGCCCTGCTGCATCAGGGTTTCGATTTCTTCGCCGCCGCGACCAAAAATGAAGGGGTCGCCGCCCTTGAGCCGTGCCACTCGCTTGCCGGACAGAGCAAGCTTGGCCAGCAACTCGTTGATGGATTCTTGCGGCAGACTGTGGTTGCTGCGTTGTTTGCCGACGTAAATTTTTTCGGCATCCCGGCGCGCCATTTCCAGAATGCCGGCCGACACCAAACGATCGTAAACCACCACATCGGCCTGCTGCAACAGGCGCAGAGCCCGGAAGGTCATCAAGTCCGGGTCGCCGGGGCCGGCGCCTATCAAATATACTTCGCCTTTATTCGGTTGTTGTTCGGCATCGTGAAGGCTGGCTTCGAGCAGTCGCCCGGCTGCTTCGGTATTGTCGGCAAAAACCAGTTCCGCCACCCGGCCTTGCAGCATGTTTTCCCAAAAGATACGTCGCCGGGCTGGCTCTTGTATGCTTTGTTTTACCAACAGCCTGAAGTCTTCGGCGAATTGCGCCAAGCGGCCGTAGCGGGCCGGAATCATGCTTTCTATTTTTGCCCTTAGCATTCTGGCCAGCACCGGCGAAACCCCGCCGGAGGAAATCGCCGCAATCAAGGGCGAGCGATCGACTATGGCCGGGAAAATAAAGCTGCACAGGTCCGGATTGTCGACCACGTTGACCGGAATCCGCTGTGTTTCGGCGCTGGCGGCGACCAGTTCGTTAGTTGTTCTGCAATTGGTGGCCGACACCACCAAACGCATGCCGGTCACGTCGTTAGGGCTGAAGCTTTTTTGCCGTGGAATCAGTCCCAGGGTGTCTTGCATTGCC
This sequence comes from Methylomonas subterranea, assembly GCF_024505185.1. GTDB lineage: Bacteria > Pseudomonadota > Gammaproteobacteria > Methylococcales > Methylomonadaceae > Methylomonas > Methylomonas subterranea. The sequence continues at coordinate 80,554 of NZ_JANIBJ010000008.1, forward strand.
AGTACGCTTTCCCTGAATTGTTCCGCAACCACTGTGATTCTGGCGCCGGCGCGGCCCAGCAATTCGATTTTACGCGCGGCGATTTCGCCGGCGCCGACCACCAGACAGGGCTGGTTTTTGAGTTTTATAAAAAGCGGGAAGTAATCCATCGTTGCTTGATTTTCCAAGGCTGGGGTTGGTGTTATGATGAAAATGTGTTTGTGAAATTATGAGTGCGCAAAATGACCGAATTTGATTTTGAAGTGGATGCCAGCGGTTTGCAGTGTCCTTTACCCTTGTTGCGGCTAAAAAAAGCCATTATGGAAATTGAAAGCGGAGCCGTGGTTAAGGTGATAGCCACCGATCCCGCCGCCCACCTGGATTTTGGGGTTTACATCGACCAAGCCGGCCATATTCCGCTGAAAATTCTCAAAGAGGCGGACAGGCAGATTTTCTTTATACAGAAAAAATAACAGCGATTCAATATTAAATAGGGTTCAAGGTTCGATGCGTGCGCGGTTTTGGATCTTGAACCCTGTACCCTGTACCTTGAGCCCCAATCCTACCTAAGACTGATAATAGGCCAGCCTGCCTGTTCCGCGGCGGCGCGTAACTTGTCGTCCGGGTCCACCGCTACCGGTTTTTCGACCAGTTGCAACAAGGGCAAGTCGTTATGCGAATCGCTATAAAAACAGCTGCCGCCCAAGTCTAATGTCGATCTGGATAGCCAGTCCCGCAATTGAGCGACTTTCCCGGCCTGAAAACAAGGGGTGTCGATAAACCTGCCCGTGTATCGACCGTCCTTGAATTCCGGCGTGGTGGCCAGCAGGTTATCGATGCCGTAAAGTTTGACGATGGGTTCGGTAACGAAACGGTTGGTCGCGGTGATCACCAACAAGGTATCGCCGGCCGCGCGGTGCTGTTCGACCAGATTGTGCGCGGCGCCGAGGGTAATCGGTTTGATCAGGGTTTCCACGAACTCCTCCCGCCATTGGTAGAGTTGCTCGGGGTCGTGCGCGGCCAAGGGCGCCAGGGAAAACCGCAAAAATTCGACTATGTCCAGGCTGCCCTGCTTGTAATCTTGGTAAAACTTGGCGTTGGCGGCCTCGTAATGGTCTTTGTCCACTATCCCGCGATCCACCAAAAACTGCCCCCATAGGAAGTCGCTGTCATCGGCAATCAGCGTATTATCCAAATCAAAAATCGCTAAACTCACGCTAAACCCGTCAATTAAATAAAACCAAGCGGCTTATGGCTTCCGCCGCTTATTTGTGGAACAATTGCGCCATTCATTTTAATGTTCCGCCCGAGTTCGATTTTAGCATTCAGTCGTTACAGCGGGCGGCAAATAATACAGGTTTTTACATGATAGACTCGAAAGGATACCGGCCCAACGTCGGCATTATCCTTTGCAATGACGAGGGTCGTGTGTTCTGGGCAAAGCGCAAGGGCGCCAATTCGTGGCAGTTTCCGCAGGGCGGAATCGATGTCGACGAAGACCCGGAAACCGCGATGTATCGGGAATTGTGGGAAGAAACTGGTTTGCGCGCCGAGCATGTGCAATTGTTGGGGCGGACCCGTTATTGGCTGCGCTACAAGTTGCCCGAGCGGTATATTCGCAAAAACTCGCTGCCGCTATGCATAGGTCAGAAACAGATTTGGTTTTTGTTGCGGCTGCTCGGCGACGAGTCCATGGTGCGCTTCGATTGCGGACACAAGCAGGAATTCGATAGTTACAAATGGGTGGAGTATTGGTACCCCTTGCAGGATGTGGTCTACTTCAAGCGGCGGGTTTACCGCAAGGCCATGGACGAGTTGGGTTCCTTGTTGACGGCGGACGATGTGCTGGTCGATTCCGCCGGTTATTTGTCCGGATGCCGGGAAAATTAATATTCGTGGGCATTCCGGTCCAAATCGTCCATCCTGATCGGTAAACGGAATACCTCCGACTGTAAGCAGCCGTCCTCGCCAAGCCTGAACACCCGGTAGCCCGGTGGCGTGTCGTCCAGGCTGAAGTCGTCGGATTGGGGGGTAAACTGAAAGCAGCTGGATGGCGTGGCAAACAACTCGATATGCGCCTCCCGTTTGGCGAAAGCCTGATGTACGTGTCCGCAAGTGACCGCCTTTACTTGCGGATGTTGTTTTATCAGCGCCAAAAAGGCCGCGCTGTTCCGAATCCGCATGGCATCCATCCAGGGCGAACCGCTTTCAACGCAGTGGTGATGAACCGCAAGCAAGGTCGGCAACCGCTTGTGCGCCCGTAACGTGCCTTCCAAAAACTCCAGTTCTGCCTCGGCGAGCATGCCCACCGGGCTGCCGATTATTTGGCTGTTCAGCATCACGATCAACCAATTGCCTAAAACCAAGCGTTTATCGCAACCCAACTTGCCGCTGTTCAAATAAATCCGCATCAGGTCGAAGTCGTCGTGGTTGCCGGGCAGGCATAGGCAGCGCATGTCGAACGCGCTCAAGTGCCGGCTGATACGTTGATAACTGTCCACGCAAGGATCTTGCGCCAAATCGCCGGTTAGCAGGGCAAGATCGAAAGGGCCGTGTTGGTCGACGGCGTGTTTCAAGGTTTGCCGAAAATACGCTTCCGTATCTATGCCTAGCATCAATTCGCCGGCGCGGGGGGCAATATGTAAGTCAGTGAGCTGCAATACCTTCAACGCGGCCATGATCAGTCGACCGCCTTGGACAATACCTTGGAATTGCGGGCATGGTTATAGGCGCTTTTCATGGGTTCCGGTAAGTCTTCAATTTCGCACGGGCTAAAGCCGCGTTCGACGAACCAATGCACGGTTTGGGTAGAGCGCACATACAGGCGCTGAATACCGCGCTTTGCCGCGTTCCGCGTCAGGTAAGTCAATAAGCGGTTGCCGCGCGCGCCCCTCTGGTAGTCGGCGTGCACGGCCAGACAGGCGATCTCCGCATTGCGCTTGTCGCTCATGATATGAAAAGCCGTGCAACCAATGATCAGGCCGTCCCGTTCGATGACGATGTAATCATTGATCTCCATTTCCAGTTTTTCCCGCGAACGTTTGATCAGAATCCCTTGCTGTTCCAACGGCTTGATCAATTCCATGATGCCGCCTATGTCGTCCAGGGTGGCGGGGCGGATCGCCTCGAATTCCGTCGAGCTGATCAAGGTACCTATGCCGTCGCGGGTGAACAGTTCCAGCAATAAGGCGCCGTCCAGGTGGCGGTTGATCAAATGGGCGCGGCCGACGCCTTGCCGGCAACTCTGGATGGCGGCGTTCAGCGAGCGTGCCACCGCGTCGGGCAATCCGGGCTCGGCAGCGAGTAAGGCCGAGGCTTGGTCGGCGGTGAGCTGAGGAATGGGGCTGTTGTCTTCCGGCGACAGGCAGGCCTGGTCGGTGAGTAGAATCAGCTTTTCGGCATGCAGCGCAATCGCCACTTCGGTGGCGACCTCCTCGGCGGACAGGTTGAATACCTCGCCGCTGGGCGAATAGCCGATCGGCGAAATCAGCACCGCGTTATTTTGATCGAGTTGCTGATGGATGGCCTGGGTATCGATGCGGCGCACTTTGCCGGTATAGCAATAGTCGATGCCGTCCAGCACGCCCAGCGGTTTGGCGGTGACGAAATTGCCAGAGGCGACGCGGATTTTGGCGCCCGCCATCGGCGAGCCGGACACGCCCATGGACAACAGGGCTTCGATTTCCACCCGCACCAAGCCCGCCGCCTGTTTGACGTATTGCAGGGTGGCGGCGTCGGTAATGCGTAAATGGTGGTGAAACCTGGGCGTATCGCCTTGCTGCAGCAAGCGCTCGTCTATCTGCTGACGGATGCCGTGCACTAACACCAGTCTGACGCCCAGGCTTTTCAGCAAGGCGAAATCGTGGATCAGATTATCGAACTCGGGTTCGGTGACCGCCGCGCCGCTGAAAAAAATCACAAAGGTGCGGTTGCGATGGGCATGAATATAAGGCGACGAGTTTCTGAACCAGTTGACGAAGGCGGTGGGTTGTTGCATGTGCTAATCGATGTTGAATGGGCGGTGTGCCGCCGAGCATGTTAGACAGCTGACGGTTGAAAGTCCAGCGCGGCGTTTATGCGCTATGCTCGGTCGATAAAGCCTAAAAATCGGGCCGGTAACGGTATAATTCGGCTTTGTCCATTCAATTTTTTGACCGCCATGACCACTGTTAATACCGAAAAACTTTCCAGCGCCCGTTTTGCCGAAGCCACCGACGCCTTTGTCGAAGAATTCACCGCTTCGGTTACCTTTGATCGGCGCATGGCGAGGCAGGACATTCAGGGTTCCTTGGCGCACGCGGCCATGCTGTGCAAAATCGGCATTCTGACCCAACAGGAGCTGGCGGACATTCAGCGCGGATTGGCGCAAATCGGCGGCGAAATAGAGCGCGGCGAGTTTGTCTGGTCCATCAAGCAGGAAGACGTGCATATGAACATCGAGGCCCGTCTGACCGACCTGATCGGCATTGCCGGCAAGAAACTGCATACCGGTCGTTCCCGCAACGATCAAGTGGCAACCGATATCCGGCTGTATCTGCGTGACGATATCGCCACCATATTGGCCCAAATCGAGCGCTTGCAAATAGCCTTGTTGGACAAGGCCGAGCAGGAGGCCGATACCATCATGCCGGGATTCACTCATCTGCAAGTGGCTCAGCCGGTTACCTTCGGCCATCATCTGATGGCTTGGTTCGAAATGCTGAGCCGCGATAAGGAGCGTTTTCAGGATTGCGTCAAGCGTATCAACGTCATGCCCTTGGGTGCCGCGGCGTTGGCCGGTACCAGTTATCCTATCGACCGCTTCATGACCGCTGAACTACTGGGATTCTCGCGTCCTTCGAATAATTCGCTGGATTCGGTCAGCGACCGCGATTTCGCCATCGAATTTGCCGCCGCCGGCAGTCTGCTGATGATGCACCTGTCGCGTTTTTCCGAAGAATTGGTGCTGTGGGCCAGCGCGCAGTTCGATTTCATCGACATACCCGATGCATTTTGCACCGGCTCATCCATCATGCCGCAAAAGAAAAACCCGGACGTTCCCGAACTGGTGCGGGGCAAATCCGGCCGGGTGACCGGGCATTTGATGTCTCTGCTGATGTTGATGAAGAGTCAGCCCCTGGCCTACAACAAAGACAACCAGGAAGACAAGGAGCCCTTGTTCGATACCGCCGATACGCTGATCAATTGCCTGCGTGCCTTCGCCGACATGATGCCGCATGTCAAGGCCAAGCGGCGGAATATGTACGAATCGGCCAAACGTGGTTTCGCCACTGCCACCGATCTGGCTGATTACCTGGTGCGTAAAGGCATGGCCTTTCGCGATGCCCACGAAGTGGTGGGATTGGCGGTGCGCTTGGGGTTGGAGAGCGGACGGGATTTATCCGAGTTGAGTCTGGACGAATTGCGGGCTTTTTCCTCCGCCGTTAGCGAGGATGTGTTCGATATATTGAAACTGGAAGGCTCGGTGGCGGCGCGCAATCATATCGGCGGCACCGCGCCGGAGCAGGTCAGAAAAGCCATCGCAGCGGGGCGCGCGCAAATCGGCGGCTAGCGCCAACGCGCGGCGGGATCAGGGAGCCATATCCGCTGGTGCATCCAGCCTGTTGTTGTCCGGCATTGGGCGCGGTTGCGGCCTGGGGGATGGGTGAGGTCCGGCCGGGTAATTGGGTACCATCGGGGGTAAAAATATCATCGGGCGGTTGTCCGATTGATTCTGCTTTTCCAGGGCATCCGCCTGCCGTTGCTGCGCATGCGCCTGTTCTTGTTGGGCCGCGGCGCTGCGGCGGGCAATCTCCAGCGAGTCTCTGGCGCGTTGTTGCTCCTCCCGTTCCTTATTGGCTTTTTCCTGCGCGGATTTTCGGGCGTCGTATTCGTTTTGAATGGCTTCCAACTTGGCTTTTGCCGCCGCTTCCCGGGCAGGATCGGTTTTGATTTCCAGTTGTTGTTCCTTGGTTGCCGCCTTGCACGGGCTGGATTGATAAACGGTTTTGCCGTATTTTTCGGTGCATTTGAATACTTCGGCGTTGCAGTTTGCCGAGCCCAGGCCCAAAAGCAATAAAAAAAATCTGCGCATTATGATTCTCCAACGGCGGTGGCATTTTTGTGTCAAGTATAATTCGAATTGACTCCCGCGCTAGTGGAGTTTATGCGATGCGGGATTATCGGCTGCTTGCCGTGGAATGACGGTACTTGTGTCCACAGCGTCTCGGCAAGCCGAGTGCTTCCGGGAGCTTGGCCCCCGGTTGGCGGACGGCGGCGTTGTTAATCGCAAGTCATGCGGCAACAGTCTGAAAGGCTAGCGACATAACATCGTTAAATTTCATTTGCCGGGGCGAATATCCAGCCTTCATCAGAGTTAGCGCATGCACATTCCCGGATCGGCAACACCGCCCGGCGTCAAGGGAGGTCAGTCGTCCGACTCGGCCGCCTGTTTTTGCATGGACAACTCGACGGCCTGTTTGCCCAGGGCTTCATCTTGCAGCATCAAATCAACCAAGGCGGCGACCGTGCAACGCAATTTCACGCCGTTAAAGCGGGTAAAGGTCTTCAGTTTTTCATAGGTCTCCATATCCAGGGCCACTTTCTTGCGGTTTTTTTTCAGTTTGTCAGAAGTCATGATTTTCCTACAATTCGTAAATCGATTCGCACGCCGGGCAGTGTGGTTAATGCGGCGCGAATTTAGCAGATTTGGATTTTTTTTGTCACCGCGTTGATTGCGCCGGGCTAATATTCGGGCAAACTGTCGGGCCGTATCCCGACTTGCGGTCGAGTGAGGGTTAAAACAAGTCTATGGTGCCGGTGGCAGCTTCTTGCAGGACACCCTGTTTCATCAATGTGTCATAGTCGTAGATACGGTTGCGGCCGGCATTTTTGGCGGCATAAAGCGCGCTATCGGCTCGGTGCATCACTTCCTGCGGCAACACGGAAGGGTCCGCGCTGCTGAAACCGCCGCTGATGGTGATGTGGCCGACTTGCGGAAACAGAAATTGCTCTATACACAGGCGCGTGCGTTCGAACGCTTCCCGCGCCGATTCAAAATCGTTGGCGGCAATGATGGCGACAAATTCCTCGCCGCCATAGCGGTACAACAGATCGGATTGGCGCAACGAGCCTTGCAGCAGACGCGTCACCATGATCAGCACCTCGTCGCCTATCATGTGGCCGAAGGTGTCGTTGATGGTCTTGAAATGGTCGACGTCCAGGATGCAAAGCCAATAGGTTTGGGGTGTGTTGACACGGGCATTGTCGTCGTCGCGGGAGGAATGCAGCTTGGCCGACAACAGATTCCATAAGCGGTCAAGATTGGTTTCCAGCGAATAGCGGTTCAGCAAGCCGGTCAGCTGGTCGCGCTGGCTGCTGTCCAGCAGGGCAAAATAATTGGTGAAAACTTCCAGTACGCCTTGAATGATGGCGTCTTCCACGGCAGTCACTTCCCGGTCGCGTTGAAATACAAAATATCCCAGTACCTGGTTTTCGCCGAAAATCGGATAACAGATCAGCAGCTTCAAACCCAGCTTTCTGCAGCAGGATTTTCGCAGCAAACGCACGCTGTCGAACAAATTGCGCAGTTCGGCGGAAATATGTTGCTCGTAGGTGACTTCTTCCAGGTTGTCGACTATGCGCTTGCTGCCCAGGGCGTCAACTACTGTGCGTGTATGGTAAAGCGCGCGCAAGACGTTACCGTAATCGTCAACCCGATAAAACGAAGTCTCCAGTATGCCCAGCAAGGGGCCCAGGGTGCGCAGCAGGCTTTGTTCCACCATGGATGTATCGCGGATGGCTGTCATTGCCCCCAGTTTTTTCAGTATGCTGGGGAGTCCGGAGTCGGATTGCTGGTTGCTCATAAAAAATCCTGGATTGGCGGGCGCCGCCGCGGCCGATTGGCCATAAATATCAAGCGAGTAAGTTTATCATCAAAAGCTTGCGCAAAACCAGGGGCTTGTAGGGCATTGCCTACACCAAGGGACGGATCGTTTCAAGCCAGTAGAAACAGGAGCCCGCTGACCACCAGCAGCAACTGAAAAAAAATGAATTTGGTTTTTTGCCAGACGCTGGAACCGAGCCAAGCCGACAGCAGGCGGAATTTGATTTGCCACACCAACGCCAGCCAACGGGCCTTCAGGCTATGAATCAGATGCGGCAATTGTCGCAGGAAAGCCGCGAACAATACGATTGCCAGCAGCCAGGAGAAGTAAAACACTGTCATTTGGGCATAATACTTCTGCATGTCCAGGCCATGTACCAGGGCTTCTTCCAACAGAAAAGACGCGGCTTCGTAAAGAATATGCAGAATAAAGACGAACTTGTGCCAGAGTAATTCCGGAAACAGCAGGCATAGGCCTAGCGCGCCGATGACGAGGATTTTTTTGATCCGCTGGTAAGTCAGGCTTGCCGGTCTCGGTGCGGTTCCCGTCATGGCGATGTCTCCTGTTCGCCGTAACCCTGTTGTGTCGGATCGATCGGCGCGCCCAGGGCGGCCTGATAATCGGCATGGGCCTTAAACAGATTGGCTTGCGCTTCGGCTGCCATCAATGCGGCATCGCCTTGGGCGATTTCCCGCAAATTCACAAACAGCAGGGTGCTGTCGCCCAAGTCAAAGCGGCTCTGCTCGCCCTCTTCCAGTTGGCGGGCCGCTTGCCATTGCTGTTTGCTGAGCTGTACCCGCTGTCTGGCGGCTTGTATGGCCGATAGCACGTCCCTGATTTCGTTGTTGATCCGGTCCTCGAGCAATTGCCGGTCCCATTTCAGGCGTTGCAAATTGGCGGCGGCCGCTTGCGCCCGTCCGCCGGCCACCCTTTGTTGCAGGGGAATATCCACATTCAGGCCCAGATACAACTCATCCCGATTGATCTTTTGGCTGCTGTAACCCAGGTCCTTGGCGCCCATCACCGAAAAGTCCACACCGGGCGCGCGTTGATTTTCCTGCAGGGCCAGTTCGGTTTCGGTTTGTTGTTTTTGCGCTAGTAGGCGTTTCAACTCCGGCCGCTGGCCTTGCGCCGCCAGCATGGCTTGTTCCGGGGCTATGTCGAGCGCGGGTTCGTTGGCGGGGAAATCGGCGGGCAGCAATTCCCGGTCGGGCAGTTGCGGGTTGCCGTCGCCGTCGCGCCAATACAGGGACAGCTGAATGGCGCTTTGCTCCAGCAGGCGTTGCGCGGCAACCCGCCGCTCCCGCCGTTCCAAAATGGCGCGTTGATTGTCCAGGACTTCGATGTCGGCAATGTCGCCGGCGGCGGCTCGCGCGCGTATGCCGGCATCGCGTTGTTCGGCGATTTGCAGCAGACGCTCGGCCACCCGCAAGCGTTGGCCGGCCATTACCCAATCCCAATAGCGCTGGCTGGCCAGCCGGCGCACGTCCAACAGGGCTTGGTCGTATTCGTGGCTGGCGATCAGTTTGCCTAGTTCCGCCTGTTGCAATCTAGCGCGGCGGCTGTCGATTTCCCGGTTGCGCCATAAGGGAATGTTTACCCCCAGCCGGACTTCGCCGTCCTCGGCTGTTTGGCTTTTCCCTTCGTAAACCGGATAATCTCCGCTGCCTCGCCGCCAGCCGCCGAAAAATGTCGTGCCCCACAGGGCGGTGGGCTGCTCGATGACGACGTCGTTTTGAGTGTTTTCGTAAATGCCGGCCACCGACCAGCGGTTTTGGGATTTCAGTACTGTATCGAAACCGCCTTCGGCGGTTTGAAATTCGCCCTCGGCAATTTGTTTGCGTTGTTCCGTGGACATCAAGCCGGGAAAGGCCCTTAGCGCCGCCGCCTGCACCTCTTCCAAGGATAAGGGCTCGACGGGCGGGTCCGCGGCCCACAAGGCCGGACAGCAGATTAGCAATAACAGGCCAAGGGCATGCTTATTAAGCCGGCCCGTCACAATCTTTTGCTCCGCGTCCGCCGAGGGGCGCTGCCTATCTGGCTTCGATAAGCCGATACCGAACCGAATAAGCGCATTCAACGGGGCTGAGTCAATCATAGCTCTTCTTCTCGTCGCTCCCGGCGGATTTGCCGGCGTCCTTGGCTTGCTTGGTCAATTCCGGTTCCGGTAAAACCAGCGGTGGAAAGCCGTTAAAGATACGCCAGAGTTCGTAGCCCAGCGTGACCCGTCCCAGCAGTACCCAGCCGTTGACGCGCACCCCTTGCCTTAGAAAACGCGGATCGGGCCAGGGCAGGTCGTTCGGGTCGGGCTTGATCAAAATGCGGAAATGCCCTTGGCCATCGTCGCTGGCATCGATCAAACTCACCTGGCCGCCGAACGAACCGACGGAAAACTCCGGCCAGCCGCCGAACTGAATGGCGGGATAGCCTTCGAACTGCAAGCGGCTGTGGCTGCCGGTGACGATCAAGGGTAAATCGTTGCCGTCCATCCAGAGTTCAACCGCGCGTTCCGCGGTGTCGGGTATCAAAATGGCGACGGCCTGGCCGGCTTTGAGCAACTCGGCGCCGGGATTGACCAACAGGCGCATGATGGTGCCGTCCTGCGGTGCGACTATGGTTTGGGTTTGCTGGCGGGCCAAGCGGGTTTCCAGTTTTAATAAATCCGCGCGCAGATAATTCTGGTCCTCGATGGCTTTATTCAAATCGGCGCGGACTTTTTCGATGGAGGAGGTGGTATCGGCCGCCAGTTTTCGCAAATCGGCGTTCAGGGCTTGAATTTCGCTGTCGGCCGCTTGCAACGCGGCCTTGGCTCTAAGGGATTCGGCGCTACGTTGGGCGATTTCCAACTGGGCCAGTTCCAGCGTGCGTTGCGATGAAAGGCCTTTTTCCCGCAATTGTGCTTGCCGGTTCAAATTCAAATCGGCGGTTTTTTGGGCGGCTTGGGCGGCATCCAGGCTTTGCGCGGCCGCGCTGCGCCGCTGTCCGGCCATGGCGATGCGCGATTCCGCCGCCGCCAGTGCTTGCGGACGCGCCTCTTCGGCCATGCGCAGTTGAGTGCGGAAAGTCTCCACCCTATCGTCGATAGCCGTTTTCCGGCCCAGCAGGGCTTGGCGCTCGGCTTCCAACCGCTGTAGCAGCAAGGGGTCGTTGTCCAGCAGCTCCAGCACGACGTCGCCCTGCTTGACCTTGCCGCCTTCCTTGACCAGCCAGCGGCTGACTCGGCCGTCCACCGGCGCGGCAATGACCTGCTGGCGTTCCGCCGGCGCGTAGGCAACGACGCGACCGACGCCGCGCACGTTTTGTTGCCAGGGGGTCAATGCCAGAAATATCAACATGACCAGAAAAATATAAAGCAAGGACCTGGCCAGCCGGCCGGCCAGCGGAATGGCCCTGGCGTAGGGAAAGTCGGTTTTGATCTGACTAAGAAAATGGCTGAGTTCTTCGTCGTGCGTCATAGGGCTTCGGTGGATGGAGTGATTTCAACGATCATGCCGTTCTCCAGGCTGATATGACGGGAACAGGCGTTAATTACCGCCGGTATGCGGCTGGCGACGATCAGGGTCCAGGGGGCGTCTTTTGCCGTCAGATGGGTCAGCATGCTATCCAGCAGCGCGGGATCGGTGCAATCCAGCACATGATCCAGCAACAACAAGCGGGGTCTGCGCAATAAAATGCGCGCCAGTGTCAGGCGCAGGCATTGTTCCTGACTGAGCGGGCTGCCGTGCTGGTTCAGGACGGTGTTCAGGCGCTCCGGCAAGGCGGCAATCGTCTCGAGCAGGCCCACCCGGCCCAGTACCTCTCTGACGGTATTCAGGTCGTGATCCCGTCCCAGGCAGACATTGTCGGCAATACTCATTGCCATGATCTCGGGGCAGCGCACCAGGGCAATGTCGTCGCGCAATTGTCTGAGATTCAGGTCGCGCATGTCCTGGCGGTCCAGATTGACATAACCCTTGACCGGGGCGCGTAAACCGAACAGTACATCCAGCAGGCTGCCATGTTCGGCGCCGGCGCCGATTGCCACGCTGTCGCCCGGGGTTATGTGTAATTCGATGTTTTTCAACAGATCCAGTTGCGGGCCTTGCGGCAAGGCGACGTGGTGCAGGTCGACCTGCATGGGTGCCGCCAGGTCGGCCGGCGCGCCGCCCTTTTCCCTGCCCTGCGGTAAGTCCAGCAGGTGGCCGATTTTATCCAGGCTGGTCAACAATTCGTAAAAGTTATCCAGGGTTTTGCCCAGGCGGGTGAGGCCGTAAATCATGGCGCTGACCACCAGTTCCGCCGCGATCAATTGGCCGAGGCTGAGCTGGCGATCGATCACCATCCAACCGCCAAGCCCCAGCAACAGCGTATTGGCCACGGCATGCAATGCCAGCGCGCTGATGTTTTGCCGGGACAGAATGCGGAAGTGGCGGGCGCAGGCGGTCAAGTAATCGGAGGCTATGCGTTCGGTTTGCCGGCTGAAAAAAGCCTGTTCCCCGGCGGCTTTGCCTAGAATGGGGTTGGCGGCAATGTTTTCCAGCCAGGCGGCGGCGGCATATTTGGCCTTGGATTGTTCGATGGCCGTATCGACCCCGTGCTTGCCCATGATGAACAGGATAATCCCCAGCATCACGATCAGAAACAAATCGAAAGCCAGCAGAATCGGATGATAGAAGGCCAGCAAGGTCATGCCGATCAGGGTCTGCAAGACATAGCCCAGGGTTTCCAACATCAGCACGGCGGCGGTTTTCTGCAAGGTGACGACGTCGAAGAAACGGTTGCTCAGCTCGGGCAGATATTCCCGGTCGCGCACGGCAAAGTCCGCCTGCTGCAGACGTTGCGCGGCCGCGCCGAACAGGCGCACGAACAGGCGGCGCTGCAGCATTTCCACCACGTAAAATTGCCAGGCCGACAATGTGTTGCTGAAGCTTACCAGCACCAACAGAATCAGAGTGAGCACGATCAGGGGTTGGAACAGCGCGCCGAAGGCGATGGTGTTGACGAGGGCTTGTACCGCGATCGGCGTGGCCAAGGACATTAGGCCTATCCCCATGCCGTAAATGATCAGGGTGGTAACGTCCTCGCGCTCAATTTGAGCCAGTTGTTGCAAGCGGCGTAACGGTGAGATGCTGCCAGACATTAAACTTCTCTCCTGAAATTGTCCATGTTTAACGTTGCGTTGCGATTCGCTTTAAAAGCCAAGGCTCCCCCTTCCGGAGTTTCCCGTAAAAGCCGAAACAGTCCCTTCTCCCTCGGGGAGAAGGTTACTCTGAAAGTAAAAAATCGAGCGGGTACGGTTGCTTATCGGACAGGCGTCGGCAGCAAGGATGCTGCCGTCGAGCCTACACGGACGTATTTACGGCGTCCTGTCCGGCGAGGAACCGTGCCCAGCTGCACTACTTTCATTTGCCGGGGCGATGCGCCGGTTTCATGAACGTTACTATGAAAGTCATGGTAGGAGCGAGGCACAGTCGCGATGATGGCCTTGCGAATCGCGACTGTGCGTCGCTCCTACGGTACTGCCTTTCATTTGCCGGGGCGATACACCTGTTTCATAATCGTTAGGATGAGGGTATATAAAACAATGGCATATTAATTTTATCCCCCCTCACTCCCCAACCCTCCCGCGGGGAGAGGGAGCTCTTACGACACCCTCCGAAGGAAGAGGGGGTGGCCCACCACCTCCGGATGACAGAGGGTGCAAAGGCGTTAGCCGAATTCAGGGCGGGCAACTGGTAAGTCCGCCCTCGCTAGCCGGTATTGCGCATGCCCGCCGCGATGGCGTTGATGGTGCGCAACAGCGGTTTCATCCAGATACTTTGGCTGTTCTCGTTCTCGCTGTCCTGATTCAGCGCTCTGAGCAGCCCGGCCTGCATGTAGTTCAGCGGGCCGAGATAATCGTTGCGCCGGCGCAGCGAAGCAGCCAGTTCGGGGTTTTCGGCCAGCAAATGTTCGCATTCGGCGATTTCCAGAATCCAGTCCACGCAACGGCGATATTCGGCTGCGATCATACTATGTATGCTTTTGCCGATGGCCGGGTCGCTGCAAAGTTTACTGTATTCTTCCGATATGGCCATGTCGGACTTGCTGAGGGCCATCTGCGCATTGCCGAGCAGGTTACGGAAGAAAGGCCAGTCTTTATACAGCCGCCGCAAGCTGTTCAGGCGTTCCGGGTTGCCGGCGCAATAATTTTCCAGGCTGGAACCGATGCCGTACCAGGCCGGAAAGGTCTGCCGCGATTGCGCCCAGGCGAATACCCAGGCAATGGCTCTGACCGAATATTTCGATCTGTCCTGTTTTTTGCGGTGCGAAGGCCGCGAGCCGATATTGAGTTGGCCGATCTCCTGCACCGGTGTGGCTTCGTAAAAATAATCCAGAAAGCCGGGTGTGTGTTCGGTCAGTTGCCGATAGCTGCGTTCGCCCAATTGCGCCAGTTCGCTCATCACCGCCAAGTTGTCGGCATGATCCGGTTCCACGGCTTGCACCAAGCTGGAGCTGGCTTTCATCAGGCCGGTGATGCCCATGGTCAGTTCGTAAACCGCGGTTTCCATGTTGTTGTATCGGTAAAACAGCACTTCGCCCTGTTCGGTGAATTTGATCTGGCCGCGCACGGTGGCCGGCGGTTGGGCCAGGATGGCTTCGTGGGTCGGACCGCCGCCGCGGCCTATGGTTCCGCCCCGGCCATGAAACAGCCGGCAGGGTATGCCTTGGTCGTCGGAAATCGCCATTACCTGTTGCTGCGCCCGGTATAAACCCCAGGCCGAGGCCAGAATGCCGCCGTCCTTGCAGGAATCCGAATAACCCAGCATCACTTCCTGCCGCAGGCCGGAAACTTCCAGCAAGGCGCGGTAAACCGGTTGCGCCAGCAGGCCGCGCAATACGCTGTCGATGTGGTTGAGATCGTCTATGGTTTCGAACAGCGGGCTGACGCCGATGTGGCAATACCACTGACCGCTGATCCGGCCCGCCAAGCCGTTTTGTGCCGCCAGTAGCAACACTTCCATGATGTGGCTGGCCGAATGGGTCATGGAAATCACGTAACGGCTGAAGCAGTCGTGGCCGATTTCTCTGCGCATCTGCGCCATGACCTGAAATACTTCCAAGGTCTCCAGGGTGTTGGCGCTCAGGCCGCTGGCGTCATAGCCCAGCCCGCCGGCGATGGCGATGGCTTCGCTCAACACTTGCAGACGTCGGGCTTCCTCCAGACTCAAGTAATCGATGCCCAGGGCCGCCGACAAGATTTCCGCCACCGCCTGACTGTGGCGGGTGGACTCCTGCCTAACGTCCAGTTGCATCAAGTGAAAGCCGTAAACTTCCACCAGGCGGATCAAATCCTGCAGATCCCGGTCGGCAATCACCCGGTCGCCGTGGCTGATCAGCGAATCACGGATCAATTGCAAATCGGCTTGAAAGCTTTGGATGGTGTTATAGGCCGCCGCGTCGGACTGGCTGCTGTCGCCCAAAATGCGTTGTTCTATCAATTCCAGCCGGCGATGCATGCGGAATTTCATCAATGCCAGTTTGTGCCGGTAGGGTTCCTGCAGGCAGCCGCGTTCCGCGATGACGGCGCTGTCGCCCAGCAATTCGCGGTCCTGGCTCAGGCTGTCTAAAAACGCCGCGGTGGGCTGGCACATGCCCAGCGAGAACGACAGCTGATCCTTCAAAATGTCGATGCGGCGTAGATATTCCTGCGTGATGGTGCGGGCTTGCAGGCGCAGGGCCAGTGCCGTGGTGTAGGGTTTGACATTGGGGTTGCCGTCGCGGTCGCCGCCTATCCAGGAGCCGAAGTTCAAAAAACCGGGAATGCGCACCTTGCCGGCTTCCTCCGCGCCGTAGACGTCGACCAAGGCGCGGTGAAAGTTGCGATAGACTTGGGCGGTGGCTTCGAACAGGGACAGGGGAAAGTAGAACAGGCCGGAGTCGATTTCATCGATCACGCCCATGCTGCGGGTCCGCACTTCATCGGTTTTCCACAGCAATTGGATCTGGCTTTGCAGGCGTTCCAGCGCTTCCTCGCGAAAATAACCCTTGATGCCGGTGTTTTGCAGTTTTTCGTTGCTGACAAAGACGTTACGCAGGGCCCCGCGCACCGAGCGGCGCTTGGCTTCGGTGGGGTGCGCGGTCATGACCGGCAGATAGTGCAAGTCGTCCAGCAAGGGTTGCAGTTGTTCGGCACCGATGCCGGCGGTCTTGAAACCCAGCAAGGTGTCGTGAAACGAGCCGCGCCAGTAATGTTTGTGTTTTTCGATTTGACGGCGGCGTTGCTGTAGCTGAGTGGATTCCTCGGCGATGTTCAGCAAACTGAAATACAGGCTGAAGGCCCGAATCACTTCGCTGAGGGTGTCCGCCGAAAGTCCCTGCAGCAGTTTGTGCAGTTGCTGGCGGCGGGTGGGGTTGCCGTCGCGTTGCAGGCCGGTGAATTGCTGTTGCAATTGTTCCACGATGGCGGCCGCTTGCGGGTCGGCCTGCTGCTGCAACACTTCATCCAGCATGTCTTTCAGCAGTCGGACATTGCTGCGCAGGGTTTTGTCGTCGTATTCGGGAATGCGGGGCATGATCTGATCTCGGTGGATTGAACTCGGTAGATACATTACAGCAATGTCTAGCTATAGAAAAATAGAATATATAAATTTTAAACATAGAAATTTTCTATTTATTAGGTATGAATTTTTCCACCGATAAACTGCCGGGCATAGCGCCAAGCCATGAATGCCGTGGCGTCGGCGCGGTTTAGCCCGGCGGACGGTGTGCCGTGAAGACCTTGCGCGGGCTTGCTAGCCGCTGGTCGTTAGAGAAACTTTGTGGCAGGATGAATAAAGGGCCTGATTGCGGCACTTGGCGGCAATCGGTTCCGGTTTTACACTCAATAAAACATCTTTCATTTGAAAATCAATCGTTTGTTGGTTTTTGGGTTTCCGGCTTTAACGCCGAGGAGTAGGGTATGAATGAGTTGCCAAGCCGGAGTTCCGGCGGCCAATCCCTGGATGTGTTTTTTATGGCGCATCTGAATTTACTGCTGGTGATGTTAGTTTTTACCGCTTTAGTGGGATTACTGGGCTGGATCAAGCTGAGAAAAAAGCGGGCATTGCGGGATAATCCGCAAGCAAGCGCGCAGCCCCCGGCGGACAAGGCGCCGGATTGGCACGCGATGACGGTGGAAGCCGTCATTCAGGAGCTGAACGCGGACAGGGAGCACGGTCTGGACGAACAGGAGGTTCGGAACCGTCTGCTGCGCTTCGGACCCAATCATCTGCCGGAAAAAAAACCGCGTAGCGCCTTCCTACGCTTTATCGGCCAATTTCACAATCTGTTGATTTACGTGTTGCTGGCAACCGCGCTGATCACCGCGCTGCTGGAACACTGGACCGATACCTTGGTGATTCTGGGGGTGGTGATCATTAATTCCATCATCGGTTTCGTTCAGGAAGGCAAGGCCGAAGATGCGCTGCAGGCCATCAAGCAAATGTTGTCTTCGCACGCGGTGGTGCAGCGAAACGGCAAGAAAATCGACATTTCCGCCGCCGATCTGGTGCCCGGCGACGTCGTGTTTTTGCAATCCGGCGACAAAGTGCCGGCCGACTTGCGCTTGTTCAGCGTCAAGAGCCTGCAGGTACAGGAAGCCGTATTGACCGGCGAATCGGTGCCGACCGAGAAACAAGCCGATCCTGTAGTCGCCGACGCGATGATAGGCGACCGCTCGAATATGGCGTATTCCGGCACTCTGGTGACCTTCGGCCAGGCAAAGGGGGTGGTGGTCGGCACTGGCGTGCGCACGGAGATCGGCCACATCAGCATGATGGTGTCGCAAGTCGAAACCCTGACCACGCCGCTATTGCAACAAATGGCTGTTTTCGCCCGCTGGATAACCGGGGCCGTGATTCTGATATCGGCCTTGGTGTTCGCTTTCGGCATCTTGGTGCGCGGCGGCGAAGCCGTCGACATGTTCATGATGGTGGTGGGTTTGGCGGTCGCCGCCATTCCGGAAGGTTTGCCGGCCATTTTGACGGTCACGCTGGCAATCGGCGTGCAAAGTTTGGCCAGCCGCAAGGCCATCATTCGCCGCTTGCCGGCCGTGGAAACCTTGGGTGCTCTCGGCATTATTTGTTCGGATAAGACCGGCACCTTGACCTGCAACGAAATGACGGTGTGCAGCGTGATTGCAACCGACGGGCCAATCGACGTCAGCGGCACCGGTTACGAACCGGTCGGCGAATTTTTACGCGAAGGCAAGCCCATGGATGTGGAGTCCGAGTCGGTTTTGTTGAACTTGTTGCAAACGGCCTTGTGTTGCAATGACGCCACGATAGAACATCGCGACGGCGCCTGGAAAACCCAGGGCGATCCGATGGAAGCCGCCTTGCTGGTGGCCGGGCTGAAAGCGGAACTGTCCGCCGTGGAAATTTTGAAGGAGTGGCCGCGGCGCGATTTGATTCCCTTCGAATCGGAACACAAATTCATGGCGACCTTGCATCACAATCATCAGGGCGAGGCCATGATTCACATCAAGGGCGCGCCGGAACGCCTGTTGGCGATGTGTGCGCTGCAGCGCGGCGCCGATGGCGATAGGGCCATTGAACCAGCCTACTGGCAACAAGCCATAGAGGCGCTGGCCAGACAGGGGCAGCGGGTATTGGGCTTTGCCTGCAAGGCCGCGCGGCCGCATCAAACCGAACTGGATTTTCACGACCTGGATGAAGGCCTGGTGTTTTTGGGCTTGTTCGGCCTGATCGACCCGCCGCGTCCCGAGGCCGTGGCCGCCATCAAGGAATGCCAAACCGCCGGCATCCGGGTCAAAATGATTACCGGAGACCATGAAATCACCGCCTGCGCCATTGCCGGGCAATTGAATCTGCAAAATACCGCCGAAGCCATCACCGGGCACATGCTTGACAGCATGAGCGACGACGAATTGTTGCGGCGCGTGGGGCAGGTCGATGTGTTTGCGCGAGTCAGCCCGGAACACAAGTTGCGGCTGGTGACGCTATTGCAAGCGGGCGGCGCCATCGTGGCGATGACCGGCGACGGCGTCAACGACGCGCCGGCCTTGCGGCGGGCCGATGTGGGGATTGCCATGGGTTGCAAGGGTACCGAAGCCGCCAAGGAGGCCTCGGAAATGGTGATTACCGATGATAATTTCGCTACCATCGTGCACGCGGTCAAGCAGGGGCGCACGGTTTACGACAACCTGAAAAAAGCCATCGTTTTTTTGTTGCCCGTCAACGGCGGCGAGTCCATGAGCATCATTCTGGCGATATTATTGGGATTTACCTTGCCGATTACCCCCTTGCAAATACTTTGGGTGAACATGGTCAGTTCCGTGGCACTGGCCATGGCATTGGCATTCGACCCGGCGGCGCCGGATGTCATGCTGCGTCCGCCGCGCCCGGCCCGCGAACCCATGTTGTCGGGTTTTCTGGTCTGGCGCGTTGGTCTGGTGTCCGGCTTGTTTGCGGCGGGCGTATTCGGCATTTTCGAATGGAGCCTCCTGCACGATTCCACGCTGGAAGAAGCCAGAACATATGCCGTCAACACCCTGGTGACGATGGAAGTGGCTTATCTGCTCAGCGTGCGTTATCTGAGGATTTCCGCGCTTAGCTTCAAACGCATGTTCAACTCGCGGGCCGTCGGTTACGCGATTGGCGTAGTCGTCGCCTTGCAGCTGATTTTTACCTATGTGCCGTTCATGGAACGCTTTTTCGACACCCGGCCGGTCGATTTAGACCACGGCCTGGAAATTGTCGGCATAGGTCTTTGCCTGTTTTTGCTGTTGGAAGTGGAAAAGTGGCTGCGCCGTAAAATGTTCGACGGGAAACGGCCGGCATGAATTTTCCCAACGCGGCCCGGCAAACGGTCATGACGGCTCTGCAACGGCCCGGTTTCGCGATCAACCCAAAACAGGCGAAGTGTTGCGGACATTACGTTTCATTTCCTTAAACTGGGATTAGGCAAAACAGCCCTGCCATGGACCGTATTAACTACCAACATCTGTACTATTTCTGGATGGTCGCAAAGCACGGCAGTATCACGGCGGCCTGTGACCGGCTGCATCTGGCGCAGCCGACCATTAGCGGGCAGCTGGCGGTATTCGAGCAATCGGTGGGGGCAAAATTGTTTAGGAAGGAAGGCCGGAAACTGGTGTTGACGGAAACCGGGCGGGCGGTTTTTCACTATGCCGACGAGATTTTCGCCCTGGGCCGGGAAATGAGTCATATGCTGAAAGGCAGAACCACCGAACGCGGCATGCGTTTGAACATAGGGGTCAGCGACGCCATGCCCAAGTTGATCGCCTACCGCTTGATGGCGCCGGTGCTCGAACTGTCGGAGCCGGCGCAGATTCAATGCGTGGAGGATAAAACCGAGCGTCTGTTGACGGAAATCGGTTTGCACGGTATCGACATGATGCTGGCGGATGTGCCGGCGACACCGGCCAGCGGCACGCGCATATTCAATCATTTTTTAGGCGAATCGGCGGTGGCGGTTTTCGCCGCTCCCAAACTGGCCGCGCGTTATCGGGAAGATTTTCCACGTTGCCTGAATGGGGCGCCTTTTTTGTTGCCCACGCACAATGTGGCGCTACGGCGCTCGCTGGACCAGTGGTTCGACAACCGGCAAATCACGCCGGCGATTCAGGCCGAGGTGGAAGACAGCGCTTTGCTGAAAACATTTGGCGCGGCGGGGACCGGGCTGTTTTTTTCGGCTCGCGCCGTGGCCAGCGAAATACAGCGCCAATACGGCACGCCGATGCTGGGCTTGGCCGAGGGTGTGTATGAGCGATTTTATGCCATTACGGCGCAACGGCGCTTAAAACATCCGCTGGTGACCGCCATTCTGGAACATGCCCGGCAGGGACTGTTCGATTTATTGGACAAGCCGGAACCCGCCACTTAAAAGCCATTACAAATCAATGTCGATACCGACCGGGCAATGGTCTGAGCCCATGATCTCCGGCAAGATGTAACTGTCGCGCATGCGGGGCAGCAGGGCCTGATCGACCAGGACGTAATCGATGCGCCAGCCTATGTTTTTTTCGCGGGCATTGGCGCGGTAGCTCCACCAACTGTAAGCCACGCTGTCCGGATGCTGCTGGCGGAAGCTGTCCACCAGTCCGTCCGCCACGAACCGGCTGAAACCGTCGATTTCAACCTGGGTATAACCGGCCGACTTATTATAGTTGGCCTTGGGCCGGGCTATATCGATGGCTTGGTGGGCGACATTGAAATCGCCGCAGGCTATCAGCGGTTTTTGACCGCGCAGTTGTCGCAGGTAGGCCAGAAAAGCCGCGTCCCAGGTTTGCCGGTAATCCAGGCGGGCCAAGCCGTCTCCGGAATTGGGCACATAAACGTTCAGCAGAAAAAACTTTTCGTATTCCGCCACCAGCACCCGGCCCTCCTGGTCGTGTTCGGCTATGCCGATATCGTGGCTGACCCTTAGCGGCGGCTCCCGGCTCAACAGTGCCACGCCGGAATAGCCCTTGCGTTCGGCGGAATTGCAAAACACATGGTAATGATCGAGACCTTCCAGGGCTTTATGGACTTGATCGTCCTGGGCCTTGGTCTCCTGCAACAAAACGCAGTCGGCATCGAATTGATGCAAACTGTCCCTAAAGCCTTTTTCCTGCACGGCGCGGATGCCGTTGACATTCCAGGAGATGATTTTCATCGAAAAATTCCGTTAAAGTGAAGTTGCGGCGGGTTAATGTCTGTTTGAAATTTGCTGGCAAATGTTTTTATTCCGCAAAAGCGCGGGCGCCGGGGAAAATAGGAATCGTTTGTTTAACGCCCGCGTTTCCGTAAGTAAAAATATCCCAACATGAGTGCGCCTAATATGAAAACGACAGTATTGAACTCCTTGACATAATCGATCACCGTGGCGCCGTATCGATAGTAAAGGCTAAAAAACGTTACCGAGGAAATGGTGCAGGCCAACAAATCCGCGCCGGCAAATTTGAAGGCATTCATCTTGCCCAATCCCGCCGTTAAAAATAAACCGTTGCGGACGCCGAACGGAATAAAACGGCCCAGTATCAAGGTGAAGATGCCGTAGCGTTGATAATAATCGTGAATTTTATCGATTTGCTCCTGTCGCACCATGCGGGCGAAAAATTTAATATGCAGCAGTTTCGGCCCGACAAACCTGCCCAGGCAATAGCAGATCAAATCTGAGAAATATGCGCCGAGATAGACTGCTATAAACAGATTTGCCAACATATGCGGATTTTTAGCCGCCAATGACGCGGAAATAAACAACATGCCATCCTCGGAGACGGGTATGTTAAAGCCGGCCAATAATAGCGCGCTGAATATTATGATTGGCGCATATTCAATATGGTTTTGGATATAAAGAAACAGTTCGTCCATGTAAAATATGTTTTAAAAATTTAAGTGGAGGCCGCGGTTTTGTCTAAAAACGTTTTGCCGTCAGATAGCCCAGCAAAGCCCCCCAAACCAACATATAAATACCGTGTAATATGATTTCGAAATTTAAGCGGTAAGCTTCGACGTAATAGTCGTAAAGATAATCCAGAATTACTATAATCGATGTCAATAGTATGGCGCTTTTGAAACTGAATGCCTTGCCGTAAAAGTGGAAGACGCCAAGCACAAAAAAACCCACGATAAAACGTGTTCCCGCATGTATGCTCCATTCCAGGTTGGGTATCGCGGTTTTAAGCATTGCCATGTTCATGAAATAAAGCAAAACTGTCCCAATGATAAAGGTGAAGCCTATTGTTTTCATGGTGGAGTCATTCGTTAAATATTATAAAGGCGTTGATTAATTCCGTCGGCTGTCCGATGCGCTAAAAAACGGTCTAGAGTTTTTTGGGTAGCAGTTTCTCCGCGGCATCGTCAAGTTTCACGAAATCCACTCCCACGCTGATGACAAAGCTGGAAGCCTCTTCAAAAGACATGGAAGATCTTATTATTTTGGATTCGTCCACAATCACCGTGAAGCCCGAGGTCGGATTCGGCGATGTGGGGACGTACAACACATATAAAGCTCCCAGTTGGTTGGTAACATAAGCCGGTACCCAAACTCCATCCTTGGGATATTCCACATATACCACCTCGCGGGGCTTGTCCTTGCCTTCGCCGGAAAATATGCCTATCAGTTTTTTACTTACCCTGTATACCGTGCTGAGAAAGGGCAGCTTTTCCAGATAAGATTCCAGTAAATGAAAAAGTTGCGATTTACCGTTACGAATCCGGAAACCTAAAAAACTCAAGCCCAAAATCGTTACGGTAAAAAGTAATACGGTCATCCAATAGTTTTCGTAATAACCGTGAACACTGAGAAAGGTATCGCGCAGCAGGCGTTCAATGAATACCACGATTTGCACGACAACCAGTATTGGCAATACCGAAAATACTCCTAAAAGAAAATAGTCAATAAATGAACGCAGTTTTTGTTTCATATTACCCCCTGATACCTTGTTTTTGATTATTCGGGCTGGCACTAGCTTACACTGACTGGATGAAATGGGGTAGCCTTTGCGCAATGTAAGTCGCGACTTGGGCGTTGCCCCTAGCTGTTACAACATCGCGCAACGGACGGACCGCTTCGCCGCGCGATGCCTTGACCTTATGTCCTGCCATATAGGATAAACTCGCAAGTAAGTGCGCCCGCGCTTGTTACTGACCGGTTTCCCCTCGTGAAAGTTCGAGCGCGATAAGTGACGGTTGGCGATAAAAATTTTATCAATGAATGCATTGTTTCGGTGCCGCAACCCTGAAACCGCTTTCGAGCAACAATGCGTGGCGCCAATCCGGGATCACGCATGACCGCCCCGTGGCGCCTGCTTGATCGAGTCGAGCCCGTCCGGACGGCGCGGTTACGGAGCATTGCTGTCGGGACGGGCGGTGCGTGAACCCCTTATAATGTGCCGATTTGTCAGTTTAACCTCAGATTATGTCCGTCCACCCAGAGTTAAAACGTCTTACCCAACAGCTTAACCACTGTCTCAATGCGGACCGCCACGGCCTAAAGCGGCAACTGGATAGGTTGCGTAGCGAGGCGGGGAAGGGCAAAGACACTACCGGACAGTTACAGCAACTGGCGGAAAAGATCGAGCGTTCGGTGAGCCGTTGCATGCAGCGGCGGGCCTCGGTGCCGGTGATCGAGTATCCGGATTTGCCGGTCAGCGGCAAGAAGGACGAGATTGCCGAATTAATCAGGAACAACCAGATCACCATCGTCTGCGGCGAGACCGGCTCCGGTAAGACCACGCAGTTGCCGAAGATTTGTCTGGAGATCGGTCGCGGCATAACCGGCATGATAGGCCACACCCAGCCGAGAAGGATCGCGGCGCGCACCGTGGCCGACCGCATCGCCGAGGAATTGGGCCAGGCCATTGGTAACACGGTCGGTTACAAGGTGCGCTTCCACGACCAGACCGCGCCGAATTCGCTGGTCAAGTTGATGACCGACGGCATTTTGCTAGCCGAGACCCAGAACGACCGCTACCTGAACCAGTACGACACGCTGATCATCGACGAGGCCCACGAGCGCAGCCTGAACATCGACTTTTTGCTGGGTTATCTGCGCTGGCTGTTGCCGAAGCGGCCGGATTTGAAGGTGGTGATTACTTCGGCGACCATCGACCCGGAACGATTCGCCAAGCATTTCGGTGGCGCGCCCATCGTCAACGTCTCCGGCCGCACTTATCCGGTGGATATTCGCTACCGACCGATCGAGTTGATCGAGGAAGACGACGAAACTTCGGCCGACTTGCAGCAAGCGATTCTCGATGCGGTGGACGAGCTGTACCGGGATTTGCGCGGCGACATTTTGATTTTCCTGAGCGGCGAGCACGAAATTCGCGAGACTACCGAATCCTTGCGCAAGTCGCATAACAACGGCCGCTACGAAGTGTTGCCGCTGTATTCCAAGCTCAGCGTCGCCGAGCAGGAGCGGGTGTTCAAGCCTTCCGGCAACAAACCGCGCATCGTGTTGGCCACCAACGTCGCCGAGACTTCGCTGACCGTGCCCGGCATTCGTTGCGTGATCGATTCCGGCCACGCCCGCATCAGCCGCTACAGTGCCCGCAGCAAGATCCAACGCTTGCCGATTGAGCGCATCTCGCAAGCCAGCGCCAACCAGCGGGCAGGGCGCTGCGGCCGGGTTGCGGAAGGTATCTGCATCCGCTTGTATTCCAAGGAAGATTATCTGGCGCGGCCGGAATTTACCGATCCGGAGATTTTAAGAACCAATCTGTCGTCGGTGATCTTGCAGATGGCGGCGCTGAAGCTGGGCGACATCGAGGAATTCCCGTTCGTCGAGCCGCCCGACGAAAAAATGGTGCGCGACGGCAAGACTTCGTTGTTCGAAGTCGATGCCTTGGACAAGCAGGGCCAGCTGACCGAAACCGGCCGGCAACTGGCGAAGATTCCGACCGACCCGAAACTGGCGCGGATGCTGTTGGCGGCGGCGCAATTGGGTTCGCTGCACGAAGTGTCTATCATCGTCTCGGCGCTCAGCATTCAGGACCCGCGCGACAAGCCGGCCGACAAACTGCCGCAGGCCGAAGCCAAGCACGCCCAGTTCAAGGCCGAGGACTCGGACTTTTTGACTTTGCTGAACCTGTGGAATGCCTTCGAGGAACAGAAGAAACATCTGACCAACAGCAAGCTGCGCAAATACTGTCAGGACAACTTTTTGTCCTACATTCGCATGCGCGAATGGCATGACATCCACACCCAGATAATGCAGGTGGCGCGCGGCGATTTGGGTCTGAAGACCGCCGGCAACCCGGCCAATTATGAGCAAATCCACATGGCCTTGCTGCCGGGTTTGCTGTCCAACATCGGCTTCAGGCATGAGCAATACGAGTATTTGGGCGCGCGCGGCCTGAAGTTTTTCATCTTCCCCGGTTCCGGCCAGCACAAGGCGCGGCCGAAGTGGATCATGGCCGCCGAGCAGGTCGAGACCAGCAAGGTCTACGCCCGCACCGTCGCCAAGATCGAGCCGGAATGGATAGAAGCCTGCGCTCAGCATTTGGTCAAACGCAATTACTACGACCCGCACTGGGAGAAAAACGCCGGTCGCTGCGGTGTGTTCGAGCGAACCTTGTTGTACGGCTTGACCCTGACCGCCAAGCGCAAGGTGCCTTACGAGAACGTTGATGCCAAGGCGGCGCGGGAGATGTTCATCCGCCATGCGCTGGTGAATCAGGACTACCATTCCAATGCGCCGTTCTTCAAGGCCAACGAAAAACTGCTGGAGGAGGTGGGATACATCCAGCACAAGGGCCGCCGGGTCGATTTGATCGAGGACGAGGAATGGCTGTACCAGTTTTACGACAAGAGATTGCCGGCCGAGATCGTCAGCGGCATCACGTTGGACCAGTGGCGCAAAAAGGCCGAGCGCGACAATCCGAAGATTTTGTTCTTGACCAAGGAAGACCTGACCCGCAACGACGACAACCAGATCAACGATTGGGATTTTCCGGACAGCAAAAAACTCGGCGATTTGAGCATAGCACTGCACTACCGCTTCGAGCCCGGTCACGACGAGGACGGCGTCACCGCGATCGTGCCGGTGCACCAGCTCAACCAGATTCGGCAAACCCCGTTCGATTGGCTGGTGCCGGGCATGCTGGAGGAAAAGGTGGTGGCGCTGATCAAGGGTCTGCCCAAGCATCTGCGCAAACATTTCGTACCGGTGCCGAACACCGCCAAGGCCTGCCTGGAAATCGAGCCCGACTTTAAAGGCTCGCTTTACGAATGGCTGAGCAATCGCCTGCGCAAATTGACCGGCGAGGCGATTCCTCTCAACGAATGGCAGCCGGACGCCTTGCCCGAGCATTTGAAAATGAATTTTAGGGTGGTCGACGATGCCGGCCGAGCCATCGGTTACGGCCGCAATTTGGCCAAATTGCAGGCGGAACATGCCGCAAAGGCCGGCGACAGTTTCGACAAGCTGGCTAGGGAAGAGCTGAACCACACCGGTTGCATCATCTGGGCCTTCGACGATTTGCCGGACACCATGCAGTTTATGCAACAGGGTCAAACTTTTATCGGTTACCCTGCCATCGTCGATGAGGGCGAGACAGTCGGGGTTAAAATTCTGGAAACCCAGCGCAAGGCAGAATTGGCGCACTTCGATGGCTTGACCAAGCTGTACCGCTTGGTATTGAAAAAGGACGCGCAATATATTGCAAAGAACCACGGTGTGCCGGCGGCCTTGCAATTGGCGTATAACCAACTCACCAAGCACCCGATATTGCCGGCGCGCGGGGGTGGCGAGTTCATGGACGATCTATTGTTTTTGATATTCAGCGGTGTGTTTGTCGAGAACGGCGAGATTCGCGGCCGGGACGCCTTCGATGCCCGCTTGGCGGCTAAAAAATCAGCGCTGATTGCCACGGGTAATCTGGTCGGCAAGCAGATCGGCGAAATCATGGCAGACTATCAGCGCATACGCCAATTGTTGAAGCAGTCGGGCATTGCATCTGCTTTAAGGCAGGATGTGGAAAACCAGCTGGACTTGCTGATTTACAGCGGCTTTGTTCGCTACACCCCGTTGACGCAGTTGCAGGCCTTGCCTCGATATTTAAAGGCTATAAGTTTCCGGTTGGAAAAGCAAAAGCCCGATTCGGCCGATGCGCTGGGCTTGCAACGTCTGTGGTGGCGCTATTGGCAACATGTTGAAAAGCAGCTGAAAACCGTCCAACCCATGCCTGAGCGAGAGTCTTTTCGCTGGGCGCTTGAAGAGTTGCGGGTCTCGGTCTTTGCCCAGCAGCTGAAAACCGCATATCCGGTTTCGGTGCAACGCTTGGAAAAACAATGGAACGAAATGTTTTGAAAAGGCTCTCAATGATGTTTTAAACCCCGAGGAAGCTCGAAATGATACCAATCAGAGATTCGATACCATGCAACACGACTCCGTATGTCAGCTGGGGCATCATGGCGATTTGTATCGGGGTTTATCTTGTGATGTTGCTGATGCCGGACTCCGTGGCGCAGCATTTTCTGTATATGTACGGCATGGTGCCTTTTCGGTATAGCAACCCGACCTGGTCGCAACACTTCGGTTTGCCGCCGGATTATTATTTTTCCTTTTTGAGCAGCCTGTTTTTGCATGGCGGCTGGGCGCATTTGCTGGTCAACATGATGTTCATGTGGATTTTCGCCGATAACATCGAAGACTTGATGGGGCACAGGCGTTTTGCGGTTTTTTACCTGATATGCGGCTTGTCGGCGACTTATATTCAATGGTACTTCTCGCAGAATCTGGTGGTGCCTGTGGTGGGAGCGTCCGGGGCGATAGCAGGGGTATTGGGAGCTTATTTTTTTCGCTTTCCCTACGCCCGCGTGGTCATCATGGTGCCGATTCTGTTCTTTCCCTTGTTTTTCGAAATCCCCGCCATTGCCTTTTTGGGGGTCTGGGTCATCCTGCAGTTGCAGGAGCTCAGCACCGCCGCCTTGTTTCCCGGCATGGGCGGTAATTCCGCCTGGTGGGCGCATTTGGGCGGTTTCGTGGTGGGCGCCTTGATTCACCCGTGGTTCATTGATAAGCCGGTGGGCTATCGCATCGATGTCGAACCCAGGGAAGAAGCCTGATGCACGCGCCATTTGAACGACAAAAAGTTGAGTAAGCGTAGGGGTTTTATTTTATAATGCCGGCCAGTTTGCGACTGAAATCGTTTGCCCGCCAAACCCGCCACCGCGCTAAGATTCATCAATTGACTCTCGAGATAAATAAACCATGAAAAACCTAAATATTGCTTTGGTAAGGTTCCTGCAGTTTGTAGTTTTCGTTCTGTTTACTTTCATCGTGCTGGTATATTTCGGTACCATGATTTTGCTGCCGCTGGATATGGTCGTGCTGATGGCCAAATTCCTGAACGTATTCGGCATCGGTACCTTGTTTGGCGCCATCGTCGCCGTGCCAGTGGTGGCCTATCTGGGTAAAATCGTTTACAGCACCCCAGGCTTGGTTCAAATGCTGATCGACAACGGTATCGATTTGGTCAACCTCGGCAAACAACGGGTGGAAGCTTTCAACAAATTCGCTGAAGCGGTTAAATAAGCGTTTTCGGTCAGCGAAACTAAAGGGGCTTGCGAAGCCCCTTTTTTTTGTCCGTGATTTTCCCGGCCTGGGAAGATAAGCTCGCGGCATCCGAACTGGTCGCCTCGGATCAATGAATCAAGCCCCGATTTTTCAGTGCGGCATAGATTTCGTCGACCGTATATTCGTCGCAATTGAACGATACATCGGCTTGGGCGGGATTGCCGTCCAGGCAGAGACACAACAAACCGGCTTGCTTGATGGCGTTTACTAATTCCTCTCCGCCGGTTTCCAAAATGGTTGCCGCGTGGCCGGTGTCGAATAATTTACGTTCCAGATGGTAGGCCGCTTGTTGGGCCGCGGTCCCGCTCAAGCTTATCGCCGAGGCAATCTGGCCGAAACGGGTTGCGCGTTCTTCGGCGGAAACCGGCGACCACTCTTCTTCGCTGGCGTCGCCGGTAATCATGCCGGCGCCCACCGTGATGTTGGTCAGCCGGTCGATGACGATGAAGGAGCCGGTAGACTTGTTGCGTTTGTAAGGGTCGAATACCACCGGCGCGTTGACGGCAATGGTGCAATGGCCGATTTCGTTCAGTTTCAGTTCGTTGGCATCGTGATGTTCCAGGGTGTTGACGTCGATGCGGTGATGAATCAGCGATACCGAGCCGGACACGCTACGGGTGGCCAGTTTGATCAGGTATTGGCGGCCCGGCGTCATGGCCTTTTCCGCCATCCAGACGATGGTGGCTTTGAATTTGTCGGCGATGGTCGGCGCGTTTCGATGTTGGCCGACGATGATGTCTCCGCGGCTGACGTCGATCTCGTCGCTCAAAGTCAAGGTCACCGCCATTGAGGCAAAGGCTTCTTCCAATTCGCCGTCGAAGGTGACGATGGATTTGATATGGCTGGTTTTGCCGGACGGCAACGCGATGATTGCATCGCCCTTATGGAATACGCCGGATGCCACCGTACCGCAGAAACCGCGAAAATCCAGGTTCGGCCGGTTGACGTATTGCACCGGAAAGCGGGCGTCTTCGAAGTTGTGGTCGCTGGCGATTTCGATACTGTTCAACAATTCCATCATCGGCGGGCCGCTAAACCACGGCATGTTTTGGCTGGGGTTGACCACGTTGTCGCCGTCCAGTGCCGACATCGGGATGAAATGCACGTCGGGCAAGTCCAGATTTTGGATAAAGGCCAAATAGTCGGCCTTGATTTTATCGAAGGCGTCTTCGCTGTAGCCGACCAAATCCATTTTGTTGATGGCGACGATGATATGTTTGATGCCCAGCAAGGAGGCAATGAAACTGTGGCGCTTGGTTTGGGTTTGCACGCCGTAACGGGCATCGATCAATATCACCGCCAAGTCGCAGGTCGAAGCCCCGGTGGCCATGTTGCGGGTGTATTGCTCGTGGCCCGGCGTGTCGGCGATGATGAATTTGCGGGTCGAGGTTGAGAAATAGCGGTAAGCCACGTCGATGGTGATGCCTTGCTCGCGTTCGGCTTGCAAGCCGTCGACCAACAGGGCCAAATCGATCTTGCCGGCGCCGGTGGTGCCGGATTTGACGCTGTCGGCCTGTACTGCGGCCAACTGGTCTTCGTAAATCATTTTCGAGTCGTGCAGCAGGCGGCCGATCAAGGTGCTCTTGCCGTCGTCGACGTTGCCGCAGGTTAAAAAGCGCAGCAGTTCCTTGCGTTCGTGTTGCGCCAGATAGGCGTTGATATCGGTAGCTATGAGGTCGGATTGGTGGGACATGGGATTCCTAAATGCCTGATTTGTAATAAAGGGTACCGCGTTTTTTATGAAGCGCTTACTTGCAATACTGTTTCAATAAGTCGGCTAGTTCATCACGACTCAACT
This sequence comes from Methylomonas subterranea, assembly GCF_024505185.1. Classification (GTDB taxonomy): domain Bacteria; phylum Pseudomonadota; class Gammaproteobacteria; order Methylococcales; family Methylomonadaceae; genus Methylomonas; species Methylomonas subterranea. Next base: position 111,244 of record NZ_JANIBJ010000008.1, read on the forward strand.
GCCTGGTAACTAAATTGATCATCCAGTCGTAAAGCTGGGTATTGTCCATTGCCGGCTGTTTATGATTGGCGGCCAAAAATACCAGCATACAGGCTGCGGCGGCTCGCGTGTTGCCATCCAGAAAGGGTGGTTATTGGCCAGAGAATGACAATATTGAGCGGCGGTTTGAAAAATGTCGCCGCTGTAATGCCAAATTTGTTGGGCCGCGCCGAGCTCCGATTCCAGCAATGCTTCATCTCTAATGCCTTGCGTGCCTCCGAAGCGTTCAATTTGTTGCCTATGTATCGTCAATGCCAGTATTTTAGAGATAAAAAACAATTGCGCCATGCTGTTATTGCGCTAATTTGGTAAAGGCGTCGGCATATTGATTCATCAATTGTTGATGAATCTTTAAGGCCTCTTCATCGTCAATTGCCGTACCGGGTAACGCTTGCTGCTGTTTTTGTTCCAAAAACAATACGAAATCCAATACCTCGGCTTGCAGATTGGGCTCCAGCCTCACAAGGTGTTGTTGTATTTCTTCATGTAATTGCATGGTTAGATCCTGCCAAAATTTTGCCTGAAGGTATCAGTCGGCGAACCGGTACTTTTGCCCATTCATCATGAGAATGTGTTTTTGCCGCCGTCGATGCTGCCGCAGGTTAAAAACCATAATAATTCGCTGCGTTCGTGTTACGCCAGATAAGCGTTAATTAGGCCGGATTGGTGAGGCATGGGATTTCTAAATAAAAATCAAATCTGGTATTTTGGAAGGCAAAATTAGACGCGGCTCAGCTGTTCATTAGTCCATGTTTTCTTGCACTTTTTTCATTAATAACAATGACAGAGTCAAAGCCTATATTCCAAATACAGGTCGTTTTTATCAAAGCCTTTCTAAGCTTATCTTGTAAATCAGAGAGTAAATCGTCTGGATACTTTTCGATCGCCAGAACCATTTTGAAATCAAGGCTGGCAATATTGGCTTGTATAATAATTTCTGGAAGTTCTGCTTGACTTTGCCTATTTAAATGCATGGCTATAAACAAAGATAAGCTGTCGACAAACTTTTCTTGTATTTCAGAAATATAACTATCTAGTTGTTTTGGCGCATTTGTTCTGGCTTCAACAATATAAATAATCTGCTTATTACTTTTAGCTTTATACAGCAAGAATTCAGCTGATTTTAAACCTGCTCCATGCTTGCTCACTCTATTGTTTAGTGCCCTACGTATTTGGCAGTTCTCAATTTCAAAACAATACCCATCTTGGTATGGACCAAATAGACGTTCAAAATCATTTTTTGGATTGCTGATCATTGGAAGGCCAAATCCACTTCTTCTTCGTAAAGACGAATCGACTCGTTAATAATTGGGTTATCCGGCATATCATGCAACAAATCCGTTTGCACCCAATCATCGCCTTCTTTGGACAGCACCGGAATGGAAAGCTGCTGTTGCCGGGCAATTAAGGATAGTTTTTTGACTACAGCATAAGAATGGCTGGCTAGGAAAAACTGGATGCCATGTTTGGCGAGAATGGCAATAATATCCAGAAATGTTGAGATAGCTTCTGGGTGCAGAGTGGATTCGGGCTCGTCGATAAATATTATGGATTTTTCGTTTAAATAACCATTCCTCAATAATCTATCAAAAACGGCAATTTTCCTTATTCCTTCCGCCGTTGCTCCCATGGCATATCGTTCCTTTTTGTCGAACTCCTCTTGCTCAAAATACCAGCGATTTGTTGTTTCATCATAATTTATCTTTCCACCAATCAGACCTTTTAAGCTGGATGTCGCCTTTTGAAAGTCCCATGAGCCACACCCACTTTTTGGCGCGTCCTCTTTTGTCCATATTTCGCGAACAGCGGCATCCATGAAATCTTTTTCCGGTGAAATTTGCAGCGCTCGGGCCAAATCCAAATAAGTGTCGTCAAATCCAAGCACCTGATCTTGTTGTCTGGATTTTAAAATAACATGATAGAAAGACAGAATTTCTTTCGACGGCAGAAAAATTGAATTGTCTTTCCGCGGAGGGACATCGTTCACCCAACTATCAATAGCATTTCGAAAAGGCTTGGTTAATTGATAACTAAATTTATGGCCATCGAGAGTTAAACCAAATGACAAATTGGTGGATCCAGTCCTTGATATTAGGTTGCCAACTCCTTCTGCTTGAAATGTCCAGAAAAGCTTATTTAATAAAATATGATCCGGTCTATCCGGATTATCCCCGCGTTTATAATCTTCCAATGTTCGCACAGCGCTATAAATCGCCTTCAACAAAAACGACTTCCCGCAGCCGTTATTGCCGATTACCAAATTGATCGGGCCTAAGTTTTGCCAATCAAGCTCGGTGAGTGGGCCGAAGTTTTTTAGCTGGACGCTGTTAATCATCTGCGACTTCGATAGTAACTTTAAAAATAACCCTCTCGTTTTTTCTGCTCCATAGAGCCCGCTTGGTCGTGGTCGATCAAGCGGCCCTGGCGTTCGGAGGTGGTGGTCAGCAGCATTTCCTGAATGATTTCCGGTAGCGTGGTGGCGGTGGATTCGACCGCGCCGGTCAATGGGTAGCAACCCAAGGTGCGGAAACGCACCATTTTCATTTCGACTTTATCGTTCGGCCCAATCGGCATGCGGTCGTCGTCGACCATGATCAGCATGCCGTCTTTTTCTACCACCGGACGTTCCTTGGCAAAGTACAAGGGCACGATGGGGATGTTTTCCAGGTGGATGTATTGCCAAATGTCCAGCTCGGTCCAGTTGGACAGTGGGAATACCCGGATGCTTTCGCCTTTTTCGACCTTGCCGTTATAGATGTTCCACAATTCCGGACGCTGGTTTTTCGGGTCCCAGCGGTGGTTTTTGTCGCGGAAGGAGTACACCCGTTCCTTGGCGCGGGATTTTTCCTCGTCGCGGCGGGCGCCGCCGAAGGCTGCATCGAACTGGTGTTTGTTCAGGGCCTGTTTCAAGGCGTCGGTTTTCATCACGTCGGTGTGTTTCTTGCTGCCGTGCGTGAAGGGGCCTATGCCTTGTTCGACGCCATCCTGATTGATATGCACCATCAAGTCCAGGCCCAGATCTTTAGCCATGCGATTGCGAAATTCGATCATTTCCTTGAATTTCCAGGTGGTGTCGACGTGCAATAATGGAAACGGCGGCTTGCCGGGATAAAAGGCCTTCATGGTCAAGTGCAGCATGACCGCCGAGTCTTTGCCTATGGAATACAACATGACCGGTTTATCGAATTCCGCCGCTACTTCGCGGATGATATGAATGCTTTCAGCTTCTAGCTGTTTCAGGTGAGTCAGTTTGTAATCGGTCATGAACATTCCCGGGCGCCGGGCCCTACTATGGGTAAAGGGTTTGAGCCGGCTATTTTAAGGGCAAAGCGGGTGGGGATGCTATCGGCAAGGCAGAAAAACTTGCCCGGCATCGGACACCCCGCCGCGCGGATGCGGAGGGCGGGGTGTTTTTAGGGCGGTGGTATTGTCAATGGCCGCTGCTGGGTACCAGACAGGCAACTTCAAAGCCCTGAATTTCGACGTTGATATTTTTATCCGGTGCCGCCGCCAAAAAGTCCGCGATGGTTTCCAGAATATCGTGATCGACGAACAGGGCCTTGGTGCCGTCGATCAGCAGTTCGCTATCGGCGGGAATGGCGGTGAGATGTTTGCGCAACAGGGCTTTATTTAAAAACGACACGTCTTTATGCAAGCGCAACAGGTAATGGGAGCCGTGTTCGGTCAGCGTCATGGCTTCGTGGAAATTGGCGCGCAACACAAAGAAAATACCGATTGCCATGCCGATGACGATACCTTGCAACAAATCGGTTACCAGAATGGCCGCGATGGTAATGGCAAAGGGCAGAAACTGATTCCAGCCCTTGCGGTAAAACTCCAGCAACATTTTCGGCTTGGCCAGTTTATAGCCGGTTTGCAACAGAATCGCCGCCAGACAGGCCAGCGGAATCATGTTCAGGTACTGGGCGAAGAACAGTACGCTGATCAGTAGTAAAACACCGTGAAAGAAACTGGACAAGCGTGTTTGTCCGCCTGCATTGATATTGGCGGCGCTGCGAACGATGACCGCCGTGATCGGCAAACCGCCCGCCAAGCTGCTGATGATGTTGCCCAGGCCTTGCGCCTTGAGTTCGCGATTGGTGGGCGCAATCCGTTTATGCGGATCCAGTTTGTCGACCGCCTCGATACTGAGCAAGGTTTCCAGGCTGGCAATGATGGCCAGCGTGAAGCCGATACTGTATATCTTGGGGTTGGTAATCTGGCTGAAATCAGGCAACCGCAGTTGATTGACGAAATTTTCCACGCTGCCCAATTCCGGCAAGGTGACCAGATGTTTTTGGCTGACCGCCCAAGCGGGGGCATATTCCAAGGCCCAGAGGTTGAAAAGCATGCCCCATGCCACGGCCAGCAGCGGTCCGGGGATCAGGTTCAGGAAAGAAATACGCTTGATCAAGCGGGTTTCCCACGCCACTAATATCAACAGCGCCACGCCGCTGATCAGGGTGGCGCCCGGCGAGATGCCCTTCAGAGCATCAAATACCTCGAACAGGCTGGATTGGGCGGTTTCCTGCATATAGCTCTCGTCGCCATCGAAGCTGGTATCGTAACCGGTCGCATGCGGGACCTGCTTGATGATCAAAATCAGGCCGATCGCCGCCAACATGCCTTTTATCACGGCGACCGGGAAAAACGCCCCGATCAGGCCCGCCTTCAAAAAGCCCAACACCAATTGCAATATGCCGCCCACCAGCAGGCTGAGCAAAAAAGCGCTATAGCCGCCCAGGGTTTCGATGGCGTTAAAAACAATCACGGTCAAACCGGCGGCCGGGCCGGACACGCTCAAATGCGAGCCGCTGGCCCAGGATACCACCACTCCGCCGATAATGCCGGCTATCACGCCGGCAAACAACGGCGCCCCGGACGCCAGCGCAATACCCAGGCACAGAGGCAAGGCCACCAGAAAAACCACGATCGACGACGGCAGATCATTCCGTAAATTACTCACGTAATACTGTAAGTCTGTTTTCATAAGACGTTTCTCAACACGGGGGAATTAGGGGTAATCAATCGGCATAACGGTAAATCGGGTTGATCAGAGTGTTGTGATCCAATTTGATCAGTTCGCTGAGCAAGCCGTCATTCAAGCCGTATACCCAGCCATGCAACGATGGCTTGTGGCCATGCTTCCAGGCCGATTGAATAATGGAGGTATGTGCCAGCCGATAAACCTGTTCGATGATATTCAGTTCGATCAGCCTATCGACTTTTTTCTCCGGGCTGATGGATTCCAGTTCTTCTTCGTGCAGGCGGTACACGTCCTTGATGTGCGTCAGCCACTTATTGGCGATTACCAGATCGGTTTTTTGCGGCTGCAATGCCGCCTTGACGCCGCCGCAGCCGTAATGGCCGCAAACGATCACATGTTTCACCTTTAGCACCGAAATGGCGTATTGCAACACGCTCAGGCAATTGAAATCGGTCATGATGACCTGATTGGCGATGTTGCGGTGCACGAATATCTCGCCGGGTTGGGCGTTGACGATGGTGTCGGCGGGTACCCGGCTGTCCGCGCAGCCTATCCAGAGAAACTCCGGTTTTTGCTCCTTGGCCAGATTGATAAAAAAACCGGGGTCCTTGGCGGAAACTTCCTGCGACCAGGCTTTATTTTCCAGTAGTAACTTGGCGGGTGTATGCATGACGAACTTCCTTAAGCAATTGGGTTGTAGTCGATGGATAACAATGGTTGGAATGAGGGTGCGATTAGTATAACAGCATATGATATCGATTCGAAACTATCGTGCGAATTAAAACGCGCCGTGCCCTGTCCTCTATCGGTTAATGTTATACCCTTCACGTATCCGGTCGGAAACTAAAGCGTCCGCCACCCATGTCGTCGGGTGATGCAGTCGTTGCAGCCACAGCGTCAACGCGCTTTCCTGCCGGCTTAACAGCCATTGCGGGTATACGCCCAGCCACAACACCAACAGCGCCGGTATGGCCAAAATACATAATTCGCGGGCGCGCAGATCTTGCGGCGCGGCCGCTCCGGTGTGCCGAGTAGGGCCGAATAGTCCGCGCCGGGCAAATCCCGTCACATAGGCGGCGCCAAGCACGGCAACAAACAAAGCGACCAGAGCCAGGGCGGGGAAGCTTTGTAAAATGCCCAGCAACATCAGCAATTCAGCGGGAAAACCGTTGGTCAGCGGTACGCCGATACTGGACAGGGCGAACACAAAAAACAAGACCGTCAAGCGCGGCATCGGTTTGGCCAGGCCGCCCAAATCAATCAACTCGGTACTGCCCAGGCGTTGCTGAATCATGCCGGCTATCAGCATTAAACTGCCGGCCACCACGGTAAAATTAAGCAGCTGCATCATGGCGCCCTGCAGACCTTGCGGGGTAAACGTGGCGATGCCGACCAGCACCAAACCCACGTGACTGATACTGGAATAGGCCAGCAAACGGCGCAGATTGGTTTGTTGCAGCGCAATCAAGCCGGCATAGACCAAGGTAATACTGCCCAGAATGGCCAGCAGCCAACGATGCTCAACCGCCGCGGCGGGCGCCAAGGGAATAGCGAAACGCACGATGCCGTATACGCCTAGTTTCAAGGCTGTCAACTGGGCGGTGATTTGTGCCGGCGCCTCCATGGCGGTAGTGGGCAGCCAGGTATGAAAGGGGGCTAGGGGCGCCTTGACCGCAAAGCCGACCAGCAGCAAAAAAAAGATCAGATTTTGCGCATCGCGGGCCAGCGGCGTTTGCAATAAAACCGGCAGGCTGAAGCACAGCTCTCCCGGGCTGGCGCCGCCGGTCAGTTGGGCGTGATTCAAGGCCAGCAGAATGATGCCGAACAACAGCGGTACGCCGCCGAACAGCATGTACAGGGTATATTTCATGGCCGCGTAACGGCGTTCGGCACCCGCGCCCCACAGGCCGATCAAAAAAAACAGCGGCGGCAGGGTCAACTCCCAGAACAGGAAAAACAGGGTCAGGTCAAGAGCGGTGAACACGCCGATGGTGATGCTTTCCAGCGTCAGCAACAAAGCCAGATGAAAGCGGCTCAGTTGCCGTATGCTGTTCCAGCCCGCCAGTAAGGCCGCCACGGTAACCCAGGCCGTCATTGGCAAAAACAGCACCGAAATACCGTCCACTCCCAATTGATAATGTACGTTGAGACCGGCTATCCATGGGTAGTCTTCCCGCATTTGAAAGCCGCCGTAGCCGGGATCGAAGATGCAGAGCACCAGCAGGCAGAACACCAATTCTAACCCCGCCACCGACAGGGCCCAACGTTTGGCGCGTAGCGGGTTTTCGATAAATGCCAGCGGCAAGGCGCCCAACAAGGGCCAGATCAGGCAGAGGGACAACAAGGGAAAGGGCTCATTCATGAGCGGGCTCATTGGCATGATGGCTGTGATGTTCGGGATAGTGTTCGCCGATTTCGCTGGCTTCCTGATCGATGAATTTCAACCAGGGCGTGGTGTAAAAACCGGTACCCATCAATAAACCGCAAATGACCAGCGCAATGATACGCTCCTGCATCACCGGGTGATGGATGCTGCTGTAGGGTTGTACAAATCTTTTGGGATAAGCTATGAACAAACGCTGAAACGCCCACAGTAAAAATCCGGCCGCCAGTACGTTGCCGACCAGAATGGCAATCGCGATGAACCAGCCGTGTTCTTCTATGGTGCCTTCGATCAGCAGGTGAGCGGCGTCGAATCCCGGCGTGCCAGGCATCACCATGGTGCTGAGGGCGGAAATCAGAAATAGCAGGCCGATGGCCGAATTGTTCTCGAACAAGCCGCCCAAGCGGGGCAAATAAGACGTGCGGGTGCGCTCGTAAATCAGACCTATGCTGAACAACATGCCGGCGGTGGCCAAGCCATAAGCCACCGACAGCAAAATACTGCCTTCCAGGGCAAAATCGTTGAAGGAAAATACCCCTATCACCAGCATGCCGGTATGGCTGATGACCGCGAAAGCCAGCAAGCGGCGCATATTGATCTGCATCAGTGCCAAAAGCGCGCCGTAAAAAATTCCGATCAGGCCCAGGCTGACCACGAAATCCGCCCATTGTTCGGCCGCGCCCGGCACCAACGGTAAAATGAAGCGAATCAAGGCATAAATGCCCAATTTCAGACCGTGCAAGAAAATCGCCGCGCTGGCCGCCGTGCCGTGTTCGGCCAGCGGAGGCAGCCAGGCGTGAAAAGGAAACAACGGCATGCGCACCGCAAAGCCGAAAAACAACAATATGAAAATCAGCGTTTCGCGCGGAATGGCCAGATTGTGATGCTTCAGCGCCAACCAGTCGAAACTGAAATCCAGCCCGCTTTGCATCAGACCCAGGCTCAGCAATAAAAAACCCGCCAGACTCATGCCCAGGCCCGGCAACCAATATTGCAGCAAGGTTTTGATGGCTTGGTTGCGCTGGCCGCCGGTACCGGCGGATACCGTCAGCAATATCACCGGCAGCAGTTCCAGCAAACACCAAAACCAGAATTGCATGGCGTTCAAGGCGCAAAAGGCGCCGATCAAAATCCCCTGATAGGCCAACAGGCAGGCGACGAACAAGCGGTCCAGCCGATGGCGGGTAATCATGGTGTAGACCAGGGCCAGCAAACCCAGAATCGCGGTCAGGGGAATAAACAGAATGTTGGTGCCGTCCACGCCGACCCGGTAACCCAAGCCCAAAAAATCCACTCTCTCGGCCAAATGGATGCCGGGTGCCCGCGAATCGAATATCCGCAACAGGTAAAGGCTCAACAGCAGATTCAGCAGCGCGCCGGCCAAGCCGATATTCAGGCAGCGGGTCGGTTTGCCGCACAACACCAAGCCCATGGTCAGCAGCGGCACCAGGGTCAGCGCGCTCAGCAGGGGAAAAAACGTCGCCGCTTGCCAGTAAACGATCCCGGTCATGCGCCGTACCCCAATGCCACCATCAGGGTGATCAACACAAACAAAATCAGATAGCGCGGGCTCAACAACAATTGTTCGAAACGGTTGGCGCGGCGGCCCAAGCGGCGGCCCCAGTTGATGGAATCCCGGCCTATGCCGCGCAAAATAAAGCGGTATTCGAACCAGCTCAGCAAACTTGCCGTCCATTGCGCCAACTTGCCGGCCAAACCGCTGCCGCGCGCGAAGCTGTCCTCGTCGTTGTCCAGCTTGGCGCCCATTTTGCTTTCTTCCCATTGCGCCAGGGAGGAAATGGCTTTGATGGCCGGCGCCGGCGCGCCGAGGGCCGGGTCTACGATGCGGTCGTCGATGTTGCGCATGTCCCTGGCCAATTGTTGAACCGGTTTCACCAACATCCAATCCAAGGCCGGCTCCAGCCAGCCGCGCTGCAGGGAGGCCATGAAGGCCCAGCGGCAATTGGCCCAACGCGGCGATACCGGGCGGATAGGATGGCCGTGGGTGGCGTGTAGTATCGACGGCGCGGTCAGCAGCAAATAACAACGCACCACCGCGTGGGCGCATAAATGCCAGCCGGCCAGGTTCCAGAATCCCAGGCCGCATTCCAGAAACATCAAGCCCAGTTGCGCGGAGGCGGCGTAAATCTGAGAGCTTTTGATGTCGGTTTGGCTCAGGCCCACCCAGTAGCTGTAAACCGTCGTCAAGCCACCCACCAGCACCAGCAACTGCATGGCCGTGGGGGTTTGGTTGAACAGGGGCTGCAATTGAATCAGCAAAAACACACCGGCATGCGTCATCACGCCGCCGTAAAAAATGGCGCTGGAAGGCGTGGGGCCTTCCAGCGCGCGCGCCAACCAGGGCGTAAACGGAATTTGCGCCGACTTGGCAAATGCCGCCAGGGCAAAACAAAGCGCCAGCAGGGTGGCGTCGCCGCGATCCAGGTCGGCCGCGCCGCGGTTGATGGTTTGCCAATCGCAGTTTTCCAGCCAGAGCAGGGCCAATGCGGTACCCAACAGGAAGCCCGCATCGCCTATCCGGTTGCTGACGAAAACCCGCACGGCGTTATGGGCGGCAACCGGCCTGTCATAGGCGTAAGCAATCAGCCAATAGGAACAAACTCCGGCCGCTTCCCAGCCGGCGAAGCTAAACAAGGCGTTGCCGGACAACACAAGCAATAACATGGCCGCCGCAAACAGGTTCAGAATGAAAAAAAAGCGGTGGAAGCCAGCTTCGCGGTGCAGGTAATTCACCGAAAAACGCATCGTCAACAATAACAACAGCGCAAACAGGGCGGCCACCCGCAGGTTGAAGCCCGTGCCGCGCAGTGAAAAAGCAATGCCGACGCGGCCGCTACCCAGCCAGTGGCCGTAGAACTGACTATCCGCCAGCCAGCCGAAGCTATCCGCCGCCAAGGCGCCGCAGGCCAGCAGGGCGGACAGGGTCATGCCGGTCAGGCTGATGCGGGCGCTGTGGGCTTCATCCGCTTCGCCGGCAATAAGGCCGAAAAAATGCAGCCCGCCTATCAATGCGGCGGCCAGCATGGGCAAGGCGGGCAGCAGAATAATCCAGCCGGCGTCCATCATGCTTGCACTCCGGATAACGTGGGTTGCTTGATCAGCATCGGCGCTACCGCCCGGGTTTCGTCGCGATAACAATCCGACGAATTTTCCCTGAGCGGCAATTCGGCCTGCGCTGCTTGCCAAGCGCTAAATCCGCGTCCGCGTTCGAACACGAATATTTCGCCGCTATCGGGGTCCTGGGCGCTCAAATGCACCCAGCCGCCGCCTATCAATTCCTGTAAATCCGGCTGACGGGCATAAATTTGTTCCAGTATGGCGGTTTTGGCTTCCACCACGATCTGTAGGCGCATGGCTTCATGGATTTCCACCATCTGTAATGGCAGGCCGGTGCGTAAGTCGCCGCTGGCGCCTTCCATTACCCCGAACAGGCCGGTGACATTATGCGGAATCTTGGTGCCGCAGCCCAGGCGCTCGTTGTTGACGCATGAAAAATAATACTCCAGGCTGATGCCGGCGCCGACCGGGCCGGCGGTCAGCAGAATGGCTTCCAGGATGCTGCCGTCCGGGTCCTGGCTGGGATCGTAGGAAATCAAAAACAACCGGCGGTCGAAAAATACCCCCTGGGTCGCGGCGCGGCGGCCGATGAACGCCGCCGCATTGGTGGCGTGGCCGAATTCCGGCCTGACCTGGCTGAGGTCCATGGCGCGGTTTTGCACGTGGCGCATGGCGTCCCGGGCGGTTTTGGGATAGGCGGAAGATGCGAAGCGGCGGCAGCGTTCCGCCGCCGCCAAACCGTCGGCGGTCTGCAGGCAATCCTTGAAGGCGGCGAATTCGGCTTGCAGCGCGGCGGGTATTTCTTCCGCATCGAACCAGGTGATGATGTCGCTGCAGGTGTCGTGTTGGGCGCCGACAAACCAAGTGTCGTCGGGAATGGCAATGCCTTGTTCGCGCAACAATTGCCGCACTCCGGGCCGATTGGCCATGGCGGCGAAAGCGCGCGCGTTGGGTCCGCCCTGACGTCCGCCGCAGGCGCCGCAATCGTGCGCCGCTTCATGCGGATTGTTCTGGCTGGTGGAACCATGCCCCATCAGGGCCACGATGGGAGCAAAGCCGGCGGTCAAGCCCGTCGTTCTCAGAAACCGCGCCACCCGTTCGGCCTGTTCCAGGTCGGTAAAACCCAACCTGGGCGCGGTCGGGCTGGCGGGCGCGGCGGAATCGTCGGCAGTGACCAGCAGCTGCGTGGCGACCGGCGGCACCAGCCAACCTTGCCAAGCCTGTTCCAGCCGACGTTGTTGGGTCGGCCAAAACAATTTGCCCAGCATGCGCGCCAATTGAATCGGCGCCAGCAGGAATTGCAGCGGATAGGCCCACAGCGGATTTCGGCGCAGGCTTTGATATAACTGATAAGCCAGGCCGTCCGCTCTTTGCAGACCCTTGCGGTGGGCCCGCAGCTGTTCTTCCTGGCCGGGCCGGGCGACTTCTTCGATGCGGTGCGCCGGCGTTACCACCACGGGGCACAACGGTGTGGTGCGATGCGCGTCCAGGCCGCGGTAATGCATGGGGATGCCGAAAAAACCGGCCACCCCCAGGGTTTCGATGGCGGGGTTGAGTTCTTCCAGGTGGCGGCGAAAACTCTCCTCCCGTTCGTCCATGCAAAAATAAATCTGTGCTTGCGGCCTGCGCTCGCGGCGCAACCAGCGCCCCCGCCCATGGTTGGCGCGCAGGGCCCGCAACAGGTCCCGCCGGTAATGGTGCTCGTAGGCCTCCAGCCAGATCTGGCGCTGTTGGCTGGGGCTAAATTCGTCGATCAGAGTCAGCCAGCCGAGCAATTGCGCTTTGCTTGCTTGGCGCAGGTCCGCCTCGGCCAGGCCCAGGGC
>NZ_JANIBJ010000009.1 GCF_024505185.1 Methylomonas subterranea
CTCCTTGCGGGAGAGGGGGCTTTTGCGACACCCTCCCTTGAGGGTTGGGAGTGATGGGGTGAAAACCAATAAACTATTATTTTATTTACCCTCATCCTAACCTTCTCCTTTATGCCCCGCGGGTGCGGCGGGAGAAGGGACTGATAGGCTTTGACGACAAACTCATCCATGCGGGACTGACGGCACCCCGGCGAATAAGGCGGTCCCGGAGCGAGGCATGACTTGCGGAATAATCAAGGCCGCTTAGTCGTGTGCGGCCGGATTTTCGGTGTTTTCCGCCGGTTGCTGGCCGGTGGCGGGTTGCGCCGGCACTTCGGGCTCATCGTTCTGATCGACCGCCTGATTGATACCTTCGGTAATCAGTTTCAACAAGGCGTTGGCGGCGGGGCTGGACAGATTTTTGCCTTGCTCGTCCTGCACGGTGACTTCGCTGGTTTGCGGTCCAAGCCCCCGCACGCTGATGCGGTATTCCTGTTCCCGGCTCGGATCGTCGCCGAACAGAAAATTGAATTCGTCCCAGATGCTTTCGTCCTTGACCTGAACCGCGTCCGGATCGTATTTGACGTAAAAATAGCCTTTGTCGATATTGCGCTCGACGATCTCGACTTTTTTCCGGGTCAAAGCCCGGCCCACCATGCGGGTCGCCGGCATCTTGGCTTGATCGATTTGCAAACTGCTGGCGCCGGCCGGCGCCGAGGCCTCGGTTTGCGCTTCGGCGTTGGTCTCGGCGGCTGCGGGTTCGGACGGCTCTGTTTTGCTTGCGCCAACGCCATGGTTATCCGGACGGTCTTGCGCGACATCGGCCTCCGCGCCGGTTTCCGGATTGGCCGCGGCGGATGCGGAAACCGGGCCGGCTTCGTCGGCCGATGCCGCGGGTTCAGCCGTGGCCACGCGCTCCAAGCCCTTGTTTTTCAGGTCGTCGGGAATGATCAATTCCGGAATTTCCGAGGTGAATTGATAATCCCTCTCCTTGTCGGGAAACCAGCTCTTGATGGTGCCGCAGGCCGAAAGTCCGCACAGGATCAAACCGCCGGCCATCCCGCGCTGCATGCTGTTTTTATTCATGGTTACAAAACGCCGGCTTGCTGCATGGCGGCGCGGACCGGCGGGACGCAGTCTTCGCTCAACCAAGTCAAAGGCAGGCGGATGCCCTTACCCATCAGGCCCATTTCCGCCACCGCCCATTTCACCGGAATCGGATTCGATTGAATAAACAGGCTGTCGTGCAAGCCGGCCAATTTGGCATCCAAGGCCTCGGCGCTCGCCCGGTCGCCGCGCAAGGCGGCGGCCAGCATCTCGCGCAGCAAGCGCGGTGCCACGTTACCCGTTACCGTGATACTGCCGTTACCGCCCAACAGGCAAAATTCCAGGCTGCTGGCGTCGTCGCCGGTATACAAGGCGAAATCGTCACCGGTCAGCGCGCGAATTTGCCGGACCCGCTCCAGTTTGCCGGTGGCTTCCTTGACGCCGACGATATTACGAATGCGGGACAGGCGGCCGACGGTTTCCGGCAACAAGTCGCAGCCGGTTCTGCCGGGAACGTTGTATAGAATCTGCGGAATATCCACCGCCTCGGCCACGGCTTTATAATGCCGGTACAAGCCTTCCTGAGTCGGTTTGTTGTAATACGGCGTCACCAGCAAACAGGCATCGGCGCCGGCCTGCTTGGCGCGCTGGGTCAGGCGTATCGCTTCGCGGGTGCAATTGGCGCCGGTCCCGGCAATCACAGGCATGCGGCCGGCCACGTAATCGACCACCGTTTTGATGGCTTGGCAATGTTCGTCTTCGTCCAAGGTGGCCGATTCGCCGGTGGTGCCCACCGCGACCAGCGCATCCGTACCTTGCTCGACATGAAACTCCACCAACTTTTTCAGACTCACGTTGTCCACCGCGCCGTCTTCAGTCATCGGGGTTACCAGAGCAACGATACTACCTTGAATCATGCACATCTCTCGTCAAAATTTTTCCAAAAACAGCGGCCATTATAACAAGCTCACCGGTAAAACCCAGCGCGTTATATCCGGCTTGCCGGCCGGCGGTCTCAGGGGATGCGGTCCGAAACGGCATGCCCCATGCTTTTACGCACAAACCAGCCGTAGTAGAGGGCGTAGGCCACCAGAAACACTAGATAGCCCGACCATAAAATATCCGAAACGAAATGGCCTCCCGCCGTCATGCGGGTAAATCCCATGGTCCAGGCCAAGGCCAGCGTCAGCACGAAATACAGCACCTTATGATTTTGCGACAAAAAATACAGCACAAAAAAACCGTATCCAACCGAACAATGTCCGCAGACAAAGGATTTGTCCGGTGTCCGGCCCAATTTCAGCGGCGGCACATAAACGTACTGGCCACCGAACTGCTCGATGTGTACCGGTCTCGGCCGGCCCCAATGATCCTTGACGATCAGATTGACCAGCAAGCCCGGCCCGATTGCAATCACTAGCAGGATGTACAGCGCCCTTCTGCGAAAGCGCCGGGTAAAACTGTGAAAATGGCCGCTGACAAATACCGTCAGGGCCGACAACCCGGCAATTACCGTGAACGGAAAAGCGTAGTCGTAAAGCACCTTCAACAGGCCCCAATGTTGATACGGCCAATCGGCCAGCGCATGCCCGGGATGATAAAAAAGCGCGGCCAGCCGCATGTCCAGATCGGTCAGCCAAAACAGCAAGGTCGTGAAAGCAGCCAGCGACAGTAATACCGCCAATTCGGTCCTGGCTCTTCTGATGGTTTGATGCGGCATGTCACTCCTTGTTGAAAGCCAAGCGGGCCGGCTCCGGCCACGCTGTCAGATTTTCGCCCAGGTAAATATAATAAGGCGAAGCGGGTTTATTGGGATTGGCCACTTGCGCAACGAAACGAAAGCGGACGAAGGCATCCTTCAGAGCTTGCGGCAAGGTGTCTTCCGGCCTTTCGCCGACTATGAAGGCATTTTTGCCGATATATCGTTCCGGCCCCGGCCATACTTCGTACTGGCTCATGATCAGGCCGGATTCTTCATAACGGTAAACTTGCGGGTGGTCCGGCAGATAAAAACCCAGCTGGCTGGCCAGATAGCGGTGCCCCAGGGCCACGATAAACGTATCGCTAAGCCTCCCTGGCTGGGCGCTCAATCGTTCGTTGTGCACGCTGACGGCCAGTTCCCGCCAGCTTTCGAAGCGTTTGGTCGGATCCCAGGCCGTGCCCTTCAGAGCAGACACTTGCAGCAGCAGTGGCAGCACATAGGTCATGCCCACCAACATAAAGCCGAAACCCAAGGCAAATTTAACGGTTTTCCGCCAGGCACCCACCGCCCAACGGCCGGCCAGCAAAATCAATCCGCTGAAATAAAACGGCATGGGCCAATTGCCCTGGACTTTTTGCAGCAAACTCAACAGCAGGACAGCCAGCAACAGCAGCGGCCCCATCAGCCATAAAAACCGTTGTTCCGCATCGAGACGCCTGAAACCCCAGGCATCGCGCAAACCGGTCCATATCACTAACAAGCAGATCACGGGCGACAGCAGCAACAGCTGGTACAGCATGAAGTCGCGCGCATGACTGAAATGCCGGCCCAGATCGGCGGCCCGATCCGAACCGAAATGCCCCTTGCTATGGCCGAACATGACCCAGTCATGCTGTTGGTTCCACCACAAAATGGGCGCGGCGGCCAACACCATGGGCAGCAAATACAACCAATATTGGCGCTTTAAACAATGTCGGCGCGACGGGTCGCCGGCCAAAAACACCAGCAGCAGAATCGGCAGGGCGATAGCCGCCTGCTTGCTCAACAAGGCGGCGGCGCTGGCGCAACCCGCCCACAACCAGGCGCGCGCATCGCCATCGAACAAGGCCCGGCGCAAATAATACAAGGCCATGATCCAGAAGCAATACAGGGGCGGATCGATGGTCATCAAAAAATTCGCCAGCACGTTGATAGGCGTGGCCAGCATCAGCAACAAAGCCATGGCTGCGGCGCGGGCGCCGTAAAATGCCTTGGCCGTGGCATGAAAATAAGCCAGAAACACCGTCCCCAACACCAGCGTGGGCAAGCGCACCACGGCCGTATAGTCGCCGAACAACCAGGTGGCAATGCCTATCAACCAAGCCACCATGGGCGGCTTGCTGTAATAACACCAATCCGGCCGCCGCGACCAGTCCCAGTAGTAACTTTCGTCGCCGATCAGGTTCAAATCGCTGCCGAACAGGAAGCCGCCGCGCAACAGCAACAGCGCAAGCAACACGATAAACAGATGGCCATCGACCCAGCGCAAGATTCTTTCCAACATATCGGCGCTACTCCAGTTTTTCCAGATATTGCAACTGCAATTGCACGGCGCGTTGCCCGCGATATTCGTTGACATCCAGCTTGTATACCGCCTTGACCTTGCGGCAACCCAGCCACAGCTCCGGCTTGTCGGCAAAAAAAGCGATGGCGTCGATCAACAGACTGCTGAAAGGCAGCTTCAACACGAACTTCAGGTGCTGCCTGCCGACGACCCGGCATTGATAGACATCGAATACCCCGTCGAAGGCCGGCTCCGGAAAGGCCTGCCCCCAAATAGCGGCCTGCTGTAGCTGTTCGGCGAATGCCAGTGTTAGATGCCCTGGGTCCAGTTGACCGTCCGACCAGGCTTTTTGCTCCAGATCGACCTGCGTCAATCGGGCGGCCACCGCATCGGCGAACAACAAGGCAAAATGCGGATAATCGTGCAGTTTGATCGTCAAGCCGGCCGCCATGGCATGACCGCCGAACTTGCTCAACAATTGCGGGTGGCCGGCGGCAATATCGCTCAGCACGTCGCGGATGTGCACGCCATTGATGGAACGGGCCGAGCCTTTCAGTTCGCCGTTTTCCGCCGGCGCGAAGGCAATCACCGGCCGATGCAATCTGTCCTTGATCCGCGAAGCCAGGATGCCGATGACGCCCTGGTGCCAGTTGGCATCGTACAAACACACGCCCGCCGGCACATGCTGTTCGTCCAGCGCCTTCATGTCCGCCAGCAAGGCCATGGCCTCGTTTTTCATTTGGCCCTCGACCTCCTTTCTGTCCTGATTCAGGGCGTCGAGTTGCGCGGCAATCTCTTTCGCCAAATCGGCGTCCGTAGTCAGCAGGCATTGGATACCCAGGGACATATCGTCCATGCGTCCGGCGGCATTCAAGCGCGGCGCAATGGCAAAGCCCAAATCGGCGGCGTGGATATTGGCTAGCTGGCGGCCGGAAATTTCCGCCAGGGCTTTGATGCCGCATTGGCATTGTCCCGAGCGTATACGCAACAAGCCCTGATGCACCAAAACCCGGTTGACGTGATCCAACGCCACCACATCGGCCACCGTACCCAGCGCCACGTAATCGAGCAATTGCGCCAGATTGGGTTCCGCCAATCCGTTCTTTTCGAACCAATGCAGCTCCCGCAACCGTATCCTTAAGGCCATCAACACATAAAACATCACCCCCACCCCGGCGATATTGCCGCTGGGAAATTTGTCTTCCGGCAAATTGGGATTGACGATGGCATCGGCGGCGGGCAATTCATGGCCGGGCAAATGATGATCGGTAATCAGCACCGCCATGCCGGCGGCCTTGGCGGCCTTGACGCCTTCGATGCTGGAAATGCCGTTATCCACGGTCAGGATGATATCGGGACGCTGCTGCTTGACCAGTTCGACGATTTCCGGCGTCAGACCGTAACCGTATTCGAAGCGGTTGGGCACCACGAAATTCAGATTCCGCATCCCCAGCAAGGCCAGCCCCTTGATGGCCAGCGCGCAACTAGTGGCGCCGTCGGCGTCGAAATCGGCCACCACCGTCAAGGCTTTTTGCTGTTGCAGCGCGCCGATCAAGTGTTCCACCATGCCCTGCATGCCGCTCAATAGCCAGGGCGAAGGCAATTTGGCCAGAGAGCGCTCGAGTTCGTCCGCTTGCCGTATGCCCCGGCTGGCGAAAATACGCTGCAAAACCGGATCCAAATCGCCCAGCTGGACTGCTCCAGACAATTGCGGCCGTTGCGCTATAACTTTTTTAACGCCTTGCAGATACATATCGGGCTATAAAAAAGCCGGCAACCGCCGGCTTTGAAATCGTCATTCCGTTAATTACATATTATCCAGAATGGCTTTTTTGACCGCATCCAAGGTGGCTTCTATGGTCACCGGATGGGCGTCCCGGCATTGGCTGATGGCGATGTCCGGGTCCTTGATGCCGTTGCCGGTCAGGGTGCAGACGATGCGGCTGCCCTCGGGAATCTTGCCGCTGCCTATATCCTGCAGGGCGCCGGCCAGAGAAGTCGCCGAAGCCGGTTCGCAGAATACGCCTTCGTATTGCGACAGCATTTTTTGCGCCGCCAGAATTTGCTGGTCGGTTTGCGAATCGAACCAGCCGCCGGACTCCCGTTGCGCCTTCCAGGCCAGATCCCAGGATTGCGGATGGCCGATGCGAATGGCGGTGGCCACGGTCTCCGGATGATCGATCATTTTACCGGCCACGAACGGCGCCGCGCCGGCGGCCTGATAACCGCACATGACGGGGCGCGTGGCGGCCACGGCCGGCAACCCCGGCTGGTCTTGCGCGTATTCGGTGTAGCCCATCCAGTAGGCGGAAATGTTGCCGGCGTTGCCGACCGGCAAACAGTGATAATCCGGCGCCCCGCCCAGCTCGTCTATGATTTCGAAGGCGGCGGTTTTCTGCCCTTGCAGGCGGAACGGATTGATGGAATTGACGATGGCAACCGGCGCATGGTCGGCAATTTGCTTGACGATATTCATGCCGGCATCGAAATTGCCGTTGATCTGAATGATTTGCGCGCCGTACATCAGGGTTTGCGCCAATTTTCCCAAGGCGATCTTGCCTTCCGGGATCAACACGAAGGCCTTGATGCCGGCGCGCACCGCATAGGCGGCGGCCGAGGCCGAGGTGTTACCGGTCGAGGCGCAGATTATGGCTCGACTGCCCTCTTCCACCGCCTTGGTGACCGCCATGGTCATGCCGCGGTCCTTGAAGGATCCGGTTGGGTTCAGGCCCTCGAATTTGACGAAAATCTCCACATCCTTACCGATCAGGCGCGGAATGTTCTCCAGTCGGATCAGCGGAGTATTGCCTTCGCATAGGCTGATCAAGCGGGTGTCGGCGGATACCGGCAGACGGTTGCGGTAGCGTTCGATGAGTCCGGTGTAACGTTGTTGTGTTGCCATTTATTATCCTAAAGTTTCCAGGCGAATGCGGGCGACCTTGCCGGTGACGGTTGCCAAGGCCTCGATTTCGGCCATCGCCGCGTTCATTTCTTTTTCCAGGGTCTGCTGCGTCAGCATGATGATGGGCACCGATGATTCGCCGGCCGGCGGCTCTTTCTGAATCAGCGCTTCAATGCTGATTTGATGCGCGGCCAGAATGCGAGTCACATCGGCCAGCACGCCGGGCTTGTCTTCGGCGGTCAGGCGCAGGTAATAAGCAGTGTGGATATCGTCGGCGGGCAATACCGGCGTATCGACCAGTGCATTGGCCTGAAAAGCCAGATGCGGCACGCGGTTTTCCGGGTCGCTGGTCATGGCCCGCACCACATCCACCAGATCGGCCACCACGGCGGAAGCAGTGGGCTCGGCGCCGGCGCCGGCGCCGTAATAAAGCGTCGGCCCCACCGCATCGCCGCATACCAGCACCGCATTCATGACGCCGTCGACATTGGCGATCAAGCGGCGCTTAGGGATCAGGGTCGGATGCACGCGCAGTTCGATACCGGTGTCGGTCTTGCGGGCGATACCCAGGTTTTTGATCCGATAGCCCAGCGCTTCGGCGTATTCGACATCCAGGCGGGTAATGTTGGTGATGCCCTCGGTGAAGACCTTGTCGAACTGCAGCGGAATGCCGAAGGCAATCGAGGCCAGTATGGTCAGTTTGTGGCCGGCGTCTATGCCTTCCACGTCGAACGTGGGGTCGGCTTCGGCATAACCAAGGGCTTGCGCCTCTTTTAATACCTCATCGAAATCGCGACCCTTGTCGCGCATCTCGGTGAGAATGAAATTGCCTGTACCGTTGATGATGCCGGCCAGCCATTTGATGCGGTTGCCGCTCAAACCTTCGCGAATGGCTTTGATGATGGGGATGCCGCCGGCCACCGCCGCCTCGAACATCACCATGACGCCCTTGCGGCTGGCTTCGGCGAAAATCTCGTTGCCGTGCAGGGCAATCAAGGCCTTGTTGGCGGTCACTACGTGCTTGCCGTTGGCAATCGCGGTCATCACCAGCTGTTTGGCCAAGTCATAACCGCCGATCAGTTCCACCACCACGTCGATCTCGGGATCGTTGACGATTTCAAACGGATCGGCCGTCAATGCCATGCCTTGGGTGTCGCAAATGCGCGGTTGAGTCAGATGCCGCGCGGAGGCCCGGCTGACCAGGATTTCCCGCCCGGCCCGGCGGGCGATTTCCTCGGCATTCCTTTTCAGTACGTTGACGGTGCCGCCGCCGACGGTTCCCAATCCTAAAACCCCAACTTTTACCGGCTTCAAACCCGACTCCTAGCGCTAAAACAAAAATGCGCGCAATTATACAACGTTGTCTTTCTTCAGCATATTACGGATACTGCGCAAGGCCTGCCGGGTTCTGTGCTCGTTTTCGATCAGGCTGAAGCGGATATGATCGTCGCCGTGCTGGCCGAAACCGATACCCGGCGACACCGCCACCTTGGCGTCGATAATCAACTTTTTGGCGAATTCGATGGAGCCCATTTCCCGATAGGCCGCCGGAATCTTGGCCCAGACAAACATGGTGGCCCTGGGTTTTTCCACATGCCAGCCCATGGCGTTCAGGCCGTCGCACAGCACGTCACGTCTGGCCTTGTACATGTCGCAAATTTCCTTGACGCAATCCTGCGGGCCTTCCAGCGCGGTAATCGCCGCCACCTGTATCGGCGTAAAGGTACCGTAATCCATGTAGGATTTGATGCGGGTCAAGGCGGCCACCAAGGTCGGATTGCCGCACATGAATCCCACTCGCCAACCCGGCATGTTATAACTTTTGGACAAGGAGAAAAATTCGACAGCGATGTCCTTGGCGCCTTCCACCTGCAGGATGGACGGTGCCACGTAGCCGTCGAACACGATGTCGGCGTAGGCAATATCGTGGACGATCCAGATATTGTGTTCCTTGCAGATCGCCACTACTTTCTCGAAGAAATCCAGCTCCACGCATTGGCAGGTTGGATTACCGGGAAAGTTCAGAATCAGCATCTTCGGCTTGGGCCAACATTCGGCGATGCCTTTCTGCAATTCTTCAAAAAAGTCGGTGCCGGGCGTCAAGGGCACATGGCGAATATCCGCGCCGGCAATCACCACGCCGTAGGGATGAATCGGATAGGCCGGGTTAGGCACCAATACCACGTCACCCGGACCCAAGGTCGCCAGCGCCAGATGCGACAGGCCTTCCTTAGAGCCGATGGTGACGATGGCTTCGCTGTTAAAATCCAGATCGACGTCGAAACGGTTTTTATACCAACTGCAAATCGCCTTGCGCAAGCGAGGTATGCCCTTGGAAACCGAATAGCGGTGAGTGTCGTCGCGTTGCGCCACTTCCAGCATCTTGTCGAGAATATGCTTGGGAGTCGGCTGATCGGGATTGCCCATGCCGAAATCGATCACGTCCTCACCCTCGGCTCGCGCCTTGGCTTTCAGCTCATTGACGATGTTGAATACATAAGGCGGGAGGCGGCTGATACGGTGAAATTCTTCCATTAATGACTCTTGGGACTCGGGATTGAAGACGACTTACAAGAAAGCCGGCTAAGGTACTGTTGTTATTGGTGGTTGTCAATTTGAACGGCGGGATGGAGGCGCCGTGGCTTGCGCCTCCGCCAACCCGCAATCTCAAGCAAACGGGCTTTCCAGCACGATGGTTTCGTTACGGTCGGGACCGGTGGACAAAATGCTGACCTTGACGCCGACCAGTTCCTCGATGCGGGCGATATAAGCTCGGGCATTGTCCGGCAAACGGTCGAATTCGGTAATGCCGGCCGTGGTGCCCGACCAACCCGGCAGTTCTTCTATCACCGCTTCGCAGGCCTCGTATCGATCCGCGCCCAAGGGGGCGGTTTCGGTGATTTTGCCATCGATTTTATATGCCGTGCAGATGCCGATTTTATCCAAGCCGTCGAGCACATCCAGCTTGGTCAGACAGATGCCGCTCAAACTGTTCAACAAGGCCGACTTGCGCATGGATACCGCATCGAACCAGCCGCAGCGGCGTTTACGTCCGGTGGTGGCGCCGAACTCGTGACCCTTAACGCCCAAATGTTCGCCGTAACTGTCGAACAATTCGGTCGGAAAAGGCCCGTTGCCGACCCGGGTGGAATAAGCCTTGGTGATGCCCAACACGTAATCGATGGCCAAGGGCCCTACCCCGGCGCCGGTGGCCGCGCCACCCGCCGTGGTATTTGACGAGGTGACATAGGGATAGGTACCGTGATCGATATCCAGCAACGCGCCTTGCGCGCCCTCGAACAGGATGTTGCTTCCTTGCTGCTGGAAAGCCGACAACTCTTCGCCCACATCGGTCAACATGGGCTTGATCGATTCGCCCAGCTCCAGGGTTTTCCGCAAAATTGTCTCGTAATCCACCGGCTGGGCATGGTAATAATTCACCAGCATGAAGTTGTGATATTCGACCAATTCCTTCAAACGCTTGGCGAATTCCTCGCTATTCAACAAATCGCCGGCCCGCAAGCCGCGTCTGGCCACTTTGTCTTCATAAGCGGGGCCGATGCCGCGACCGGTGGTACCGATGGCTTTATCGCCGCGGGCCTTCTCCCGCGCCTGATCGATAGCCACGTGTACCGGCAATATCAGAGCGCAGGCTTCGCTGATTTTCAGCCGGTTCCTGACCGGCACGCCGGAATTTTCCAGAATGGCGATTTCCTTCAGCAAGGCTTCCGGACACAACACCACGCCGTTACCTATCATGCATTGCACGCCTTCGCGTAATACGCCCGACGGAATCAGATGCAATACGGTTTTTTCGCCGTTGATGACCAAGGTATGGCCGGCGTTATGGCCGCCCTGAAACCGCACCACGGCGGCGGCTTGTTCGGTCAATAAATCGACCAGTTTGCCCTTACCTTCGTCACCCCATTGCGTGCCGATGACAACTACATTTTTTCCCATAGCTTTTCCAATCTAAAATAAATTCTTTTTACCCGCGCGGCCCGGCGGAATGATCGGCCAAGGGCTTGATCACCCATTGCCTATCGTTTTTTTCCAGCACGGCGGAACAACCCATCTCCGCCGCCGTCCCCTGCTGACCGGGCAGTTGTTGTACCACCCGGCTGCCGGTCGCGCGCAAATCCCGAATGACTTGCGACAAATCGCTGTCGTCCAAGGCTGGCGCGAACACGGTTTGTCGAGCCGTATCGACAGCGCCATCGAATAAGGACGCCAATACTTTCAAATCCGCGCTGAACCCGGTAGCCGGACGGGCGCGGCCGAACACCGCGCCGATATTGTCGTAACGGCCGCCGCGGGCAATCTCCCTGCCCACGGTGGGCACGAAAGCCGCAAACACCATGCCGGTGTGGTAATGATAACCGCGCAATTCGGCCAGATCGAAACTGACGGTCAGGGCCGGGTAATCCCGTTGCAATTTGCCGGCGATGCTTTGCAAATCGCTCAGCGCGGCGCTAATCACTGGGTTGCCGACAGCCAAAATACCGGCCGCCGTAGCTAGGACTTCCACCCCGCCGTTCAATTTAGGCAAGGCATTGAAAATCGCCTTGAACTGTTCCGGCATGGCAAATTGATCCACCCATTCGGCAAGCTCGGTCCTGGCCTTGCGTTGCAGGATATCGAACAACTCGGCTTCTTGCCGCTGGTTCAGGCCGGCTTGCTCGACCAAGGCGCGGTAGATGCCCACATGCCCCATGTCCAGATGCACGTTTTGCACCCCGCTGATGGCCAGCATCTCCAGCATCAGCCTTATCACTTCATAATCGCTTTCTATCCCGGCATGACCATAGAGTTCGGCACCGATCTGCATCGGGCTGCGGGTTTTTTCCAGCGGATCGCCCACGGTATGCAGTGTGGTACCGGCATAGCAAAGCCGGGTCGGCCATTCGTGCTTGAGGTTGTGCGCATCCATGCGCGCCACTTGCGGCGTCATGTCCGCCCGCACACCCAGCATCTCGCCGCTCAACTGATCGGTCAATTTGAAGGTTTGCAAATCCAGATCGTGCCCCGAGCCGGTCAGCAGCGAATCCAGATAATCCACGAAAGGCGGTATGACCAGTTGGTAGCCCCAGCAATCGAACGTATCCAGCAAGTTGCGTCTCAGGCCTTCCAGGCGCGCCGCCTGCTCCGGCAATATTTCCGTGATACCTTCCGGCAACAACCAGGAGTCTTTTTTTTGCATTTTCTTAGTCCCAATCGCAGAAAACGCCCCACTAAGCGGAGCGTTTTCTGCCGCATTACACAATGATGAATCTTATTTTTGGTGCTTGAAGAATTTGAAGAAATCCGAATCGGGTTCCAATACCATGATGTTGCCGGATTTGCCCAGACTCTGTCTGTAGGCAATCATGCTGCGGTAAAAGGCATAGAAATCCTGGTCTTCGCCGTAAGCCTTGGCAAAAATATCGGCGGCCTGGGCATCGCCCTCACCGCGCAAGACCTCGGAATCCCGATAAGCATTCGCCAGAATGATTTCGCGCTGCTTGTC
The DNA here is from genome assembly GCF_024505185.1 of Methylomonas subterranea. Taxonomy (GTDB): domain Bacteria; phylum Pseudomonadota; class Gammaproteobacteria; order Methylococcales; family Methylomonadaceae; genus Methylomonas; species Methylomonas subterranea. Next base: position 12,680 of record NZ_JANIBJ010000009.1, read on the forward strand.
GGCATCCGCCCGGATGCGTTCGGCCGCTTCCGAACCTTGCGAACGGAATTCGCGCGCAACCCTGGCCCGCTCGGCCTCCATGCGTTGATAAACGGAACTGCTGACTTCATTGGGCAGGTCGATACGCTTGACCTGTACATCGACGATGTTGATACCCAATTTCAGGGCATGCGGCGATACGTTGGTAATCAGGGTTTCCCGAATGGCGCTACGGTCGGTAGACACCAGCTGCTTGATTTCGCGCTTGCTGAATTCGCTTCTGAAAGAATCCTTGATGATTTGATCCAGCCGGATATTGGCTTGACCGACATCGCCGCCCACGGAGGTGTAAAAGGTCTTGACATCGGCTATGCGCCATTTAACGAACGAATCGACGATGACATTCTTCTTTTCCGCGGTCAGGAATCGCTCGGGCGTCGCATCCATGGTCAGGATGCGGGCATCGAACTTCTTCACATTGTTGATTAAGGGAATTTTGAAATGAATTCCGGGCTTGAAATCCACGGCGACAATTTCGCCCAACTGAAACTTGATGGCCCGCTCGGTTTCGGTCACCGTAAATATCGACATTGACAGCACTACGATCAGCGCGCCTACCGCAACGACAATTTTATTCCCCATCTTAGCGTCCTCTCACATCGCGCTCGCGGGCCGAAGCACGCACGTCGCTTTTTATCTCTCTGACCGGAGACGATACCACCGGCGCCGATTCGTGACTGACGGGAGCGGCAACCGCTTCCTCGACCGATCGGTTGGTCATTTTGTCCAATGGCAGGTACATGATGTTGTTACCGCCCTTGACGTCCACCAACACATTGTTGGAACGTCCCAACACGGATTCCATGGATTCGATGTACATGCGCTGTTTGGTGACGGCCGGGGCTTTTTTATATTCGACCATCAATTGCGAGAAGCGGCTGACATCACCCGTTGCCTCGGCGATGACCTTGACCTTGTAACCTTCCGACTCCTGCACGATACGCGATGCGGCACCCCTGGCTTTCGGCACCACATCGTTGGCGTAGGCCTCGGCTTCGTTGATCAGGCGTTGTTTGTCTTCGCGCGCGCGGATGGCGTCTTCGAACGCCCCCTGCACCTGCTCCGGAGGCTGAGCATCCTGCAGATTGACACTGGTGACCAAAATACCGGCCTTGTATGCATCCATGACGGCTTGAATTTCTGATTTGATCGCCTGCACGATTTCGCTACGACCTTCGGTCAACACGAAGTCCATGTTGCTGGCACCGATCACGCCGCGCTGGACACTTTCGGTAACCTGCTTAAGAGTGGAGTTGGGATCCAGTACATTGAAGGCGTAATCCTTGGCGTCCTTGACCTGATACTGCACGGCCAGCCGCACATCGACGATATTTTCGTCCTTGGTCAGCATCATGGCTTCCTTGGGCACGGAACCCATGGCTTGGCCGCTACCGGAGCGATACCCCACCTCTATGAAGCGTTGTTGCTCGACGTTGATCACTTGCACCTGTTCGATGGGAGCGGGAATATGCCAATTCAGGCCGGGATTGGTGGTTTCGACAAAAGCGCCGAAGCGAGTCACAACCCCGCGCGTGCCTTCGTCAACGGTGTATAGCCCGCTAAGACCCCATAATACGACCACACCGGCGCCGATATAGGCCAAACCCTTCATCGCGGAGCCGTCGGAACCGCCGCCACCGGAACGGCCACCGAAAATGCCGCCCAGTTTGTCCTGCAAAGAGCGAATCACTTCGTCCAGATCGGGTGGACTGTTTTGATTGTTACGACCACTCCAGGGGTCATTTTTATCACCACCGGGTTCATTCCAAGACATACCAAACACTCCAATTGGATTGTAAACTTTAATTTTTGTCGAACGACTGAAAACTACCTTGATTTTTCAGCAACGCAAAGGTCGATATTCTATAGCAATTTCAAAAATACCGGGGAACTAACTGGGCCTTGACCTCGCCAGCCGGCACGGCTACAGCACTTCCTCGACTCTGATATCCTTGAGCAGACCAAGATTTTTTTTATCGATTTCAATGGTCAATTCGCAATCGCCCTGGTCGTTGACGGTTTCATCGATGAATCGCACCATGCCGAACCATTTGGCTTTGATCCCGGCCTGACTGGCGGGCAGAAAACATTTTCTGATGATTTTGCCGCCGGCAAAAAACATGCACAAGGCCTGTTGCAGCAAATCGAGGCCCGCGCCGGTTTGAGCGGAAATCCAGACATTCACCGGCATGCCCCGGTCGTCGTAATCGATATGCGGCAGCACGCCATCCAGCAAATCGATTTTATTGAATACGCGCAATTGCGGAATTTTACCGGCCTCTATATCGTCCAGCACCTGATTGACCTGAAAAATGGTGTCGTCCCGGTCTTCCGCGTGAGCATCGATCACATGCAATAACAGGTCGGCTTCACTGGCTTCCTGTAAAGTGGAGCGAAACGCGGCGATCAGTTCATGCGGCAAATGCCGGATAAAACCCACCGTATCCGCCAACACCACTTCCCCGCCCTGGCCCAGAGGCAGGTTTCGCAAGGTCGGATCCAGCGTGGCAAACAGTTGATCCGCCGCGTAAATGTCGGCGCCGGTCAGGCTGTTGAATAAGGTTGACTTGCCGGCATTGGTATAACCCACCAACGACACGGTTGGAACTTCGGCTTTTTTACGCTTGCCGCGTCCCTGGTGCCGCTGCTTTTGCACTTTTTCCAACCGCTGCTGAATTTGCTTGATCCGCACCGCCAGCAGACGTCTGTCGGTTTCCAATTGGGTTTCGCCGGGTCCGCGCAAACCGATACCGCCCTTTTGCCGCTCCAAGTGGGTCCAGCCGCGAATCAAGCGGGTAGACAGGTGCTTAAGTTGCGCCAATTCGACCTGCAACTTACCTTCGAAGCTTTGGGCGCGCTGGGCAAAAATATCCAAAATCAGACCGTTTCTATCCACCACCCGCACTTCCAGGGCTTTTTCCAGATTGCGCTCCTGGCTGGGAGACAGCGGATGGTTGACGATAACAATGTCCGCTTGCTGTTCAACGACAACGGTTTTGATTTCATCCAGCTTGCCCTTGCCGACAAAATATTTCGGGTCGGGCTTGTGCCGGCTGCCGGTCACGACATGAATGGGCTGCGCGCCCGCAGATTTGGTCAGTTCTTTCAGCTCGTCGAGGTCTTCCTGCCCGACTTGCAAATTCAGGTGGACGAGAACCGCCCGTTCACCCGCATCGGGACGTTCAAACAAACAAAAACCTCTTAAGTTTCATCAGCGGCATCGGCATCGCGATGCATGTTGACATTCTTGCTGGGAACGATAGTGGAAATGGCGTGCTTATAAACCATCTGATTGACGGTATTTTTCAGCATCACCACATATTGATCGAACGAATCGACCCGGCCTTGCAGCTTGATACCGTTGACCAAAAAAATCGACACAGGCGTATGCTCTTTTCTCAGGGCATTCAAAAAACTATCCTGCAAATTTTGTGCTTTCGACATCCTCTTTCTCCTTATTATTGTTCAGGCTGCGGCTATACATTACCTGCTAAACCTGTTGATTTCAACACACTATCACCGGGGCCAATCCCCGCACTGTAAATCTGAGTTGGGGCGCGGCAAAATAATTCAAGCGCGGGCGGGTTTTTAAGGCAATTTTGCTTAATGCCGCCTAAATGCCACCCTTGGCATCCTCTCGAACCCCGGAGGCCCGCGCCGCAATCACGAAGCACGGACCACGGAGATAAAGCCGCGACCCGTTCAGCCGATTTTTTTGTACTTGATACGACGCGGATTATCGGCATCGGTTCCCAAGCGGCGATGCCTGTCTTCTTCGTAATCGGCATAATTGCCCTCGAACCAGACCACTTCACTGTCGCCTTCAAAAGCCAGAATATGCGTGGCAATCCTGTCCAGAAACCAGCGGTCATGCGAGATCACCACCGCGCAGCCGGGGAAGGCCAACAAGGCTTCTTCCAGTGCCCGCAAGGTTTCGACGTCCAGGTCGTTGGTCGGTTCGTCCAGCAACAATACGTTGCCGCCGCTTTTCAACAATTTGGCCAGATGCACCCGATTGCGCTCGCCGCCGGACAATTCGCCGATGCGCTTTTGCTGATCGGCGCCCTTAAAATTGAAGCGGCCCAGATAGGCCCGTGACGGGGTTTCGTATTTACCCACCGTGATCACATCCAAACCATCCGAGACTTCCTCCCAAACGGTTTTGTTGTTATCCATGTCGTCGCGCAGCTGGTCGACATAAGCCAGTTGCACGGTCTGACCGATGGTGATCTGCCCCGAATCCGGTTTCTCAAATCCCGCCATCATGCGGAACAAGGTGGTTTTACCGGCCCCGTTCGGGCCGATAATGCCAACGATACCGCCAGGCGGCAGTTTGAAGCTGAGATTGTTGATCAACAAACGCTCGCCGAAACCCTTGCTGATAGTATCGGCTTCGATAGCCACATCGCCGAGCCGCGGTCCGGGCGGAATATATATTTCCTGAGTCTCGTTGCGTTTTTGTACTTCAACCGACGACAGCTCTTCGAAGCGGGCCAGACGGGCCTTGCTTTTGGCGTGCCGGCCCTTGGGATTGGAACGCACCCACTCCAATTCGGCCTTCATGGCTTTTTGGCGGGAAGACTCCTGCTTCTCCTCCAACTCCAGGCGTTTTTCCTTTTGCTCCAACCAGGAAGAATAATTACCTTCCCACGGAATGCCCATGCCGCGATCCAGCTCCAGAATCCAGCCGGCCACGTTGTCGAGGAAATACCTGTCGTGCGTCACGGCAACCACGGTGCCGGTGTAATCGTGCAGGAAGCGCTCCAGCCAGGCCACCGATTCGGCGTCCAGATGGTTGGTCGGCTCGTCCAGCAGCAACATATCGGGTTTGGACAGCAACAAGCGGCATAAAGCCACCCGCCGCTTCTCGCCGCCGGACAGTTTGGTGACGTCGGCATCCCAATCCGGCAAACGCAAGGCATCGGCGGCAATTTCCAGTGTGCGATCCAGATTGTGTCCGTCACAGGCATTGATAATATCTTCCAGCTTGGCCTGTTCGGCGGCCAGTTTGTCGAAATCCGCGTCCGGATCGGCATAAGCGGCATATACCGCGTCGAGTTGCGCCAGCGCGTCCTTTATGGGCTGCACGGCCTCTTCTATATTGCCTCGCACGGTTTTATTAGGATCGAGTTGCGGCTCCTGCGGCAAATAACCGATGTTGATGCCTTTTAACGGAATTGCCTCGCCTTCAATTTCCTTATCGACCCCGGCCATGATACGCAGCAGCGTGGATTTACCCGAGCCGTTCAAACCCAACACGCCTATTTTGGCGCCGGGGAAAAACGATAGGGAAATGTCTTTAAGAATGTATTTCTTGGGCGGCACGATCTTGCCGACCCGGTTCATCGAAAATATGTATTGCGCCATTGGTTTTCGGTTTAAAGAAAATAAACTCGCATTATACCGCGCTGCCGCAAAATTCAAGGCCGCATTTTTAGCGCAGTCCATTGAAGCCGCGGAACTTGGCCTTCATCCCCTCGCGTAAAAACCCAATAGGCTTTGCAATTGTTTTGAACGACTCATAAAGCATCGATACGAACCGCCAAGGCTTGTCACGGTTTACCGACAACCCCGGCGCGGTAACAGATAACGGCAAAAAAAGTTTGACCGTCGTCAATATTTCACCAGAAGCCGGCTTTTAATCAAACCGAAAATTAGGAAAAAGCGGCTTTTTGGTTTAAGTTGGAGTCGACATCGATAACTTCGGGAGCAGTGTCATGAAAGCTGAAATATTCCGCCCGTTCAAAACCGCCGGTCTGGTCTTGGCCAACGCCGCGCAAGGTTTTGTATCGCCCCTTCGATGTCTGTGCTTTTGTAGCCGCGGCTCCAAAACCGTCATCCTTGGCATGGAACCCAGGCAGCTCAGATATTTGCTCAACACCTCCCTAATTCTGTTGTTTGCCTTGCTGCACGCCGCCGACGGCATCATCACTTATTTCGGTCTCAAGTTTAACTACGCGGCGGAAGCCAACCCGGTGCTGCTGTTTTTCGCCAGCACCATGGGCTTGGGCTTGTCGATTTTCGCCCTCAAACTGTTGTGCATGGAATTCATCGCCGTGGTTTATTTCGCCCGGCGCAATATCGGCAGTTGCTGGGGCACGGCTACTTTATTCAGCGCCGACGCCTTTTACAGCTGGGTAGTCAGTAACAATGTGCTGCTGGTGCTCGGCACCTGAACACACAGTTGTAAGGCTACGCGCTCGCGTCCCGAGATTCGCGGGGGCATAATGACGCCACCATGCCCTCGCAGAACCATTTTCCACTCCCGGCCGGAACACCGATCGATATTCATTGCCATCGGTATCGCGCCGGCGGCGGTCTGCAAATCTTGAGCCTGGATACGCACGAACTGCTTCACTCCCGCAATCAAAATCCAATAGAGTGCATTCCCGACGACTGTTATTTCAGCCTGGGCATACACCCCTGGTTTATAGACCGCCAGGACATGGAAACCGCTTGCAAAACCCTGGATGCCCTTCAACACCATCCCCAACTGCTGGCGTTCGGCGAATGCGGCCTGGATAAGTGCATAGCGACGCCCATGGTTAGGCAAATCCAACTATTCAGCCGCCAGCTCGAACTGGCCGAGCGCATCGGCAAGCCGGTCATCATCCACTGCGTAAGGGCTCATGCCGAACTATTGCAGCTAAAAAAAAGCATTTCGCCCAGCCAAGCCTGGATCCTGCATGGCTTCAGCGGCAAACCCGCGTTGGCCGCGCAACTGATAGAACACGGCTGTTACTTGTCGTTCGGCAAAGCCTTGCTGCAAAGCGACGCACGGGTACAGCAAACCTTAGTCAGCGTACCCATCGAGCGGCTTTTTTTGGAAACCGACGCGGCAGACGCGTCTATTGAGACAATCCATGCCGCCGCGGCTACAATACGCAGCCTTGACCCCGCGGATTTGTGCCGACAAATCCATCGTAACTTTTTAAGCGTGTTTCTCGATGACTGATTTAAGCTGGCTTTCCCGCACCGAACTACTGATTGGCGACAGCAAACTCGAACGCCTGCAAAAATCCCACGTGCTGGTGGTCGGCATGGGCGGAGTGGGTTCGTTCGCGGCCGAATTCATTTGCCGGGCCGGTATCGGCCAGATGACCATCGTCGACGGCGACGTGGTGGAAAACAGCAACCGCAACCGCCAGTTGCCGGCCCTGGCGACCACGATAGGCCAATCCAAGGCCGACGTGATGGGCGAACGCTTGTTGGCCATCAATCCGGATTTGCGATTGAGCGTAAAGCACGAATTCATCACCCCGGACAGCGCCGCCGAACTGCTTCAAACGAATTACGATTACGTCATCGACGCCATCGACAGCCTGACGCCGAAAATTCATTTGATCCGCGCCGCCAAGGCCCGCAAACTAAAAATCATCAGCTCCATGGGCGCCGGCGGCAAACTGGATCCGACCCATCTGAAAGTAGTGGATATCTCCAAGACTTATAACTGCCCGTTTGCCCAATTCATTCGTATCCGGCTGCGCAAGCACGGCATCAGCCGAGGCGTCAAGGTAGTGTTTTCGCCGGAAGTCGTCAACAAGGATTCCTTGATGTATACCGACGGCAGCAATTACAAAAAATCAGCCTACGGCACCATTTCCTATTTGCCGGCCGCATTCGGCGGGGTCTGCGCCTCGGTGGTGGTGCGCAATTTAATCCACGAAGCCGCTCACGCGGAACCCAAACCCGCCCAACATGACTGACTATAAACCCGAACATACCAATATGACGCTTTTGGCCAGCGGCAAAAGCAGCCGCCTGCAAGCCATGCGTCAAAAAAGCATGCATTCCCCGGCCGCCGCCGCGAATGTCACCGTATCCGGCCCCACGCCGGCCGAAGAAGCCACGAATCCGCACTGGCTATTGGCTCGACAGTTGATAGACCGGCGCCTAGCGGAAATATTGGCGGCTTTTCCGCCCGGCAGGCAGCGCAGTCTTTTTAAAATCCGCTACGGCCTCGATCCCGACCATCTCAAGCAACAGCCCATTCGACACATCGCCAAGTTGCTTAAAATTCAACACCCCTTGTTTACCGATCCGCGCGGCGATCAAAAGGAGGCACTGGAACTGACTTATAATCACCCAGCCTGACCGATCCATTTCGCGACACAGCCAACCGCTTGCCGCCTCAACTCCAGCAAACCATGATTTACACCATAGAACCGAACCGGGATTACCGCGATTTTACCCAAGCCACCCAAGACGGCAAACCCGATCAGGCGATCAGGGCCGACGCCACCCGCCATTACGACGAATGTTACCGCGACTACCTGTTTGCCTGGTGCAATAGCGATAATCTGGCCTTGCATTACGGGTACTGGGACCAAGCCGGCCCATACCGGCAACATCAGGCTTTATTGAACAAGAACCAGATTTTATACGACAAAGCCGGCATCAGGCCCGAAGATAACGTCCTGGACGCCGGCTGCGGAATCGGCGGTAGCAGCATCTGGATGGCCAAACGCCACGGCAACCGGGTTACCGGCATTACCATCAGTGCCCGGCAAGCCGATTACGCCCGTCAGCACGCCGATAGACACGGTGTAGCGGATTCAACCCGCTTTGAAGTGGCGGATTTCTGCCTAACGCCGTTTACCGAGGCTTCCTTCGACGTTGTGTGGGCCTTGGAAAGCTCTTGCCACGCCTTGAACAAGGCCGATTTTTTGCGCGAAGCGTGGCGGGTCTTGAAACCCGGCGGACGCATCGTGGTCTGCGACGGGTTTTTACTGCAGCGCGAGTTCAATGCGCGGCAATGGCAAGCGGTGCTGACCTGTTTAAACGGCTGGGCCGTTCCCAACTTGTGTTCGCGGGATGAATTCAGCCAATTATTGAATCAACAAGGGTTTGCCGAGATTGATTGCCACGATATTACCGCCCAAACCCTGCCCTCTGCCGATTACATGTATAAAGTGGCCAAGCGCCTGCAACCGCTGCAAAAAATCAGTCAATGGCTGGGCCTGCGCACGCCGGCCCAAACCGCCAACTACTTGGTCGGTTTGGCTCAACACCAGTTGTTCAGTGAAAATCTGACCGAATACTTGATATTTACCGCTCAAAAACCCGGCTAATCGGCCATGCCGACCGTACCACCGCCCCTCTGGGTTTGCCGAAAGCCGACTTGCGCTTGGCCGGCATGCTGATAGGCTATTTCCTGGCCGATAATCGCCTTCCCCGCAGAGTGCTTCGGATACAACAGGACGAACTGGAGGCGGAAGTGATGGTGTTACTGGCGGACGAGGAAACCCTGACAGTACCGTGCAATCCTCAAGGCGTTGCCGATATGGGTATGAATCCCGGACAAGACTTGTGGGTTATTTTTAACAGCAATTCCCCCTATGTTGGGCCTTAAAAACTGATTGGACCTTTCTATCTCCAGCATAAGCCGACTGGCCGGCGCCATAAATCCGGCCCTACTTGCCTACCTGGTCGGCACGGTTGGTATTTTGCTCGAATGGCGCTCTTATTATTTACCGAGCGGCAAGGAGTTTCGCCGCTGGTCGGCCATGGGCGCATTGTTATGGGCATTGCAGTATATGTTGCTGGGAGCCTGGACGGCCGGATTGAACATGGCTGTTACGGCGTTCAGAACGGTGCTGTCCGGCCTGCAACCGGAAAGTTTTTTCAAACACGCTTCGGTTGCCGGCTTTATATCGATTTTTTCCGCTTTAACTTACATGTCCTGGCAGGGTTACATTTCCCTGCTGCCGGCCTTTGCCGTCATCAACACCACCCTGGCCCTGTACTATCTAAACAATCGCAACATGCGCATCGCCCTATTGGCATCCAGCATGGCCTGGATAATCAACGACATATATTGGCAGGCCTGGACAGCCTTGCTCGCCGAAAGCGTGGCGATAGGCATCAATATTCGCACCATCCGCAAAATACTGTTAAATCAATAAACGAAAATTTTTGCCAATTTGGCTGTTATTAACGCGGCAAGGAAAATTATTTCCCCAAAACCGCATAATAAAATTGACAATGGCATTAATGAGCCTAGAATGGCCCCAGCTAGAAATTAAGTGTTACCAGTGTTTACCGATTCGAAGTCTCTTCAGTAGTTTTTTCGTCCTGTTTTTCATTTCGTAATTCCCGCATTTACCAGCTATATCCGCCTTTACTAAAGGCTCAATTACACTCTATATAGGACTCTTTTCATGTCTACTGCAATGACTACCGGTATCGTTAAATGGTTTAACGCTGACAAAGGCTTTGGCTTTATTGAACAAAAACAAGGCCCCGATGTTTTCGTACATTTCAGAAACATCCTGTCCGCCGGTAATGGCTACAAAACCCTGGACGAAGGCCAACACGTTCAATTCAAACTGGGCCGCGGCCCTAAAGGCCCGCAAGCCGAAGAAGTAACCACCATCTAATTTGATGAAAAGTTAGCCGCAATCCTGATACGTTCAGGGTTGCGGCTATTTTTTTGCCCGATGACCCGCCCGGGCCTTCACATCTTCCGGTTAGTGTTTCAAGCCACTTAGCACGCCATCCAGACAGCAACGAATCCTTCTCCAGAGATCATTCACCGCCACGGCTTGCGGATTTAGGGATGCACGATTATTGCGCATGGCAGCGGGAATAAGATTGGTTTTGCATGGATAGTGCCATTCGGCGTAGAGTATTCACAACACCAACCATCCAATCTGCCTATTATCATGCTTAAACATATACATCTTTTATTTGTCGCCCTTGCTGCCATCGGCTTTATCGGCCGGGTTGCCATGGCCCAATATCAACCGGAAATGCTACAACGAAGATGGATCAAGTTGTCGCCGCACATCTTGGCCGGCCTGTTACTGTTAAGCGGCATAGGCTTGGTTTTTCAGGGCGACTGGCTGGCCAATAGCTACGCCTGGATTGTGGCCAAATTAATCTTGATGTTTGTCTTCATCGGACTGGGCCTGATGACCATGCGCGAACAAGGCGAAAAACGCTGGATAGCCTTTGCCGCTGCATTGTTTTGCCTGTTTTATATCGTCAAGGTGGCTTTCGCCAAGCAAGTCTTCTTCTTTCTTTAACATCATTTTCAATCAGGGAGCGCCGGTATTTGCCCGGCACTCCCAATCACTGTCCTAGAACATCGCCGCTTTTCGCCGAAGTAAAACCCATTACGCAAAGACGGCATCTCTACTGCCCTCCTGTCAATCCATGACAAGAATGTCAGCTGGATGCTCAACCCGTCCCCCATCCCCCCTTGGTTATATTTCTGTAAGAATTTGTTTCGTAAGATTGATTTCCCGCATGGCACCGGCATTGCTTCGCAGCTTCCGTTTTAGTGCCGCAACTGTAGTTTCGCATTCGCCGCCTAAATCAATATTTATTACCAGGGGCAATTCATGCAGAAAAATCAAACTTATTACGACACATTAAAAGTAACTCGCGACGCACCCACCGCGGTAATTCAAGCTGCGTTTAAAGCCTTGATGCAACTAAATCATCCGGAAAATTTCACTGGCAGAGAGGATGAATCGGTATTGATTGCCATACAGCTGCGGGAAGCATACGACGTATTGAGTACCTCCGAAACCCGCGAGCAGTATGACCGTTGGCTGGATAAAGAAGCCGGCAAGTCTAATGCCGCAACCGACACCGATAGCCAAGATTACGTAAAATCGGCAAACCGAATAGCCGCGTGAAAGGAGTGTAATTTCAAAGCAGCTCACCCAAACGGCAGCGGACAGGATTGGAATCGCTCATACCCCAAGCGGTAACGCCGTCTTATCCACCACCCGCCGCAACACGAAACTGGAATGCACCCCACTGACACCCGCAATGCCGGTGATGCGTTTCAGCAGCAATTCCTGGTAGGCGTCCAAGTCCTTGACCGCCACCTTGAGCTGGTAGTCGGCGGCCTGGCCGGTGATCAGCAGGCATTCCATCACTTCCGGAATCCCGGCAATGGCCGCCTCGAAGGCGCTGAAACGTTCTGGTGTGTGTTGGTCCATCGAAATATGGATCAAGGCCATCAGTGTCAGACCCAAGGCTTTGGCGTCCAGTAGCGCCCGGTAGCCGACGATCAGGCCGCCCTCCTCCAACGCCCGCACCCGCCGCAGGCAAGGCGACGGCGACAGGCCGATGCGGTCGGCCAGTTCCTGGTTGCTGATACGGCCGTCGGCTTGCAGGATGTTCAAGATTTGAATGTCGTATCTATCCAGTTCCATAAAATATCCCTTATTCTCATAGCAAAACAATTTAACAACGTATTTCTATATACATTGGCAATATTCTATCAATGATTGGCATTTTAGATGGCATAAACGCAATCGCCTAGCGGACGGTTTGGCTTATCTTATCGGCACCCCATTTACCGAGAGCAGCTAGCCATGTTGACCGACCCTTCCCGCAAATACCGCCCATTCCCGCCGATTGCGCTTGCCGACCGGCAATGGCCCAATCGCACTATCGAAAAACCGCCGATCTGGATGAGCACCGATTTGCGCGACGGCAACCAAGCCTTGTTCGAACCGATGAACGCCGAACGCAAACTGCGCCTGTTCCGCACCTTGTGCGGCATTGGTTTCAAGGAAATCGAAGTGGCGTTTCCGTCGGCCTCGCAAACCGATTTCAATTTCGTGCGCCGCTTGATAGACGAGGCCTTGATACCCGACGACGTGACCATCGAAGTGCTCAGCCACGCCCGCGAGCCGTTGTTGTGCCGCACTGTAGAAGCCGTATACGGCGCACATTCGGCCATCGTCCATATCGTCAACGCGACCTCCCCAGCGTTTCGGGACCTGGTATTGGGCATGAGCCGGGACGAAGTATTGGCAATGGCCGTCGATGCGGTGCGGCTGGTCAAACAATTGACCGCCGACCAGCCGGACACCCAATGGCGCTTGCAATACAGCCTGGAAACCTTCACCGCCACCGAACCGGATTTTGCCGTGGAGGTGTGCGATGCGGTCAGCGCCGCCTGGGGCGCGACGCCGGACAATAAGATCATCTTGAATTTGCCGTCGTCGGTGGAAACGGCGACGCCGAACGTCTACGCCGACCAGATCGAATGGATGCATCGCCATATCGCCCGCCGCGACAGCGTCATTCTCAGTGTACATCCGCACAACGACCGCGGCACGGCGGTAGCCGCCGCCGAACTGGCGTTGATGGCCGGCGCCGAGCGCGTCGAGGGTTGCTTGTTCGGCAACGGCGAACGTACCGGTAACGTGGATTTAGTGACCCTGGCGTTGAATCTGTATACCCAGGGGGTGGCGCCGGGCTTGGATTTTTCCGACATCAACGCAGTGGTGCGCGACTTCGAGGCGTGTACCGGTTTGACAGTGCCGCCGCGCCAACCCTATGCCGGCGAGTTGGTGTTCACCGCGTTTTCCGGATCGCACCAAGACGCCATCAAGAAAGGCTTTGCCGCGCGGCAGCCTGATAGCGTCTGGAATGTGCCCTATCTGCCGTTCGATCCGGCTGATGTCGGCCGTGGTTACGACGCGGTGATCCGCATCAACAGCCAGTCCGGCAAGGGCGGTATCGCCCATTTATTGGCAAGTCATTACGGCGTCGTGTTGCCGCGCCGTTTGCAGGTGGAGTTTTCGCAAGTGGTGCAAGGCCATGCCGACCGCCAGGGCGGCGAAATCGGCGCGGAACAGTTATGGCAGTTATTTGCCCAGACTTACCTTGATGTGGCAAAGCCGTTGCGTTACCTCGGCCATCAATTGTTCGAGCATGCGCAAGGCCAAGGCATACAACTGGAAATCGAATGGAACGGAGAACCGCACGCTTTAACCGGCGTGGGTAACGGCCCGATAGCCGCGGCCGTCCTGGCTTTACGTTCATTCGGCCAGTTCACGGTGAACAGTTACGAGGAACGCTCGGTCGGCAGTGGCGGCGATGCCCAGGCCTGCGCCTTTGTCGAACTCACGGCTGCGAACGGCCAAACCGCCTATGGCGTCGGCATGGACGGCAACATCGTCAGCGCATCGATCAAGGCGCTGATCAGCGGCTGCAATCGCTTAGCCGACGCTAGCGGCTGGCAACGCCGCGCTTGAAAACGGCTTATTCATTAACCCAACCCTATTTATGACGGCTGCTCTGTTCGGTCTGAGCGTGTCGAAGCCAGATGGGGAGCGCCCTTCGGCGAGCTCACGGCGAACGGCATTAAAGGGCTGGGTTAATAAAGCAATGCCGTTAAGTTAAGCGTCTTCCCCCTTTGAAAAAGGGGGATCGAGGGGGATTTATTCGAACAAATCTCCCCCAGCCCCTCTTTTTCAAAGAGGGGAGCGGATGAAGATTTAGCTTAACTAAACGACATTGGTTAATAAAGCAGCCGCAAACCCTACCAAAAGCAACAGGAGACAACCTTGAATACTTACCGCTGGAACGCCCAGAAATATGCCCAAAACTCGCAAGCCCAACAGCAATGGGCTAAAGAACTGATAGCACTGTTGCAGCTAAGCGGCCACGAAACCGTACTGGACTTGGGCTGCGGCGACGGCAAAGTCACGGCGGAAATCGCCCAAATCGTCGACCGAGGCACGGTGGTCGGCATCGATAACTCGGCAGCGATGATAGCGCTGGCCCAAGGCCGATACCCGGACCAGCAACATCCCAACCTGTCGTTCCGGGTCATGGATGCCGGGAATTTGAGCTTTACCGAGTGTTTTGACGTGGTTTTCTCCAACGCTGTATTGCACTGGGTCAAGCAGCATCAACCGGTGATCGACGGTTTATACCGCAGCTTGAAAACCGGCGGCAAAATCCTGCTGCGCATGGGCGGCAAAGGCGATGCCGCCGGCATACGGGTTGCGATTGACCGGGTCAAGGACTCGGAGCCATGGTCGCGGTATTTTATCGATTTCGAGTTTCCGTATACCTTTCCAGCGGTCGATGAATACCGGGTGATGCTGGAATCCACCGGCTTTACCGTCAAACGGCTCGAACTCGTCGCCAAGGATATGCCCCATGACGGACGGGATGGTCTGGCGAGCTGGATTCGAACCACCTGGCTGCCTTACACACAACGGCTTCCGGAAGACCTTAGAGAATCGTTTATCGAAGCGGTTTGTTCGAGTTATCTGGATCAAGTGCCTTTAAGCGCGGATGGCAAAGCCCATGTGGCGATGGTCTTGCTGGAGGCTGAGGCGGTGAAATTGGCAAAACGTTAACCCTAGTAGACCAGACGAAAAGAAAAATCTGATGGCAACAACCCAACCATAAGCGAATGTAGGTGCGGTGAGTTTACGCAGCGCACCAATCGCGAACGATGCGCTTCACGCTGTTCGGCATATCCTACGGCCCAAACATGCTAAAGCAATTTGACTGCTAACAACAATTCGTCTTTGCTAACTGACGGTGCATTTAGTATTTGCTCAACACGATTTGTATTCTTTCTGACTGGATGCACAATTTGATTAAAGATTCTTACAAATCCATGTTTTTCCATAAGGTTTAATACCGGTGGAATATAGTCCGCTACATCATTTTTAGTTATCCCTCGACTGAATGCCAGAATTTTACGCCCAGCGCCGGATTGACGATAAAGTTTTCTAAGTATCGTCAATAACGCTTTTACCTGTGGCTCTAAATCCGATTGGAGGACAGCACTGGTAGTACCCATATTATCAAATTCAACCACCTCACACGACTTCTCAAATAACTTTTCTGGCAACCCCATTTCATTTGCAACGCCTCCAATTCTGTTAATGATGCAGTTTCGAAAAGTAATATCAAAATCAACGCTTAGTGCCCCAACTGACACTTCGTCAATCAGGCAGTTTAAGAAGGTAACTTTACGAAAGTTACAATCTTCTAAATCTAGCCTTTGAAATAAAGCTGATTCAATAACTACTCCGTAACAATCTAAAACATGCTCTTCCTCCTTTGCCATTTCTGCAGAAACAGCAAAGCAATCTGCAATGAGTTGCAAATTAGCAGGCGTTTTTGCTTCATTAGATAACCGTTCAACGATTGAAAAAGGAGTAGAGCTTGTAGCACCATTTCGCCTTAGTAAATATGACGCCATACTTACGGACTTGGATGAAATTGCTGATAGAGGTGCGGGCCCTATATTTGAGTATTGTCCCCAAATAACTCGTGCAAGGGCTCCACCTTGTAATGCGGCTAACATATCCTGATCCACAAATGATCTGGAACCCGCTTCTTGGTCACGCTGAGTTAACCCTGGCAGTCTCTGCAATTGAGCCAATACACCTTCACCAGCAGATTGCTCCGTCTCAATGTTATAAGTAGTTGCTAAGTCATTCCCAGTAATTGGCCCATTTCCAGATGGAAGAGATCTAACAAAAAAAGCAAGCCGCTCCATTACGCACCTTAAAACTTGAGCATCCATTACCGATCGCTCCAGATCTGATTCTCGATGAGCAATTTTTGAAATAAATGCGTCCCACGCATACCCATATCCTTCTGAAGAATCTATATCAAGTATTTCATTCAAAAGATTATTTTGGATTAAGTATGAAAGAATCAAAGGTTTTCGTGGCAGCCAGTCTGGCAAAGGGTGTTCAATTCCATTCTTATTTAAAAATAAATTTGCGCCATCTTCTGTAAACTCATCCAATCTAACTAATTTATAATTATCTCCCGTAATTCCCAATGCATGTTTTAATTCCGACATGTTGTCAAAATAATGATCTCTACCGCATATTAATGCGCCTAACCCTGTAGGTAGTTTTGTCAAAAAATCCCTAACCCCTGTTAGTGCCATTCGTCTTCCTTCTTTCATGAAATTAATATCATCCTTCCTTACAATGGCTTGAGAGGCCACTTCATCAAAACCATCCAACAACAAACAAGCGACACCCGCTCGCCAAGCAATAACTAAATCTTCCTTCGGAGTAAAACCAATGGATCTGGCATGACGCTCAAGTATCTCATCGAAGTATTCTTGCCCCCAATGTTCACGTAGGTTTAAGCAAATCGGTACTAATGAATGATCGGAAGTTCGATATTTTGACGCGATAATTCTGAATATCTCTCTAGTTGTTAAGCTCTTGCCTGCACCAAATGGTGCAACCAATATTACAACGTAGCCTTCTTCGATTAGGTGACATACCTCTTTTATATCAGTAGGAGTATGTCGCTCCTCAATATGACTTCTTTTTTTTCCATTAACCATTACAGATTCGACAATCACCATTGGCAAAGTAGCATAGGCGTCATCGCTTATTGTGATTGAGTTATCTGATGGATTTCGAGCAGAGCCGAATGAAGCAACTTCTCGCTTTGACAGATACGATCTACCGTCAAAAAAACGTTGTTTAAACTGCTCAAGAGTTAAAACAGTTACATTACTTTTTCTGGCATGTTCGATATGTTCAGCATCAAGTTGCTTAGATGTAATTAGCCACTTGGAAACTGCTAATGCTGTTTTACGCTCGATGGTTTCTGCGGCATTCAACTTTTTTGTATCACTCTTCGCCTTCTCAAGTTTAGTGCTCGTTGTTACCATAATGAGATGAGTAACGTCCCTTAGCCTTGCGATGCCGTCAAGTTCACGTACAACAGGATCATTTGGATAATGACTTGGCTGACACGAGCCGGATTCTAATCCCCAAACAGCCTCAGCAATCCATCTAACTTCAGCTTCAAATTGCATATTTACTTTATAGGTTCCCATAGGACTCAGTTATACATATTAAAAAAGATAAAGGGCCGTAGGCTGGGTAAAGCAACGCGAAACCCAGCGAATGCTTTGAAATAACCCAACTCCTTCGTATTCAAAATGTTTTATGAAACTTATCAGTTTTCGGCTGGGTTTCATTATCATTCAACCCAGCTTGCGTAGCTCCGATTAGCGGTAGCGTAATCGGAGGAATGTTGACTTCGAAACGTGCGATTTCGCATGCTTTTATGCCCTTTCGGGCAAATCGCACATTTTAAAGGACAGCTTATTTGCCACTTGTTGTCCATGCAAATCAAATCTTGTTAGCGGCTCGGTTGGATTTACTCAATCACCAACCACCACTGTCCCGTAGTTGCGCCATTCTACGCGATTCGGGTTTTACGTTCACACGCGTCCGCATTGGCGGCGATAAAGTTCAAAGCCCTCAATACGGCGTCCCATCCTTGTGGGAAAACCGAAAGCTGTTATCGACAAACGCCGCTTGCAAGTCGTCGTCCGGGTAGACGACTTGGTCACCCGCGCTGCGGTCGCCGATTTCCAGATAGACGACGTCACTCTCCGATTCGTTGACCAGCCGATGGGCATCGCCGCTGCCGGCTTTAAAGCCGGCGCACATGCCGGGCGACAAGGGCGTGGGGCCGGCGTCGGTGTACAGGGTAGGACAACCTTGCAAGATGTAGATAAACTCGTCCTGCTGGCTATGCGCGTGGCGCAACGCGGAAATCGCGCCGGGCTCTAGCTTGGTCAGATTGACGCCGAAGTTTTGCAAGCCGAACAAATCGCCCAGCGCCCGTTTTTCCCGGCCTTGCAGCCGGTCGCCATGCAAGTCCAAAATGGCTTGCGGATACAGGGATTTTCTTGCCCGCGGCGGCACTTGATCCGCTACGGCGGCAATGGGGACGGCTGAGTCAGTCATTGGAAATGATCCTAAGAGAGTTAAAAATGCTGGCGGTTTACTCCCTCTCCCGCTGGAGAGGGCCGGGGTGAGGAGGCTTAGAGGCAAAATGCATTGTTCTATTTCTCCTCACCCTACCCTCTCCAACAGGAGAGGGGTTTTGTGCTTCGCGCTGAATAGTTACAAAAATACAAGATTAGTCGACAAACGGCGCGCAGATAAAATCGATGGCGCCGTAGTCGCAACCGCATTGGCTCAGCAACGCGGTGATTTGGCCGCGATGGTGGGTTTTATGGATCAACAAGGTGGTCAACATGGTCGCGACACTCAAATCCTTGTCCTGCCCGGTGGACAAGCTGCGAAAGGCGATGCGCCATTGTAAATCGTCGGTTTGCAAGCCTTGAATCCAATCCAGCAAAGCCTGGTCGCAATCGGTTTGCGCCGCCCGTAGTTCGGCGAAATCGGCGTAAAGTTCCAAATCCAAGCGTTGGTATGGCAGCGGTTGACATTGCAAGCGGGCCAGCCAGACGCGGTCGCCCAGCAGCAAATGGTTCCAGGTGCCGTGGATGGAATGAAAAAATACGCCGCGATCTCGTTTACGTTCGTCGTCCGTCAAGCTGGCGCAGGCGACGTACAAACGCTGGTTGACCCACTGGCTGTAACGCGCCTGCAACTGCAAATTTTCCAATAAATTCATCTCTCGCCTCCGCACTCTTGGTCTATGGTCCGCCGAAAGGCCTGTTGCAAGCCTTGGAACACCGGCCCTGGGCAACAAGGCACTGCTCGGCAGTCGATACTGGCGACCGGAATCAGTTCTGCACCGGTGCCGGTCAAGAAACATTCGTCGGCGGCGTACAGGTCGTACACGCCCAACGGCTGTTCGCTGGTTTCGATGCCGTTATCCCGCGCCAACTGTAGCACCAATTCACGGGTGATACCTTCCAACGCACCTTCGCTACATGGCGGCGTTAGCAAGCGGCCGTTGCGGACGATGAACACATTGTCGGCGCTGCCTTCGGCCACCCGGCCTTGGGCGTTGAGCAGTAGCGCTTCGTCGGCGCCGGCATGGTTGGCTTCGATTTTGGCCAGAATGTGGTTCAAATAATTCAGGCTTTTGATGCGCGGATCCAGGCCGTCGGCCGGCAAGCGGCGCACCGACGATACGATCAGCCGCGCCCCGGCCTGTTGACCGATGTCTATCATCGTCAATTGGTCGGCGATGGCGATGACATTGGGCTGCGAACAACTTTTGGGATTCAAGCCCAGCGCTCCGGCACCGCGTGTCACCATCAGCCGGATATAGCCGTCGTCGTCGGCAAAGGCATCAATTAGCCGTTCAATGACCGCCGTTAATTCGTCGCTGGAGAGTGGTATTTCCAGCGCAATCGCCCGCGCAGACAACTGCAGTCGCTGTAAGTGCCGTTGCAGCCGAAAAGCCCGGCGCCGGTAAAAGCGTATGCCCTCGAACACGCCGTCGCCGTAGAGAAGGCCGTGGTCGTTGACCGGAATAAGCGCTTGTTCGGTGGGTAGCAATCGGCCGTTCAGCCAACATAGTGAAGTGGATTTCATCGTCTTGCCCTGTTTGATTGGAGACGCTACTTTAGACTATGATGCGGCGATCTATACAGATGCAAATTCTGTAAATTATATCGATACAATTTTGACTGCTGATAAATTGTATCGATAGTCAAACACCGAAACTGTATTGCTCGCTGCCATGACCCTACGCTACGAAAACCTCGCCGAACATTTGCTCACCGCCATCTCGCAGAATCTGTATCGGCCGGGAGAACGCCTGCCCAGCGTGCGTCAGCTCAGCCAGCAACATCAGGTCAGCACCGCGACGGCGGTCAGCGCATTGCGGCTTTTGGAGGATCAAGGCCATCTCGAAGCCAGACAGCGCTCGGGTTATTACGTCAGACCGCGGCCGCGCAGTCCGCTACAGGAACCGGCGATTTCGGCGCCCCCGCGCGAACCGACGCTGGTGACGGGTCAGGAATGGGTGTTGCGTCTGGTCAAGGCCGCCAACGATCCGAAAATCGTGCAATTGGGCGCGGCGGTGCCGACGGCCTCGTTTTTGCCGACGCAAAAAATGGCTCAACTGTCGGCCAACGTGGCCCGCCGTTACAGCCAACGCATTGCCAATTACGAGTTTCCGCCGGGCGCACCGGAATTGCGCCGGCAAATCGCCCGCCGCATGTCGGAACAGGGTTGTCCGGTCAATGCCAACGACATTCTGATCACCAACGGCTGCCAGGAAGCGATGACGCTGGCTTTAAAAGCGGTTACCCGGCCGGGCGACATCGTCGCGGTCGAATCGCCGACCTTTTACGGACTGCTGCAAGTCATCGAATCGTTGTCGTTGCGCGCGATCGAAATCCCGACCCATCCGCGCGACGGCATCGCGCTGGACGCGCTGCAACTGGCCTGCGAGCAATGGCCGATCAAGGCTTGTATCGCGGTGCCCAACTACAGCAATCCCTTGGGCTATTGCATGAGCGACGAACGCAAGCGCGCGCTGGTGGCGTTGGTCAACCGCCACCGGATCGCGCTGATCGAAGACGACATCTACGGCGACCTGGGTTTCGGCCCGCAACGGCCGTCGATGGCGAAAAGCTGGGACAGCGAGGGCCGGGTGCTGTATTGCTCGTCGTTTTCCAAATCGCTGTGTCCCGGTTTCCGGGTGGGTTGGCTGGTGGCCGGGCCGCACTTGGAACAAACCGAATATCTGAAATACGTCGGTAATCTGGCGACGCCGACCCACGCGCAATTGACGATTGCGGAAATGCTGGCCAAGGGCGGCTACGAACGCCATCTGCGCCAGGCGCGCAACCAATACCGGCAAGCGGTGGAGCGAATGACGGCGGCCATCGGCGCTTATTTTCCGCCCGGCACCCGCGTTACCCAGCCGGAGGGCGGCTTCGTGATCTGGGTGGAACTGCCGGAAACTGTCGATGCGACGGCGCTGAGCCGGCGGGCGTTGCAGCAAGGTATCAGCATCGCGCCCGGCCCGATGTTCTCGGCGACGCAAAAATACCGCAATTTCATCCGCCTGAATTGCGCGGTGGATTGGGACGAGCGGGTCAATCAGGCCTTGGTCAAATTGGGGCAGATGGTCGGCAAGCGATGACCCGGCTGGTCTTTCCCGAATGGGTTGCAACGATTCCAGCTAACGATAGACACTAACAGCCAAACCAACAGCCCCGCTCAATCCCCGGCAAACTCGGCAATCTTCAGCCGATACGGCGAATCGGATTGCTCCAATGCCCGCCAAACTTCAAACGCCCGTGGTTTGTCGCCGGTTTGATACAGGCTCAGACCGTAATAAAACACCACTCTGTCGTTGTGGCTGTCGTTACGATACAGAAACTGCATATGCTCCAAAGCGGCCGGATTTTGATCTTGCGCCAACAACAGCACGGCCAAATCCAACCGCGCGCTGCCCGCATCGGGATAAAAGTTCAGCAAGGTTTTAAAGCAGTCCAGCGCTGCCGGAATATCTCCCAGGCTCATATGAACATAGCCCAAATGCCGCAAGGCGCTGTAATTGGCGGCGTCCAGCGACAGCGCCTTTTGCAGGCATTCCCGGGCGGAGCCGTAATCCTGGCGCAGGAACAGGCTGACGCCCAACTGAGCCCAGGCATCGGCATAACCGGGATTGATTTCCAGCGCTTGCCGATACCAATCGATGGCTTCCGGGTGGCGGTTTTGCATGGCGATGGCGCCGGCCAGCGAGGTGATGACGCGGGCATCGTATTGGGCGTTGCGATAGGCTTGCCGCCAAGCATTTTCCGCGCCGACGATATCGCCCATGTTCAAGCGCAGGCGACCCAGATTATCCCAAACCTGGGCATTGCCAGGATCCAGATTGGCGGCCTTGAGCAATAGGTCCAGGCCGTCCTGCACCGAGCCGGTCATCGCCAGCACCTGGCCCAGGTTGCCGAGAAAATTGGCATTTTTCGGCGCCAGTTCCACGGCCAGTTGCAGGTGCTGCAAAGCCTCTTTCCAATGCCGTTGCTGCGCCAGCAAAAATCCCAGGTTGTTATGACTGGTGGCGTTGTCGGCATCGATTTCCAAGGCTTGCCGATAACAATCGGCGGCCTTGGATAACTTACCCTGCAAATGCAGTTGCGCCCCCTGGGCAATCAGCTCGATCAAACGACTGTTATGTTCATCCATCAGACTATCTTGGAAAGCAAACCGTGAACGATATCGCTCGGAGAAATATCCGGCACCTCGAATTTTACGTCGTCCAGCGAAATATCGAAGGCCTGACCTTCCGTATAGCGTACCGGCAAACTGATGCCGAAACGATAATCCGAACCGAACTGATAGGAGGCCAATTCCCAGCGTTGCTCGTACAAACTGGCGCCCAATGCCGTCACGGCTACGTAGCCTGAAACGTCGAAGGTAAAGCTGGGCTGCGCATGCACGGCCAGATCGGCCTTCAATGCCAAACCCTTGGTGGGCGTCCAATCGATATCGACCGCCGCTTCCGCCGCGCCGGTCACGCCCAGCGTCCCACCGATTTCCAGACCGCCGGTCGCACTGGCGCCGGTGATTCCGAGGCCGATACCGGCGCGCGCCGCCAAACGTAAACCGGCATCGGCGGGTACTTTCAGCGCCGCGCTACCGGTGATTTTGGTATCTTCCTCATGATCCGGATTATAGGTCAGGCCGATTTTCAGTTGTGTCAAGGCGCCAGGACCGATGCCCGCCTTGGCGCCCAGATTTCCCCCTACTTCGGCGACAACGCCGGGTATGATGGGAATCTGGGTGGCCACCCCGAACAGGCGCTTATCGATTTCCTTGCGCGGAAACACTTCCAGAGAGCTGGGCAGGCCCAATTCGCCCGATACCGTGATTTCGCCTTGCTCGTCCAGCGTCAAACCCACCGTGGCCTTGAGCCAGGGCGCCGCCTTGACATCCACCGTGCCGCTCCCCCAAACCGTTAACGGTTCGGCCTCGCCGCCGCCCTCGCCCAACAGGGCCTTGGCGTTTAAATCCACATTACCGGCCAGCATGCCGCGTTTGTAGTTGGCTTTGACCTTACCGGTCAACACCCCGTCCTGGTAATCCAGCTTGATTTTGGCGCTGGCATCCAGACCGCTCAGATCAGGCTCCAGTTCGCCGCCGCCGCCCAGTGTCCAGGCCTCCCCCTTACGGGCGGCGTTGACATTCAATTTGCCGGCCTTGATGCGCGGAATGCTGTCCGACAATACCGCCTCGCCGCCGAGACTGATGTTACCGGCCTCGTCGGCTTGCGCGGATAGGCTGGCGCCCTTGAAGCCGGGTACCGACAGTTCCGCATCGCCGCTAAAATCGATGGCTTTTTTCTGGTCGTCGTAAGCCAGTTTAAAACCGGCTTTTTTGACGCCCTTCAGCGCGCCCGGTTTCAAATTGAGATTACCGGCGGCCTTGAAGCCTTTGGCTGTGTCGTAATTCATGCTGCCGCTACCGCTGAACAGGTCTTTTTCGAACTGTAAATCCGCGCCCAAGTTAAAACCGTCCGCCCGGCCGGTTCCCGTCAATGAGCCCGTGGCCAGTTCACCGATATGAAAGTCAATGGCACCGCCGATCTCTATCCCGCTGCCCGTGCCGATACTCAAGCTCAATGAACTTTCATCGATCTGTATCGGCCCCTTGACGGAGATTTCCTCGGTCGAAAACGTCCGGCTCAAGATAATTTCACCGCCGACAATCCGCAAATCGATCCGTGCGTCGGCCAGTAACGGAATACCGTCGACCTTAAGCCTGCCACCGCCGGCCAAATCGCCGCCGGCATCCATTTCAGCGGAATCCAGTGTTATGGGACTGAGCAAGGAATGATTGAAACCGAATTTGAAGTTGGGCAGGATGGATGCCGGCACCACGGAAGCCAGTAACGGAGCGGAGGGATTTCCTTGCAATTTTAAGGCGCCGGGCACGGCTTTCTTACCTCCCCGGGTATTGACGTTTACATTGATCTCGCCGGAATTCTGGTCCCTATCGAAATGCCCGCCCACCACTTCCAGCCGCTTACCCCACGACCCGGTATTGCTGAATGTTCCATCCGGGTTCAACGGACTGACAAACATCACGCCGCCGCCGGGGCGCGGGAAAATTTTAAGCGTTTTATCGTCAAAAATTTTATCCAATTCCTTGCCCTTGGGAGCCTCCAATCCCTTTAACGTGCTGCCGTCCTCAATATCCTGCTTGTCCCACTTGATGGCCGGATTTCCCTTCATCGGCACATTGTAGGAAACGCCGGTAAATTTGACGTTGTATGCATTGAATATCTCATCGATGGCCGTTTTTACCGGACTTGGCGCTTTTCCAGCGCCACTGCCATCGCCGGCTGCTCCGGCGGCGGCATTCGCCGTACCGGTGTTGGCCGCCGAGGAAGGCTTCGGCAACTCCTTGCCAAGTATTGCCGGTGTTTCGCCATTCTCGGGAGCCTCGATAGGCAAAGCATTACGTACCCTCGCCTCCAGTGCCTTATCGATGCGGGATCCGGCGCTCCGGTTAACCGACGCATCCAGCAAGCGCATATTGGCGCTGCTATTCGTGCCGCCCAGTTGAATCTCGCGGATATGATCGACATCGAAATTATTCAATGCGCCGTTTTCATCCCACCAGGGTATCTTCAATTGCGGCACCATGTCCTGAATGCCGCCGATCAAATATCCACCTTCCGTGCCTTTTGCCTTAAGTGCATAGACTGAACTTTCCACACCGGGTTGTTCGGGTTTCCTTGCCGCTTTCGCCGTTACTTTGTTGGCGTCCGGAGCCTTCACTTCCGACATCCAAACCTGTCTTTGATTGTCCGGTCTGGGACTGATGCGTTTGCCTTTTTCAATAGTAACGGTGTCTCCGAAAGTATCTTTTAATCCCGGCTTGTCGGGCAAGGCCAACCCTTCTATAAGCAGTGTATCGCCATCCAGCTTGGCTTTGCCCTTGCCTTGCATCGCCGCGGTGGATTTCGGCTTGGCTTTTGCCGGCTCCCGCATCAACCGCCCCATGCCGCCACCCTGCTGCGCGACGTGGGTCAACTCGTGGGCCAACAATTTGCGTCCCTCCGCGCTGTCCGGCGCATACTCGCCGTCGGCGAAAAAGATGTCGTTGCCGACCGTAAAAGCCCGCGCATTCACGGCGGCCGCCAAGTCCGCCGCTTCAGCACCGGTATGGATGCGCACGGCGGATAAATCCGCTTGCAGCTCTTGCCGCATGTCGTTTGCGGCATTCTCCGCCAGCGGCTGGCCCTGGCCGCGCAGGTCGTTGATGCGTTGTTCGGTGCTCGGGTCGATTTGTTCGCTCACCTCAGCGGCTTGCGGCTGGTCACCGGCCGGTTTTTGGTCAAGTGCCTCATCGGCGCTTGCTATCGGCGTGGCGGCGGGTTTTCGCCGCAACGCCGGGTCGGGCGTTTTGTCCCCGGCCGCCGGTTTGAGCGACAAGCTTTGTTGCGGGTCGCCCACATCCTGGCCGGGCCGCAGCGTCGCCCTTTGCAGGCTGTCCCGTTCGGCGAAAGCTGGCGGCTTGGCGGCGCGAGCGACCCGTTCGGCAACCTGATCGGCCTGTTGTTCGTGGGCATCGCCGGGCTGGCTGACTTTCATTTTGGCTTGCATATAACCGGGCACCGTTTTGTCCGCCGCCCTTGCCAGCGGCTTTTGATCCGGCGCGGGATTGGCGGCTTTGTGCAGCGCTTGCGGTTTGCGTTTTACACGCGGCGCGTGTTCCATCATGCCCTCCTGAACCGTTCCAGTTGCGGCGGCAATTGCCGGCCCAGCTTTTGGTATTCCCAGGCCAGAGCCTGTAACACGGCGGCCCTGCCCAGGATATCCCCGTCAAGAACCGCCGCGTTCAGCACGGCATTGCGAATGTAACCGCCCGGCAACTCGCAATGTTGCGCCAACAGTTGCACAAAATCCTCGCCCGGGCCGCGGGCGCCGAAGTGGCTGTGCCACAGCCGGCGCCGCTGTTCGACATCCGGCAACGGAAACTCCAGCACCGCGTCCAGCCGCCGCATGAAGGCCTTATCGATGCGGGCCTGACTGTTGCTGGTCAGAATGATGATGCCGGGATGCTGCTCTATGCGGGTCAACAGAAAATTGGTCAGCATATTGGCGAAACGTTCGCCGACCTCGCCGCCGTCGCTGCGTTTACCGAACAATGCGTCTGCCTCGTCAAGCAACAGCACCACGTCGTGGTCGGCGGCCCGGTCCAGCATCAGACTGAGGTTTTTCTCGGTTTCGCCGATGTACTTGTTCATCACGGCGGCCAAGTCCAGCCGATACAAGGGCGCCGACAGGCTGGTGGCCAGATAGCTGGCCGCCAGGGTTTTGCCGGTGCCGCTCTCGCCGATGAACAAGGCCCGCACCCCCGGGTTTTCCATGGCATCGAAAGTGGGCCCCAGACCACAGCTCATGGATTCGCGGCGCCGGCAGCGCGCAGTCAAATGCCGCAGCTGCTGACTCAAGGCATCCGGCAAAATCAGCATATCGGCATCCACCCGCCGCTCCACCGGCTGGGCCAGCAGGCGCAGATGGTCGGCGCTTTGCGAAAAGCGGGCCTGCAGCAGATGTTTGTCTTGCAAGGTTTCCCGATTTTGCAGCGCCGCGAGTTGTGCCTGTTCCGCGACGGCGACAATGTCCGGAGCGGACAGCTGGGCGGTTTCGGCGATAGCGGCGCTATCGAAACCGGGCAACACGCTCAACCATAGGGCTTGCCTGTGCGGATGCGCCAGCGCGCCGACCGCCAGCTCGGCGACATCCGCCGCGTCGACGCTGCCGTCGCGGCCCAGGATCACCACCACGGGCACATCCCGCAACGCCTCCGGCAGCGTCAGACGTTCGCCCGGCCCGAGTTGCGGCTTGAGTATCGGCAGCCAGTGGCCGTAGCGCGCCAACAAACCCAGTTGCCTATCCCGATAAGCGACGGCATCGATAACAACGGCTCGCAAGCCCAGGTTTTGCGCCAGGCGACCGGCCAGAAGCAGACAGTTTTGCTGTTCGCCGCGCAGCAGCACGCCGCCAATGCGTTGTTGCGCCAGCAAGCGCGCCAAATGCTCGCTGCTTTGCAGCATTTCGGGCGCCAACAGCAGGGTCTTCGGCATGGCCAAGGGCCGGCAGCCGCTCCATTGCATGGCTTTGCCGTTCAGCAACTGCCAAAGTTGCGGCGCCATTTTCAGACGTTGCAAGGGCAAGGGCCCGTCCCCTTCCAATTGCAAAAATCCCTGTTTCAGCAGCACATGTTGAAATAAATCCACCGCCGTGTAATCGCGCCCGAATAGCGTCAGGCATAGCGCGGAAATCAGATGCAGCTCCGGCCGGGGTTGTTGCGGCTGCTGCAATAATTCGATCAGCAAGGCGGCCTGATGATGGCTTTCCACCACCCCGCACAAACTCAGCAGAAAAAAATCGGCGGCATTCAGGCTGAAATCGCGCGCCACCCGGCCCAAGTTACCGGACAGATGGGGCAGACAGGTGTCCAGACTCTCCACCAATTCCAGCCAACTGCGATCAGGCTGTTGCAAGATGCGTTGCAGTTGTTGGGTGACGTTCAATTCCCGCACCAATTCCGGCGTCTGCGGCATCCGCAGGTCGGCGAACATGGCCAGTGCCGTCAACACCAGATTTTCCGCCAATTCCTGCCCGGCCTTTATCATCATTCGTGGCGGCATGGTTTGCGTCATCGGAGCCTCTCAGATCAGCGGCAAGCCGCCATAGTGAAATTTGACCACCTTGCCCAGCCACGGCAGCCAACCCGGATCGATATCCAAACCCACCCGCCTCAGGTCCAGATTCACGCTGTCCAGCGCATAAAACACATCGACATGGCTGGCGTCCGCCTCCAGCAAGGCCGGCACGGCTAGGATATCCCGCCGGAACAGAGCCGCGCCGTAACGTTGCCTGCCCCATTGCAACAAATCCTGGATTTGCGGCATGGCCGGCAATTGCCGTAACCGGGCCGGCTCGGCGTAGCCGCAGAAATAGGCAAACAAATTTTCCAGTTCGGGCTCGACATCCCATTCCATGGCAAGCGCCAGTTGCCACAGCCAACCCCAGGCCGAGGGATAATCGCGGGTCGCGGGCTCGGACAGCAAGGCTTCCAGTACCTGGGGCAGATTCAGAAAGTTCAGCAGATAAAACATTCCGCCCTGTTGGGTGAACAGCCGGTTTGGCGCAACCCAAACCGCGTTCGCCAACGGCTCCGGCTGGTTTGCGGCTGGCGCGGCCGTTCCGGTCGGATCGGCCATGCTTGCAACTACGGCTCGCGCCGCAACGGGTAAAACCGCCGGGCCGCTCCCGGCCCGCATGCCGGCCGCCTGTTCGCCGGCCGATACCGCCGGAGCCTGAATGGCCGGGACTGCCGTTGGCGGCTGACCTCGGTTTGCCGGCGCATTATCTATAACAGCTTGCGATTCGGCGGCCAGCTGCAAGGCCTCGACGCGGGATCGGTCGTCGCCGGTTTCATGAATATCGGACTCAAGGTTTATCGCCGGACCGGCCGAGACAGCTTGCAGTTGCCGTAAAACGCCGAGATAGGGCGGCGCTAATTCAGCCGCCCGCTGTTTCAAGGGTTGCCATTGGCGTACTACCAGCAAGGCGGCCAATTCCAGCACGCCGGCGGGCCACCGCGCGCCGGCCAAGGCCGTTTGCCAGGGCGCAAACCAAGCCGGCGGCAAGTCGACGGGATGGGCATCGCCGCCGGCCGCCGCTGCCAATCGTTGCAGTTCGGGCCATGACGGAAAGACCGCTTCGCACAAGGCCCGCGCCTGGGTTTCGCTTAGTTGCCGGCAAAACCGGCGCAATTGCTCGCGCCGCGCCAAATGCGTAATCAGGGCCGGAATCAGGTAGCGATGTTGCCGCCAGCAGTTGCTCAAGCCGTCCGCCATCGGCATTTCGAACAGGCCTGCCCATTGCCGCCAATACCAGCGGTATCGGTTTTGCAGCAAATCGCGGCTCAAGCAGGCCAGCAACTCGGCATCATCGGCAAAATACACGGCCCACCAGCGGTCCGCATCGTCTCGCCAGCCCGACACGGCGGTCCGCCGCAGTTCCCGCGCCTGTTCGGCCAAACTGTAAGCCAGCCGGCCGGCCGATGTCAGCGCTTGCAAGCGCCGGATAAACAGATACTCCCTGTCCCGCAAATGCGGCCAGGCCGCCCGCTCCAGATCGTCCGCCAGCAGCCGGCGCTGGCTTTCGCGGCCCTTGAAATGCAGTCTATCGATATGAATCGCGTTCATCGGGGGACGATCCTGCCCATGGCCAGCTTGCCGCTGACGCTCAAACCTTCCCGCGCCGCTATCGGTTGGTAGACCTGCATCAGCGTGGCCACGGTACCGTTTTGGTCGTGATCGTCCACCCGCAGCACGCCCACCACCTGGCGCTGCGCATCCAACAATTGCAAAGTCTGACCCGGCGCGGCCACCCGGTTCAGATTCAAGCGCAGCAATTCGCCGGGCCGAAAAATGCCGGGCAGGGTTTTTAAATTGCCGTGCAATATCTGCTCGGGATCGTCCGACGCGGCTATCAAAACGCAGGCGCCCAGCAGATGGGTGACGGCGGCGCGGCTGTGGTCGCCGGCGGTTTCGGCCAACTGGCGGTAAAACCAGTGCACCAGTTCCACCAGGGTGCGCACCCGGCTGAAATCGGCGCTTTCGACTTCGGCCAGATTGGGCCAACGTTCGGGTTGCTCTATCGGCAACTGCCTGTCTTCCGCCAATTGCGCCCAACGGAAACGTATTGACGGCCGCACGCCGGCCAATTCCCGCAACAGACAGCCGGCGGCCCGCGTCAGCTGCGTTTGCAAGGCCTGGGCCTTGCCGCTCAACAGAGCGGGAGAACCGGTCAGGATGTCTTCCAGCGACAATAACGCGTGCGCGCCGCCGAATTGTTGCAGCAACGATGCCGATTGCGGCGGGCTCTTGCCGGCAAACACCGTCAACAGCTGGGTATTGACCTGCAATAATCCGCTCAGGCGATTGCCGACCGACTGAGTGCGGTTGACTTTACCGCTCAGGCGCTGCCGGCGTATATCCAGCAACTGGGTTTGCCGCGCGCGGCCGGGCAGCAGATGAGCATCGTTTTGTAAAACACGCCAGTCGGCCAGCG
Source organism: Methylomonas subterranea (assembly GCF_024505185.1). Classification (GTDB taxonomy): domain Bacteria; phylum Pseudomonadota; class Gammaproteobacteria; order Methylococcales; family Methylomonadaceae; genus Methylomonas; species Methylomonas subterranea. The sequence goes on from NZ_JANIBJ010000009.1 coordinate 43,305, forward strand.
GAATATCCAGCAGCGTATCCATGAACGGCGCCAAGTCGTCCGGCAGCTCCGTATCGATATCCGAACAGCCCGGCACCGGATCGCCGGCGGATTGGCCGCGCAGGGGGCGGGCATCCGGCAACAGTCTGCCGGCGGCGGTTTCCCGCACTCTGACGTAATACAGGCCGCTGTAATTTTCCAGAATCGCCCGGCGTTTTTGAAAATCGGTTTCCACCCGCCGCCAGTCCTCGCTGACCAGCCGCTGCGCCAGCGCATAATCGCCGGCATCTTCCAGGCGGGTGCGATTCAAGGCATCCAGATGGCCGCGAGCTTGCGTAATCTCGGACGCCAGCCGCTGCTTGTCGTCGCGTAAATTCAGCAAGCGCTTCAAAACCGTGCGTTGCAGCAGCAGCAGGCGGCCCTGCAGATTGCCCACCACTTGGGTTTCCTTCAGCAGCAGCCGCCCGCTATGGAACAGTTTGGACGCATCATCGGTCAAGGCGCGGATATCTTCGTTACGGGCGGCAAAAATGTCCCGGTAACTTTTCAATTGGCCCTCCCGCATCTCGTCCTTGAACAACGGCGCGACATCCGCATCGTCCCGATACTTCTGTAAAAACGCCTGGGTTTTGGCCCGCAGGCTGGCATTGCTGTCGGCATCCTCCCGCCCCAGGTCGTCCTGCAGGGTTTTCAAGCTCAGGTTGAAGCGTTCCAGCACGCTGAACAAGCTGTCGATATGGGCGATGGACGCCTGTTGATCCGCTTGCGGCGCGCTAAACACTTCCTTGGTGGGCGGCTTATAGGTCAAATCGTATTTCAGCAGATTGCTGCTGAGCATGACCTCGTTATTCAAGGCCAGCTGAGTCTGAAACAGATTGCCCTGCAACTGCAATTCCTGGCTGACCGCCAGCGGCTGGCCTTGCACGGCCAGCATGGGCTGTAGCTGTACGCCGGCCGCCTGCTTGACCGCTTCCTGGTTAAACGAGACTTTGTTGGTCATGACGTTTTCCTCTCTGCCTGATCACGCGGGTGGGGTTTTGCTGGCGAACTTGATATCCGGCAGCCAGCGCGCCACCGCCAAACCGCTGCCGTCGCCGGGCAGGCCGCCCGCCAGACGGGAAAAAGACAGGCTGACGTGGTCGATTTGCTGGCGCTGGCTGCGCTGCATGTCGGCATACAGCGCCAGCAATTCGGCCAAATCGTCTATCAATTGCTCGGTGCGTTCGATTTGCAGACTGGCATCCAGATACTGTTTCAGCAGGCCGTCGGCCTCGCTGGCGGGCGGAGCGCTCCAATCGAAGGTTTCGCCGGCGGGCGGCGGCGGAACGGTCTCGGTGTAAGGCGCCGGCAACTGGGGATTGATGCCGTTGGCGGCGGTTTGCCAATCGCGGCTGGAAGCTATCAAGCGGCTGAAAAACAGCTCGGGCGTGATAGGCTGGCCCTCGGCTTCGGTATCGATCTTGTCCGGCACGCCGCCGAACAGGCGTTTGCCTTCGCTGGTTTGAAAATCCGCCGGCCGAAGATTGTTGAACAAGGCGTCGTACTGCACCACCCAGTCTTTCCAGCTGTCGTGCGCCTTTTGTGCGTAACGGTACAAATCCTGCTGCATTTGCCAATCCGGCAACGGCAAATCCAGCAGATCGGCGCGGTAATCGGCGTCGGGCACCGCCAACAGCAAGCGGATGCGGTCGCCGCCGACGTTTTCCAGGTCTATGGACATGCGCGGCAGTTCGCGGGCCACCAGACCTTGTACCTGGCTTTCCGCGATTGGCGCCATCTCCACCTGCAAATGCGGCGGAAACCAATGTGTTTTGGGCAAGCCGGCCACGTCTTCCAGAAACAAGGTCGGCAACACGCCGGCGGCCGGCAGATAAGCCAATTTAAAACTGTCGATCAGCGTTTGGCGGGCGGCGGCGTCCGCCAATTGCCAGCCGTCGAAATGCTGTTGGATGGTCTGAGTGGCATGCGACAAAAAGGTCCAGTAGTTGGCCTTGGCCTTGGCCGGAAAGCGCCCGGCCACCGCATCGAACCACAGCACCTGGTCGTTTTCCACCGCCAACATACCTATCGGCACCGCGCCGTCGGCTGCAAACCAGTCGCTGTCCAGGTGTTCGGCCAGCAGGCGGTTGACGGTCAAGTCGCGGTCGGCCTTGGCCGCCGCCACCGCCTCGTTGGCTTCCCAAACCGGTTGCAGCGTCAAGCGGGTGACGGTTTCGATGCGGGCGTCGCGCAGCAAATCCAGCTCGTCGCGCGCGCAAGCAGCGAACTGACCGCTTTTATCCACCGCTTCCAGTTCGCGTATCACGCATAAAAAATAAATGCCGTGTACCGCGCCGATAGGATTCAGCTGCCGGCCGCGCTTGTCCAGATACTCGGTTTGTTGCGTCCGCCAATATTGATCCAGCGGAAATATCATGTTGACGATTTTACCGTCGCCGCCCACCGCCAGTCCCGGACGCACCCGAAAAAGCCAGTCGCTGGTTTCGCTGTCCTCCAAGGGCACTACGCCGGCGGCCACTTCGAAACCGTGGATAATGCCCGGCGCGTGCCCGCACAGCAAGGGCGCCAGACGCTGCTCGGTATAGCTTTGCAGGATGTCGAACTCGCGCTCGCCCATGCTTCGGCCGGCAAACAGATTCAGGCGCAGCCGGCCCTGCTGTTGCAAGGGATCGGCGGCCAAGCCGTTGCCGGGCGCGGCTTGGTGTAAACGTATGCTGCGATTGGTCATGGCTCACCTCCCCAAAAATTCCGCGCTAAGTTTCCAAACCTGCAGGGTATCGTCTTTCAGGCCTAGATCGGGGCCGGCATTGACGATGTATTCATGGGCCGGTTTGTCGGCTTGCAGGGTTTCCAACAGGTTCAGCAACAGTTTTTCCAAGGAACCGGCTTCCAGGCTTTGCAACAAACTCGGCCAGAAGGCCCGGTCGTAGACGCTGTCCAGCAAAGCCAGCACCCGGCCGGTCAACTCTCGTAGTTTGGGTTGATTGGCGATGTTGTCCAGATATTTTCGCGCCGCCTCAATGGCGTTGCCGTCGCGCAGACCGCGAGCCTCGATGCGGGCCGCCAAACCGTCGCCGGTTTGCCCGCCGCTGTTCAGCAATGCATCGTACTCGACCTTGAGACGGGCGTATTCCTGCTGGGCCGATTTCAATTGTTGCCGGCTGGTCTGCAGTTGAGTCTGGAAGCTGTCCCTGGCCTGTTCGGCCTGTAACAGGCGCTGGTTGAGTTGTTCCAGCTCGCTGCTGTCCGGCGGCAAGGCTTCCGGCAACTGAAAGCCGCGCGCCAGTACCACGGTGCTGACATGATTTTCGGCAATGCGGGCCGGACGCCGCAGATAACGCAATTGACCGTCGGCCACCCGCTCCCAGACGTTGCGCCAATAATTGGGCTGGGCGGTATCGGCCGGCGGTCGCCGCAAGGGCCGCGCGGTCAGATTCAAGGGCAGCAAGCCGGGCAACAAGCGGGCGGACAAGGCGAAGGGTTCCTCGGCCGCTGTTGCGGTCGGCGCTTCCAGGCGGCGGGCGTAAAAATTGAAATCGGCATCCGCCAACGGCGCCAGTATCATGATCTCAACATCCGTGTCCCGGCTCAGATCGATCGCTTGTTCCAGCATGGCTTCGGCTTCCAGCACCGGCAAATCTTCCTTGCGTACCGGCACGATGCTGACCTTGAAGCTTTCCGGAAAATAGCGCTGCAGCGCCGCTTCCGGATCCACGGCCTGTTTGGGCAGGGAGCCGACCGGCGGCAACCATTGAAAAAACTGCCCGGCAGCGAAGGCCGCCGGCAAGGACGACCAATTGCGCGCGCTCAATACCTCGGCCAGCAGTTCCTCGTAATGGGCGGCCAGCAATTGCTGCGGGACGTTGTCTTGCAACTGAATGCCGGCGGGCCGGTACAGCAGCGAGCGGTCCAGCCATTGGCCGATGTTTTTGTCGATGGCCAGCAAGCCCAGCGCGACCGCGTCGTCCGGAATTTCCGGCAAGGGCTGCAATTGCGGCAGGAATTTGGCCGCCAAGGCCGCCCGGCTGCTCAATGCGCCGCCGGACGGATAATTCTCCCGCAACGGCAGCAGAGCCAGTTCCACGCCTTCTTCGTAACTGTTGATGCGCGGCTGGGTTTTTTGGCCGATGTCTTCCGGATAGGTTTCGGCGATACCGACGCCTTTTTCGGTGTATTGCAAGATCAAGGCATACAAGCCGCGATTGAAATAGCGTAGTGGCGGCTGATTGATGACGGCGATGTCGGCCCGCTCGGTCAAATCGATAGTCAAACCGTTGACCGCTTCCAGCACCCTGCCCGAAGCAGCGATGGCCAAACCGGCGCTGACCGTGATTTTTTGCGCAGCGCTCAATTCGGCCCGCAAACCCTTCACTACCCCGCTGCCCAACACCCGGCCGGTTTGCCGCAGGCGCTCGTCCAGATATTGCTGGTCGCGGGTCAGGTCGGCGGCTTTCAACAAGCGGCCGTCGAAGTAGTTGCTGCGGGACAGAAACGGGTCGAGACTGCTTATGCGCAGGCCTCCCTCGCCGAGTTCCGGAACGGAGAAAGGCTGAAATCCCAGGCTGTGGCTCATGTCGCTCTCCTGACTTTACGGGGTTAAGGAACGGTGCAGGCTGATCAATTGCTCGGGGGTGGTCACGAAGGGCCTGAGCAGATTATTGATTTGTATCCTGCCCGGGTTGCTGACGACTTTACGGTCCGCATCCAGTTGAATGCGGATGCGAGCCAGCAAGGTTTGGGCGGCCAAGGTTTCCTTGGTCAGCATGTCCAGGGGGTTCTTACCGGCACCCAGGGCATGCAGCATGGCGGCGTTCAAATTCAACAGGCCGCCGTTATCGGCGTGAGCGGTCAAATAGGTTTGTTCCTCCGGATTCAGCGCGGCGGCCGGATCTTCGGGAGCCCGGCCATGCAGGTGACCAGCCCGCAAGGGCTCCAGATAGGCCGGCGGCCCCCAGGGCGCAAATACCGGGTCGTCTATCAGGGGTTTTTCCGCAATCAGGTCCAGCAGAATGCAATCCTTCAGGCGGCTGGGCCGCACCGGATCGGTACCGGCATTGAGCTTGGTTGCCATGACCGGTTGCAGCGCGCTGGGCTGTTCCTGGTAACGAAACACCACTTTCAGCCACAAACTGTTATCGCCGCCGTCGAAACCGCCGTTGGCCGCCTGCCAGATGCGGTTTTTATCGCAGTGCGCTTCCAGCCAGTCTTTCAGGTTGATGCAATAGGCTTCGTGCGAACTGACCTCGCGGCCCAGGCCATCGATACCGATGCCCGGCGACACCATCAGTTTGGTCTGAATATGCTGATCGGCATTTTCCGCTTCTTCGGCCTCCAGGCTCACCACCAGTCCGGACAAGGTACCGTAACCGTGCAGCCAATATTGATGCCGCACCAGCCGCCGGCGGTGGTAATCCTGTTCGCTGCTGGTGGCTTCGACCCCAAGCAGCATGCCGGGCTCGAACACTACCCGTTTCAAGGCTTGTTCGAACTGGCCGTCGCCGATCAGGCTTTGGTCTTGCATTGCGGTCATGTCAGTCTCCTGAGTTTTCGGTTTCGGGTGCGGTCGCCAGTTCCGGCGCCAAGGCAATGGGGTTTTGCAACAAGCCGTCGCGGCCCAGACGGATGCGATCCAAAATCAGCTTTTTCCAGGCCGGCGTGCGTTGCAGATAACTGTCGATTTGCAGCAACGGCGACAAACCCGGCACGAAGGCATAATCGCTGGTCCTGACGGCCCATTGCAGATGGGCGGGCAATTGCCGCCGCAGGATCTGTTCCACGCCGTTCCGTTGCTCGGCGGCCGGGCCGTGCAATATCACGCTCAGCCGGTGGCTGTAACGGTCGAAAAACTCGGCGACGACGCGCCGGTCGTCGGCACTGTCCCGGATCAGGTCAGGCGCCAGCAAGGCCAGGAATTCCCGCGCGTTGTCGGCGCTTAATATCAGACTGTCGCCGACGATGCTGTTGCCGCTTTGGCCGGTGCCCAGGGTCAAGGGATGTCGGTCGTCGCTCAAATCCAGCCCCAAAATGGTGGCCAGCGTGCGGCGCAGGCGAAAATGCTCCACCGGAATCACTTGGCCGCGGCTGACGCCGCCGTCGGTGGCGATGTCCAACGCCAGACACAGGCCGGCCATGGTACCGCGCTGGCGTTGCAACTGGCCGCTGAAACTCAGCCAGTCGCGTTGGCGCCGCATCGGCCAATGTTCGGGCAATTCCACGCCCAACATGCCGGCCAGGGTCTGCAATTGCTCGGCCGGCGCGGATTGCGGGTCGATCAGCATTTCGCCGGCGCCGATGCGGTCTTCGATGGGCGTCAACTGGCCCTCGAAGGCAGCCAGCAGGCGTTCGCGAAAATCGGCGCCGTTGGCCGGACGCAAATCTCCTTCCAGCGGCCGTTCCTGTTGCTGAAAATGGCGCGGCAAATAGTGTTGCTGCCAGGAAAAACGCGGCATATGGACGCGGATGGCATGAATGGCCGGCGTATGCCGGCCGTCGCCATCCATTTGCAGTTTCAGTTGTAAAAAGCGGCCGCGCAATTCCCGGCAGGCGCCGGACCGGCGCTGCAACAGAATCTGATACAAGCCCTGGTAAGGCTGTTGCGGAGTTTTCCAGCCGGCGTAAAACGGTAATTCCGAGGCTTGCGGCAGCCACAGGGGTTCGGGCTGCAATTGCCATTCGGCGGCGGATTTGCCGTCGGTTTCATCGTAGGCGCGGGCATACAGGCGCAAGCCGCAACCGGCAGGAATACAGGCTTCCAGATACAAACGGTGCCAGAGCAAATCCGGCGTGCCGGCATCCAGCGGTTTATCCAGTATGCAGACGCCGTTGCGCGGAAAGCGGGCCTGCGGCAACGGCAGCAGCGGCATGGGGCCTTGGGCGGATTGATAGCGGGTTTTACCGTCCAGGCCCACCATGAAACGCGGCGACTCCAACGACAGCATCCGGTAACGTTCGCCGTCCAGGCGCGCCGTGCCTTGCCGGCTGTCCAGTATCACCACCGGACAATCCCATTGCCCTTGGCCGGTCTGCGGCGGCTTGGGCACCAGCAAGGCCAGCCGCCGCGGCGCCACCGCCGAACAATCGACGGCAAACGGCAACTCCTCCGGCAACGCCACCTCCAGCAGCGGCTGATCGGCATCGTCGCTCAAGGCCCGGATCAACAAATGCTGCCGATAAGCCCCCGCCGTTTGCCGGTAAACCAACAGATACAAATAGTCGGCGTCTACGCACATCGCCAGCAGGCCGTCGTAAAACTCGGCGTCCCGGCGCCATTGCTGTTGCAGGGCCTGCGGGTTGGCGCTGAGCGGATAAAATCCCAAGGCCGGCGGATGATAGGGTTGCGGCAAAGGCTCGCCTTGCGCCATGGCAATGGCGGCTTGCGGATTGCCGTCGGCATCGGTATATCGGCCCGCCAGCCAGACCCGCCGCCGGCTATCCACGCACAGCCGCTCCGGAACAAAATCCAGCGCGCAACGCTGTTGCCAGCGGCGTTGCAAATCCATTGCGACCAGCGCGTTTTCGGCGCCGGAAGCCGCCAGAGCCACGAGACTGCCGCCGCCAACATGCAAATCCACGAACCGGCTGAAATCCGGCGCCAGCACCGGCGCCAAGCTCAATTGGTCTATGGTTTGGGCATCCGGGTTGTCGCTACTGGCCCGCACATCCCGCCACTGGCTGCTTTGCCAATCCGCCTTGACCTGAAAGCGCTTGCCGTCCGCGCCGATGGCGCCGATCTGGCCGTGCTTGTCCATCACCCGCGCCGGTGCGTTGGTCCAGGCCGACAGGGCCTGTTCCGGCGTGGGCCGCGGAAAAAAATGCGCCTGCTGCTGTTCCAGTCTGAAGGCCTGCTGGCGGCCGTCCCAGACGAACTTCAACGAGCGGCTGGTAAAGTCGCCGGCCGTTTTGAGCACTAAAAACGAGCTGCGGTTGCTGTCCATGGTCTTAACAAATGTCCGGAATCACGGGAGTCGGAATCCAGTCATTGATGGCTTCCCGTTCGCCGGCGCCGCTGACGATATTCGGCGCTTGCGGCGCTTCGCCGGGGCTGTCGGCTTGCGGCTTGATGCCGACCAGCTCCGGCAATTGCCAAGCTTGCAAAGCCAGACTTTGGCCCTCGCTCAGGGTCAACCACTGGCCGCCGTTGTTACGCGCATACAGCAATAATCCGCCCACGGCCCGCACGCCGGCCACCCGGCCGGCCACGGTGCGCAATTCGTTGACGTCCACGGCCTGGCCCAGGGGCCAACCCCGGCCGTTGCGGCCGCCGGGCGCCAGCGGCCACAAAAAATTCAGCAGGCTTTGTTCCACGGCCCGATAAACCTGCTGGCGGGTTTGCGGGTCTTGCTCGCGCAGCGGCACCGCCAGCGCCACTTGCACATATTCGGGGCTCAACACATACAGCTCGGTACCCAACAGGCAGCGTTCGCTCAAATAGGCATACACGTCTTTCAACAGGCCTACGCTGGTGCGCGGAAAAGCGCCGATAGCTTGCTCGGCCGGCGGCAGCACGAATACGCTGACCACGCCGGGCACCTCGAAACGGGCGGTAGCCAGACTGGAACCCGGCAAAAAGCCGCTCAGCAGTTCGGCTTTCGCCACCGGATTGACCGGATTGTCCAGGGCCAGCCGGGTGAAATCGTCGCGGGTCACGGCCCGGTTGCGGTGGCTTAAAAACGCGGCGATGCGCTGCTCCATTTGGCTGACCGTTTCGGCGTCGATGCCGCCGGCGGTCGGAAAATCCTGCCGCACCTGTAAGCCGGCGGCGGCATTTTCCAAGACACTCAGGCTGCCGGCCGGCAGATTGCCGGCCGCGCCGCCGCCGTGCCGGTAGTACGCGGCACGAACCCGTTTGCCGCGGCCCGGCAGTTTGCCGCGAAAACCGTCGCCGAAACGCAACCAGCCTTCCGCCGCGTCCAGCGTGTAGACTTTATCCTCCGCGCCGGCGGCGCCGAAATGCTCGACCCGCCGCCACGGAACATATTGGCCGTTTTCTTCCACGTCTATTTGCGCGGATTCGGCGTCGATGTTCTGTTGCGGAAAGGCCAAAAGTTGATCCGGCTGGCCGGTCGCCAAACCCAGCATCACATCGCGTTCCACGCCCTGCCCTATCACGTCCACCGCATTGACGGCCAGATAGCCGAGAACCAGATCGGGTTGTTCCGGACAGCGCAGCCGCAGCCAGAACAGCATTTGCTCCGGCTTGGTAACGCCGGGCTGCTCCGGCGGGCTGTTGCGCAAGCCGGCGTTTGCCGGATCGTCCGGCAGAAACGGCTGCAACAGCGAGGTATCCTTCGGCAAGCGCAGCCTGACCACGCCCGGCCGGCGGGCACCGTTGGAACTGTCGGCCAATTGTTCCAGCGGCAGATAATCGAAATCGCTGACGCCTGTTTGCCGCCAGGCCAGCTCCCATAACAAATTACGCGGCAAGGGCTGGCTTTCCCGTTCGGCAAGCAAATCGTCGGCCGGGGCGATGCCGATGTTCAAGGTAATGCCGGCCAGATTTTTCACCAGCTCGGTTTTTTGGGCGACCAGCGGTAACGGCAGGCTAAAACCCAGGTACAAGGCCTGATCCACGGTAGCGGCCAAATCCATGCTATCCCGGCCCGGCAGCAAGTGGCGGGGCCGGAATGGTATCGCGGCATTGCCTGCCGGCGACGTCAATTGCAATTGTTCCGCCGTGACGCCGAACTCGGCCAATTGGGCGGCACTGACGGTTTCCTTGCAGACCACGTCCAGCAGCAGCGGCGTGGGTTGCAAGTCGCCGACCGTACTGAAGCTTTCCGCGCCGGCCGGCAAGCGGCTTTCGGCCGGAATGACGGCGGCCGGATTGGCGCCGCGCTTGCGAGTGGCGTCTATGCAAACCAGTCCCCTGGCCGGCAGCGCCGGCCGGCGGGGTATTTGCAGCAGATTCAGGAAGGCCTGGCGCTGCCGTTCCGGAATCAGGTTGGCGCGATACAGTATGGTTTCGGTCAACCAGGCGAAGACATCCACCAGGGCGTGTACCGGGTCGCCCGGCACGATTTGGGTCAGCTCCGGCAAGCTGTGCAACAGGCGCGCCTTGGCTTCTTCCACCAATTCATCGAAACGACGGTCGTCGAGATTGATCATGGGTTTCATAGTCACCTGCGTATCCACGCTGCCGTGTTGAAAGTTTTCATGCGCCGCTAGCCAATTGCAAGGCAAAATCCACCTGCCCGGCCGCGCCGTTTTGGCGGACCCGGTAATGGATGCTGACATTGACGTAGCTGATTTGCCCCGGATCGGGCAGTACCTGCACGCTGGTCAGTTCCACCCTCGGCTCCCAACGGCTCACCCCGCGCGCCACCGCATCCTTGATCAGATTGCGGGTGGTTTCGTTATTGGGCTGGTGGATATAGTTGGACAAACCGGCGCCGAAATCGGGCCGCATCAAGCGCTCGCCCGGCCGGGTGGCCAAAATGTTCCAGATCACCTGACGGATGCTGGGATTGTCTTCGGCAAATCGCAAGCGGCCGTTATCCAGTTCGATTTCCAGCGGCCAGCTGATCAAGGGCGAGAGTCGGCTGTTCATTTGGGTTTGGGTATCAAAGTAATGGCGTACGGCAGCCATTGGAAAAACAGATTCAGCAGATTCAGCACTATCATCAGCAACAGCATCGCGCAGATGGTAATCACCGGCAGGCTGAAACTGACGATCCATTCCAGGCCGAAACTATTGCCGGGTTTTTCGCTGGGAGGCATCTCCATGCCGATAGTTTTCAGCTTCTCCGCCAGATCCTTGGGGGCCACGAAGGTGGCGCCCTTGGCCAAGCCGCGTTTCAGATCGGACAACTTGGGCATTTGAATGGCTTGCGGCCGGCTGGCTTCCGGATCGAACGGCGCCGCCACCCGAAACGGTTCGCTGTTGCCGCCCCAGACGATCTGTTCGCAACCATGCGAATCCAAGTAACGCACAAACGGTTTCAGATAATAAATGTCGTTTTGATTTTGCTGATAGCGCGGAATTTGCAGGCTGTCCACATAATCCCGGGTCAGGGCCGTCGAACGCTCGAACAGCAGCTCCCGCAAGCGCATGGCTTGCGCCTCGTCGAAAAACAGCTGCCAATCTCCGGCTACATTGACGAATAAATCGGCCACATCCTGGTCGCTACTGGCCTTGGTCAATAATGCAGCCTTGTTGGTATCGAAGTAATTTTGCAGGCTTTGCAGTTTAAAATTGCCGCTATCGGACAAGTAACTTTGCAAGGCATGCAGGCTGACATCCGCCGCGACTATGCTGGCTTGCAAAGCAGAGAGTGCCGCGTGCGCGGTCGGATTGGGCAGAATGCTTTTGGCCAATGTCGATACGCCGGCCAGCCATTGCAGCGCTTGCGCGGCATCGGCCGTCAGGCGCGCCGGGGTCAAATCGTCCGCCTCGGCAAATTCCGGATACGGCAACAGCGGCAAGCGGCCTCGAGCGGCTGTCAAGGCCGCGAGCGTGTCGGCGCCGAACGGCGCCAACGCATCGGCCAGCTCGAGGCAGCGTTGTCCGACCAGGGCCAGGGCTTGCCGGCATTGCTGATAACGGTTGCGCTGCGGCAAGCGGTAAAAATGCAGGCCGACGAAAAAGGCGTTCAGCGCCGAATTGGCGCCGATGCCGGCGTCCAGCAATTGGTAGCGGCTCACCAGCTGATTGACCAGTTCGATCAAGGCCGGTTTGGCCACGCCGTCGCGCAGCACATGGCCATCGCCGCGTTTCCAGAGCGCGGCTTGGTTGGCCGGCAAATCCCGGCGCCCAAACGGCCACGGCAAGCCGTCGACGAAATAGTCGGCGGCGACGCGCTTCTCCAGCAGTTCATTGGCTACCGAGCCCGACAAAGGTAGATAACCGTACAGCAGGGTGTGTTTGCGCTGCCTGCCGTCGGCCGCGGTGGCGGTGATCAATTGGGCATGCAAGGGATAGGTTTCCTCGCCGCTGGGCAAAGGCTCCGGTAGGCGCGGGCGAATCAGACCTTGCCGGCGCAATTGCCGCGCCCGGTCCGGATCGTCGTCCGCCGTATCGCCGCTTTGCCAGCCCCGGGCCGCGCCGTTGCTTTGCAGCCAACGGCCGCCGTCGCGCCGGCGCACCACGAATCCGGCCGAAGCGATGTTTTGCGGATTGAAGGGCGGATTGCCGAAGCTGTCGCAGGCCACTTCGCAACTGACCATGTAAAACGTTCTATGCACCGGCAAGCGCAACCAAGGCAGGCTTTTGTCGTCGGCGAAACGGTCTTCGAAACGCCAGGCCTGCGCCCGATTGCCTTGCAGCGTGCCTTGCCGCATGGCCTGTAAATGGCGGGTGACGAAATCCTCGTCCAGGTAACGGTGTATCAGCGTGCCGTCTTCCCGGTCGGCATAATAAGGCGCCCGCAGCACGGGCTTATGTAGCGCTACCATATATTCCCCGCTCCCGGCGTATAACTGCTGGAAACCACCGCATTGCTGATCAGGGTGTCGCATTTGACCACCCCGGAAAATTTGCTCATGCCGGCCTCCACTTCCACCATGCCGGCCGAGACTTTCACCTGGGCCGCCGATATGCTGACCTTGGCCGAGGCGTTGATTTTGATTTCGGCGTTGCTGAACTCGATGCTTTCCGAGCCTTTTGCTATCAACACCTTGCCGCCTTCGGCTTCGCTGATCTCCAGGTGGTAGCCGCTGCTGGTTTTGATATCGATCTTCGCATCCGCGCTATCGTCGAATTTAAGTTGCGAGCCGGACGGGGTGCGGATGCAATACACGTCCTCCGCTTCGCGGGCTGCTTGCGGCTGGCTGTCGCCGCCCGACCACAGAGCGCCCATCACCACCGCCACTTCCGGACTGATAAAGGCCAACACCACCTTTTCGTCGATTTTGGGCAACAGGCTGACGCCGTAATCCGGGCCGGCGCTGTTGGTCAATACGGCCGCCCACAATTCCATGTCGCCGACCGCCAGCCGTACCTTGATCCGGCCCCGGTTGTCCGGATCCCGATTATCCAGCACGGTGGCCAGATGCAAAGTCTGCAAGGCACCGAAAGCGTGACCCAGGGTATTCATATCAGGCACTCCAGTCGGCGCGGTTGAGTTTTAAAAAACTGCGAAAACCCAGTGCGCTATCGAAACGGTGGCCGCAGTGGACGATTTGATAACGACCGCGCAAGCGCTCGGAAACGTCGGTCAGTTCGACTTCCCGGCCCGCCGCGAACTCCACGTTGCCGGTGCAGACCGCCTCGCCGGCCAGAAAGGCCTTGGCCCGGCTACGAAACGCCGCCGAGGCCCACTTGTCGGCTTCGGCCTGGGTTTTGGCGAAGGGATGCGGAAAATAGGCCTCGCCCGGCCAGCCCAAACGATTCAGCAGGTCGCGGGCCGAAGTCGCCGAGGCCGGCGGTTGCAGGGCGGTGCCCTGGGCGGAAGCGGTTTGGTCGGCGGCCAGATCGAAACCCGCCACCTTGGCCTCTGTCGGCTGGCCGTTCAGATCGGCGATGATGCGCAAATATTCCATGCCGTCCTGCGGGCTCAAGCGCGGCGGATTGCTGTCGGCCTGTTCCGCCTTGATGCGCAATTGGCCTTGTTGCCAGCGCGCGGCAATGTCGTAGGGCGCCAGCAAGCGCTGCATGAAGGCCAGATTGCTTTCGTTGAACTGATGCCAGTCGCCGGTCTGCGACGATACCTGGATATCGGCCGCCAAACCGGCATCGTCCGCCAGGGTTCGCAACACCTGGTCCAGGCTTTGCTCATCGAAACGGCGGCTATGCCGTTGCCGGGCCAGTAAGTGCATTTTGTCTTCCACCAGCAACAGTATTTGCGGAGCGCCGTCGCCGTAGCGTTCTTCTATCGCGGTGACGTCGCCGCTGAACAACGCCGGCTGGTCTTGTTCGCCCATCATGATCTCAATCGCGGCGCCGTGACCGATGTGCTGGAACACGAAACCCGGCGTTTCGGAGTCGTCCAGCCTGCCCCAGTTGATCAAGCGAATTTCGGCGTGCGCGCGGCCGGACAGCGGCTGCTGTATCGCCACATCCTTGACCGCTTCGGCCATGGCGGCGGAATCGCCGCCGTCGACGCGAAAACGCGGCCGGGCATTGATGACGGCCGCGGCCACCATCAATCCACCAACAGGCGGGCCTGCCGCTCGCGCAGGATTTGCAACTGCCGCAGCAATTGTTCTTCCTGCTCGTTGGCGGCGGCGAACAGCGGATTTTCGCTGGCTTCGCCGGCGTCGGCTTGCTCGACTTCCGCTATCACTTCGTTGATAAAAACCGGCACTTTATGCTCCTATGTCTTTGTTTAAAACGCGCCGGGTATACGCGTACCCAACTTGTACGATTGGCCGTAACTGAATCCGCCGCCGCTGCCCGAGCCGCTCTCGGCGGAGCTGGGCGGCATCACCACCCCCTGTTGGTCGCTATGGCGCGGATTTTCCATACCGTTGTACAGTGCCGTATCCCGCCATTGTTTAGGGTCGCGGTTGGCGGCCAGATTGGCATCCGCGGCGCTGACGCCTTCGCCGTCCACCGCCAGCCGGCCTTGCCGGCTCAGGGCATCTTTTAAATCGATGATGTCGAACTGGTAATTGTCCTGCTTGAAGGTCAGCGCCAGCGTGGCGCGCAACGGCACGCCTTCCGGCGAGAAAAAATCCAGGGTCTCGTTGTAACTGCTCAACATGCCGATGAAGGAAAAACTGCCCCATTGAAAGCGGCAACGCTTGGGCGCCTTGGGTTGCTTGCTTTCGGCGTCTTGCGGCTTCATGAATTCGGTGGCAATCCGTTGCGTCTGCCGGCGCACGTCCTTATGCAGCAGGGTTTGGCCGCCGTCGGTCTCGCCGAGGTTTTCCGCCTCCAGCACGCTGGTATCGAACACCAGCTCGATGGCCAGGGTGGATTCGCTTTTATCGACGAATTGAGCAGCCTTGCTTTGGCCGCCGCCGCTTTTGCTGTCCTTCAAGGTGTTGGCCAAAGTCACTTTCAGGCTGGCCGGGTTGAATTGCACGCTGATCCAGCTTTCTTCCGCCGCATCCCGGTTTTGCGCATCCAGCGGTATCAACACTGCCTTGCTGAGTTTGCCGCTAGCCATTTTGCACCGCCCGCACGGACTGATTCCAGTTCACCGCAAAGCCTTCGTGATTCAAATGCAGTTCCTCTATCGCCACCTGATTGGCGCTGGCATTTAGATCCGGCCCCTTGAATTTGATCGGCAGCACGTTATCCAGCGTCCAAACCATGACCGCTCGTTCGGGGTCGGCCGGATCGATCAGTTGTATGCCGCAATTCAAGCGCAACGCATAATAACTTTGCCGGAAGCTACGGTCGAACAAGCGCCAAAGACCCTCGGCGTCGGTGATGCCGCGTTTCAGCACCACGGTGGCAAAGGTGGTCGGGCCGGCCAGTTGCACTTCGCCCCAATTGCGGCCGCCTTCCTTCAGGGTTTTGGGCGCCATGCTGGCCTCCAGGCCGCTGACTTCGCTGAAGGCGCCGTTGCAAACCAAACCGCCGCCGGCCGAATCCGGCAAGCTCAATTGCACATGAAAACGAAACGGAATGAATTCAGCCATTTTTGATGTCCAGTTGCCATTGACTGCTGTTGCTGCCCAAATCGTGGCTGAAATTCAGCACGATGCGGTCTATCGGAAATACCGGCGCCAGTTCGATGCGGTAAATCACCGTGCTTTCGTTGTCGTGACTGGCGGCGACGGAAAAAGCCTGTTCCGGCAAGGCCCCGCGCAGGGCGCCGGCTCTGTGCAGACCGGTAAAAAACTGCGTCAGCTGCGTCTTGCCCAAGGGGTCGCGCACATCGGTATTGAACAGCCAGCTTTCGCCCAGCCGCAGCAATTGCCGGTGCAACCAGCCCAAAAAACGCGCCACTTCGCCCGAACGGTAAGCCTCGACCGGCCGGTTCCTGCTTGTAAAACCGCCGGAACCCACCACCGGCGCGGCGCGGCGCTCGTCATCCAGTTGCAGGCGGTTTTTGTAGGCCACCAGCACGCCCACGCCCGGTTGCTCGCGTAGCTCGGCCACTTGCCGGCCGTGCACGGGCGGATACAGCTGCCACATGCCGGGCAGGGTTTTGCCGGCCATCGAACGCCAGGGCCCCAGGCGCTGGCTGGTTTCCAGCATGGCGCCGGCAATCAGGCCGACCGGACTGCATAGGGGCCGTTCCCGACCGGTCAAATAGGGAAACAAAAACTGCACCGCGTGCAGGCCGGTATTGTCGCCGGCGGCGACCGCCCCTATCGTTTGCACGGCCTCGCGGGCCACCGTCGGCAAACTGCCCTCGCCGACTTGCTCCAACGGCAAGGTCAACAGACATTGCACGTCCGGCCGGCGCTTTTTCAGGGTTTGCAGCATGGGCGCCAACAGGTCTTGCAGCGGCCATGGCCGGACCGGTTTGGGGATTTCCTCGCCGCGGCGGCGCTCGCGGTGATCGTCGGCGGTCGAGGCCGCGCAGGGTAAAAATACCGGATCGGGATTGACCAGCCGCATGCGCCGCACATCGGCCAAATTGGCCGGCACCTGCAAACGCTCCAGATCGGGCAAGGCTATTGCCCCCAGGTTGGGAATCAGCATGGCGCGGTCGAACGCCGACAGCCGCCGGGCATCGGCGTAATCGGCATGGGGGTCGGGCAAAAACCCGCCTTGCCCGCGCTGCTCGGCAATTCTGAATATCCATAGCTTTTTGGCGCCGTCGGCCAGCACACCGGCCTGGGACGACTGGAAAAAATCGGCGACGGCGGCCGGCAGCCAGGCACTGTTGCCGGCCAGCTGACTGCGATAGTTTGTGCCCGGTCTGTCGGCTTGCGGAAACAACACCTGAAAATGCGCCAGACTCAACAGCGGAATCGGCAGCTCGTAAAGCTGCAATAAAGCGGGGTCCGGCTCGGTCATGCCGCGCTCGGCCGGCGGCTTATCCCGTTGTGCCAGCCAGTTACGCAGCGTTTCCATCTGCGCGGCAAAACCCAGCCGGGCTATTTCCGCGACGGTTTGCGGACTTTCCAGCAGCAAATCCCAACGGGCGTTGCCGGAGCAATGGCCGAGCATGGCCACGTCCATCACCGCGTCAACCGCCGCCACGGGTCTGACCCGCATCTCCAGCCGGGAATCCGCCAGTGCCATGGCTTATTCCTGGTCCACCGTTTCGACCGACAACACCAGCTCTTCGATGGCCACGTCACCGCCGCCCTTGCCGGTCAGGGTCGGCCCGGTCCATTTGATCGGCATGGCGTTTTTTAGCCGCCAGGTCACCACGGTATCGGAGCGGTCTTCGTTGAGCAGCTTGATGCTGATGTTGCGCTTGCCGGACAGCTTGCCCTGGCGCACTTCGTCCAGCCAGTTCCATAGGTTTTGCGCGCCGATGATGCCGCGTTTCAGCGTGACATCGCCGGCCTTGTGGATACCGGGAATTTTGCTGACATGGTTGACCTTGCTGTTGCCGTTGCGGTATTCGGCGATGGTGACTTCGGCGTTCAGGCCGGAGACGTCGGAAAAGCCGGCGTCGACCTGCTCGCCCTGCCCCGGCTCCAGTTCGACCACGTAGTTAAAAGCGGAATAAGGAGTTTCTCTAAATACGGCCATGGTCGTTCACCTCTAGGCGTCTGCGGTCTTTTGACCGATGCGGAAAATCACGAACTCGGCGGGTTTCAAGGCCGCCACGCCAATTTCACAAACCAGCCGGCCGTTGTCCAGGTCGTTCTGGGTCATGGTGCCGCGGTCGCAGCGCACGAAATAAGCGTGTTTCGGGGTCGGCCCCAACAGATGGCCGTTGACCCACTCGTTGTACAGAAAATCCTCGATGGAGATGCGGATGCTGGCCCACAAGGCTTCGCCGTTCGGTTCGAACACCGCCCACTGGGTGGATTTGTCTATCGAGCGTTCCAGGAACAGGAAATAACGCCGCACGTTGACGTATTTCCATTCCGGATCGCTGGACGTGGTGCGGGCGCCCCACACCCGATGGCCGCGTCCCGGCAGGGAACGCAGGCAGTTGATACCGTTGGGGTTAAGCAGTTCTTGCTGGAAGCGGTTGATGTCCTGCTCGAAATGCAGCGCGCCCAGCACCACTTCGTTGGCCGGGGCCTTGTGTACCCCTCGGCTGACGTCGGTGTTGGCATAGACCCCGGCGATAAAACCGCCGGGCGGCAGCGTAAGGGTGCTGCGTTTGCCGGTCGGGTCGCTGGTCACCACCCACGGGTAGTACAAGGCCAGACGGGTATCGTCCAGGTTCGATTTGAAATCGCGGATTTCGCTGATGCTCATGTTGGCTGCGCTGTCGACGATGCCGACCCGATACTGCATGCGTTTGCAGTGTTTCTGCATTTCTATCACCACCGCGAGGTGCTTGGCCATGGTGTCCAGCGCGGCGGCGGCCGGGGTCATCACAATGGAAATGTCTTCAACCTGCTCGAAGGCAGCCAAGCCGGTGTTGCCGTTCTTGTCGTCGACTTCGCCGGCGTAATCGCCGCTTTCCGGAATGTCGCCGTCGCTGCCGTTTTGCAGTTCGATCAGATAGCGCGGGCCGTTGACCGGATGCGGGGTATTCAGCGCCGCGCTATCGAACAAGGCATGCAACAGATTGAATACGTTGGCGTCGGCGGCCACCGTACAGGCTATCGGCTGGGTCAGCTGCGCGTCGCGGGTGGCCGGATCGGCCAACAATTTTTTGCCCAGCGAATCATCGGCAGTAGCCGAAGTCGACAGGCCACCGACCCGGTATACCACTTCGCCGGCGGCGCCCTTGCGTAGCTTGTCGATATCGTCTATCCGCAGCACGTCCAGATCGAAATTGCGCCGCACCAGCAAGGCACTGACATTGCCGGGCAAGGCAGCCAACGCTGAAATGGGGAAATCGATATCGGCCGCCAGACCGGCGTTTTGCGCCATCGGCAAATTGATCAACGTCAGATTGCCGCCGGCGTCCGCCTTCAGCGATCCCTTCAAGACCGTCAAGGTGCCCCAGTGCGCGACCCCGCTGACATTGGACAGATCGGTGACTTGCGACAAGCGCAACTCGGCCGCCACCCCGGCCTGCAATTTACCGCTGGCCGGCGTGCGCATTGCGACGCGGCTGATTTTGCTGCTGGCGGCGGGCAATTGGGCGATCACCAAGCGGGTCAACGCCGCATCGGCATCGTCCTTGTCCTTGATTTCGCCGGATAGAATATCGAAATTGGCGCCGTTGCGGCGTACCCGGACCTTGAGGGAAATCGGAAAACGGTTGGCTTGCAGATCGCCCGCCGCCACCCGCGCTTCCTGCGGCACATTGGTCGCTTCCAGATAGACTTCTTCGCCTTCCAGCGGCGTAGTGGTGGTTTCTATCGAAAACAGGTTTTCGCTGTCCCGCCAATGCAGCTCCAATACGTAATTGCCGACTTTGCCGGGAAAGCGGCTTTTAAAACTCAGCTTACCGTCGGCGCTGGCCCGCGCGGCCCGCGCCGCGCTGCTGCCGTCGGCCGAGGTATTGCTGGCGTTGACGTCCTTGACCACCCGGCTGACAAACAACTGTTTGCCGCCGTTGTCGAAAAACGCCCGCGCCGCCAGCGCGGTGAAATTGAGTTGGGTCTTGTTGCCGGCAAATTGCAAATCCGCAAGATCGCCATAGATGCGTTCGAAATCGGCAAAGCTGGTCACCGGTTCCGGCTTGCCGCGAAACGGTCCGCTGCGGGTCGGTCCGACGATGGCGGCCACGCTGGTGCCGACACCTTCTATGGAACGGGCTCGAAAGCTCTTTTCTTCTATGTATACGCCTGGGGCGAGATACTCGGGCATGGTATGCCTCCTTCAACGATCTTGGGTTGATGTAACCTGATTAGGGACTTTTTAACTCCAGGGTGCTAACGCGGGTTTCATCGGCAACAAAACCCAATTTAAGGCGCTGATTTTTACTTTCGGCCAGCACGGTGAGCGTGTCCGCGAATACGCCGCTGCCGGCCAAGGCGATCCGCATGGCGGTCATTTGATCGGGGTCCGGAAACATGCCGCCGGCTTGGGTTTTATCGGCCTTGACGCTCAATTCCGCGCTGAAACCGGCCGTCAGCATGGCTACCGATAGCCGCGTGACCGGAATTTGAAAAAAGCCGTCGATGTCGGCTTGCGCGTTAAAGATATAACTGTCGCCGGTAGCGGCAAGATTGACCCGCAGAGTCACCAAGGCCCAGGAAGCGGGCCGGGCTTCGCTTTCATCGGCTTGTTTTTGGTAGCGCAACCGGCCCTGCAAGGATTTGTTTTGGCTGAGCCGGGTGCCCACCACGGAGCGGTACAAGGCTATTTGCGGATAGCTGTTGTTGCCGCAGTCGGTAATGAAGGTACGCGGGTTAAACTGGCCGGCCGGGTCGCTCACCGTGCCTTTTAGTTGATACGGCGTTTCGGCGGGTCTGGCCATTTGGGTTTCCGCGGCCCGCCCCGGCTGCTCGGTGCGCTGCAATTGCTCCGAATCCGGCAATTGCGCGCGCCAAATTACGCTAACACCTGGTTTATGCGACAAGCTGATGCCTTTGACGGCGAGATTCTCGTCCAGGTCGATTTGCAAGGCATTTAGCACCGGGTTTTGCCGGCCTTCCCTGCCGGTACCGTCCAGCCAGCGAATCACGTCACTGCTTTGCCGGATCAGGGTTTCCTTGAAGCGGATCATTGCAGTTCTCCGACCGGCAAAACGATGCTTTGCACCGGCTCGCCGCCCTCTTCCCGCACCGGTTCCAGGCGCAAGGTTTTGATGATGTAGGGCGCGGATAGAATGTAATCGTGCGGCAGGCTGTCCCACATACGCATGAAATCCTCACTGGACATGTCTTCCGGCAGGATTTGCACCCGATCCTGGTCCCGCCAGTTGCGGTTGCCGTCGCCGATATGATCTTCTATATCCGCCACATCCAGTTCGGTACCGGAACCTAGCACCTGCATGGCCCAGGCCAGCACGACTTGTTCGAATGTGGTTTTACTCCAGCCGATCAGCAGGATGTGCAGATTCAGCGGCAGCTCTTTTCTGGGTTGATTGCCGATACCGGGCTTGGGGGGCAGATGGCGGTTTCTGCCGAATGGATCGATGGAAATGCGGTGTAAGTAGATGCCGACCTTATGAGTGGCGTCGACCGGGCCGGCTTTCAGGCTTTCGCTGCTAAGAATTTCCACGCCTACCGACACGACGTCCAGCATATCCTTGAATTGCTCAAGATAAGCCTTTAACGCCTCCAGCACTCCCGATACTGCCGTGTAATTCGCCATACCCGCCCCTTTTTTGTTTTGCGGTTGCGAAAGTTCCCTCCGGCATCGGCAAACGCATTTTTTATATCAATCTAGTTCATGGTTTTAAACATGCAAGGTTGACAACAGATTAAATTTTCATGAACAAACTTGAGCGACTGGCGGAGCTTGGCTGGATAAACGTTTGATTTTAAATCGCCGGATGCGCGATTCGCCGGACCGAAGGGGCGTCCGTACTTGGCGAACAGATTGAAAAAATGCTTCCGCATTCGGCAAGCAGAGCATGTAAAACACCAAGGACCATGCGGGCGCGGAAGCCCGGCCCATAAAAAAGCCGATTGAAGCAAGGGCCTGATTTTTGGGCTATTTGCATTCCGCGGTTGGAAATTACAACGGACTATATTTTTCAATCGCGCCGTATTGTGCAAAAGTTGGCCACACTGGGGATGTTCGGTATCGGCCAAAAGCGGCCGGTCGGGGTAACTATCCAATTTCAATGGTTCAGGCATCCTAAGACTCCGCCGAATGTCCGGTATTCGGCGAACAAAATGCCGTTACCACTGCCTCACAGCAGCCAAGAGTTGCAGGCCGTGAGCGGCAGGTTTCAGACAGTTCGGGGGATATACCAGGCAACCGGTACTTCTACCGCGACCTGCTGCTGGACCATGACAATAAGTTAAAGATTTTCGTCAAATAAATCAGAAATATCGCATTTAAAGTATCGTTGAATGATGTCTGCCAATTCAATTCTGGCATCTTCTTCATGCCGCGCGAAGCGATGGTATAAGGGCTCTACAATGCCCACGAAAACGTTTAACAACTCCGGATCAAAATGCTTGCCAGCCTCTCGTCGGAGGTGATCTATCGAATCTTCGTAGCTCAATGCCATTTTATAAGGACGCGCCGACGTCAAGGCATCGAAGACGTCGACGATGGCGAAAATACGTGCCGTCAGCGGAATTTCCTGGGTTTTCAGACCGGAATAGTAACCGCTGCCGTCGAATCTTTCATGATGGTTACCGACGACATCGCCGGCATCGCGCAACCATTGGCAATGGTTGATGATGTCCAGTCCATGCAAGACGTGGGTTTTCATGATTTCGAATTCGCCGGCATCCAGCTTTCCGGGTTTTAGCAATATATGATCCCGGATGGCAATTTTGCCAATGTCATGCAAAAAGGCTCCCTTGATTAACGTACGAATACCGCCGGCGTTCAATCCGACCGCCTCGGCTAGCCTGACGGCATAAATAGTCACCCTAAAATTATGCGCGTCGGTCTCGCTGTCGCGTTTGGCGATCGCACTGCCAAAAGCTTGCAAGGTTTCCAGATTCGCATCCAGCAGATGTATCGATAATCGTCCGAGGTGATCGAATAAGCGGCGCACCACCGGATAATGCAAAGAGGTCACCAACATCACCAGTAATACCGAAACCGCAACCGAATGGATAATATTCCGCCATAATTCCGCGATAGCCTGCGGAGCAACCGAATAAAGCCCCCTTAATGTTGCCACGATTCGGCCATCGGCATCCATGATGTTCAAGCCAATCGCATACACGGGGTTGCCGTCAGGCCCTATCAATGGCGTCAAGGCAAGCTTGTTTCCGGTAGCGGCGGCTTGCCGATCATGGTTCTGAATCAGAGTTTGTAGCTGGGGATAGTCCGAATCTTCCATGCGCCCAATTTCGAGGCCATTGGCATTGTGAATCGATAACCAGACAAAATGCCCGAAGGCACTGTTCTTGGAAACTTTCCGCAAATCGTCCACCGCTTGCTGTACCTGCGATTCCCAAGGGCGATGGCTGAGCGCCTCAATATCCTGGATCCTTAGTTTCAGTAATTCGATGGATAGATGGGTACGCTCGGCAATGACGGCTTCGAACCGGCCGCGCTCCAGCCAAAATACGCCGCCGCCAACCAGAATGGACACCACGGTCGACAAGGCTATCAGCCTGGCTATCAAACTCTTCCGTAAAGAACCAATTCGTGATTTCATCGATAAGCCAATTTAGTATGCGATTCTAATTTTTTTTTCATTTAATAATGCTCGATCAGTAATTTGTTTATACAAATGAGCGACTCGGGAATATAACGCTTGATACTCAGGATGCCGGTCTACTAATGGTTTGATTTGTTGGGCATCCTTAAGCAATCCCTCTAAAAGCTGTCTATCCCAATGATCCGGCCTCTTCTATATATGAAAATTCCGTTGTTTTTCGCGAGAACAACGCTACGGCAAGGTACTCAAGGCCTGCGAATTAATCGGCAAAAAACAAAACATCAATGAAAACCCTCGCACCACCTGCGACCAGAAAAACACCCGGCAACCAGCCTCCTGAGTAAGATTGCCGCTCCCCCAGGGACTTTCAGAGTAACGTTACCAGTCTGGAAAACGCCAAAACGGCTTTTTGTCTTCGTCGGATAATTCCACCGCCCCGGGTTTTAGCAGTTTGCCCCAATCGCTGCGTCGCGCCATTTCACGTTTGATTTTATCGGGTACAAAATCGGATTCGGCGCGGGTTTCCCAACCGCCGCCCAAAGCCTTATACAGAGCGATCAAATTATTTGCTACTTCGCCGCTGACGTTGGTAAACCGTTCTTGAGCGGTTACAAGACTGCGCTGCGAATCGAGCACGCGTTGGTAATCGACCAAACCTTCGCTGTATTGATAGAACGACAAATCCGTCGATCGTTTCGAGGCGTCGACGCTTTGTTTCAACTTCAGTTTTTCGTCCTGCGCCTTTAGAAAACCGATGATCGCATTTTCCGCTTCCCTGGCGGCATTCAGCACCGTGTTCCGGTAGCTGACCGCCAAGGCCTGAAATCGTGCGTCCTCGACTCTGACACGATTGCTAATGCGGCCGTAGTTGAAAATATCCCACGATACGCTGGGGCCGATTGAATATTGAAAGCTGTTCGACTTGAAAATATCGCCCAGACTGCTTGCCCCACCCGTTGCAAACGTCAGCGCCGCATCGCTGGCTCTGAAATTGATCGAACCCAGCAATGAAAAATGCGGGTAGAGATCGGCCTTGGCGACGCCTATCAAGGCGCTTTGGCTCATCAACTGATTTTCCGCCTGGCGAATATCGGGCCGCCGCCTGAGCAGATCGGCGGGAACCCCGACGGCTACTTCTTTCGGAATCGTAGGAATCGCGCCGGAGTTGCCCAGATAACTATCGACCGTTCCGGGCGTTTTTCCCAACAATACGCTGAGGCT
Source organism: Methylomonas subterranea (assembly GCF_024505185.1). Classification (GTDB taxonomy): domain Bacteria; phylum Pseudomonadota; class Gammaproteobacteria; order Methylococcales; family Methylomonadaceae; genus Methylomonas; species Methylomonas subterranea. The sequence continues at coordinate 67,670 of NZ_JANIBJ010000009.1, forward strand.
GTTTTTTGCTTGGCGCAGGCCGGCTTGCAAGGGTGGTATGGTCGCTTCGGTATTGCTCAACAGGGTTTTGGCCTGCAGGTAATCGAGCTCGGTGATCAATCCGCCACCATAAAGCGCATCGGCGATTTTCAAAGTTTCGGTCTGGATCTGCAGGTTATCCAACGCCACTTGAATTTTGGCTTCCAGCGTGCGAATGAGGACATAAGCTCTTGCCACTTCCGCCGTCAAGGTCACCAGAACATCGTCATAGGTCGCGATCGAAGCCTCCAGATTGGCTTGACTGGCTTCGACGCCACGCCTGAACTTGCCCCATACATCCAGCTCCCAACCGGCGTCGAAGCCGACACCGGCCGAGCCGTACGCGCGGTCGATCTGGGGCGCGGTATTCGGTGCGTGCGCGCTGATTTGCTGAAAACCCAGATCGCCGTTGGCTTGCTGCACCTGGGGATATTCGAAACCGGTCGCAATGCCGAGCTGCGCGCGAGATTCCAAAATACGAACACCGGCTGCCTGCAGCGTCAAATTTTGCCGGCGTGCTTCATCGACCAGCCGATTCAGGATGGGGTCCTGAAATACAGTCCACCAGTGCCCCAATTCGACATCGCCGCGTTTCAACGCAGGATTCGAGACGTCCAGCCAGGTGTCTTGGACATCCAGCTTGGGTTTTTCATAGTCCGGGCCGACCGTCATGCAGCCGGCTGTCATCGCCGTTGCCAGCAATACGACCGCGCGAAGACTGAAACTAAAGGATATTAAAAGTTTTTGCTTGGGGTTCCGCCCTGAAATGTTCATGCTACTGCTCCGCCAGCTCGGTTTCGGTTGGCACATTGAAGAAAATCGCATAGAGAACAGGCACCACGATAAGAATCAACACGGTTGAAAAGCCCAGGCCAACCACGATGGTTACCGCCATCGAGACAAAAAAGGCGTCAGAGAACAACGGGATCATGCCCAGCATTGTGGTGCCCGATGACATACAGACCGGAATCAGCCGGCTAACGCCTGATTTCAAAATGGCTTGCAACGGCGCCGAGCCTTGGCTGATTTGCACATCGATCTCATCAAGCACCACGATAGACGCTTTGATCAACATGCCGGACAAACTCATCAAACCCAGTAGCGCCATAAATCCGAAGGGCTGCGAAAAACTTAACAGCCCCATCGCCACGCCGATTAGCGCTAAAGGAACGGTCAGCCACAGGAGTAAGGTCTTTTTCAGCGAATTGAATAAAATCAGCACCGTCAACACCATCAAGCCGATAAACTGTGGTATCGATCCGGCCAGATTGGCGTTGGCGCGGGCTGAATCCTCGGCTTCGCCGCCCCAGGCCATGTAATAGCCGGGTTTATTCCTGATCGGCCAAAGGTCGTTATTTTGCACTTTCAGCGTTTCAGGCCCGTGTTCAATGGGTGCATCGCCGAACGCATCACCTAGAACCGCCTCGACATCGACGTCCAGAGCCTGTTCTATCGGCGCCTTGACTTTGGCGAACAATTCACTAGGCAAACCTTCCCGGGGATCAACATGGATGCGGATCATCTTGCGTCTATCCCAGCGCCAAAGATGCGCATCTTCAAATTCCACCGGAAAATCACTAACCACTTGCCCCATCGGAATCATGCTTTGGGCCGTGGGGCTCCAGACCGGAATGGCAAGCACACTATTCAGGTCCCGTCGCTCGCCTTCGGGCGACCTCGCTATAATCGGCAGCAGCTCGTCGCCTTCCCGGTAGATGCCTGCCAGGGTGCCTTCGAACGAGGCGGCCAATGCCCGCGCCAGATCCTTTCTATGGATGCCGGCCCGACGTGCCTGCATTTCGGCTAACTGCGGCCTTAATACCTTGACTTTCTCTCGCCACTCATTTCTGATCGCTTTGGCGTTGGCTTCTTTATATAAAATATCTTCGGCCTTGGCCGCCATGTTGCGCAATTCGTTAGAATCGGGACCGTAGATGCGCAACTGAATCTTGCCGCCGGTTCCCGGACCCAGCATGAATAAGCGCGTACCGACCGTGGCATCTGGAAACATTGGCTCCAATTCCTGCTGCACGCGCTTATTCAGCGATTCTATTTTTCGATAATCGGCAACATCCACCAAAATCTGCGCATAACTGGCGTAACGGTTCTCAGGTGTGTAGGTCAACAAAAAGCGTAGCTGGCCGCCGCCGATCAAGCTGGTCAAATGCGTAACACCCTCCTGTCGTTTTAAGTAGGTTTCCGCGCGCTCGAGTTGGCGTTGGGTCTCCAGAATGTCGGTGCCTTCCGGAAACCAGAACTCGATATAAAACTGCGGCCGCGTCGAATCGGGGAAAAAACTGTTTTTGACCGAACCAAAACCCAGCACCGACATTGCAAACAAGCTTACAACGATGCCGACCACCAGCCAGCGGTGCCGAAGGCAGTGCAGCAGAAACTTGGCGTAAACGGCATAAAAACCTCTGTCATAAGGATCGGTGCCACCGTCCTCGCCGGCGTTCGTATTCCGCTGCAAAAACGTGCTACAGAGCAACGGCGTGCAGGTGACCGCGACCAACCAGCTCATCGAAAGCGATATCAAAATGACCGTAAACAAAGATCGGCAATATTCGCCGGTCGAATCTTGCGAGGTGCCAATTGCGGCAAATGCGGTTATTGCGACCACGGTTCCACCCAGCATCGGCAAGGCGTTTTGCGCCACCACCTCGCTGGCTGCGTCATATCCCGATTGCCCGCGCTGCATTTTCATCCGCATGCCGTCGGTTACCACGATCGCGCAATCCACCAGCATGCCCAACGCAATGATCAGAGCGCCCAACGAAACCCGCTCGAGCGTGATGTTTAACATTTGCATGAAAATGAACGTGCCCATGATCGTAATCAAAAGCGCCGCACCCAGGATCAAACCGCTGCGCAAACCCATGAAAATCAGCAAAACACCAACGACAATGACAACCGCCTCGATCAAGTTGTCAATAAATCCGCTCAATGAGGCCGTTACCGCCTCGGCTTGATGCGATATGGTGTGTAATTCCATACCGATCGGCCGTAGCGACTCCAGTTCTTTGAAACGTTGTTCCAGCGACGCGGCCATGGCGATGACATTGCCGCCTTGCACCGTGGAAATACCCATGGCAATCGCCGGTTTCCCCTCAAAACGCACCCTGCTGGCCGGAGGATCTTGGTACTCACGCTTGATTTCCGCCACATCGCGCAGATAGATTACGCTTTGCGACTTAGAATTTATTGGCGTGATCAGTAAGTCGCCAAAATCCTGCTCGGATTTGAATTCGCCGGTGGGATTGATCGGAATGAATTCCTGGCCCAAACGCAAATTGCCAGCATCGGCAACCAGATTCTTGTCGCCCAGGGCCAGGTAGATATCTTGCGGCGATACGCCCAGTTGGGACATTTGCTCTCGCCGCATCTCGATATAGATCACTTCCTTCTGCTCGCCGTACAGATTGATCCGCTTTACATCCTTGGCTTTGAGCAATTCCCGCTGCAAAAGCTTGGCGTAATCGTAAATCTCTTTATAGCTGTAGCCTTCGCCGGTGATGGCTAAGTAGATACCGTACACATCGCCGAAATCATCGTTAACCAACGACGGCCCGGCTCCCGGCGGCAATTTTCTTTGCGCATCGTTTACTTTTCTGCGCAGTTCGTCCCAGACCTGAGGCAGTCCGTTTTTGTCGTATTGATCCTTGATTTTGGCTTTCACCCATGAAAACCCGCGGGCGGATTTCGATTCTATCCTTTCCAGCTGTCCCATCTCCTGCACCGCTTTTTCGATGACGTTGGTCACCTCTTCTTCGACTTCGGCGGCGGAAGCACCCGGATATGGGGTAATTATCAGCGCCTCCTTGATGGTAAATTCGGGATCTTCCAGTCGGCTTAACGATTGGTAGGATTGCATCCCCACAACCAGCGCCAGAACTATCAACACCCAGGTGATCAGACCTTTGTTAATGCTCAATTCCGCAAGATTCATCTGTTATTCCTTGCTATCGGTTATCGAATGCTCTGACGACTTGACCGTCCCGGAGCATACTGACGCCGCTAATCGCAATGGTTTCGCCCGGTTTCAGCCCCGCAGTAATCCGAATGTTGTCGTTACCCGTCAATGCGCCGGTGGTCACGGATCGGCGCTGAACCTGCATGGTTTTGTCGTCTATCACCCAAACGAACGGTTTGCCCGCCGTGTCGGCGGTCACGGCAATAGCCGGAATGCTTATCTCGGTATCGGCGACATCGGTATCGGACAAATCAAAAATGACGTTTGCCGTCATCCCCGGAAGAATTCTGATGCCGCGTGGTGACGGCATGACCAGAACCACCTGATAGGTTTGCGTCATGGGATCGGCCTGGGTTGCGAACTCTTTGACGGTTAATTCAAACAGTTTGCCGGGCGCGCTGGCAAACTCGGCATGAGCACGCGGTATCCGCCGTTCCGGCGCTACCAGCAATTCAGGCACATCGATCAGCAATTCAATAGCGGTCGTGTTCTGCAAACTGATAATGGTCTGCTTGGCTTGCACCTCCTGATAATTGTCGACATATCTTTTCGCCAACACGCCAGCGAATGGCGCGCGTAAATAGGAATAGGCCAACTGATCCCTGGCCGCGTCGACGCCGGCCTGCGCGGATTGCAGATCGGCCTTGGAGACGTTTTCAGCGGCTTTTTTCAACGAAAGCACTGAATCGCTGACGGCCCCTGCTTCTTTTTCCTTGACGCTGACATAGCGATGATATTCGGCAATGTCGTATTCGAGCTTGGCTTTGGCTTTGGCTAAGGTTCCGGTTGCGTTACGCAGATTAGTTTCGTAATCGCGAGGGTCGAGGCGCGCCAGCAAATCGCCTTTTTTGACCGCCTGACCTTCCTTGACCGGCATTTCAATTAGGCGGCCTGGAACTTGGAATGCCAGATCGACCCGATCCGATGCTCTCACGGTACTAGGCATTTTCAAGGTTTGATCGGATGAGACGTTACCGATTTTTAGTACCTTAACCGGCCGGACGGACTGCTCACTTGTTTTAGTTTCTGGCTCTTCCCGACAAGCATTCAAAATCAGGATGCCGCCAACAATAAACGCCGACATAAACGTTTTTCTCGTCAATGCATCAAACATTGGTTTCCACTTTTTCATATGTGTATCTCCTAATCCGGTTGACAGCAGCGGTTGACTGAAAAAAATAATCTCGCCTACCTACATCCTTTAAGCCGAAAAGCGGCTAGATACGGCTTCAGGTTAAAGGTTTACTCCGAAAAAACGGCAATATCGCTTTAAAAATAGTGCTGAATAATGTCGGCCAATGCGTTTCTGGGATAGTCTTCATATTTTGCAAATCGCTGATACAAGCTCAGAAAAATGATCAGCAGTTCGGGATCGAATTGTTTGCCCGTTTCCGCCTGGGTAATGTTTGGATTCTTGGTAACTAAATGTCAATTTGTAAGGCCGCGCCGACGTCAAGGCGTCGAAACATCAACGCTGGCGAAAATACGTGCCGCTAGCGTAACCCAACATCATCAAAACCTTGTGATTCATCGTTGTACTCCTCTGATCATCACGTTAATGGTCATTTTGGCGGTTTCTTCGACGCTACGCCACTCTATCCAGGGGTCGCCGTAAAGGTTGATATGAATGGCGACGACGCCGTGCGTGCCGGCCCAGAAAGCTTGTGCCAACAAATGGGGATCGGTGAATTCGGGAGCCAGCAATTGCTTTGCGATGGCTTCTTCGAAGGTATTCAACAGCAGCAGATAAGCGTCGGTTTCCGGATTGCCGTGCCCCATTTCTGCCAGTTGTTCCACTTCATGCAGCCGGTTGCTCATAAACATCAGCCGAAAGTGATTGGGATATTCGATGCCGAATGTCACGTAAGCCATCCCGGTCTTACGCAGCCGCTCCAACGGCTCGGGCTCGTCGGCGGCGTTTTGGATGGCTTGCATCAACGACATCATATCCAACCGGCATAATTCTCGAATCAAGGCATCCTTGTCCTTGAAATGGAGATAAATAGTGGTGGGAGAATATTCAATTTCCTCGGCAACGCGGCGCATGGTCACTGCGTCGTAACCTTCGCTAGCAAATAACCGGCGCGCCGCATCGAGAATTTTGTTGCGGACTTTCAGGCGATCCCGCTCACGCCGTTCGGATATGCTCATAAACACTATTTATTTAATTAACATTGTTATGTTAGTAATCGTTGTTATAACTTGTCAAGTAAACAATCTCAGGGTGGCTTAGTAGCTTTGAGAGACGGGCATCTGATTACATCGATGCCATTTACGTGTAGAGCGGCTTTTCTGAAAAACGATTAGACCAGATGTCCGCGATTTTAGGAGCTTCGACCAGTCATCGGTGTAATTTTTACTCTGAAAGTCACGCGGCAACTGCCCAAAATACTAACGACATAACGCCGTTGACTTTCATATGTCGGGGTGATTGCCAGGCCTTCATGAGCGTTACTCTGAAAGTCATGGTGGGAGCGACGCATAGTCGCGATTCGCAAGGTCATCATCGCGACTGTGCGTCGCTCCCACGAGACTGTCTTTCATTTGCCGGGGCGATGCGCCGGTTTCATGAGCGTTAGGTGAAGTGAAGGTCATCTAAGATGAAATCGCTTCAGTTGGAAACGCCACGAGGATAAGGGGTCGAAGCCAAGTATGCAGTTGGCAAGCTATGCGATGGACCCTCCAATCCTAGGAAGTATCGACAGGGGGCAAGCCCCGAGGTAGAAAAATCGTTGGTTTCAATCTCCGGATGCGGAAAACGGCTGGTCCGGTGATGTGAGAGAGGCGATGAGCGGCGTCCCGTCACCCCGCCCCGATCCAACCGGTTAAAGAAAACAAGTCCCCGTTAACGGTTAAGTCCATTCGATAACGATCAACTTCACATACTCCAACGGCGCCTAGTCTGCTCAACCAACTACTCATTACCAAGTTATCGGCAAGAACGAAACCTCTTAATATCTCGATGCCTTTTTTACTTGCTATCCGATCGAGCATTGCAAGTAGAACAGTTCCGAGCCCCCGATGTTGATAACTATCGATGACTACCAGACCAAATTCGGCTATCTTAGGCTGATCCTGAATACGGATAAACCGAGCTATCCCAACGCCCTGATGTTCAGGCTCATTATGTGCAAGTGCAATCCACGCGACATGATCGTGTTGATCGATTTCTGTAAAATTTTGCAATTGGGCATCGGTTAGTTTCATGATGGGAGAAAAGAAACGGAAGTAGCGCGATTTCACGGATAAGGCCAACAGGCCTTTTTGTATTATTTCTTTGTCATCAGGCCGGACAGGCCTAAAATCGACCAACGCACCATCCCGCAGTGGCAAGGTAAATTCATTGAAGTTGTCGATACTGCTAAGATACTGGTGATTCATTTTACGATCTGGCTAGAAATTATATTCAATAGCAGTACTATAAAGGATGCCTAACCAGTTCACTAGGCAAAAAATCCGGATTGGTTACTGTCGAGGACTGGCCGGTTTGGAGAAACGCGACGGGCGGGAAAGGATCGGGACAAGTCAAACAAGACCTGCCCAACTCAACCATGAGATATCCCGAAAGTCGAACTCCAAGCACTTGATCGTGTTCAATGATAAAGCGGTCGACTTTTATCCCAACCTCATTTTACAAATGGCCGCTTTTTGTTTTTGCATAATGGGGACAAAACGCTTTGTTGGGGATCAGGCCGGCAAGGCCCTGATTTTTTCGACCAGTCCTGCTAAATCCGGGCTGTTTGACGGGCTTTCCCCCATCAAATAGCGCATCAAATCGGCATCTTCCAATTCCAGCAGCCTTAGGAATGCTTGTTGTTCCTCGGCGTCCGCCGTTAGATAACTATTTTCCAGGTAACGGATAAGTAGTATGTCCAGTTCCAGCGTGCCGCGCCGGCAACGCCAGCGCAGCTTGTTTATACCCGATAGGGTATTGAGTTCGCTCATGTATGCCCGCGTTGCACCAGCATTTTTTTGATTTCGGCTATGGCCTTGGCCGGATTCAGGCCCTTGGGGCAAGTGTCGGTGCAGTTCATGATGGTGTGGCAGCGATAAAGTTTGAACGATTCGTTCAGATCGTCCAGGCGGGCCTGATCGTCGGTATCCCGGCTATCGGCCAGCCAGCGGTAAGCCTGCAACAATATGGCCGGGCCCAGGTATTTGTCGCTGTTCCACCAATAGCTGGGGCAACTGGTCGAACAGCAGGCGCACAGCACGCACTCGTACAGGCCGTCCAGCTTGGCGCGTTCCTCCCGACTTTGCAGGCGTTCGCCTTCGCCCGGCGGCGTGGCATCGTTAGTCAGCCAAGGTTTAATCGAGGCATATTGCTCGAAGAAATGGCTCATGTCCGCCACCAGATCCTTCACCACCGCCATGTGCGGCAACGGGAAAATCTTCACCGTACCCTTGTAATCGGCAATCGCCTTGGTGCAGGCCAGGGTGTTTTTGCCGTTGATGTTCATGGCGCAGGATCCGCAAACCCCTTCCCGGCAGGAACGCCGAAAGGTCAGCGTGGTATCGATTTCGTTTTTGATTTTTAAAATGGCGTCCAGCACCATCGGCCCGCAATGCTCCATATCGATTTCGAAGCTATCGATGCGTGGATTTTCGTTTGTTTCCGGATCCCAGCGGTATACTTCAAACTTGCGAATCTTAGTGGCGCCAACAGCTTTAAAGGTTTTGCCCTTTTTGACCACCGAATTTTGCGGCAAGGTAAATTCAACCATTAGTAAACCCTCTCTTTAGGCGCCACCACTTCGACTTCGTCGGTCAAGGTGTACAGGTGGACGGGACGGTAATCGACTGTGACCCGGTTGTTTTCCCGCCAGGTCAAGGTGTGCTTCAACCAATTTTCGTCGTCGCGTTTGGGGAAATCCTCACGGGCGTGGCCGCCGCGGCTTTCCTGGCGATTGCCGGCCGCCGTGATGGTGACTTGGGCTTGTCCCAGCAGATTGTCCAGCTCCAGCGTTTCCACCAGATCGGTATTCCAGATCAGGGATTTGTCGCCGACTCTGACATCCTCGAAGGATGCCGCCACCTCGCCCATACGCTGTATGCCCTCCTGTAATGTCTTTTCGGTCCTGAACACCGCCGCCTTGGACTGCATGGTGGTTTGCATGTCCAGGCGTATCTCTGCGGTGGAACGGCTGCCGTTGGCGTGGCGGATTTTATCGAAGCGGGCCATGGCTTGGTCGGTGGCGTCTTTTGCCAAGGGTTTATGCGGCATGCCGGGCTTGATCAATTCGGTGCAGCGAATCGCCGCCGCCCGCCCGAACACCACCAAATCCAGCAGCGAATTGGAACCCAATCGGTTGGCGCCGTGCACCGATACGCAGGCGGTTTCGCCGATGGCCATCAGGCCCGGCACCACGTAATCCGGGTCGCCGTCCTTCAAGGTCACCACTTCGGCTTTGTAGTTGGTCGGGATGCCGCCCATGTTGTAGTGCACGGTGGGCAGTACTGGAATGGGCTGTTTGGTGGCATCGACACCGGCGAAAATCCGCGCGGTCTCGGTAATACCCGGCAAACGCTCGTGGATGATGGCCGGGTCCAGATGTTCCAGATGCAAATACACGTGATCTTTCTTGGGCCCTACTCCTCGGCCGGCGTTCAACTCCATGGTAATGGCGCGACTGACCACATCGCGGGATGCCAGATCCTTGACATGCGGGGCGTAGCGCACCATAAAGGCTTCGCCTTCGGAGTTGGTCAAATAACCGCCTTCCCCGCGCGCGCCCTCTGTCATCAGACAACCGGAACCGTAAATGCCGGTCGGGTGAAATTGCACAAATTCCATGTCCTGCAAGGGCAATCCGGCCCGCAAGGCCATGCCGTTGCCGTCGCCGGTGACGGTGTGCGCCGAGGTACACGATAGATAGGTACGGCCGTAGCCGCCGGTCGCCAGCACGGTTTGATGGCCGCGAAACAGATGAATCGAGCCGTCGTCCAGGCACCAGGCCAACACGCCCCGGCATTCGCCGTCCTGCATGATCAAGTCCAGCGCAATGTATTCGATGAAAAACTCGGCTTTGTGCTTCAAAGCCTGCTGATACAAGGTATGCAAAATGGCGTGGCCGGTAACGTCGGCCGCCGCGCAGGTACGTTGCGCCTGACCCTTGCCGAAATGCGTGGACATGCCGCCGAAGGCGCGTTGGTAAATCTTGCCGTCCGCGGTTCTGGAGAACGGCACACCGTAATGCTCCAGCTCGATAACGGCCGGTATCGCTTCGCGGCACATATATTCGATAGCATCCTGGTCGCCCAGCCAGTCGGAACCCTTGATGGTGTCGTACATGTGAAAACGCCAGTCGTCTTCGCCCATGTTGCCCAAGGCCGCGCTGATGCCGCCCTGGGCGGCCACGGTGTGACTGCGGGTGGGAAACACCTTGCTGATGCAGGCGGTTTTAAGGCCTTTTTCCACCATGCCGAAGGTGGCCCGCAAACCGGCGCCGCCGGCGCCGACCACGACCACGTCGTGTTGATGTTCGATGATGTTATACGCTGAGGCCATGAGTTACCTTGCCGAGAAAATGAAGACGATTGCGCTTGAGGCCGCAATCCCCAATAGCAAAAAAATCAGATTGGTGGCGCGAATGGCCAGTTGGCGGGTCGACAGCGTGGAAACGTAATCCTCGATGACGACCTGCGCGCCCAGCGCGGCGTGAAATATGACGGCCAGCGTCCAGGCGACGATGGCCGCCGCATTGACGGGCGCGGTCAACCAAGCCACGGTATCGGCATAGGGCGCGCTAAGGGCTTTGTTCAGTAAAACCAGCAACCAGACCGACAAGGGAATCAAGGCCAGCGCCGTGACCCGTTGATACCAGAAATGACCGGTGGCATTGTGGATGGAAAAACAATCGGCGATTTTGCCGGGCAAGGACTTGATCGACATGGGGCGCTCCGACTAAGACAGGAAAAAGGTAAGCAATGTCAGGATGGCGGAACAGGCCAGTTCCAGCAGCGCATAGCCGGTCAACGTGGCCCGCTCGAAGGTTTTGCCGACATCCCAAAGCAAATGCCGGATACCGTGGCATAAATGAAAGAACAAGGCGTAGATGAAGCCCCAATACACCCATTGCGCAAGCCAGAACGACATAAAAGTCTGCATGGCTTGGTAAGTACCTTCACCACCGGCCATGGCATATAGCACGTAGGCGAATAGCAGCAGGCCGATCGATAACAGTACCCCGGTGATGCGATGGGTGATGGAGATCAATCCGGTCAAGGGTAAGCGATAAACTTGCAGGTGGGGAGAAAGCGGTCGGTTGGCTGACATGGTTTACCCTGTAATTGATATGAAAAACGCTGCCTCAAAAATCGACGCAACGCCCCTTTCGTTCCCAATCGCCGTAGCGGGTGGGTTCCGGTCCTTTCGGGCCGTTGATTTCCGTTGTTTCGGCTTGATTTTGCCGAACGGTATCGGCAAGCGGCGGTTCGGGATACGGCCGACCGCCGGCATTTTCGGTTTGAGCGGGTTTATCGGTCATGCGTCGGCGAGGTGTCAACGATTTTTGATGGCCGGCAGGTCGCGCTGGGCCGGACCCACATACAACTGCCTGGGACGACTGATGGGCGTGGTCGGTTCAGCCATCATTTCCAGCCAATGCGCCACCCAACCCGAGGTTCTGGCAATCGCAAACATTACCGTGAACATGTCCACGGGTATGCCCAGGGCCTTATAAATAATGCCGGAATAAAAATCCACGTTTGGATAAAGTTTTTTCTCGATGAAGTAGTCGTCTTTCAAGGCGTGCTCTTCCACCGCCAAGGCCAGTTCGAACAGCGGATCGTCCTTGCTGGTCTTGCTCAGTACCTCATGACAGGTTTTGCGGATGATGGTGGCGCGCGGGTCGAAATTTTTGTAAACCCGATGTCCAAAGCCCATCAGACGGAAGGGATCGTCGTGATCCTTGGCCTTGGCAATGTATTTAGGCACGTTTTCCACAGTGCCGATTTCCGCCAGCATGCTCAGCACCGCCTCATTGGCACCGCCATGCGCCGGCCCCCATAAGGCGGCTATGCCCGCCGCCACGCAAGCATAGGGATTGGCGCCGGTACTGGCGGCCACCCGTACCGTGGAGGTGCTGGCGTTCTGTTCGTGGTCGGCGTGCAGGATAAACAGCAAATTCAGGGCCTTGACGAAATCCTGATCGATATAGTGATCCTGATCGATATAGTTTTGCGACGAACGCGAAAACATCATGTTCAAAAAGTTTTCGCAATAATTCAGGTCCATGCGCGGATAGACGAAGGGTCTGCCCACCGAATGGCGGTAGGACGCGGCGGCGATGGTCGGCATTTTGCCTATCATGCGGCTGGCGGCCCTGAGGCGCTGCACCGGATCCTTGATGTTCATCTCGCTGTGGTAAAAAGCGGACAGCGAACCCACCACACCGACCAGCATGGCCATCGGGTGGGCGTCGTAATGAAAACCGTCGAAGAATTTACGCAGTGATTCGTGAATAATGGCGCGGTCGCTGATTTCCAGGTTGAAATCCAGCAGCTGCTTTTCATTCGGCAGCTCGCCATGCATCAGCAAATACGCCACCTCGGTGAACTGGCAGTTTTCGGCCAGTTGTTCGATGGGATAGCCCCGGTACAGCAGGATGCCGTTGTCGCCGTCGATATAGGTGATTTTGCTGGTACAACTGGCGGTGGCGACAAAGCCGGGGTCATGGGTAAAACAGCCCAGATCCCGGTAGAGGTGGCGAATATCGACGGTATCCGCGCCCAACGTGCTTTTCAAAAGAGGGTATTCGACTTGCTTGCCGGTACCGGTGTGCGTTATCTGCAACGAGTCATTTGCCATGGCCTTATCTCTACTTCCTATCTGGTTGTCCAATGGGTAGTGTCCCGATTATCACACAGCACCCGCGTTACTCCAACCTTTACCGGCCGACTTATCGCCAATCGACTATTTTCGGGCGAAGGTTTTTACCCGTCTCGCGCGTGAATCCATCCATGGCCGCAAGGCGGAAAATTATGCCGGCGCGGCGGACTTTTTATGGTGAATAATCAAGCGGATAGCCGCGAAAAAACCGCCAGCCAGCCGGACGGGGGCAAATGTTGTACCATTTCTCCACCACTTCCCGTCAACCCATGACCATATCAGGAAAATGCCGACACCATGAATGAAAGCCATACTCAAAATTTAAGCAGCGATATTTTTTCGACGCCGTTTTTACTGGCGAATGTCGGCGCGCCCTTTCTGATCGGCATGGCAACCGGCTATTTCGCCAAAAAGATGCTGAAGACCGCGCTGTTTTTCGGCGGCGCTATCGTGGTCCTGCTGTTTGTTGCCGAATCCCAAGGCATCATCACCATCAATAGCATGGCCTTGCAGGACGCCGCCAGCTCCACCGCCGAAATGGCGAAAGACTCGAGCGATTTTCTACTGGCCCGCCTCGGCGTCATCACCGGCCGCGGGGTCAGCGCCGTGGGCGGTTTTTATGCGGGTTTCAAGTTAGGCTGAGCGGGCGCAATAACATTCCCCGTCCGGCACTCGGCCGAAGCGGGGATGTTTTTTCAAGGCCGGCGGACACTGTAAGGTCGAAATCTCGCCGGCAATTCCGAAATATGGCTGGGCGTCCGGGCAACACCACCTGAAATACAAAAGCGAATTCTCGTTCCACGCAGCCATCCGCTGTCGGCTTTATTTACAGCCAAAACACGCTTAGCTTGAATGTTTGAAGAAAACTGTCGCCTTTCTTTACACTCCATGAGCCGCAGCGAACGCTTTAAAACAAATGACCGCGACTCCGCCTTGATTTGCAATGCACATACAAAAATGGAATGTATATTGCTTGCGGCATATGCGATATGCGGATGCATATCAGGGACCATTCCAAACTTTTATAAGGTAATTGCATGAAAAAACAACTTCTGACTGCCATGGGTATACTGGCCGTTGCGGGCGGCATCGAAACCGCATCGGCTTCGTCTTCCGCTCAGGCCACTATCGATTGGGACAACTTAAGCTTCCAGTTGATCGACTTTTCAAATGGTTTAAACGCTCCGACACTGAGCTGGACCACAAAAAACGGCACCGTAATGAGCTCGGCCACCACCGTCGATCCGGACGATTCCGGCTCCGGCGTGCAAAGCCGCAACAACTTCACCACCGCGATATCCAGCGAAATAGAGACGCTTTACGCGCAAAGTTCCGCAACGCGCAACAGTAACACTGGCTTGACGGCAAGCGCCACCACCCAACAAGGCGCCTCGATCTACGACGTCAACTTGGGGGTTAATGCCGCCAGTGCCAGCGCAACCAATTCCGGCGCATTTCAACTTTCCGGAAATGGTTTGTTGCTGATCAGTCTCGATTGGAGCGTCGCTTCATCCGGTTCATCGGGCGACATTTTCTGGGGCGGAATCGGTGAATGGGCCAGCGCATCGATTTCCATCAGCGGCTCATACAACGGCCAATTCACCTCGGGTAACGCTAGCGCTTCATTCACCACTAACCCTTACTGGTGGAGTTTTGGCGGACCGGAATCCCAAGGCAGCACCTTCGTCATGGCGGTGTTCAACTCCGGCTTTGAGGTCATTTCCGGCAACATTTCGGCCACCGCATCCGCCACCTCCAACAGCAGCGCTTATCTGAGTGGCGCGGGTAATCCGGCGGCCGTTCCCTTACCCGCTTCCGCCTGGTTGTTCGGTTCGGCAATGTTTGGATTTTTGGTGCAAAGAAGACGCAAACAGGCGTAAACACCCAACACAAACAGCTTGGAAGGACAGCATTTGCCGTCCTTCTTTTTTCCCGCGGACGCAAGCTATTAAACCACTCGCGGCAAGAATCGACAGCCAGCCATTCCGGCTAAGTCAACCGCCCTTTTTCACCATCATGCCCCTGGACGGGTTATAGCCCAGTATGGCCGCGCCCATAAACAGTAAAAAGGCCGCGCCGGTATAAATCAGCGCCTGTTGATTGAACTGTTCGTACAAGGCAAAGCGAATTAATTCCACCGCTTGCGAAAAGGGGTTGTATTGGGCCAGATTGTAAAGCAAGGGACTGGATTCCTTGATTTTCCACAGCGGGTATAAAGCCGTCGACATGAAGAACAACGGAAAAATCACGAAATTCATCACCCCGGCGAAATTTTCCAGTTGCTTGATGAAGGATGACAGCAGCAAGCCCAAGGCACCCAGCATCATGCCGGCCAATACCAGCGCGGGCAAAATCCACCCATAGCCCATCAGCGGCGCCTGAATGTCGTAAAGCCAGGCTATCCCCAAAAAAGCATAGCATTGCAACACGCCGACGGCGGTGCCGGCTATCAGTTTGCTGCACAATA
The DNA here is from genome assembly GCF_024505185.1 of Methylomonas subterranea. GTDB lineage: Bacteria > Pseudomonadota > Gammaproteobacteria > Methylococcales > Methylomonadaceae > Methylomonas > Methylomonas subterranea. The sequence goes on from NZ_JANIBJ010000009.1 coordinate 82,958, forward strand.
AAAACCAGCGCGGCAGCGGACAAACCATCAACATGCGCATGCTGCCCATTTCCCGGTCGTAGACCATGGATAGCGAGCTTTGCATGCCGTTGAACAGCAAGATCATGCCGAGCAGGCCGGGGGTGATGTAGACCTCGTACAATACGTAGGTTTCATAGGGCGGACTGATGGCGACGCCCAAAGCGGCACGGAAGCCGGCGGCGAACACGAACAGCCACACCAGCGGACGCACCAGGGCCGAGACGAAGCGCTCGCGCTGATGCAAAAAACGCAGCAATTCCCGGCCGACGATGCCGGCCATCGCGCGCCAGTAATGCAATATCCTCATGTCGCTACTCCAGGCGGGTCTTGGGTCAGTTTCTGAAACACCTGGCCGGCGTCCGCGCAAGCCGTGTCCCGCAGCACATCGCTCAGTTTGCCGCCGGCCTCTACCCGGCCCTTGTGCAATACGATCAGACTATCGTCGTCGGCAATTTCGTCTATCAAATGCGTAGCCCACAGCACCGCCAGATTTTGCTGTTTCACCAGTTGATGCACGTGATCGACGATGGCCCGCCGACTGGGCATATCCAATCCCACGGTGGGTTCGTCCAGCAACAAGAGCTTGGGTTTGTGCAGCAGGGCGCGAGCAATCTCAACCCGCCGCTTGTGGCCGCCGTTCAGCTGGCGGACTTTTTCGCCGCGCCGTTCGTACATTTGCAGGCGCTCCAACTCCTCCCGTATCCGCGCGTCGGCCGCCTTGCGGCCGATACCGTGCAAGGCTGCGTGATAGCGCAAGTTTTGACTGACGGACAGATCCGGATCCAACGTGGTCTGCTGGAACACCACGCCCAGTTTGGCCAGGGCTTGCAAACTTTGCCGCTTGATATCGAAACCGCACAGTTCGATGCGCCCTTGTCTGGCGTCGTACAGCCGGGTGATCAACGAAAACAGGGTGCTTTTACCAGCGCCGTTGGGACCCAGCAATATTGTACATTCGCCGGATGCGACCGCAAGGCCGACCCCGTCCAACGCCTTTTTGGCGCCGTAGGCAAAACTCAGATCGCTAACCTTCAGGGCAATTTCGCTCATGGCTTGACCGCTACGCCCCAGGGATAACGGCCAACCGCCAGCGATTTGGTGACCTTGTGCTCGGTCAAATCGATGATGGAGATGTCGTTGCTGACGCCGTTGGTGGTATACAGACGCTTTTGGTCGGGCGAAAAAGCCAGATTCCACACTCTTTGGCCGACCAGCAGATACTTTTCCACCTGATAGGTTTGGGCATTGATCACCGCCACTCGATTGGCGGGCCCCATGGCGACATAGGCATAGCGTCTGTCCTTGTCTATCGCCACCCCAACGGGCTGAATCAAGTCGCTGCTAACGCCCTGCACTTCCAGTTTGATGGTCTGCGCGATTTGCTTGCCGGCACTGTCCAGCACCATGACGGTACCGGCCATTTCCGAGGTAGCCCAAAGCTGCTGACTATCGGCGGTAAAACTGACCGCGCGCGGACGCGGGTCGACCAAGGTGTTATCGACGATCTGGTGGGTTTTGCTGTCTATCCAGTGCAGCATATTGGTGGTTTCCGAGGCACTGATCACCCATCGGTTGTCCGGGCTGACCGCTATGCCTTCCGGCTCCACCCCTACCTTGACTTTGGTCAAGGCCTTTTGGGCGGCAATGTCGATCACGGTGACTTCGCTGTCGTCTTCATTGGACACATACATCAATTTGCCGTCCGGCGAGAGGGCAAAGGTTTCCGGATCTTCGCCGGACGGCAGCTTGCCGGTTTCCCGCAGCGTTTCCGCATCGAACATGCGGATGGTGTCGTCATCGCTGGTGGCGACGAACAATGTCTTGCCGTCCTGACTCAGCGCGATGCCGCGCGGCCGCTGACCGACCGGCACGGTCTTGATCAATGCGCCGGCGACCGGATCGACAACCGCAACGGCGTTGTCTTTTTCCAGCGTGACAAAAACGGTTTCCGCGGGCACCGAGGCGGTAAACAGCGCGGCGGCGCAGAAACTGATGATAATTTTTCGCATAATGCATTCCTTGGGTTGAATTAGCGCGGAGCCCGGTCCGATGAGCGGATGGAGCTAAAATTTGCGGCGAAAAGTGTAACCCGGGCGGCGGCGGGATTAAATCCCAACCTGCAAACCGAAGCAGCCATCAAGTCCGCCGCCTAATTATTTGCAGGCGGTTTCCGGTTGGTCGTAACCCAGGGTATCCAGTTCGGACGTCGGGTGTAAAAAACCTTCCACCGGCGCCACGCCAACCAGGGAACGCGGCGCGGCCAGCAGAATTGGTTGGCGCAGCTGACCATCCCAAGCGCGGAACGACATGGGTTTACCCTTGTAGCCTTGCAGGGCGAATGCCTCGGACAACATATAGTCCTTGATGGCCGACGCTTGATTGGATTTGGCCCGCACGCTGGCCTCGCCTATGGCTCGCACGGCCAGATAGGCGGCATAATCCTCTTCTTCCATCCAACGCCCGGCACTTTCCTTGAAGCGGTTTTGCAGTTGTACCGCCCCCCATTGCTCATGGGTACGATGCCATGCGGTGGCGATCAGCCCCTGGGTACCGATCACGGGCCTGGGCAACCAAGTGCGGTAATCCAGATATTCGCCGAACAGACCCTGCTCATCCGCCACCACCAATACGTCGTAATCCTCGCCCTGGGTAAACTGGGGCACATCGGCTTGCGCCGTGCGGCGGGCATCGTAAGTATTATCCCAGGCTTTTTCCGCCACCAGCTTCATGCCGTAACGCTTGGCGGCTCTTTTGATGGCGGCGGCATACAAACGGTCTTCCGCTGTTTGCCCGACCACCAGGAACCACTCGCGCCAACGTTTTTTCAACATGTATTGCGCTAGCGCGTCTGCCCGCATGGCGCGGCTGGGCAGAATATGCAGCACATGCCGGCGGCATTGGACGCCGCGCAATTCATCGTCGCTGCTTGCGGCATCGAATAATAATTTGTTTTGCGCGGACGGCAGATCGGCCAACTGGTTGACCTGGGCCGGCGTGACGTTCAAGACCACCAGTCCGATATCGTCTCCCAGAGCGTTGAAAGCCGCCGCCATGTCGCCGCCAACCGGCACCACGACGGTTTTTAGCTCATACTGCTGCTGGGTAAATTGACCGGTGGTATTGTTGTCGCTAATGGCCAACTCGGCGCCGAGCTGGCCCTTGTTTTGAATGAAGGCATCCAAATTGGACAGCGCGGCCGGCACGGCCCGCTCCTGGAATAGATAGGCGATTTTAATGCTTTGCTTGCTCGCCGCCACCGCGCTGAAAACGGCCGACAACAGCATTAACCCTATTAAATATTGGCTTTTTGTGTGCATTTTGTGACTTAAAAACGGAAATGCGTCAATTTTAGCGGATAAACCGTCCGACGGTTTACCGAATAATCCGCTATAGCCCTATTGAATTTTCACGGCTTAACGACAATACTTAATCAGGCTTATTTTTCGGTTCTTGCAAAATGACAAATCAAGATTTCAATGGCGATACCGATTTTTTGGAGGAAGTCTTTTTTGATGAACTGAATCAGGAGCTGGAATTGGACACTTTAATCGTCAACAAACGCATTTCGGTACGCTACCGCCGTAACGATATCAAAGCCGTCGTTAAAACCCACAGCCTGTTGTTCCCCCGCCTGATCAAAGTCCTGTTGCTGGATATCAGCAGCAAGGGCGCCGCCATTCACTCGGATGCCAAATTAAGACTTAAAAGCCGGGTAAGTTTTTTTTTACAATTTGACGACGGCAAACGCTTCACCATCGAAGCCGTGGTAGCCAACACCCAATCGGCGCCGCGCTACGGGCTTAAATTCAGCGCTTACCAAACCGAACTTGCCGACCATCTGTTGGCAACCCAAACCGATTTGCAGTTCGGTTAAATCGAGATCTCTCCAGTTCATGCCTATTCTGAGCCAAATTTTCATCTACCCGATCAAATCCCTGGCCGGCATCCAACTGCCTGCATGGGAAGTGGACAATAACGGTCTTAGATACGACAGAAAATGGATGTTGGTCGACGGCCAGGGGCAATTTTTAAGCCAGCGCCGCCTGCCTAAAATGGCTCTGATCAAGCCCCGCATGGAGCGAGACAGTCTGATCCTTTCCGCGCCCGGCCAGCGGGATTTTGAAATATCCTTGCATCCCAGCGGCGGCGGCGAACTGGCAGTGGAAATATGGCGCGACCGCTGCCTGGCCAGAACGGTTTCTTCCGCCGCCGACGATTGGTTCGGGACGGCTTTACAAACCGACTGCAGCCTGGTTTACCTGCCCGACGATCAAATTCGCCAGGTCGATCAACGCTACGCCCTAGCCGAGGATCAAACCGCGTTTTCCGACGGTTTCCCCTTCCTGCTGGTTTCGGAAAACTCGCTGAATGCCTTGAATAGATTGTTGCAAACGCCCGTCTCCATCCTGCGCTTTCGGCCAAATCTGGTACTGGCCGATTGCGAGAGTTTTGCCGAAGACGCTTGGCGACGAATAAAAATAAACGATATCGAATTCAGATTGCCAAAACCCTGCTCCCGCTGTTCGGTACCCGGCATTGACCCTGAAACCGCACTCAGCGCCAAAGAGCCTCTGGCCACGTTGAACCGCATGCGCCGATGGGACAATCATATCTATTTCGGCCAGAATGCCTTGCATGACCGACCGGGACAATTGGCCGTCGGCGACAGGGTTGATATCCTTGCATACGGCGAAAAACAACCGCCGCTGTCTTGAATTCAGCATGGTCTCGGGCATGTCTTGCCATTAAGCCCGGTTTAAGCGAACCGATGCACCATGCGTTCGACATTCAATACCGGCAAGCCTCCGCGATTCCGGTATCTGGATAAGCAAAACAACGCTACATAAAACCAAAGGACCAACACCATGAATAAAAAAATCACAGCGATGGGAATCGGCATAGCCCTGTTATCCGGATGTGCCACCGATCCGTACACCGGTCAATCGAGTGTCAGCAATATGGGCAAGGGCGCCGGCATAGGCGCCGCGGTGGGTGCCGGCGCGGGCACTTTGTTCGGCGGCAACGACTGGAAAAACGCCGGTTTGGGCGCCTTGGCGGGAGCCGCCGTCGGCGCCGGCATCGGCTATTACATGGACAGGCAACAGCAGGAAATGCAACAGTCCCTGCAAGGTACCGGCATAGAAGTACAACGTACCGCCGACAATACGTTGACCCTGAACATGCCCAGCACCAGTAGCGTAACCTTTGCCTTCGCCAAGTCGGACTTGAGTTTCGATGCGCAAAATGCCTTGAACTCGGTGGCGCAAGTGTTAACCCACTATCCGGATTCCACCATCATGGTGGCGGGCCATACCGACGATGTCGGTTCGGATGCCGACAATCAACGCTTGTCTGAAGCCCGCGCCAACAGCGTGGCCTATTATTTATCGCAACGCGGCGTGAATCCGATGCGGATATCCAAACAGGGCCTGGGCGAAAGCCAACCCAAAGTCCCCAATACCAACGAGGCCAACCGGGCCATCAACCGCCGGGTGGAAATTTCCATCATTGCCAACCCCAATGCCGGCGCCAACCAACAGCCTCAGCAGCAACCTCAAGGCTACCCGCAACAACAGTATCCTCAACAACAGCAATATCCGCAGCAGTACCCCCAACAACAGTATCCGCAGCAGCAATATCCGCAGCAACCTTATCAACAACAATACCCGCAGCAGGGCTATCCGCAACAAACTTACCCGCAACAGGGTAACCCTTACTACCGTTAAGGCTATGAATCCGGTTGGGCGTGCCATGCATGCCCAACCCTCAAATCATCGGCCGACTTTATTCGTTGCCGGCCCTGACGTCGAATTCGATTTTCCAGCGCTTGTCGTCCCGATTGGACACTGCCTTCAATTCCAGGGTACCCACTTCGGTGACCGCCGCCGTCAAATGCACCGGCACGATATCGCCGGGATGCATACCTTCCTCCGGCAGCGTGATTTCGATTTCATCCAGTTCCTCCAGTTCGTCGTCGTTCCAGCTTTCCAGACGGGTTCCGACTTGGTCTTCCCGGCGGGTTTTGGAGGCGAAAAAGCGAAAGCGTACCGGTTCGCCGATGATCAGGCCGAATTCGTCATTAGGCAAGGCCTGTTCGCTACCCTCTTCCATGCCGAAGGGCGCGATGCACAAGGCTTCGATTTCCGGTGCCAATCCGGGCACCGCCGGCATGGCGCTTTCCACGCCGACATAATACGCGGCCGCCGTGCCGCCCTTGATGCGCACCCCCTTGCCCTTGCGCACAAAGCCGTAATAAGCGGCACCGCGCGCTACCGCCAGATCCAGATCGGCACCGCTCAGCAATCTGGCCTCTGGCGCTTGTTCCGCCCGCAGCCAACCGTTTAAAACACCCATCAAACGTTCGGACAAACCGGCGGCCTTCAACACGCCGCCGTTGAACAATACCGCCGTGGGATGTAAGAAACCGGCATTTTCCGCTAATGCCGCGTGGCCCAGCTCGCTGACGGCCTCTTTTTGTTTGGCCAGAAAAGCCGCCAGATGGCGGGTGATACCGGCATCCTGGGCATACGGCAAACCAGCGGCGCGCAAACCGCCGCGCGGCTTGCTCACCGGCCGTTCGCTGACCGGCACTTGCGGCAGAAAGCCCTCCACCAATACCCGGTTCAATTCGTCGCGGCTTAGTTCGGTGCGCAGCGTGCCGCCAATCAACGACGATCCCCGGCTGGCCACCACGATGGGCATGCTGCCCAATTCGGGCTGGTTGAACAATTTTTCCTTGGCTTCCCGGCAGGCATGGGTCAAAGCCTGCAGTTGCCAGGATTCCAGACGCTTGCCGCTTTCCTGCTCCATTTTGGCCTTGACCGTGTACGCCAGCGCCAAGTCCATGTTGTCGCCGCCCAGCAGGATATGGTCGCCGACCGCCACCCGAGTCAGTTGCAGATTGCCTTCCTGCTCGGTCACCGCAATCAACGACAGGTCGGTGGTGCCGCCGCCGACGTCGACGACCAAAATCACATCGCCCACCCTAACGTGGTTGCGCCAATCGCCTTCGCTGTTTTCAATCCAGCTATACAGGGCGGCTTGCGGTTCTTCCAGCAACACGGCCTGATGCAGACCGACGGCGCGCGCCGCTTCCACGGTCAACTCGCGGGCGGCGGGATCGAAGGATGCCGGCACGGTGAGGGTGACATCCTGTTGTTCCAAACGGTCTTCCGGAAACCGATGATTCCAGGCATCGCGCAAATGCCGCAGGTAAGCCATGCTGGCGGCAAAAGGCGAGATGCGGCCGACCTCCTCGGGCGCATCGGCCGGTAAAATGGCCTGCTTGCAATCGACGCCGGCATGGCACAACCAGCTTTTGGCGCTGGCCACCAGGCGTATCGGAGTTTTGCCGCCCAAGTTGCGGGCAATCTCGCCGACCAGATGCTCGGGCTTTGCAACCCATGGCAAGGCCGTTTCGCCCTCGACGATTTCAGCCGCGTGCGGCAAATAGGTAAACGAGGGCAATTGCGACTTTTCCTCGATAGTGCCGGGAGCGGTCAATTGCGGAATGGCTAAAACCGCCAACGCCACCTCGTCGCCGTCGTGCCGCAAATCCACGTAGGAAATCACGCAGTGGGTGGTACCCAGGTCTATACCCACCGAATAACGGGCCGCCTCGCTCATAACTCAACCTCGGCGGCCGCGATGATGCTGGCATTGTGCCCCTCGGTCAATTTGGGCAAGCGCAGATCGGTCACCCGCCAGCCCTTATGCACCAAAGTACCGCTAAACGGCGCTTCGCCGACAATATTGCCGGTCAAGCGGAAACTGGCGGCATCGAAACCCTTGTGCAAGCTTACCCGGCTGCCTTCCTGGTCCTGGCTGACCGGCGCCAGCGTAAAATGCTCGTCGATGGCCTTGCCGCAACCCTGATGCACCACCCGCGCCGCCGCGCCGATCTCGGCATCGGAATAGGCGCTGACATCTTCCTTGATGAAATCGATGAAGCGGGCTTCCTTTTGCAACAGACTCAATAACTGCAGGGCCGCATCGGGAGTGGCTTCCTTCAGGATTACCGGCTCGGGTGCGGGCTCCCGCACAATTTTTTCCACTTCGACGATTTTCTCGACGACTTTGATTTCAGGTTGCGGTGCAATAGCGGGCGCCGGCACGGGCGCGGGAACATGGCGTTTACAACGGCGCATGCCCAGAATTACCGAAATCAATACGGTAATTAACAGCAAAGCCAACACAACAACCGTACCGGCCAGACAAACGTGCCATAGATCGAAGGTGGTCGGGCGTAAAGCCAGATCGATAGTATAGGTATTCATGGTTTTGATAAGGTCGATTAAGGTTGGCCGGCTTTCTTGGCGGCTTCGGCGTACATCAATTCCTGCAGCAAATTGCGGGTAACCTGGATACGCAACTTTTTCAAATGCCGATCGGCAATCACGCCCGGCACTTCGGCATCGGTATAGACCTTGCGCATATCCGCCAAGGTGGGTTCGCAGAGTTTGATAATGGCATCGGTGGCATTGCGGCTTTCCAACTTGGCGAAATCGGGTTTTTGCATGGTGTCGACCACGCATTTTTTGTAGTTATATTGAGCTTGCTGAATCTTTTGAATAGTTGCTTCCGTCAGGGTGGTTTCATTCCAGGCATCCTTGGCCGCATCGTCGGCGAAAGCCGGGTTGCCTAGCAACAATAGCGCGGCTATTAAAGAATATTTCATTGCATTACTCCATGGGTTGAACATCGTTTGGCATGGATTTTACGCGAAGCGGGCAAAAAGCGACAACCAAGCTTCCCTGAACACGAATGTCGACTTGGCTAAGAAGCGCGCGAAATATCTTTAACAAAGCATTCCCTCTCGCTTCGGAGGCCGTCGTAAAAGCTCCCTTGCGGGTTGGGGCGAGGGGATTGTAGCTAATGAGTCATTGTTTTACATACCCTCATCCCAACCTTCTCCTTTATGCCCCGCGGGTGCGGAGGGAGAAGGGACTGAAAGACCTAAGGTTTGCATTGCCAAGCGTCTCCGACAACGGCAATTTGTCGCATCCGCGACATGCCTTGCGCTTCCGCCGCGATCGTGTCGCGGGGGCATGCCGACGCTTTTATGCCGTAAAAACCGGCCCTTGGCCGCCGCCGCCATAAGCCCGGGAAAAGTGGCCCCAATATTGAATGCCGATTCAATTTAAGCCGATTGCCAGCCCGCCATGGATTACATTTTCCCACTGCCGCTTCCGCCGCGGCATCCGCCCGTCGCCCGAGACATTCGTATTTTTCCCGGTCATCGTTATCTGATTGATGCAAGCGCCCTCGCGCCGCAAGAACCCGCCGATGCCGAAGCCAGCCTGCAAAACGGCTTGATCGGCTCGTACACACTCTCCACGGATGCCACCCACATCAAGGCGGTCGATCTACTTGCCGGCCCCGCCCGGGGCTTTGTCTGGGACGTCGATTTGTTACCCGAGCGAATACGCCAGGCCTTGCAAAGCGGAGCCGATCAACCGCGCGCCACCGAATTCAACCACTTGAAGCTGCTGGACACCCGGATGGCCGCGCCGGAAGTACGCTTGAGCGGACACCGCCCCAGCTTGACCATCAGCCCCCGCTTTGAATTGGAATGGCACACACCGGCCCATGCCAGCCAACTGGGCATCGTACAACTGGTGGAATCGACCCGCGCCGCCATGCTGGCCAACGGGGAATCGGTGAGTTTGCTGGATACCGAAAGCGCCGGCAACGACCCGGTGTTGTTACTAGACGACCCGGCCGATTCGACCGCAGTAAAACCGCTCTGCGGCTTTCAAGCCCGGGGCCGGCATCAACGCTTCGAATTTTGCCCCGCCGCCTCGCAAGGCATTCCGGACGAAATCGACGGTCAGGCCGTCGCTTCGCTCAGCGTACTGGAAAAATATACCTTGTATTTCATGCAAAACGCCGACCCGATGCAGCCCGACAGCTATATCTGGGTGCCGGTACATTTACCCATCGTCTGGGGCTGGAGCATCCGGGTACAACAACGCTACGACGGGGTTTGGGACGTTTTTCGCAAAAAACTGATCATGCCGACTCCGTCCACCGAAGCGCCGGCATTACCGCGCTGGCGTGGCAACAGTCTACGTTGCCGCAACCGGGTGGAAATATGACGCCGATGCTGGATGTGGCAATTATCGGCGCGGGATTGTCGGGTTTGGCATTGGCCGAGCGACTGCACGACGGCCGCCGCAACATCGCCGTATTCGAAGCCCGCGAACGCCGCGGCGGCCGCATTCTGACCCATATCGCGCGGGAAGCGGATTTGGCCCTGGATTTAGGCCCAACCTGGCTTTGGCCGAACCGGCAACCGCGCATGGCCGCGCTGAGCAAACGCCTGGGATTAACACTGTTCCGGCAATGGGACGGCGGCCACAGCCTTTATCAAATCGACGCCACCCGAGTGCCGTCCTTGTATATCGATCTCGAAACCCATGCCGATTCGCGGCGCATCGAAGGCGGCTGCGGCCGCTTGATTGACGGCCTGTCAAAACTGTTGCCGGACGACCTGACGCATTTGCGCCACCGCTTGCTTAGTCTGACCGACTGTCAAACCCACATAAAACTGCTGTTTGCCACCGCCGCCGGCGAACGGCGGATACAGGCCCGCCAAGTGGTATTGGCCGCCCCGCCGCGTCTATTGGCCGAAACCGTCCGTTTCCAACCGGCCCTGCCGGCCAAATTCGCGCACATTTTGCGGGAGACGCCTACCTGGATGGCCGGGCACGCCAAAGCCTTGCTGGTCTATGAACAGGCATTTTGGCGCCAATACGGATTTTCCGGCAACGCGCTGCTGCGTTATCCGGGCGCGGCATTGGCGGAATTGTACGACGCCTGCCCGGCCGACCGGCGAACGGCGGCATTATTCGGTTTTTTCGGCCTACCGGCGACGACGCGGGCCTACTACCGGGATAAGCTGGAAGAACTGGTGGCTCGGCAATTGACGGGCCTCTTCGGCGCAGCGGCCGTCAATCCCAGCCGGGTCATCATTCAGGATTGGAGCACGGAAACCTTTACAGCCACCGACGCTGATCGAATCCCGCCCAACGAGCATCCGGCTTACGGCCAAGCCGCGCTGCAACTGGATCATTGGCGGGACAAACTGTATTTTTGCGGCAGCGAAACCGCCAGCCGCGAAGGCGGTTACATGGAAGGCGCCCTCGAAGCCGCCGAGCGGGTATTCCAAGCCTTGGCGGTTTAAGGCACGGGTAAAGCGTTAAGAATTCCGTCAAAAATAACTTCCCGAAATCGCCCGCCGCGACACAGGGCCCGATAATTCCAACGCGCTAGAGGTCTTTAGGCCAGCACGCAATACGCGCCTTTTTAAAGAAGCCGGAGGAAAAATCCGGCTTTGGAATGATCAATGCATCGTCGAATGCTGCATTTGCCGCTGAACATACTGAAAACCACATCGGCGCGAGCCTCGATGTCGTCGTTGGAATAATCGTCAGGCATGCGAACTAACAGTTGGTCGATAATCGCCACCTTCATCTGCGCCTGACTGGAAGCGCGGTCGCGTAAGTTGCCTAAAATCTGTTGTTGCTCGATCAGAGAGTCCATCAATTCCCGCGCCATTTTTTTAATTTTGCTCAGATCATGCTGGGTGATGGCATCTTTGTCTTTGGATAACGGATCAAAGACCGCCAACGAATCGCAACGTCAGTCAAGGCGCAATACCAAGGAAACAATAAGATGGCGCTACATTTGCCATTTTGTGGAAGTACAAAAAAACAGGTAAGTTATTTCAACGAGTTTAAAATCGACACACCTAAGCCGCCGATCTTTTGATACTAGAGTTTGTTAAAGACGGGCTAACTTGACGGCATTGCCCCATCCCGCGCGCGTCATCATTCAGGATTGGAGCACAACAATCTTTAAAACCGCAGTTCCAGTCCCGCCAGCATCAGGCTTACGGCCCGACCGAACTGCGACTGGATCACTGGGCGGACAAACCGCATGATAAACATCCAGGCAATCAATTTTTCTATACGTAGTTTCTCGGATAGAAAGAATCGTGGTCTGCGAATATCATGAATTCCGCTTGGTTGGAGTCGTATCGGCGCTATGCCGCAATCAATAATCATTGATGCGATGACCCCAGTTAATATATTAAAACATCCACGTCAATTCGGAATGGTACATTTTAAGAGGCTTGTTTTTTCGTACCCGCGCAACCGGTTTATCATTTTTACTAATATTCTGTATTTTTGGTTTTTTATTTTAACGGGCTAGGATAGCAAACACACGCCCGGTTTTTGTTGCTTTAAAACCTCAATCGATATTCAAAATGAATAAATTAAATAATATTGCTATTTTGAGTAATGATGAATACATTACAGGACTATTGAAAGGCTATTGCTTTGCCAATAATATTCATATACTCGCATCGCATGACAACTTATCCCATCTGGCCGAATTGCAGAGAAAAAAGCCTGATATGGTGTTTTTTTCGATTGGTTTATTCGACGGTTTCACAAAGCCGCTAACCAGTCTATTTGTAAATACCAATAAGATAAACAGTGAAGTCGTATTTATTGGTTTAAACAAAAGCAAGCATAACCAGTCGTTTATAAAACCCGAGTGGTTTCATGAAATACTCAACGATCCCTTCGATGTTATTGATATCGACGCCTTGATTAAACGATATTTCGCGCTCGGCAGTCTGGATATTGAGGAACGCCGCCACGGCGAGCGGCGCTCCCGGCAGAATGACAGACGGGGGCGTAGTCCAATCAACCCCCGCGCCCTCATGCCTGCCCCGCAGTTCGTCGCTCACGAGATAGATCGGTTCTTGACCAAGCAGGATTTCAAGATCGACCATAACAACCGTTGCGTTTATCTGAAAGGAAACAAAATCGATCTGACGCCGAAGGAATACGAATTGCTCGAGCTATTATCATCGGATCTGAATCGTATTTATACCGCCGACGAAATATTGAATCATATCTGGCCGGAAAATAATCGCGCAACCAAATCCGATCTATATCAATACATGCATCTTTTACGAAAGAAGATTGAGAAGGATCCGAACAACCCGAAATGGCTGATGAACATAAAAGGCTTTGGTTACAAGTTAAATATTCCATTGCCGGATTTTACCGATTCAAGCCAAGTGTTGTCCTGATTTTTTAAAAGCGCTAAAAAATTGAGCCGGCAATCGGTCATTCTTAAATTAGCTCCTTATTCTTTCCTAGAGTTATATCCAAGTATTATTTCCCTCTGTTAAAGTCGGAAGTCTGCACCATTGAATGATTCAGGCATCCGGCTTTTTCGCGTCTGCCGTACCGGCTTTTCATGGACCGTAGTTGAAACTGGAATTTGATTTACTTTTGAGTTTTGTTTTATGGAAAATTGAGTAGCAATTGAAGAATACTATAGTCGTGGCAGCGGTTGGTTAGTTATGTAATTAATCATTTGTTCCACTCTCATTAGAATATCTAATGAAATCATTGAAATTATCTTTTGGAGTCAAGAAAATGAAACAATTTAAAAAAACATTATTAGCGACCGGAATTTTCCTGGCCTTGGGTTCCACCTCCGGCGCATGGGCGGAAGACGGTATATCACCGGACGTCACGGCTAAAGGTGCCGGTAATTCGTCTATCAGCGGTGGCGGCACATCCATGATTGGCGCGGTGACAGACACATCCACGGTTACAAAAACCGATAGCAGTAAAAGCGGAAATACGCTGACAAAAGACAGCAATAATACCGACAGTAAAACAGTTACGAAAACCGATAGCAGCATCGCGGCCGATGGCAAATCAAAAGCCAGCGATCAAGGCTCTTCCGTCAACGGTAGCGGTTCGGCCAGCACAGCGAACACGTCGACCAAAACCATCAGCGAAACCGATAGCAGCAACAGCGGTAACACCTCTACAAAAAACAGTAACAACACCGATACCAAAACGGTATCCAAAACAGACAGCAGCATCGCGGCCGACGGCAAATCGAAAGCCAGCGATCAAGGCTCTTCCGTCAACGGTAGCGGTTCGGCCAGCACAGCGAACACGTCGACCAAAACCGACAGCAGCAACAGCGGTAACACCTCTACAAAAAACAGTAACAACACCGATACCAAAACGGTATCCAAAACAGACAGCAGCATCGCGGCCGACGGCAAATCGAAAGCCAGCGACCAGGGCGCATCTGTCAACGGTAGCGGCTCCGCAAGCACTGCAAACACCAAAACCATCAGCAAAACCGACAGCAGCAACAGCGGCAATACTGACAGCAGTCATAGTGGAAACACGCTAACCAAAGACAGTAACAACACCGACACCAAAACCATCACCAAAACCGATAACAGCTTGAGCGCGGAAGGCAAGGTGAAATCCGATGACCGCGCAGCGGCGGTTAATGGCAGTGGAACGGCGTCCACCACCGATTCCAGCAACAGCGGCAATACCAAAACGATTGCCAAGGACAGCAATAACACAGACAGCAGCACCAACAACGACAGCAAGGCAAAAGCCTCCGATCAAGCCGCCTCAGTCGGTCGGGATGGAACGGCGACATCTAACAACACCAATACCAAAACCATCACCAAGGACAGCAATAACGCCGATAGCAGCACCACCAGCAGTGCCAAGGCAAAAGATCAGGCTGTGGCGGTGGGTCGCGACGGAACGGCCACATCCAACAACAATCACGCCATGTCCAAAGGCGACGGTTCGGCCACATCGAATGCGGGTTCGGCTAACTCTACCTACACCGAAACGCAGATCGAATTGAAATCGGAAGGTGACGCATCGCCGGTGATCAACTCCGCCGGCGGCGCTCCTCAAGTCAATAACTCTTATTTGGCCGGCAGCGTGACCGGCGCCGGGGCCGGTGAAACATTGCCGTTAAATGGCATTGCGGTACCAGTGAATAACTCAATCTCCGGGTCATTCAACAACTTTGCCGGGTTGAACCAGTCCGTACAAAACTCCGGACAAGGCGCTTTGGCGCAACAACAAGTCTCTTTCCAAGGCAATGTCAATGTGACTCAAACCAATCCAGTCGCACCGTAAGTTGAACAAACCCTGATGACGGTATGCCGGCGAACCGTGTGTTCGTCGGCTCCTTAAAATCAACATCCCAACGGAGCTAACCATGAAAATTTCTATGATAAGTGCATGGTTTATCTTGGCGGCCGGCCTGTTTTCTAATTCAATGGTCAATGCGGAAAATACCGGTGCGGATTTTCTCGATCAGACAAATGCCGTATCGCTGGAGGAATTGGATAGCGAACGAGGAAAAGGCGGCGTCGATCCCTTCATACTGAGTAAATCGACGGCCATTGCGGTTTTGGAAGGCAATTCCGCAACAAATACTATCAGTGGCATCAATTCCATCGATGGCGGATCGTTTAACGGCGCCAGCGGCATGTTCTCGATTATTCAAAACAGTGGGAACAACGTGATTATTCAAGATTCAACGGTATATAACGTAACCGTCATGCCTTGATACATCATGAAGCCATTTATTTTCGCAATCTTTATTTCTTTCACATCTGCCGTCATCGCGGTCAAGGCTGATTCAGTTTATTTGAATGGTGTTGCCGGTGGCGGGAATTACACAATTCGGGTAACTAGTTTTGCGGAGCGGCGTTTTAAAACCATTTATAAACAAAAATACGATTTTAGTTGCGGTTCGGCTACGCTGGCGAGTTTACTGACATTTCATTATGACCACCCGGTAGACGAGCAGGCTGTGTTTGTCGATATGTATCAAAATGGTGATAAACAAAAAATACAAAGGGAAGGATTTTCATTACTCGATATGAAACTGTATCTGGCTAGGCAGGGTTATATCGCCAATGGTTATAAAATCGATCTTGATAACTTATTAAAAATAAACGCCCCCGCCATTACTATTATCAATAATAACGGCTATTTGCATTTCGTCATTATCAAGGGGGTCAGTGCTTATGAAGTTCTAGTCGGCGATCCCGCAGTCGGTCTGAAACGAATGTCGAGAAAGGATTTCGAGGCCATGCGGGAAAACCGAATCTTGTTCTTGATCAACGACAAAGCATTGAATGCCGACAATCACTTCCAGGACGCGAACGAATGGGCTTTGCAGCCAAAAGCACCGATTGAAAGCGTGGTCAATCGCGAGCATTTATCCGCCTTTAACTTACTGCAGCCCGGGCGTTGGGATTTCTGATCACCGTATGAGGTTAATATCATGAGCGATTTTACATCCCGTCCAGTCTTGACAAATCATCGCCGCTTGATGATTTTGTGCTTATTCAGTAGTTGTCTTCATATCAGCGGCGTATATGCCATTGAACGCATCGATCAAGAGGAACTCGACCACTGGGTACCGGTTTCAGACGATGAATTGAATGCGATGCGGGGTGGTTTCGTTCTGCCCAATGGTATGAACTTGGAAATCAGCGTGCTGAGGTCTGTCAGTATAAACGGCGTCGAAACGCTGTCATCCAATATCAGCCTGCCGGATAATTTTAATTGGGTAAGAAACGGCAGCGATAATTACGGCGCTAATTTGAATCTGCCGGCACTCAGCGATGTTATTCAAAATACCTTGGATAACCAGTTGATTCAAAGCGTCAGAGTCGTCAACGTCGAATTGAGTCACTTGCAGGGCATGGCAAGTAATCGGGGTGGCATGATAGTTAATCACGTGGTCATACCCAATCTTTGATTTTTAATTATCCAAAATCGAAAAATTGCTTTGTTGACATCGAGGCGATTCAAATCGTCGTGTCCGTCATTTATTAAATTGTCCAATTATCGTAAAGGCAAACTCGATGCAATATAAAAAAAATCATCATCCGATAGAGGCTTGCGATATGCCGTTGTTATTTGCGGGCCTTCTGTTATTTTCGCCTGCAGGGTTTGGCGCTGAGCCGCAAACCACGGCCGATTTGGTCGAAGAGTATAAAAAATTGGTGGCCGAGCAAAAAAAGGAGTTCGATAATCAGCGACAAATCATCACCGAGCAGAATAAGATCATCGAGCAAATGAAATCGCGGCTGGATGCCATGTCAGAGCAAGCACCACAGCCTGCCAGAAGGCCGAGCGCGGATTCGGGCAATGCTCACAGCGGAACTGAAGCTGCGCAAACACCACGTTCAAGCGACTCGCTACCGGCAAAGCCGGTCGGTCAGGCACCCGCCGATTATTCGGAGAAACCCAAGCCGCCGGAACTGCCCCGGCTCAGTTCGACGGTAGGCGGCGTATTGACGCCGAAAGGCCGCCTGGTTTTCGAGCCGTCGCTGCAATACACCTATACCGATAACTACCGGGTTTTTCTGGATGCCTATACCTTCCTTCCGGCCCTGGCGATTGGTTTGATCGACATTCGTCAGGTCAAGCGCCACACCATGATAGGTAGTCTCGCCGCGCGTTATGGCATCACCGACCGATGGGAGGTGGAATTTCGGGCACCGTTCGTGTATCGCTCGGACGCGCAGCGCGCCCGGCCCGTGGATCTCAGTCCCAGTTATGCCGACGAAACCTTCACATCGAGTGGCAGCGGTATCGGCGATTTGGAGTTTGATATTCGTTACCAGTTGAGCGATGGCGAAGACGGCTGGCCCATTCTGATTGGCAACATCGTCGCGACGGTACCCACCGGTACGAGCCCCTTCGATATCGATTACCGAGCATCGACGGTGCAAAACATTCCATATCTTACGTTTCCGACCGAACAACCAACAGGCGTGGGTTATTTCAGTTTTCAACCAAGCATCACGCTGCTGTATCCGACAGACCCCGGCGTTTTCTACGGCAATATCGGTTACATTTATAATGTCGAAACTAATGCCGGCAATTTTGGGGGAACCTATGATGCGGGCGACGGCATCAGTTTGAGCTTCGGCATGGGATTTTCATTGAATGAAAAATCGTCGTTCAGTATTGGTTATTCCCATAAACATTTATTTAATTCGACCGCCAATGGCGAAACCATTAACGGCAGCGCTCTGGATATCGGCCAGTTACTCATCGGTTTTTCGTTCCGAGCCTCGCCAAAGACCACCTATAACGTGTCGTTGGGTATAGGCGCCACCGGAGATTCACCCAGCATCAGTCTGATGTTGCGCATTCCGATGGGATTTGATATTTGAGTCTTACCTACTGAAAACTGTATTGCTGCAATGAAGCCCAACCTATTGCTTGGTTAGGCTTCACTATATTCATTTACGACATTTGTATAAAACGTATCAGGCACCGACAGCTTGTTCCTTGCGGCGAAACAGGCTCATCAGACCAAAACCCAAACCGAGCAAACTGAATGACATGGGCTCGGGTATCGTCATATTGAATTCATTGTCGATGTGACTGATGATCCCGCCGTTTGCGGAGAAGGCATCCGCAACCGTGATCGATGTTCTTCCCGCGAAATCGACATGGCCCGCCAATGGATCCGGTACGCCATTGAGACTGCTCAGTGTCAAAAAATCCAGGCCCGTCGCATTATCGATAAGGGTCTTGTTGACGACTTCGCCGATACCGCCCTGGACGACACTATCCAAACGAGCGCTGGTGATTTGCTCGTTACCGCTTATAACATCCAGCACATAGGAGATGAATCCAGCACTTCCGGAGTATCCTTCGATCCGCGAAAAATCAAAACCCACCAGATAATAGTCGGTATTGGCGATTTCGGTTTCTTCCAGCGTCACATCAACATTGCTGGGGTTCAAATCGTTACTCCAACTGGTTAATGTAAATTGCATATCGTTGTCGCCATCGGTCACCGGCGCCGAAAACCAATCACTTAACGTGCCGGTCCAGGACCAAGCCGCCTGGGCGGCTGGATTGATGCAGAGTAGACCAATCAGGCTTGCGCTCATTATCAATAATTTCGATTTCATTGTTAGTCCTCAATTAAAGTTGGTTAAAAATCGCCTATCTTTATAATCTTTAAATTAGAAATAATGCCGATAAGCGTAATTAAAATAATCTTTTAGAAGACCAATTTATATTAGAAAAAATACCTAAGCAATGTTACGTAACTAAATATACCTAATTATTTACTCCACCATATTGTATTATTGAATGAGCGGATTATTTAAAGAATGAACGGCGCTTCTCAAATCGCATATCCACCTCGATATACCCGAGCGATCAAACCCCTTATGATACATGCCATGTCCGCGTCTAACTCACCACACACTTATTGCGCGGGCTATAAGCGTAAACACTCATAGGCGCTGGTTTTTCTCTGCTGATACACTGTACACAATGACTGACAATAGAAAGGAACACTCAAACATGATCTATATCGTTGACGACGATATCACGGTGCGTAAATCGTTGGCGATGGTGCTGGAAAACGAAGGGCTGCCGGTGGCCACGTTCGACAGCGCCGAAGCCTTTCTGGAAGCCGACTTACCCTCGTGCCGAGCTTGCGCGATCGTCGACATGTACCTGCCGGGGATGAACGGTTTGGATTTGCAGCAGCACTTGATCAGCCGGCATATAGTCTTGCCGCTGGTATTTCTGACCGGGCATGGCGAAATTCCAACCAGCGTCGCGGCCATGAAGTCGGGCGCCGAGGATTATCTGATCAAACCCATCAGCGCCGAACGCTTGTTGCCCGTCGTGCAATCGGCTTTGGCAAAAAGTCAATCGATGCAAGAAAACGCCAGGCGTCGACACGAGGCGCGCTTGCGCGTCGAAGGCCTGACGCATCGCGAACGGGAAATCATGCAGTTGTCGGCCCGCGGGTATTCGGCCAAGGAAATCGCCCGCCAGCTCAATATCAGTTTCCGCACCGTGGAAAAACACAAAAGCAGTTTGTTGCAAAAAACCGGCGCAAAAAATATGCTGGACGCGCAGTCCCTGTTGTGGGACTCGGGAGAGGCCGATCGCGATCGTCGGAATACCGCGTCTACGTCGTCGTCCGACTAAATAACGACTGTCTTACCACCGATAGGAGGCGGCTCCGGCAATGTCTCAGCCCTTTTTAGCCCTGGCACCCTTTCAGGCCTTCATTGATGCGCTGCCGGATGCCACGCTGCTGATCGATCAACAACACGCCATCCGTTTCGCCAATCGGCAAGTCAAAAGCCTTTTCGGTTACACCACCGACGAATTACAGGGACTGGATATCGATCTGCTGGTGCCGGAACGTTTTCGCGAGTCGCATCAGCAAAAGCGTCAGCGCTATATGCAAAACCCCACCGTGCGTTTGATGGACGGGGACTTGGTATTGTTCGCCCGGCGCAAAGATGGCAGCGAGTTCCCGGTCGACATCGGTTTGAGCCCGGTTGAAACCGAATTGGGCATGATGGTCATTTGCTCGGTGCGAGATGTCAGCCACGCAAAAATGGCCGAACAGGCGTTGATCCATGCCGAGCTTTTCAAGTTGTTTCTGCGCCATACGCCCGCCGCGATTGCCATGTTTGACCGCAACATGCGTTATCTGACGGTCAGTCAGCGCTGGATAGACGACTACGATTTGGGCCAGCGCAATCTCATTGGCCTTAGCCACTACGACGTATTCCCCGATCTTCCGGATCATTGGCGCGAGGGTCATCAACGTTGTCTGGCTGGAGAAACACTGCAATCCGACGAGGCCGAACGGGTGGCGCTGAACGGGCGAAACCATTGGATTACCTGGAAGATGTGCCCATGGTATGCCGGTCATGGCGAGATCGGCGGTTTAATCCTGTTTGCCGACATCGTCACGGCGCGCAAGCAAGGCGAACTCAAACAGCGACGCAGCGAAACCCAATTTCGCCGCATCTTCGACAACGCCGTCGCCGGCATTGCCATTACGGATATCGATGGCACCTTTCAGTACTGTAACGCCGCGTATGTCGCACTCACCGGCTATACATTGCAGGAACTCACGCACTTGAGGTTCAGCGATTTGATTCACCCGGATGATTTGCAAGACAATCTGGATCAAGTTCGGCGATTGATCGAAGGCGACTGTCCTTATTTCGTCATTGAAAATCGCTATGTGACCAAAACCGGTGACGCGATTTGTGTACGCAAATACGGTTCCCTGCTGTCGGAGGGAGTGAGCGAATCGGCACAACTGATAGCCGTGGTGCTTGACATTAACCAACTCAGAGAAACCGAACAGCATCTGCGGGACAGCTTTCGAAAGTTGGCGTCCAGCGAAGCCATGTTCCGCAGCTTGATCGAAAACATGCCGCAGATGGCTTGGCTGGCCCGCCCCGACGGTGTCATGGAATATGCCAATCAGCGTTGGCTGGAATACCGTGGCCCCCTTAAACCGCAAGACTCGGTCAGCGCCTGGTACGTCAACGTCCACCCGGCCGATCTGGAGAGCGTCATTGCGGCTTGGGACGACGCCAATCGACGACAAGCGCACTTTACGCTGGAATGCCGTCTGCGCCAAGCCGACGGCGCCTTTCGTTGGTGGCAGGTTCGGGGCGTTCTGCTCGAACAGGGCGAAGCGCTGCGTGACCATTGGTTGATGACCAGCACCGACATCCACGACCTGAAACGCGAAGGCCACGCGATGGATCAACTCAACGCCGCCTGTTTCCGCCTCTGGCAAATGAACAATCTGGAGGAAGGCCTTTACGAAATGCTGATGGCCACCGTCAACATGTTGCAGGCCGATTTCGGCAATGTTCAGTTACTAACGGCGGCGGGCGATTTGACAATCGTTGCCCAGCACGGCTTTACTCAGCGTTTGCTCGATGGCTTTCAACACGTGACGCCGTCCACGCCGTCGGCGTGCGAATTGGCTTTGAGTCAAGGCAAACGCTACATCATCGAGAACGTCGAGCGCGATGTGGCGTTTGCGCCGTTTCGCGCCAACGCCCGCCAAGCCGGTTTTTGCGCCATGCAAAGCACGCCATTGTTTTCGCATAACGGTTCGGCCATCGGCATTATTTCCACGCATTTTCGTTCGCCGCATTCGTTCGATGCCTTCGAACTCAGCATGCTGGATATTTATGCGCAACAGGCAGCCAGTTTCATCGATCGCTGCCGCGCGGAAATCAAGGTGCGCGACAGCGAAACCTATTTTCGGCGCATCTTCGATAACGCGCTGGTCGGGATTGCGATTTGCGACAAATCGGGGCGCTTTATCGATGGCAACGGCGCCTTCTGCCACATGCTCGGTTACAGTCGCGACGAGATTTGCCAGTTAGGGCTGAGCCACGTTTTGTACCCGGATGACGCCAAGCTGATGCTGGACAACGTTGAAAAGCTGTTCGCTGGCGAACTGCCGTTCCTGCAAATCGAAATTCGCAATATCTCCAAATCCGCCGAGGTGCTCTGGGTCAGTAAGTATTTGTCGTTGCTGCCTACCGACCATAGTAGGTCGGAGAAACTGCTGACGATCGTATCGGATATCACGCCGCTGAAACACACGGAGGCCGAGCTGTTGACGATCAAACAACAACTGGAGCTGACTGTCGACACTCGCACGCGGCAATTGGACGAGGCACGCATCTCCGCTGAAAAAGCCAATGCCTTCAAAACCCGGTTTTTGAATGCCGCCAGCCACGACTTGCGCCAACCCTTGCAATCGGCCGGGCTCTATTTATCGGTATTGTCGAAAAAAGTGAAAGCCGACGATTGCCGGCACATCTGCCACAGCATGAACGATTCGCTGGCGGTGATGGGCGGCATTCTCGATGCCTTGCTGGATTTATCGCGCATCGAAAGCGAAAGCATCGCGCCAAGCAGACGCGATGTCCGGGTGAGAGCCTTAATCGACCGCGTCGTGACGACTTTCGGTCCGCAAGCCGCGGCCAAGGGCCTGGTTCTGGAAGCAGACGGCGATGATTGCGTCATCCATAGCGATCCGGCCCTGCTCGAGCGCATCGTCGGCAACTTTACCTGCAACGCCATTCGCTATACGGAGCAAGGCAAAGTCACCGTCGAATCGACATGCGGTACCACGATGGCGCGTATCTCGGTCACCGATACCGGCATTGGCATCGCGTCCGACCAATTGGGACGCATTTTCGAAGCCTACTATCAGATCAACAATTCGGAGCGGGATCACAACAAAGGCTTGGGCCTGGGGCTGGCGATTACCAAGCATATCGCCGACATTCTGGGCGTTACCTTGCATGTGGAATCGATTCCCGGCAACGGTTCGGTTTTTTCCGTCGATGTGCCGCTCGGCAAGACCACGGTGCGGCAAGCACAAGACGTCGCGCGGAACACCGCCATCAGCCTTCAATCACCGTTGCAAATCCTGTTCATCGACGACGATCCCGCCATCAGCAAAGCCGCAAAATTGCTGTTCGAAGCCCACGGCATCATCGGTCATTACACGCTATCGGGCGAAGAGGCGTTGAGCGTTGTCGCCGAAGGCATGCGGCCGCAGCTGGTCGTCACGGATTACCAGTTGTCGGGCTGGAACGGCATTGAAACCCTGCAGCGTATTCGAGCCATCGTTGGCGACCTGCCGGCAGCGATCATTACCGGCGATACGGTTGCCGCGCAAACCCTGGGCGGAATGCTGACCAACACGACCGTCTTCACCAAGCCGCTGGATGCCGATCGATTGATGGCGTGGGTCAACGACTGTCTGCAAGCCTTCGCGCAACAAAAACCGGGCTGATTCATCGCGTAAAAGGGTCGAAACTCAGATTTTGCCGGTTGCGGTGTTTGGCCTGGTACATCGCAACATCGGCCTGGTGGATCAAATCGTTGGGATTGCGGTCATCGGCCTGATAAGTGGCCATGCCGATACTGACCGTCAGTACGATGAATTGATCGCCTATCCTGAACGGCTTGCACAGTTCGCCGCGAATTTTTTCGATGACGATATCGGCGCTGTCTTCGTTGTTGAGCTCCGGCAGCATGACGATGAATTCATCGCCGCCGTAACGACAGGCAGTGTCCCCCCGTCGAATGCAGCCAATGAGACGATCTGCCACTTGCTGCAGCAGTTCGTCGCCAACCTGATGGCCGAGATTGTCGTTGACGTGTTTGAACTTATCCAGGTCGATGAATAGCAAGGCCAAGGGTTTGCCGTGACGGGCCGACTGGAGGATGGCGAGGCGGAGGCGATCTTCGAAGACGCGCCGGTTCGACAGGCCGGTAAGCGGGTCGTGATCGGCGAAGAAGCGTGTCTGCAAGTAGCGTTTGGTGAGTTTTTTCAAGCGCAGTTTGTAGCTTAGATTATGTTCTTCCAAGGTTTTGATTTGATGTTGGGCGTTTTGCAGCTGGGCCTGACTGTCGCTGTAGGCCTGTTCGAGTGTGTTCAATTGTTTCAGGCATTGCTCGAATTGCATTCGCGGATCGTTTTCAGGGTTATCGTGCATGTTGAATGGTCCTGTCTAGATGATGTCGGGGCAATTGCGCGCCGGTCAACAGAGTTAGCCCCGTGGCCTGGATGTGACTAGCGGAAGGTGCGGCGTCATGGCGGTTGGCGTTTTCTTCGATAAGAGCATTCGGGTACCTGCCGACTGTGCGTCGTGCCGAGAGAGGTGGGGGCCATTGAACGATGCTTGTTCGTCAAAACGCCGGCTACTAATGTGCTCCGGCCAGTTGACGACGTAATAGCCAGCCGCCAAGGGTTGACCGTCAGCAGTCCGGTATTTGCGCTGATACGACTCGGGGTCGATCAGACAGAAATCTTCGAATACCGAAACGATGTCAAATTGCTCATAATAGGTTTCCATGATGCTCCGTTTTTAAAATGCAGTGATTGATTACGCCTAAATTCGAACAGATGCGTTATTGAGACAGGTGAAATTAGAAGGCAAAGAGCGCTTCTGAGAAATGCGAGCAAATACCCAAAACCGCTGTTATCGGGTAATACTTAAATCGGTCGGCTTGACCTATTTCGACGAGAAAGATTGACAAGACTTTTCGATAAAAATGGTTTTGAAAAATCTTTGCTCGACAGAGATAGTGGTCGGCAAGCAAATTTTTTGCGCAATCGGGTAAAACATCCCCGGCGATACGCGGCATGGCATGGCAACCGCCGCCGTTGGAGCGACAATAAAAACTAATCCCAAGACAAACGGCGGATTTTCAAGGAAAATAGCCCAATTTTTCTTTCGCCGTATCGCATGTATAAATACGACGGTCTGGTGGTGCACCAAACCCACGATGACGAAGGCATAATCGAAGTCGTCGACAAAAACGGCGAGCGGGCGCTGCATTTCGGCTCCCACTCGCGGCAAAGCAGTATGCTGATCAACGAACCCAACCGCCTGCACTCCCTGTATGCCCGGGCCATGATGGCCCTATTGCTGTTTAACGACAAACCGCAAGAGGTGTTGATGATAGGCTTGGGCGGCGGCACCATTGCCAAATTCATGCTGCACCAGTTTGCCGATTGCCGGCTGAAAATAGTGGAATACCGCGGCGGAGTGTTGAAAGTGGCCCGCAGCCATTTCAGCCTGCCGTTCGACCCGCGCATGAAAATTAAAATCGGTTGCGGCGCCCAGCATGTATTGCAACAAAGCCGCAATCACTCGGCGCTTTACGATCTGGCCATGATAGACGCCTACGATCACGCCGGCATGGCGCCGGAAGTCAGCAGCGAACTGTTTTTCGACAATTGCCGAACCTTGCTGACCCAAAACGGTCTGTTGGTGATCAATTTATGGGGCACCGATAAAGAGCTGTTCCAACAGGTGGCCTGGAATCTGGGCCGGGTGTTCGCCTGGCGCATGCTGTTTCTGCCGGTGCGCGGACGCGGCAACGTGATCGGTTTTGCTTTTGCCGAAAAATTTCCCAAGTTGGCCATGAAAGAACTGACCGAAAAAGCCCAAAAACTTGAACAACAGTATCAACTGGAATTCCCCGTCTTTCTGCAAGACCTCAAGCGCAGCAACAGCCGCGCCATTAACCGGATAGTCAATAAGTGAACCACAACGCCGCCAACATTTTCGGCTACAAAAAATACTGGGCCCATCGTTTCGGGCCAGCTCCGGAACTGCCGATGAGTCAGGAAGAAATGCAGCAATTGGGTTGGGACGCCTGCGACATTATTTTGGTGACCGGCGACGCCTACGTCGACCATCCCAGCTTCGGCATGGCGGTGATAGGCCGGGTGCTGGAGGCGCAGGGGTTTAGGGTCGGTATTATTTCGCAGCCGGATTGGCACTCAGCCGCCGATTTCAAAAAACTCGGCCAGCCGAAGCTGTTTTTCGGCGTCACCGGCGGCAACATGGATTCGATGGTCAACCGTTATACCTCGGACAAGAAAATCCGCTCCAACGATGCCTATACCGCCAACGGCGAAGCCGGCAAACGGCCCGACCGGGCGGTCAACGTCTACGCGCACCGTTGCCGGGAAGCCTATAAAAACGTCCCCATCATTGTCGGCGGCATAGAAGCCAGCCTGCGCCGCATCGCCCATTACGATTATTGGTCCGACAAGGTGCGCAAATCGATTTTGCTGGATTCCAAAGCCGATTTGCTGGTCTACGGCAACGCCGAACGGCAGGTGGTGGAAATTGCCCATAGGTTGGCCAAGGGCGAAAGCATTCACGACCTCAAAGGCATACGCGGCACCGTGCATTTCGTCAAACAAGTGCCGCAAGGCTGGATCGAAAAGGATTCCACCGACATCGACCAACCGGGCGCGGTGGTCGTGCATCAAAATCCCTATCAGGAAATGCCCGCTTGCGACTCGGCGCCGGCAGTGGCCGACACTGGCCTGGCGGATAACGAAAAAGTCGTCCTGTTCAAACCCATCGCCAATAAAAATCGCGCGCAAACCGTGATCCGCCTGCCGGATTACGACGCCGTCAAGGACGATCCGATTCTGTACGCCCACGCCTCCAGAGTAATGCACGGCGAAACCAACCCCGGCAACGCCCGCGCCCTGATTCAACGCCACGGCAACCGCGAAGTCTGGATCAATCCGCCGCCGTTGCCTTTGACCACGCCGGAAATGGACGGCGTGTTCGACCTGCCCTACTCCCGTCTGCCGCATCATGCTTATGGCAAGGCCAATATTCCGGCCTTCGAAATGATTCAGCATTCGGTGTTGATCATGCGCGGTTGTTTCGGCGGTTGCAGTTTTTGCTCGATCACCGAGCACGAAGGCCGCATCATTCAAAACCGCTCGGAAGATTCGATTATTCGCGAAATCGAAGCCATCCGCGACACCTCGCCCAACTTCACCGGCCATATCTCCGACCTGGGCGGCCCGACCGCCAACATGTGGCGCCTGGCCTGCAAGGACCCGAAAATCGAGGCGTCCTGCCGTAAACCGTCCTGCGTTTATCCCGGCATTTGTCACAACCTGAACACCGACCAGACGCCGCTGGTAAAACTTTACCGTCGCGCCCGCAAGCTGCCCGGCATCAAGAAAATCTTCATCGCCTCCGGCCTGCGCTACGACATTGCCGTCGAGACACCGGAATATGTGAAGGAACTGGTAAGCCACCATGTCGGCGGTTATTTGAAAATCGCCCCGGAACACACCGAGCAGGGTCCGTTGTCGAAAATGATGAAACCCGGCATGGGCACTTACGACCGCTTCAAAGCCATGTTCGACAAGTATTCCAAGGAAGCCGGCAAGGAACAGTATCTGATCCCCTACTTCATCGCCGCCCACCCCGGCACCACCGACCAGGACATGCTGAATCTGGCTTTATGGTTGAAACGCAACGGCTTCCGCGCCGATCAGGTGCAGGCCTTTTTGCCGTCGCCGATGTCGATTGCCACCGCGATGTATCATTCCGGCAAAGACACGCTACACAAAGTCGCCCGCAACAGCCCCGATATCGCCATCCCCAAAAGCATCAAACAACGCCGTTTGCACAAGGCGTTTTTGCGCTACCACGATCCGAAAAACTGGCCGTTGCTGCGCGAAGCTTTGAAAGCCATGGGCCGCGCGGATTTGATCGGTAACGGCAAGCAGCAGTTGATACCTAGCTTTCAACCCAAGGCAAGCGACAATCCGCTGGACAGGCAACAGCCGAACAAACACCCCTTTACCACCAAACATAACGGCATCAAAACCGCATCGCCACGCCCCAAGCATCGCAGGACCAAATGATTTAAAGGGTTTGCTTACAAACCACCCCCGCTTTGAAGAGGGCGCGGTAAAAGTCGATCACCCCCTTCTCCCGCCGGGAGAAGCATAGGATGATAACCGAATGATCCGGCATGATGCTGCCGCTCAACCACCAGCAAGCCACGTCGGACCGGGCCAAGCGCTCCAGGTCGCGCAAACTGCTTAGGCCTTGCAGGATGCCATACAGAATGATGCCAAGCAACGGCCGTAGTTTCAGCGGCGTGGTCAAGCCGGCGATTTGCAGATGAGTTCGTCTCATGAAGTCCCTTGTCTCAACATTCGACAGGCGCGGCAGTTTGGTGGGAACGGCCTATAACCCCAAGGCCCGGAACTCGCTACAAGGACGCGAGCGCTGCCAGACCCGTTCGAATTCTTCCAGCAGGCTACGGTTTTTCGGCGGCAAATTCGGGCTCCAATGACCTTCAAACCGGTTCCCCAGCAAACGAAACAAGTAGCCGCCGTTGTCATTGAGTACGAATGCGGACTGATATTGCAAATCCTCGGATTCCACCGGCGCGCGAATCTGAAAATGCGAGGTCAATCTTTGCGCCAGTTCCAGGACGGGGTGAGTCTGGCCCCTGAGGTTGGCGGGCTCCTGAATGATGATACTTACGCCGCCGCCGCGATTACGCAAGGCCAGTTGCTTTAGCGCTTCGACGATTTCGGCCTGCCCGTACAG
This sequence comes from Methylomonas subterranea, assembly GCF_024505185.1. Lineage (GTDB taxonomy): Bacteria > Pseudomonadota > Gammaproteobacteria > Methylococcales > Methylomonadaceae > Methylomonas > Methylomonas subterranea. The sequence goes on from NZ_JANIBJ010000009.1 coordinate 111,588, forward strand.
GGAATATTCCAAATCCCGGCTGTATATGGTCAGTTGCCGCCGCGCATCGTTGATCAATTGCAGTGTGGCGGCGGATGCGGACTCCAGCGTTTCCAGACGCATGGCCGGCACCGACTCGGGCGCGGGTTTGGCGGCGCGCCGCACTGTATTATCGAGCGGCTGCAACGACAAACGCATGATTTGATGAGGAATACCCGCTTCCATGAATACCTCGCCTTCCGCTACAAACCCGGCCTTGCGGTAAAAATCCAGCGCGGCGAGTTGCGCATTGGCGGAAACCGTTTCCAGACCCAACCGCCGGGCTTTTTCGAGCAGAAAACGCAGCAAGGACTGACCCACCCGTTGCCCGCGCCAGTCGCGCAACACCGCCATGCGGCCGATTTTTCCGTCGGCCGTCAAGCGACCGGTGCCTATGGGTCGGGATTGCCGGTCGCGGGCAATGACGTGATGGCAATGCCGGTCCAACTCGTCGAATTCGATGTCCGGCGCTATGCCTTGCTCGTCCACGAACACTTCCTGCCTTATAAGGCGCAGGTCTGCGAAATCGGCTGCATGGTTGGCGGGTTCGAGATAATAATCGGTGATTTGCATGGTCGAAAACGATGGCGAAAGAAAGAGGCCCTACAGCAGCCAATCCGGCCGCAGCAACATGGTCGCCGCCAGTGCCAGCATTACCGCGCCGCTGAGCAGCTTCAGCCAACGGCCGGATTGTTCGGTGAGTTTACGGCTGCCCAACGTAAAAACCGCAATCGCCACCATCAATGAATCGTCGGCGATATAGGCGAGAATATACAACAACAGATAGGCATAATACTGCATCATGCTCAGGCCTTGCTGGCTGAGCACGGCGGTATAGATGGCCGGCAAGCCCGCCGTGCAGAGCAATTCGATGAAGTTGACCAGAATCGCCAGCACCGTCACCGACAGCAGCGACGCCGCCAGGGCGTCGGTCCGCAATAACTGCCGCATGCGGGCATATAAGCCGGGTTTGGCAGTCTCGGGGATGGAAAAGGACAGACCTTGCTTGAAGGCGAAAAAATCCTTCACATTCACCGCGCCGACCGCAAGCGCCAGACCCGCCAAGACCCAGCGCACCGGGTCGGACATACCCATGATCAGAAACACGTTCAGCCAGGCGGCCATAAAGGCGTAATACACCGCGCCGCTGACCAATACGAAGGTGCCGGCCACTAGCGCCATGCGGCGACGGTTTTGCAGGCGTATCAAAAAAGACAACAAAAACAGCAACACCCACATCGCACAGGGGTTGAAACCGTCCAGCAAACCCAGGGCCAGCGTGAACATCGGTAAGCCCAAGCGCTCGACGCTGATATCGCCGAACCAGCCCGCATCCACGACCCGGCTGGCGCTTACCGCGTTATCGATAAAGCTCAACAACGCCGGGCCGCTACTTGCGGCATCGTCAAAACCCACCAACAGTTTATCGTGCATGACAAAGGTCGGCACACCCGGCGGCCAGACGCCGTGCCGCCGAGACAAGTCGAACAATTCGTCGCGGGCGGCGGGGTCCCGGTCCAGCGAACGATAAACGATTTTCAGCCCGGGGCGCTGGGCGGCAATGGTCGGCAGGAATTTTTTGGCTTCGGCGCAATGCGGGCAACCGTCGCGGACGTAAATCCGTAAGACACCGGCTAACGCCGAGCTCTCGGACGCCGCGACGATGGGCAGCCATACACAAAAAATCGCCGCCCAAATACAGCGGCGCCATAAGCATCGCCGCTGCCGGATTGAACACAACACCGCTTGCAACACGGAACGACGGCGCGGTGGGAAACTAGGCCTTATGCTCCAACAAGGCCAGCATGTCCTCGCGCTGAATGACTTCCCTGTCCTGCAACAGCGCCGCCAACTGATCCAATTGCCGCCGCTTGGCGGTCAAAATTTCTTGCGCGCGATGTTGCGCATGCTCGACCAAGGCTTTGATTTCGGCATCGACAATGCGGGCGGTTTCCTCGCTGTAGTTACGCTGCTCGGCGACATCGCCGCTCAAAAACTGCAATTGCTGGCGATGGCCGTAAATCAGCGGACCGAGTTTTTCGCTCATACCCAAATAACACACCATGTTGCGGGCGATTTCGCTGGCTTTTTCCAGATCGTTTTGCGCGCCGGTCGAAACGCTGTCCAAGGCCAGTTGCTCGGCGACCCGGCCACCCAACAGTATCGCCAGTTGGTCCCGTAATTCGGCTTCGGTGGACAGGTATTTTTCCTCCACCGGCAATTGCAGCGTAAAGCCCAAGGCCGACACGCCGCGCGGGATGATGGAAATTTTGTGCACGGGCTGGCCGGTCGGCACGGTTTCGGCCACCAGCGCGTGGCCGGCTTCATGATAAGCCACCCGGCGTTTTTCCTCCGGGCCCAGCACGCGGTTTTTCTTTTCCGGACCGGCCATGACCCGGTCGATGGCCGCTTCGAAATCGACCATGCACACGCCATCGCGCCCGCCGCGCGCCGCCAGGATGGCGGCTTCATTGGCGATATTGGACAGATCGGCACCGACGAAGCCGGGGGTACGCTTGGCCACGGTTTCCAGATCGACATCCTTGGCCAGTTGCATGGATTTGCTGTGCAATTTGAGGATGGCGATACGGTCGACCAAATCTGGCTTGTCGACCACGATTTGCCGGTCGAAACGACCGGCCCGCAGCAAGGCCTTGTCCAGAATTTCCGGCCGATTGGTGGCGGCCATCACCACCACGCCGGCGGCCGGGTCGAATCCGTCCATTTCGGTGAGCAATTGATTTAGGGTTTGTTCGCGCTCGTCGTTGCCGCCCATGATGGCCGGGCCGCCGCGCGAACGGCCGATGGCGTCCAGTTCGTCGATGAAGATGATGCAGGGGGCTTTTTGCCGGGCCTGTTCGAACAAATCCCGCACCCGCGCCGCGCCGATGCCGACGAACAGTTCGATGAATTCCGATGCGCTGATGTTGAAGAACGGCACGCCGGCTTCGCCGGACACGGCCCGCGCCAGCAGGGTTTTGCCGGTACCCGGCGAACCCACCAGCAATACGCCCTTGGGCATGCGTCCACCCAGTTTTTGCAATTTTTCCGGCGACTTTAGAAACTCGATGGTTTCCTTCAGTTCCTGCTTGGCGCTTTCGGCGCCCGCCACGTCGTCGAAGGTTATCTTGCCGGCTTCCTGTTGAATCTTGATCTTATTGCCCAAATTCAAAAACCCGCGCCCCGCCCCGCCGGTCATTCGCGGCAGTAACCACATCCAGATGCCGGCGAATATGGCGATCGGAATAATCCAGTTAAACAGGATATTACCGAGCCAGTTGTCGCCGCTTCTGACCACGTATTCGACTTTGTGATCCTGCAAATGCTTGGTCAGTGCCTCGTCCCACAACGGAATGGTGAAAAAATGACTACCGATTTGTTTATCTTCGTCTTTCAGACTGCCGTTGATAAAGCGCTGCGTGACCACGGCCTTATCGACTTTCCCGTCCTTGACCAGGGTCAGGAATTGACTGTAGGGAATCTCCCGACCCAACGGTTTTTCGCCGCCGGCCAGCAAGGACAACAGCAGAATGCCCAACACAGCATATAGGACAAACCGGGGAGGCTTGTTCTGCCGCACATCGGGCGTTTTGGATTTGCCGTCGGGTCCTTGCGGCGGATTGAACAGCGATAACAGGGTCTTTTCCAGCCAGCGCCAAGCCAGGCACAACCAATCCCAGAGGGTTTTGTAGATTTCGGTCAGTTTTTGCTTGTCTAGCATGACACCTTACTCCCGATGCAATCGTTGAACGCTTGATTTATGCGGCCGGCCCGGCCTTGTAGGCTATTCCCGCGACAGTTGCCGATACGCCCCGCTGTAATATAACAGCGGATCGCCGCTACGGCAGACCACTTTTTGTACTTCGCCGATCACTATCCAATGCGTACCGGCCAACACCTGTTCGACCACCTTGCATTCCAGGCTGGCCAGGGATTCGCTCAACAACGGCGCACCGTTTTCGCCCGCTTCCCACGCCACGCTGGCAAAGCGCTCTTCCTGGGTACCGCCGCCGGCGAATTGATTGGAGACGTTTTGCTGTTCCGAGCCGAGTATATTCACGGCAAACTGTTTTTGTTCCAGCACCACCGCGCCGGTATCGGTATTTTGATTCAGGCAGACCAGAATTTGCGGCGGATCGACGGACACGCTGCTAAACGAGGTGGCCGTCATGCCTTTCAGGCCTTGTTGTTCGGATTGCGCCGTCACTACGGTGACACCGCTGGCCCATAGTTTCAGGGCATTTTTAAATTGACTCGCATCAACGCTCATATAGTTCTCTTGGATTACTTTTGCCGGACTAGGGTTTTAACAGCTTTTTCAAATCGTAGTGATAAATAAACCCCGGCAAGGCGAATACTACGAACAGACACAAGGTGGCAACATAAAATTCCCATTGTTGCTCGTGCAGTCCGCCGGTCAGTTTATTTTCCAGCGCCATGGCCAACGCACCGACCAAACCATAACATACCAGCCATTCCAGCCAACGCCAGCCGGCGGTTTTATTCAGTTTGATCAGCAGCAGGAAACGTTCGCTCAGCCAGGGTAAACTGGCGGCGACCAAGGCCAGCGCCAGCAAAACCCCGTACACATGACTCTGGGTCATTAATTTTTCGGCCGCATGTGCGGGAACAGCAACACGTCGCGGATGCTGGGCGAATTGGTGAACAACATCACCAAGCGATCGATGCCTATGCCCTCGCCGGCGGTCGGCGGCATGCCGTGCTCCAGCGCGGTGATGTAATCGGCATCGAAATGCATGGCTTCGTTGTCGCCGGCCTCTTTCTCCTCGACCTGCTTTCTGAAACGTTCGGCTTGATCCTCGGCGTCGTTCAGCTCGGTAAAACCGTTGGCAATCTCGCGGCCGCCGACGAAGAATTCGAAACGGTCGGTGACATGCGGATCGTTGTCGTTACGGCGCGCCAGCGGCGATACTTCCACCGGATAGGCGGTGATGAAAGTCGGATTCATCAAGCGATGTTCGACGGTTTTCTCGAAAATCTCGATCTGCACCTTGCCGAGACCGTAGCTGTCTTTCACCGGAATTTTCAGATTCTCGGCCACCTTGACCGCCGCTTCGCGGGTCGTCAAATCGGCCTGGGTCAAATCGGGATTGAAATGCAGGATGGACTCCAGCACCGTCATCCGCTCGAAAGGTTTGCCGAAATCGTATTGATCGCCTTGATATTCGATGATGGTCTTGCCGACCACATCTTCGGCGATGCCGCGCAACAAAGCTTCGGTTAGGTCCATTAAGTCGCCGTATTCGGCATAGGCTTGGTAGAACTCCATCATGGTGAATTCGGGATTGTGACGGGTCGACAGGCCTTCGTTGCGGAAGTTGCGGTTGATCTCGAACACCCGTTCGAAACCACCGACCACCAGCCGTTTCAGATACAACTCCGGCGCTATCCGCAGATACAATTCCATGTCCAGCGCATTGTGGAAAGTCGTGAAGGGCCGGGCGGTCGCGCCGCCGGGGATGACCTGCATCATCGGCGTTTCCACTTCCAGGAAGTCGCGCTGAACCAGAAACTCGCGGATGTAATTGACAATCTTGGAGCGCATCACGAAAGTCTTGCGGGTCTCGTCGCTCATGATCAAATCCAGGTAACGCTGGCGGTATTTGATCTCCTGATCGGCAATACCGTGGAATTTTTCCGGCAAGGGCCGCAAGGCTTTGGTCAACAAACGAATATCGTCGACCTTGACACTCAGTTCGCCGGTTTTGGTCTTGAACAATGTGCCTTCGGCGCCGAGGATGTCGCCGATGTCCCATTTTTTGAACTGGTCGTTGTAAACGCCTTCCGGCAAGTTGTCGCGGGCGACATAAACCTGAATTTGCCCAGACATATCCTGCAAATGGCAAAAACTGGCCTTGCCCATGATGCGGCGGGTCATCATCCGTCCGGCAATCTTGACCCGTATCGGATCGGCCAGCAGTTCCTCTTCCGTTTTTTCACCGTACTCGGCCAACAATTGGCCGGCTACCACATTGCGGCGAAAGTCGGTCGGAAAGGCGATGCCTTCCTCGCGCAAGCCATTGAGCTTTTCGCGGCGTTGTTTGATTTGTTCTTGTTCGTCGTGTTCGAGTTCTGACATGTTAATTATTGGTTAAATCAAATTTACAATAGGTTTTGAGGAATTTGCTCGAACGGAGCAATTCTATAATGGAAAATGCATTATCTCGACAAAGGCAACAGCCGTACCCGCTCACGCAATTCGTCGGCAACGACAAGAGCACCTTCGCCTAACTCTCGTTCAAACCGACGCAACATGCTGATTGCTCGGTGCCCAAGAACAGCAGGAGTTACGTCCTGCGTACGTATTTGAAAAACACTGGGCGATTCCGCGCCAGTCAATGCCAGTAAAGTTCCGAAATCAAGATCGTGGGTAAAGACAATTGCGTCGTTGCTGCGCGCCCATTCAAATAATTCGTTATCTGTAGCATTTGCCGAACCCAGTTCAATCCAATGTACTGCGTCGAATCCAGCATCAATAAGTAATGGAGTCCAGGTTGGCGAAAGATTCATATCCAGCAAAATCTTCATGCAGCCACAAGCGGCAGCTCAATTTCTTCGGCCCGCCAGGCAGCAAAACGTAACGCCTCAGTAATATCTTCCGCTTCTAAATAAGGATATAACGCGAGAATATCTTGGGTGGCATATCCACTGGCAATCAGGCCGACGATGGTACCAACGGTCACCCGGAGACCACGCAGACAGGGCTTGCCACCCATCACTGCCGGATTGAAAGTAATGCGTTCAAAATTTTTCATGTCGTCCTCGCTAGAAGAATGAATTGAAATGCCCCTAAAAACTTTAACAAGGTAATCGAGGAGAAAAACTCTCTCATCGCTATCTACTGGCTTAAGATTCAAAACCCGTTGCTGAAACTTTTATTCCAAGCGACTGCGGAATAGTTAGCGTATTAATGACGTCAACCTTAATATTTCCTAAAAAACTCAACTTGAGTTCTATGGCCGTTTTCAAACTAGAAGCCATTGGTTTAAAAACACCTGGCTGATTTAGCTCTACGTTACGTTCTAAAAAAACAATCACAAAGACAGGCTTATCTTCAAAAAGAAAAGGCCGATTATAAGTTGAAAGCTTTGAATCCTTAGAGCGGTAACTTGCTAATAGCCCCACCAAAGTGTCTCTTACTTTTTTATCAATTTCATCAACCAAGTACGGCCGCTTATTACTGAAAGAAACAGCATTAATTTCTTCCTTACATAATTTCCCCTTCATTTCCTGAAGAACCTTTGCATATCGGTTATCTTCAAAGGAAAAACGGATAGAACTTTGCTCATCATCGGCCAAAACATATTTAACCTCAATCAAAAGAAACGCCTTATCAGAAACAGCAATAAAATCTACAGCTTTATATCCATTATATTTAAGCTTATTGTAGAAATTTTCTGGATTAGTTTCGTCATACTTACACACTTTCCATTTATCGGAAAATTCAAAAAATAATTTACGACCTCCTTCGCCTTCTGAAATTATAGTCGACATATAATTTACGCAACCTTACATGCTGGAGTAAAGAGCCTCTTGCTCTTTGTCATACAATTCCAACTCCTCATTCAGAGAAACAACGTTATCTAACTCGCTAAGCCGTGCCCCATGTTCAACATTTATTCCTTCTTCAGTGCGTACTAGACTAAAAAACGCAGTCGGTATTTTCGTTTGTGCATTCGCAATCAGATAATCAAAACATTTCATCAAAAAAAGATTATGGGTCGCAATCACAACTTGGACTTTATATTTTGTCAGCTCAACCAGGATAGCAGCCAATTGTTTTATAAGTCTGGGATTCAAATTGGTTTCAGGTTCATCCCAAAATAGAATGCTATCTTCTTTTAGCGAATCATTGGCAATCAAATAGGAAAGCATGCCTAATTTACGCCACCCCTCAGCCACCATGAATATATTAATTTCTCCCTGTTCAGTTTCCAGATAAAAATTATTATCCCTAAGAAAAAACTTCCCCCCAATAATTTCCTCTATTGAATCTATAAGAGATTGATTAGGTTTTTTTAACAGTGGATTATCTATAGCCTTGCATAAATCGTAATATGTTTCATCAAAAGATAAATAGTATTTTTCATAGAGCGTGGCAAAGTTTGGAAACAGCGAAAGCACTTCTTTCGCAGGAAAAAAAAGCGGGGATTTTATCAAAGGTGCAGTAGGATGTTGTTTCACATTGATGCTGTCGACACCCAAACTAATATCTAATATTTCAGACTCTCTATTTTTATGATTTACTGAAAACTCCAAAATCATCCGAGTCACACATTCCTGATCCGAACTGTCATGTAAAGACTGTAAATCTCTTAGTTTTGAAACTCTAAATACCTTATATAATTTATTCTTTAGACTGCTTTTCCAGCCTTCTTTTCCACATTGATTCCAAACACTTGCAATACTATAAGCAAGCTTTAAAACATGACTTTTTCCACTAGAGTTTTCGCCAATAATAATATTTATGCCAGGCACAAAGCTAAACTCGGCCTTATCAAAATTAGTGAAATTTTCTACGGTTAGCTTTTTTAGCATGAATTAAATTGCCTTGAATTCAATAGACGGCTTACCCGCAATCAAACCAAACACCGAAATATCTTCATCAATCTGCGGCCAGTGAATTCCTTCACCATCGCCCAATATTTCGTAATCAGTTCTTTGTTGCGCATCGGCTTTGACTAATCGTGGAAACCAGACCAATGGAACCGAAATATTTCTGCCATCGGCGAGGAAAACGATTAATTCCTGATCGGTACAATTGACCGAACAGGCTCGGGGAGTTTCAACGGCTAAAGAACTCATTCCAGGCCTCCAAAAAAATTTGCTGATTTTCTTCCACCAGTTTATTCAGCGTCGTCAATTCATGCGCGAAAAAACCACTACTTCTGGCGTAAGCAACCGGTTTGAGCCAAAATTTTGCCAAAGCTTTTTCATACTGAACGTGAATATGCGCCGGCTCGCCATTTTCATTGCTGCAATAGAAAAAACGGCAGCCACCAATCCTTGGTACAGCAGGCATAAATCGCGCGCCAACAAAATTACAACCCGCTCTTCAAACTCGCCTCGATAAACTGATCCAGCGCCCCATCCAGCACCGCCTGGGTGTTGCCGGTTTCGACGTTGGTGCGCAGGTCCTTGATGCGCGATTGATCCAGCACGTAGGAGCGAATTTGGCTGCCCCAGCCTATATCCGATTTGGAATCCTCGACTGCCTGTTGACTGGCATTGCGTTTCAGCATTTCCATTTCATATAGCTTGGCTTTCAGCTGCTTCATCGCCGTGTCTTTGTTCTTGTGTTGCGATCTATCGCTTTGACACTGGGTGACGATGCCGCTCGGATTATGGGTAATCCGCACCGCCGATTCTGTCCTGTTGACGTGCTGGCCGCCGGCGCCGCTGGCCCGGTAGACATCTATTCGCAAGTCGGCCGGGTTGATCTCGATTTCGATATCGTCGTCGATTTCCGGCGATACGAACACCGAGGCAAACGAGGTATGCCGCCGGTTGCCGGAGTCGAACGGCGATTTACGTACTAAACGGTGCACCCCGGTCTCGGTACGCAACCAGCCGAAGGCGTATGGACCTTCGAATTTGATCGTCGCGCTCTTGATGCCGGCCACATCACCGGGCGACTCTTCAATCAGCTCGGTTTTGAAACCTTTGGCTTCGCCCCAGCGCAAATACATGCGCTCTATTATAGAGGCCCAATCCTGGGCTTCGGTACCGCCGGAACCGGACTGAATATCCAAAAAGGCATTGTTGGCATCCATTTCGCCGCTGAACATGCGCTGAAACTCCAGATTTGCAACCTGCTTTTCAAAACCTTCCAAATCGGCGGCCACGGTATCGACGGTATCCTCGTCATTTTCCTCCACCGCCATCAGCAGCAATTCTTCGGCGTCGTTAAGGCCCTGCTCCAAATCCTTGATGGTCAGGACGATATCCTCCAGCATGGCGCGTTCCTTACCCATGGCTTGCGCCTGTTCAGGTTTGTTCCAAATTGCCGGATCTTCCAATTCCCGCAGCACTTCCACCAAGCGTTCGCTCTTACCGTCGAAATCCAGATAGGTTTTCAGCCCGGCGCTACGTTCGCGCAAATCGGCTATTTTGTATTTAATGGGATTAATTTCTTGCATGCACCCTCAAAACCCAAGCAACAGCCAACTGTAAGGATTCCACCCAAAATCACTTCCGCATTCCGCGCTCTCTCCGGGAGAGGGCTAGGGAGATCAATAGGGAAGTTAGAGGCGGAATACCAAGCGGCAACTTGAAAAAATCGCAAATTATAAACGATTACCGCGCCGGCTCGCTCTGTTGGTTTTTCAGCGACCAGACAACACAGCCGACACCCGCCAATACAAAGGGGATACTTAACAATTGCCCCGTCGTCAATGCCACTCCGGTTTCGTACATCGCCTGCTCGGTTTTGAAATACTCCAGAATAAACCGTGCGCTAAACAACATGCCGATAAAACAGCCGAAGACGAAGCCTGACTTGTCAGCGTGTTTTTTATAGATCAACAGTGAAACGACATAGATCAACAGATAACAAAACGCTTCATACAACTGTACGGGATGTCGCGAAAGGGGATCGATGCGGGAAAATACCACTCCCCAGGGCTGCTGGGTGGGAATACCCAAAATCTCGGAATTAAAAAAATTGCCTATCCTGATCAAGGCACCGGCCAGCGCGGTCGGAATGCTGACCCGATCCAACAGCCAGAAGTAACCATCTCCGTACTTACGCCGATACAGATACAGAGCCAAAATAATCCCCAGGGTGGCGCCGTGACTGGCCAGCCCGCCTTCCCAAATTGCCAGAATTTTCAACGGGTGCGTCAGATAATAATCAGGATCGTAGAGCAAGGTATGCCCCAAGCGAGCCCCCACGATAGTGGCAATCACCATGTACCACAACAAGGTATCGAGTTCCTCGACATTCTTGCCCTCGCGCAGGTATATCCATTGCATGGTCAAAAAACTACCGACAAAGCCCATGGCGAACATGAGCCCGTACCAACGAATTTTGATCAGACCAAAGTCGAAAAGGATGGGGTCGATATTCCAAACGAAATGTTGCATGAGTTTTTAGCCGAAAATGAAGACTGAGTTAGGCAATTGTAACCCTGTCAAAGGGAATTATGCCGAACGACGGAGCGTAAATCTCCAGGCATGGCTGGCGCGCCCATAAAAACCGAGATCAAGCGACAAAACCACTCCCGGCAACAACTTTCCCCGAGCCATTAAAAAACCCGCTAAGCCTTATAACTTGCGGGTTTTTGTACTTCTTTGGATTACTTAAAATCCTTATTTGGTACGACGGCCGGACTCAAATAAAAAATAAATTATTGATATTTAAACAAATTATTTAATAGCCACATCAAAAGGACACAACCAAGGACACACTTATAAAACCTGTCTGGTAATTTCCCCCTTCTTTACCGGATATTTTTTGGTCATCTGCACCGTACATTTGTACGGTGCAGATGA
>NZ_JANIBJ010000010.1 GCF_024505185.1 Methylomonas subterranea
TTAAGTTAAATCCTTATTCTCAAAATATTAAGTTAAAAGCTAAGGCTGTAGGCTGGGTAGAGCAACTCGAAACCCAACAAAAAATCGTCAAGCTGGGTTTCATTTCACTCAACCCAACCTACAAAGCTTGTCGTAACTCAACCAGGTTTTCTCCTGGCAGATTTGTCTTTAGATACTTTCTTTTGGCAACGCACAAATTCGTCAGGAGCGAATTTGAACAGCCAAAGGCTGGCCCGAAGGGTGAAAGCCAAGGATGGCTTTCATAGCAGAAAGTATCTCGCTTGTCGGTGCGAGAACCGACTTCAAAACAGCCCGTCGTCATGACGAGACAAATTATTCAGCCTTTTCCCAAGCCCTCTGCGCCTGTTCCGACAAAGTTTCCACCGACTCCCCAATCCAAAGCTGCGTTTGCCACTCGGTATAATCAAACTTATCGCGTTTTATCAACATAATAAAGCGCTCGGCATCGACCATCCCAAGCGACGAAAATATGGATTCAAAGCCGCTGCTAATAATTTCACTATCTGTTCTCATGAATCGACCTCTTCCTGTATAAACGTCAAAGGATTAACCACTTTAAGTCCGGCGAGTTTGCAAGCAACTCTTTAATTGTTTATCTGTCGTTACAAAATAATCCGCTTCAACTGAAATGGCGCATGCATAATGCAAGGCATCTTTTGCATGCAATCCAAGAGATTGATAATGTTTGGCTTTGTCAATAATCTCTGCTGAAGCGGAAACTAAAAGGCTGGCATTAGCCTTCCATTTTCTGATTTCGCGTTTATGGTTGGGATACGGGTTTTGATCGTTTTCGAATTGCAAAATATAAGACCAAATCAACCGATATTTGCCATTTAAAATATTTTCCTGAATATAAAGTTTTGCCTGGGTCTCCAGGAAAATGTTGGCATGCGATTGATCATCGTAAGGTCGATTAAAACAGCAGTTATCCAGATATACCAACATCATCAACTCACAGTTTTGTGTCGCCTAATTCAACCGCTCCTTCACCCACTCCGGCACTGCCTGTAACGCGGCAGCCAAATTGGTGGGATCATTCCCGCCGGCCTGCGCCATATCCGGCCGGCCGCCGCCTTTGCCGCCGACTTGAGTGGCAACGAAATTCACCAGTTCGCCGGCCTTGACCCTATCCATGGTGTCCTTGGAAACGCTGGCGATCAGGCTGACTTTATCGCCGCTGACCACCGCCAGCACCAAGGCCGCCGTGCCGAGTTTGTTTTTGAGTTGATCAGCCAAATCGCGCAGGGCTTTGGGGTCGACATCATCCAGCTTCACGGCCAACACTTTGACGCCGTTAACATCTACGGCTTGACCGGTCATTTCATCGCCGGCCGAACTGGCCAGCTTGGCTTGCAATTTTTCCAGCTCTTTTTCCAACGTGCGGTTTTTTTCCAGCAATTGCTGGACTTTATCGGCGGCTTTATCCGGCGAGGTTTTCAACAGGCCGGCTATGCTTTGCAGGGATTTCTCGTGCTGAAGTATCCAGTCCAGCGCGGCTTTGCCGGTGACGGCTTCCAGCCGGCGCACACCCGCCGCCACCCCTGTTTCGCCGACGATTTTGAACAAGCCGATGTCGCCTGCCCGGTCCACGTGAGTACCGCCGCACAACTCGGTGGAAAATTCGCCAATTTTCAGCACTCTCACTTCGTCGCCGTATTTTTCGCCGAATAGTGCCATAGCGCCGGCCTTCATGGCATCTTCCTTGGCCATCACTTCGGCTGCCACCGGGTTGTTCAAGCGAATTTGTGCGTTGACCATGTCTTCAATGATGGCGATTTCCGCCGCCGTCATCGGCTCGAAATGCGAGAAGTCGAAACGCAAGCGCTCGGCATTGACTTGCGAACCCTTCTGCGCCACATGCTCGCCCAGCGTGGTGCGCAAGGCCGCGTGCAACAAGTGAGTGGCGGAATGGTTGCGTTCGGTGGCTTTGCGGGTTTCCGCGTCGACGCTGACTTCGCAGGCCTGACCACTGACTAGCGTGCCCTGCAACACTTTGCCTTTATGCAGAAACAGTTTGCCGCCTTGTTTTTGGGTGTCGTGCACTTCAAACACCGCGCCGCCGCATTCGATCAGACCGGTATCGCCGACCTGACCGCCGGACTCGGCGTAAAACGGGGTTTGATCCAGAATCACCACCCCTTCGTCGCCGGCTTCCAGACTTTCCACAGGCTGACCTTTTTTATACAAGCCGATGATTTCCACCGAACCATTCAAGGTGTAATAGCCGGTGAATTCGGTGTCGCTGTCGTGTTTGATGTCCTGATCGTAATCGGCCGCGAAGCTGCCGCCGGCACGGGCACGGTCGCGCTGGGCGCTCATTTCCACTTCGAAACCGTGGTGGTCGACGCTGAGATTGTGTTCGCGGGCGAAATCGGCGGTCAAATCCACCGGAAAGCCGTAGGTATCGTACAACTGAAACACCACGTCGCCGGGTATCACGTGGCCGTCCAGTTTGGCTACGCAGGCTTCCAGAATTTTCATGCCTTGTTCCAGGGTTTCGGCGAAACGCTCTTCTTCCTTTTTCAATACCCGCTCGACTTGTTCCTGGGCCTTGGCCAGTTCCGGATAGGCTGTACCCATCTCGGCCACCAATGGCGCCACCAACTGGTAGAAGAACACTTCCCGGATGCCCAAACGGTAACCGTGGCGAATGGCGCGACGAATGATGCGGCGCAACACATAGCCACGGCCTTCATTGGACGGCAATACGCCGTCCGCCACCATAAAGGCACAGGAACGAATATGGTCGGCGATCACCCGCAAGGAGCTGTTGTTTAAATCGCTGGTGCCCGCCAATTTGGCGGCCATTTTCAGCAGGCTTTGGAACAAATCGATTTCGTAGTTGCTATGCACACCCTGCAACACGGCGGCAATCCGTTCCAAGCCCATGCCGGTATCCACAGATGGCGCCGGCAGCGGCGTCAGGTTGCCATCCTTGTCGCGGTCGTATTGCATAAACACCAGATTCCAGACTTCGATATAACGGTCGCCGTCTTCATCCGGGCTGCCTGGAGGGCCACCGGCAACATGTTCGCCGTGGTCGTAAAAAATCTCGGTGCAAGGGCCGCAGGGACCGACATCGCCCATCGACCAGAAATTATCCTTGGCACCGATGCGGGAAAAACGGGCCGGGTCGATTTTGACGTCTTCCAGCCAGATGGCTTCGGCCTCCGAGTCTTCATTGAATACCGTCACCCACAGCCGCTCGGCCGGTATGCCGAGTTCCTTGGTCAAAAAGTCCCAGGCGTAATGAATGGCTTCTTTTTTGAAATAATCGCCGAAACTGAAGTTGCCCAACATTTCGAAGAAGGTATGGTGGCGGGCCGTGTAACCGACATTTTCCAGGTCGTTATGCTTGCCGCCGGCCCGCACGCAGCGTTGACTGGTGGCGGCGCGTGTAAAATCGAGCTTTTCGCGACCTAAAAACACATCCTTGAATTGCACCATGCCGGCGTTGGTGAACAGCAAGGTAGGATCGTTGCCCGGCACTAAAGAGCTGGAAGGACGCACGGCATGGCCGTGTTGGCGGAAAAATTCCAAAAAGGCGGCCCGCAATTCGGCGCTGGTCATTTTTTTCATGGTGGTTATGTCGGTTGATTTAATTTCAATAATCGCGGCCGATCAGCCGGCCTTGTAATTCAAGATAAGTCGGAAACACCTTATCAAAACTCAATAGTTGCGCATCCTCAATTAACGCGGTGGCAATAATCAAACGATCTTGCGGATCTTTATGCTGCTCTGGCAAAGCCACGGCCAAACTGGCGATTTGCGGGGTAACCGGCAAGAATTTGACACATTCGGAGTCAATCACATCTTCAAGCCATTCCGCGAATTCGCAGCCCAAATCGATTCGGCCATGCCGAACCAGCCACGCCATCTCGAAAACGGAAATGGTAGAAACCGCTACTTCATCGGCCTGTTCAATTAAATCGACAATACCGGACGACAAACGCCCCGGTATCTGATTAATCCACCAATGCCAAATATGTGTATCCAATACGATCAATCGGTCAATCCCCAGTCTTCGGCGGACAGCGTGTTGATGACGTCGCCCTGCTCTTTCACTCGACCCGCGAATTGCGCGGGTGGCCTGCGTTTTCTGATCGGCGTAGCGAGTTGATCTTCATCCAGCAATGACACCGTAACTAGGATGCGGTGGTGTTGCAAATGTTTCGGAATAACAATTGCTTCCGGTGCATCGTCATACACTTGCCTAAATTGCGAAGTCGACGGCATAAGTTCATTTGAAAAATGAGCAGTCATTTTACTTATCTCGTTGGTTGGTATTTTTTGTTCAACGCCTACGGACTTCGCTTTCCTCCGAATACGCTTCGCTATTCGGAGCTACGAGTTCTATTTTGCACAACTGATTTAAAGCTTCGCCAATAATCTCAAACTGGCGCTCCACGGCAGAACGTAATAAACGATCCGATCTATAGTCCGCAACCGTTTTACCGGCAACAAATTCCAGAATCGCTTCAGCAGCGAAATGGGCATCCCAGAGAAAGACTCGAGGATCACGCTGCATAAACCAACTCGCGACTTTGTTCGATACTGGCGAGCAAATAAGGGTTTTGCAACGCGGCAGTTTCCGCCAAATCCACATGTCGGCCAATCAGTTGCTCCAACTCTTGCTGTAGTGCAAAAAACACCTGTAACGAAGACCTCTGACCGTCTTCAGCAAATTCGACCAAAAAGTCTGCGTCGCTATATTCCAAATCGAAGTCAACGGCACGCGCAGCCGAACCGAATACCTCCAGACGCTTCACCCGATAGTGTCTGCATAGGTCGACAATTGCGGATTTATTTTGCTGAATTAACGGGTGCATGGTTAATTTTTGGCCTTGATTTATTTGAGCAGGACTTAGGCTTAAAAACTTCTCCGAATATGCTTCGCTATTCGGAGCTACAAGTTCTACAAATGTACGGAGTAGCCGATTAGATGCCGACGCAAGCAAGCGTATCTGCCACAATTAACGCCCAACCAATTTGTCATATTCCGCATGGCTACCTATCCAAACCCACAAAAAACCATCCGGCACTTGAACCGCCAGGGCACGATAGCCAATACCAATTCGAGCCGACCATACCTTACCCGCTTTTTTAAACTGCAATGAAGGATGACTTGGATCGGTTTTTACAATTCAAAATTTTTGTCAGCCAAACGTTGGATTTCAATTGGCAATTGGTCGTAACTCTTCCAAAACGCCGATGATGCATGATGCTTCAAAGCTCGCGTGCCTTGCCTGACTGATACTCAGTTAACGCATTGTTGATTAAAACATCCAGCTTGCCTTCCGACTCATCCGTTTCGATCTTTTGATCCCAACGTCTTTGCTCGAACTCAACAAACCAATCACGTAACTTTGCAAATGCTGCGTTATCCAACGCCGCAATACGTTGTTCCAACAGTTCCACTTCATTTAAGGTATTAGCCATAATCACCTCACGAATTTAATCTTCAACTCCGCAAACAAGCGTTTGATCATCTCGCCACTAAACCCGCGTTGTTGCAGGAAACGGCTGCGCTTCAGCCACTCGTTTTGCGTTAAAGCTGTTTCCTCACCATATTTGTTGTAGTACACATCCATCAGCAAATTCTGCCAACCGCCCTGCTCGTCGGCTTGTTCATCCAAATCAGTTTCGTTGATGCCGCGTTGTTGCAACTCGTATTTTATCCGTGCCGGACCGTAGCCGCCGGCAATCCGCTGCCGGATGTAAGATTCCGCGTAACGCGCTTCGCTTTGCCAGTTTTGCGCGGCCATATCGGCGATAACCGGCTCTACTTCATGGCGCTCAAATCCGCGCAGCGCCAGCTTATCCAGCAATTCCTTTCGGCTATGCTCGCGTCTGGCTAATAAACGCAGACAAGTCGCTTCGATTTGTTGCCGGCGCTCAGTCGCCGTCGACAAACTCGACGTCTGCTTCCGCATCGGGCGCGACCGGCGGCAATGTTGCCAACTTGGCAAAGGCTTTTTCGCGGATGGCTTTTTCCAGGTCGGCGGCCTTGTCCGGATTGTCCTTTAGAAACTGCTTGGCGTTGTCCTTGCCCTGACCGATTTTGTCGTTGTTGTAGCTGTACCAGGAACCGGATTTTTGCACAAAGCCGAATTCCACCCCCAAATCCACCAGTTCGCCGAAGAAGGACACCCCTTCGCCGTACAGAATCTCGAAATCGGCCTGTTTGAACGGCGGCGCGACTTTGTTTTTAACGACTTTGACGCGGGTTTCGTTGCCTATCACCTCATCGCCTTTTTTGATGGCGCCGATACGGCGAATATCCAGCCTAACCGAGGCATAAAACTTCAGCGCATTACCGCCGGTGGTGGTTTCCGGGTTGCCGAACATCACACCGATTTTCATCCGCAATTGGTTGATGAAAATTACCAATGTGTTGGAACGCTTGATATTGGCGGTGAGTTTGCGCAAGGCTTGCGACATCAGTCGCGCTTGCAGGCCCATGTGCGAGTCGCCCATGTCGCCTTCGATTTCGGCTTTCGGCGTCAGTGCCGCTACCGAGTCCACCACCACGATGTCCACCGCGCCGGAACGTACCAGCATGTCGGTGATTTCCAGTGCCTGTTCGCCGGTATCCGGCTGCGACACCAGCAAATCGTCGATGTTGACGCCGATTTTTTCCGCATAAACCGGATCCAAGGCATGCTCGGCATCCACAAACGCCGCCGTGCCACCGAGTTTTTGCATTTGGGCAATGGTTTGCAGCGTTAAAGTGGTTTTACCGGAAGATTCCGGCCCGTAAATTTCAATGATGCGCCCACGCGGCAAGCCGCCCACGCCCAGGGCAATGTCCAACGAAAGCGAGCCGGTGGAAACGACCTCGATATCGCGGGATGCGGCGACATCGCCCATGCGCATTACCGAGCCCTTGCCGAACTGTTTTTCGATCTGCATCAAGGCAGCGCCCAAAGCCTTTTTCTTGTTCTCGTCCATTTTGATCCCCACACAATCCGCGACTGATTAAAGCCGTGCATTATCACACAGATAGCCGCCCGTGAAACAGTATCCATGCGCCGCCGCCGCCGCTGATTCGCTGAATTTCACTCGCTGTCGACGATTTCCAGGCAACGTTGAAAAGTGCCGCGTACGATGAACAAGGTCATCACTATCGGATACAACAAATAGTGGTCCGGCATGGCCAGACCGACCAGCACCCCCACGGCCAAGGCACAGGTATCGAAACGCGACAAATATTGCTGCAAATAACGCAAGGCATCCCGCGATTCGCTGTCGAAACGGGGCGCTTTGTTGATGAAGGCCAGCAACATCCAGCCACTCAACAAGGCGTAATAGATGGGAAACACATGAAACATCGGCGAACCCTTGCTGAACATAGGTTCCCAGTAGCCGTACCAAGCCCACAAAACGCCGCAGGAAAAGCCGTCCTGCCAGACATAGCTCGGCAGCTTTTTGCCGCAACCGCCCAACAGGAACAGTCCGGCCAGACAGGCACCGGCCAACCAAACCGGTTCGTCATTCAGAAAAGGCAAATACAGACTCTGGGTTTGCACCAGCGTCGTCAAGACGATACAGAAAACGATGAAAATTGGCATGAGCTAGACCGGTTTGGACAAAAGCCTTAATTTACACGTCCACGCCCCATTTAGCATCTAAACAGGCTTGCCGGGTATCGAAAATTTCTTGCAGTTTTTTTCGTATCAGCAGACTGTGCATCATCCGCCCGAACCAGCCATACGGCATCGCATAAAACACAATGTCTTCCATGACGATATGCCCCTGCCGTTGGGACAGACGCACTTCGTGGCTCCAGAACTTAAACGGACCGACCGCTTGTTGGTAGACGAAACGATGCGGTTCCTCGCAGTGGCTGATTTCGGACAGCCAGGGCATGGGCCAGCCGAACACGGCTTGCATGCGGTAAGCGATCATCAAGCCGGCGTGGATTTTTGCCGGGACTCTTGAAGTGATTTCTACAGTGAAAAAGTCCGGCGTTATCTGATTCAGGTATTGCGGCGACGAGAAAAAATCCCAGGCTTCCGGCAACGTAAGATTCAATGCCTGTCGACGATAAAGTTGATAAAGATTCATGCGCATTCACCCGGAACAGACGGATTCTCCATGCACTCAATCTACCGTAAAAAATGATTTTTACCCGTCGTTGCGCTTATCCGGCCCGCAGTTTGGGTACGGCCGCCAGCAAGGTTTTGGTGTAAGAGTGGCTTGGCCGTAGCAAAACCTGCTCAACCAAACCGCGTTCGACGATCTTGCCCCGGTACATCACCGCCACCTCGTCGGCCATTTCCGCCACCACGCCGAAACTGTGGGTAATCAGCAAATAGCTCAAACCTTGCCGGGCTTGCAGATTCTTCAATAGCGCGATGATTTGCGCCTGCACGGAAACGTCCAACGCGCTGGTCGGCTCGTCGCAAATGATCAGCTTGGGCTCCACCGCCAAAGCGCGGGCGATACAGATGCGCTGGCGTTGGCCGCCGGAAAATTCGTGCGGATAACGCAAGGCCGCGTCGGCCGGTAAATCGACTTGTTTAAGCAAATCGGCCACACGGTTTTGTTTTTCCTCCCGGCTGCCGCCGGGCCGCAACGACACAAGCCCCTCGGCGATAATATCGCCCACCAGCATCCTGGGGTTCATGGCCGAGAACGGATCCTGGAACACGATCTGCATTTCGGCGCGTTGTTTACGCAGGGCTTCGCCGCTTAATTGGCTTAAATCCTCTCCGTCGAACAATACCCGTCCGGCATGAGACGGAATCAGATTCAGCAAGCCCTTGCCCATGCTGGTCTTGCCGCAGCCGGATTCGCCGACCAGAGCCAGCGTTGTGCCGGCCCGCAGTTCGAAATCCACCCCGTCCACCGCCTTGACATGGCCGACCACGCGCTTGAACACGCCTTTGCGGATAGGGTAATAAACCTTGAAATCCTCGACTTTTAGCAACGCCGGCTTAGCCTCGGCTTGCTTGCCCAGACAACTTTCGATCTTCGGCAGCGCCGCCAACAATTTCAAACTGTAGGGGTGTCTGGCTTGGCGGAAAAATTCGCCGGTCTCGGCCGTTTCGACGATTTTGCCGTTTTGCATCACCGCGATGCGGTCGGCGATATTGGATACCAGCGCCAAATCGTGACTGATCAGCCACAAGGCCATGCCGGTCTGCTGCTGCAGATTTTTCAGCAAGTCCAGAATCTGCGCCTGTATGGTCACATCCAGCGCCGTGGTCGGCTCGTCGGCGATCAACAAATCCGGCTGGCCGGCCAAGGCGATGGCAATCATCACCCGCTGGCGTTGGCCACCGGACAGTTGATGCGGGTACTCGTTGACGCGGCGCTCGGGCTCCGGTATTTCCACTTGTTTGAGTAACTCCAAAACCCTTTGCCTGATTTGCTTTTGGGTTAGCTGAAAATGCAGCTGCAATACTTCGGCAATTTGCGCCCCGATGGTCATGACCGGATTCAGCGACGACATCGGGTCTTGAAAAATCAAACCGATGCGGCGGCCGCGCAGTTTGCAGAATTCTATTTCCGGAATTTTAAGCAAATCCTGGTCTTGCAGGGTAATCGATTGCGCCCGCATGCGCGCGGCATTCGGCAATAGCCGCAGCACCGACAATGCGGTGATGGACTTGCCCGATCCGGATTCGCCGACCAGGGCAAAGGTTTCGCCGGGGTGGATTTCGAAGCTGATGTCGTCGACGACTTTGGTTTGGCCGAAGGTAACGGTGAGGTTGGTAACGGTTAAAAGCGATTGCGGCATTAGCGTTGTTCAATCTTGATTTGGGTTTGAATACGACTGCGAATTTCCTGGTAAATCGGAATAGAGATACCTTCTTTAACTTCCATGGTGACTGCAAGCGCATAGGGAATCTGCTCGTCCAGCTTATCAACTGCATCGGAATTGCATTGCACAGGAATGACCAATTCGTCGCCATCCTGATAATAAGATACCTTACTGCTTTCCAATATTTCGTGTTGAACGGTACCACGCCTGACCTGATTCCATTCTGCCTCTTGTCTGCTCAATCCAAGCAAATCGGTATTTTTTGGGGCTTCAAAAAACAGTTTGGCTTGGCGCAAATAGCGATGGTTAGGATTGATTGGCGTGAACCAGGCCAGAGTAATCGTTAAACGCCGCCATTGTTTGGAGTTTGCCAAGGAAGGCGGGAGCGGAAAACGGTATTCGTGGACTTGTTTCTCGCCAATATGCCCACAGCCGATAACTGTCGCGCGTTGTTCCGTACAAGCCAGAACCCTTGAGATATTGGCGTTGCCGTAACCAATAAATTTGCTGGCATAACTTTTAAATTGTCGAGAGTTGGCGGGTGTCTTTAGATGTTGATCCAATGCCTCTTCGGCACCTTCTCTGGAGGCGCTATGCACTAGTAAGGCTTTGATTAGAACGGCAATTTGGTTTTCCTGTATGGCACCGGCCGTTTGCTGCCTAAGGGTATCGATGACTTCATAGATCTTGGCACCAGCACGGGAGGCCAATGCCGTGGCGTTACTGCTACCGCGTGTGTAACTCGAAGCCGATTGATCGCCTGGCTGGCCTTCAACGGCTACTTTTTGCCCGGGTGACAAAATAGATTCAGAAAGCTTAAAAGAGCTGCCAATAGGTGGAGTATTAAATAATTGCTGGCCACCAGGCAATAAAATGTCAGGTTTAATAGACCGTCGAAAACCATGGCCTAAGCAGTTTGTGGGACTAAATAATTTCGTTTCCGGAAGAATATCTACTCGTCTTGCCCAATATGAAATAGTTGAACTGTCACTATGGCTGGCCCCTACCGTAATGGAATTTAGCGATTCGGCAGGAGAAATAATCCGACGATGACGGGCCGTCTCGTTGATTTTAGTCAACGTTATTTGAGTTTTTTCCGCATCGCTCAAGCAATTGAACTCGTCCTCGGAAACGCCGAGATCGATCGACTCATTGATATTGCCGGTACTGACGCAAAATAGCACTTTATATTTCCACGACAGCCAATCCAACAATTTCGCACAAGGACTCAGCGTATGAATAAACATCCGGGATGGGTCGCCAAAGGACAGATTAATGATCTTTACCGTATCGGCTTGGGCCGGAACATCCCCTTCGCCTTCGAACATACGACGGACGGCACGTTCGATACGATCTTCATAAAAAACCTCATCCGGTACATGTTCAACCCGATTTTTCGCATGCGGGTTGGGTTGCATAATAGGACGAAAATAAACCGGTCTCGTTAACGGAAGTTCGTTAGCATCCAACTCACCGTGTATGACCAACGAAGCCATTGCAGTGCCATGTTTTCTGTTGCCGGGCTGATACTCGTTTTCCAGTTCGTCAGCATCGTCCAAAATTAACCGGTCTTTTAACCAGGTATGTTGGCTGAACGGTACGCCGTCTAAAATTGCAACTATCGGATCGCCTCTGACTGGATATTCCGGCGCTGCTTCTATTGGAGCCGTTTCATCGGGCGAGCTGGTCAACGATTGTCCGGTTGGGCGAAAAAACATAATCGACGGCAGCTTCAATAAATTGATGTCCAACTCGTTTCTATCAATCTTTTCGACTATCGATTGAATGCTATTTCTGGTTAATTGGGCTTTTGCCGCATGAAAGCCGATCTCTGGGTACTCAAGAAATGGACTGATTAACTGTCCGGATAATTCTTTCAATAAAGTTTTAAAAACAGCCTCATTTTGCTTTCTGGTCTGTCTGTCCCTACGGTAAAAGAACTCTACTTGGAAATTGATGAGTTGGTGTGCGGTGTCCTCGTACTCCAAATCTTCGCGCCAAATATCGAGAACACCGGTTTCTATTAATTGCTCTTGTATCCCCCAGCGCCGAATAACCTTGATTTGGGAGAATACGTCTCTCCATTTGGCTTTACCTGGAGGTAAATCGTTTGTTTTTTGCCATTGATTCCAAAGGGCTAGCAATTCGGACAAACCTTGTTGGTTGGTCATGGCAAGATACAACCGACCTTCAACAAGCTTATCGGTTTTCTGTTGTTTGCTGTCTTTGTTGAAAAAATACTCATCCGGCTCGAATTCCTCGTCCCATTCGGCCAGCCATTCCAGCCCGGGTGTATTGGCAATTGCGCGTTGAAAGTCCTCTAGGCGTCCAGCCGTTTCAATCACCAACACCATTTCAGGTTCAATTCCGGCAATTGAAGCAGACAATATCGCCTGATCAGCTCGAAATTGTTTCTCCAGAGTTTCAAACTGCGGCGTTAACCGTGAAATTTGTACTTGCTTTGCCAGTGCATTTAGTGGTGGGAAACCAGCTCTTCCCTTTGGAGGATCAACAATTTTTGCTTGGGGGAAAATCAATAACGGTAATTCGGCCATTACTCCATTCCTTGTGGTTTAGGCTTATATCGGCTTTGCCATTGATGCAATACAGCCGTGGTGATGTTTTTGGCATTATCGGTTTGTTTACTTAATATTGCTCGTCTGACAATCGTCAGACAGACCTCTTCAATTTCGGAAAAGTTTGTCCCCAACATTTTCTTAGCCATTGTTTCGGCGGCTAAGCCGAACTTGACCGATGTCTTTTGTTCCATCGCGGCAATGAATAAAGTGATTTTATCCCGTGAAGGAAGGGGCAGTTCAACTCTCACCTGGAAGCGTCGCCACACGGCTTTGTCCAACAGTTCCGGGTGATTACTGGCGGCGATCACCACCACATAATCCGGCAAATCGTCCAATTGCAGTAGTAATGAGCTCACTACGCGCTTGATTTCACCTGTTTCATGGGTATCGCCGCGCTCTTTGCCTATTGTTTCAAACTCATCCAAAAACAAAACGCAACGTTGAGTTTTTACGTAATCGATGATTTGTTTCAACCGGCTGGCGGTCTCACCCAGGTAGCTGCCAATTAACGTATCGTAGCGAATGGAAACCAGGGGGTACATTAATTCGGTTGCTATCGCTTCGGCCAAACTGGTTTTGCCATTGCCGGGAGGACCGACCAGTAGAATTCGATTTCGGGCTGACAAGCTATAGGCGTGCAACAATTCGGAACGGTGCTGTTCTTCGATTAAATCATTAATTTGTTCCCGTGCCAGATCCGGAACAAAAACTGTCGATAACAATCGTTTTGGCGTTACTTCGTAAACCAAGTCATTTTGTTTTTGCGATGCAATAGAACGCTGCGGCACCAATTCAGTGCCGAAAGAATTTTGCAGCCGGTCGGCTAGAATCCGATGCCCTTTATCGCGCTCATCGGCAATCAAAGATTCAGCCGCTTTACGAAACGCAACTTGATCACCTCTGCTACCTGAGCGAATTAGGCTAACCAATACATCAGCTCTAGCCATAAATGGAATTCCTAAGTCTCATTGCTTAACTTAAAACAAGTTCTTATTATACATTCGCCCTCCGTGGGTCAAACGCATCCCTAACACTATCGGCGAACAAATTCGCTGCCAATACCAGCGCGAACATGAACGCGAAGGCCGCCGCCAAAGACCACCACACCACGGGCTCTCTGGCCATTTCCAGGCGGGCGCTGTTGATCATGTTGCCCCAACTGTGGGTGGTGGGATCGACACCGATGTTGATGTAGGACAGTACCGCCTCGGCCAGTACCAATGAGCTGAAATCCAGCACCACGGCGATCAAGACGATGTGCATGACGTTGGGCAGGATGTGGCGGAACAGAATCATGGCCGGCTTGACACCCAAAGCCTGGGCAGCCAGCACGTATTCCATTTCGCGCAGCTTGAGGGTTTCGGCGCGCAACAAGCGGCACAAGCCGGTCCAACTGGTCACACCCAAAATCAGGCACAAAAACAGCAGGCGCATGTCGGCCCGCACTAGCAAACTGTTGAAGTTTTCCGGATGGTTGGCCATGTAGACCTGCACCATCAGAATCGAGGCGGCAATCAGCAACACGCTGGGGATGGAATTCAGAGTGGTGTAGATAAACTGGATCAGGTCGTCTACCCAGCCCTTGAAAAAACCGGCCATGATACCGAACACGATAGCCAGCGGCAGCATCACCAGCGTGGTCAGCGAACCGATCACCAAACCGGTACGTATGCTTTTTAAGGCCTGATAAAACACGTCTTCGCCGACTTTGTCGGTACCGAGCACGTGGTAATACGCCGATAGGGAAAACAAGGTATAACAACCGCTCACCACCAAAAACAAGGTGGCCCAGACCGCCTTGCTGCTGGACGTTCGCCATAATGCCCGCCGCCGCTCATGCTGATCGCCCCAGGCCAGCAATAACACCATCAACATCAGACCGGCACCCCTGCTAAATCCGCTAAAGGTCTTATCGAACACGTCGCCGACCCATTCCGTTTCTGGATCGGCCAGATGGGCGCCGCCGTATTGCAGACGCGGGTAATCCCAACGAGTGGAGCCGTCTGGAGCGGGTATGCTTTCCTTGGCATAGCCATGCGCCGCAAACGGCGCGGAATAGGTTTTCTCGCCGTGCTTGCGCATGGTGTCGCAGGCTACATCCAGCAGGCTGACGGCCTCGTTACCGCGGCTGTCGCCAGCCTGGAAATGTATCGAGTCGGCCAAGCCGATCAGCGCGAAACACAACAACAAAGTCAACGAGGCCATCGCTACCGGGTTGGCGGCAATTTTTTTTAACGGCCGGCGCATATGTTGCTGGCGGCTTAGATAGCAGACCAAGCCCGCGCTGGCCAAAACCAACAGATAAATCAGCCCGTCGGTCCATAACACGATCATCAGCTCAACCTCACGCGCGGATCGACCAGGGTGTAGGAAATATCGGTCAACAGCAGGCCGGCGATATATAGCACGGAGCCCAGAAACACCATGGCCCGCACGATGGAGAAATCCTGCCGGTTGATGGCATCGATGGTGTAACTGCCCAAACCGGGGATGCTGAAAAACGACTCCATGATCAAGCTACCCATGAACAACAGCGGCAAAACCACCACCACGCCGGTCAGAATGGGAATCATGGCGTTTTTCAGCACATGCTTGAACAGCACCTGGGTTTCGCTGAGGCCTTTGGCGCGGGCGGTGCGGACATAGTCCCGTTCCACTTCCTCCAAAAACAAGCTGCGATACCAACGCACGCCGGAACCGATACCGGCCACCACACTGATAATCACCGGCAAAATCAGAAACTTGATTGCCGCCCAGCCATCGTCGTAACCGGAAATAGGCACCAGTTTCAACAACTTGCCGATCAAAAACTGGCCGCCGATGATGTAAAACAAAGACGACACCGACATCAGCATCACCAGCAACACACTGCTACCCAGCTCTACATAGGTATTGCGGAATAACACCACCAACAGAGCCAGGGTAATGTTGACCGACAAACCGACGATCAGGGACGGCAAGGCCAGCGCCAGACTGGGCCACATGCGCTGGCGTATGTCGCTGCCTATATTCCGGCCGCTATCCGAGAGACCGAAATCGAACAAAAACAGGTTGATCGATTTTTGATAAAAAATGGTTTCGCTCAGCTGTTTGCCACCGGTCTGTTCGGCATTCCACAGCAAGGGCAAATCGTAGCCGTGTTGATGCTTCCAATTTTGGATGGCTTGCTCGGTGACCCGCTTTTGACCCAACTGCATGCGGGCCATGTCGTCCGGGCTGTTGACCACGAAGAACAATACAAAGGTCAGCACATTGACCGCAAGCAGCAACGGCAAGGCATAAAGAATGCGGCGTATGACATAACTCATCATGATTGCGTCTCCTGTTGCCGGCGCCGGTAAGCCTTAACCGCCGGTAAAAACGCCACGGCCAACAACACAAAACCCAACAACAACGGCCAGAATTCAGCCTGGTTCCACTCCTGGCGCTTTTGTTCGCGCAAGTCGGTATCGACACGGCTGTATTTCAGACGGTTATTGATCATGCGGGCCGGTTTCAAGTTTTGGTACCAACTGTGCAGCAGGGCGAAATCCTTGGGGTAGTAGCCGAACAGCCACGGCGCATCGCGGCGCAAAATGTCTTGCATGCGGTCGATGATGATTTGCCGTTCCGGGCCGTTGTCCATGTTGCGCATTTTTTCGAACAGGCGGTCGAATTCCGGGTTGGCGTAATTGCCGGCATTTTCGCCGCCCTGCCCGACCTTGGAATTGGGGCCGTACAACAGGAAGAAAAAGTTTTCCGGATCGGGATAATCGGCATTCCAGCCCCAGACGAAAATCTGCGCCGCGCCGGTACGCATTTTTTCCTGAAAACGGTTGTAATCGGTACCGCGTATCACCAGTTGGATGCCGAGCTTTTCGAATTGTTTGCGGTACCAGTTCATCAAGGCCTTGTCGTCGCTGCCGGTGGCCGTGGTGTCGAAATACAGCAACAGGGCTTGACCGGTTTTTGGGTCGATACCGTTTGGGTAACCGGCTTCGGCCAGCAATTGTCTGGCTTTTTCGATGGCTTTACGCTGCGGCTTGCCGTTTAGCCAGTCGTAGACGACGGGATTGATGCCGGCCGCGCCGTCCCGGTACCCGAAGATACCCGGAGGCAGCGCGCCTTGCGCCGCCAAACCGCGGCCGTTGGCGAAAATGGCGATGAATTCCTCGTAATCGACCGCAATCGCAATGGCTTGCCGCAGTTTGCGGCTTGCCTCGCCAGCGCCGCCTAGCACCGGGTCCAGCATGTTAAATCCCATGTAAAAAATCGAGGTCGCCACCGAGGTATGCAGCTGAATCTGTTTATCCCGCATCATCGGCGTTAACAGCGGATCGCCGCTGCCGGAAAACTGCACGGCCTGATCGAAGCTGTCCGAGGCAATGCCGGAAGCATCGTAATAGCCCTGCAAAAATTTGGCCCAATAGGGAATGGTTTCCTTTTCCAAGGTGTACACCACCTTGTCGACAAACGGCAAGAGCTTACCGGCATCGTTCAGCAAGCCGGCTTCCTTATCGCCCGGATCGCCGTCGGTCGGGTAAAAATCGGCATGGTAATGGGGGTTTTTCGCCAACACCATGCGCCGGTTGGGATTGTTTTCTTTTAGCCAAAACGGCCCGGTACCGATCGGAAACCAGTCCAGGGTAATGTTTTTGTTTTTCAAGCCCGGCTGGTCATAAAACGCATCGGCCTCCCAAGGCATGGGGGCAAAAAACGGCATGGCCAGCCAATATTCAAACTGCGGATATTTGCCCTTGATACGGATGCGGTAGGCATGCTCGTTGACGGCTTCCACGCCGCGCAGGTTTTGGTTTTTCAAATCGGCGATGTCTACAGCTGCGGTTTGCCGGGTAAATTCGCTAAAACCGTCGATATAGCCGGCCATCAATTCGGCGATCGGCGACTGAATTTTTGCATAGGCCAGGCGCTTGATCTGGTAAACATAATCTTCGGCCGTCAAGCTTCGGCTCTGTT
This sequence comes from Methylomonas subterranea, assembly GCF_024505185.1. Taxonomy (GTDB): domain Bacteria; phylum Pseudomonadota; class Gammaproteobacteria; order Methylococcales; family Methylomonadaceae; genus Methylomonas; species Methylomonas subterranea. Next base: position 17,326 of record NZ_JANIBJ010000010.1, read on the forward strand.
GCACCGGCAAGTCCGCCAGCGTGTCGATTGCCGCCAATTGCTCTTTGCTCAAGGCATGATACAGATACCGGCCGGGCTCGCTTTGACTGAAGGCGGGATGCGGTTGAAACTCGATGCCGGGTTTGATGCTTATCAGGTATTCGCTAAACGCCACTTCCGTGTCGCTGGCGGTCTCCGCCAGTGCGTTGCCTTGTTTGTCCAGATAGCGAACCTCGGGCATTTCGGCGGCCGTTAAGGGCTGCAATTGATAAGGGCGCTTCAGATAATGATATTGCAGCGGCGGTTCGTAAATTTGGCAGATAAAGCCGTATTCGTCGCTGCTGTATGCCACCGCCGGGTCCAGGTGTTTCGGCCGCTCGGCAAACGAGGAATACAGAATGGATTGGCCGTGGTCGGCCTCGGGATAAGGGTTGTTGAGCTGGGAAATGTCGCAGGCGGTCATTATAAAAACCGATAGCGTCAGCATTAGCGTGCGAACTTTGGGAAGCGACTGAGTGCTGGACATTATGCGAAGGCCTTGAAAACTTAACGGCATTCTAACAACAAGCCATAAAAATAATAAGTGGGCAAGAAGGATGCTGAAACCAATGCCGCTCGGTTCAAGCACACTTGCGAGGCGGACCGCCGCGGCAAGCGCGCCATCCAGCTCGGTTCCCACGCAGGACCGCGGGAACCGGGCATGACGGAATTTAAGCCAGATTGCCTATCGGCGCCTCGGGGTTGACGTCGGCTTCGTAATCGACACCGTCTACCTCGAAACCGAACAGTTTCATGAACTCGTGTTTGTAACCGGCGAAATCGGTCAGCGTGTTGATATTGTCGTTATTGACCTGTTGCCACAGTTCGTTGACCTTATCCTGCACTTGCGGTTGCAGCTCTTTTAAATCGGCACGCAGGCGGCCTTCCTCGTCCAGTATCGGGCTGACGCCGTACAGACTGTCGCGGAACAAGTTGTTGACCTGCTCGATGCAGCCTTCGTGACTGCCCTGTTCCTTCATGACCTTGAACAGCAAGGCCAGATACAGCGGCATCACCGGAATCGCCGCGCTGGCTTGGGTGACCACGGCTTTCAACACGGAAACCCTTGCGTCGCCGCCCAATGCGGCGAGCTTGGCACGAATATCGATCACGCGCTTGTCCAGGTCTTTCTTGGCCGCGCCTATGGTGCCGTGCCAATAAATATCCCAGGTGACTTTTTCGCCCAGATAAGTAAAGGCGGTGGTTTTGGCCCTCTCCGCCAACACATCGGCTTCGGCCAGGGCATCTATCCACATTTGCCAGTCTTCGCCGCCCATTACCGCCACGGTGTTATCGATTTCTTCCTGGGTGGCCGCCGGCAGCGTGAAGGATTTAATCACTTCCTTATCGGTATCGATGCCGTTCTGCACCAGATCCTTGCCTATCGGTTTCAGAGTGGAGTTGTGGGTAACACCGGTTTTCGGGTGAGTGCGGCGCGGCGCAGCCAAGCTATAAATCACCAGATCGACCTTGCCCATATCCTGCTTGATGGCAGCTATGGTTTTTTGTTTGATGTCGTCGGAAAAAGCGTCGCCGTTGATGCTTTTGGCATACAGACCTTCGGCTTCGGCGAATTTATGAAACGCCGCCGAGTTGTACCAACCCGGCGTACCCGGTTTGTCGGCCGTGCCCTCGCGTTCGAAGAATACCCCCAGGGTTTTGGCGCCTGCTCCGAATGCCGAGACGATGCGCGAAGCCAATCCGTAACCGGTGGAAGCACCCAGAATCAACACGTTTTTCGGCCCGCCGGCGATACCGCCAAAGCCTTTGACATAGTCGATCTGCTGTTTGACGTTGGCTTCGCAGCCGACCGGATGGGTGGTAACGCACATAAAGCCGCGTACGCGAGGTTTGATAATCATGTTGCTCCTCAAATCAAGCCATGAAAGATTATGAACAGAGTTGCCTAGGCAAGACCCTTTCGCCGAAAGCCGCAAAGTTTATCCCATGCAATGACAGAACAGGGAAATTAATGTCGCTTTGACCCGGCCCGCGCAAGCAACCGGCATTGTTACGAAGCGGCCTTTTCTTGCTACAGTCAAATCAAAAGAGTTATCGTTTAACATTCATTGCATGAGTCCACCATGAACGAACAATTGCATTTAGTCTGCCCTTATTGCTCGGCGGTCAATCGCCTGCCGCCGCGGCGGCTGCGGCAAAACCCCAAATGCGGAAAATGTCACCAGCCACTTTTCGATGCGCGCCCCTTGCAGTTGCATAGCCGGAATTTCGATACCCACCTCAACCGCTGCGACATCCCGCTGCTGGTCGATTTCTGGGCCGACTGGTGCGGACCGTGCAAGATGATGGCGCCGGCGTTTGCGCAAGCCGCTCAACTGCTGGAACCGGATGTCCGGCTCGGCAAATTGAATACCGAAACCGAAGCCGCCATCGCCGCCCGTTACAACATCCGCGGCATCCCAACGCTGATTTTATTTCAAGGCGGGCGCGAACTCGCCAGACAAGCCGGTGCCATGAGTAGCGGGGATATCGTCCGCTGGACGAAAGCCCACCTTTGACCCGTTACGCGAGCCCATCAAGCGCTTACTCTTCCGCCTTGCGGGTGTAGCGGTGCTTGACGCCGACGGGAAAGTACTCCGGATCGGCAAAGGCATGCAGAGACACCCTGGGCAACTGCCGCTCTACCGGCGTGTAATGGGCAAACTCGCTGTTCAATCTTAATAACTGGGTTTTTACGGCCAGCGCGATGGTCTCCGGCAAACCCGGATCGGGCGTAACAGCGGGCAACAGTTCCACGGCAATATGCAACTCCTTGTCGCCCAAGGCCGTTTCCCGCGCCTGCAAAACAAATTTTCCCGTTACCCGGCGCGCAATATCGTCCCGCTCCAGACCCACGGCGACATTCTCCGGATAAATATTGGCGCCGTAGTACGACACCGTAAAATCCGCCCGGCCGAATACGAACACGAACGGCAATCGGCGCGGCGCGAAATCGGCCGGCAAACCCAGCTCGGCAAGCGAATCAACGCCTTGTTGTTGCAGAAAATCCCACATCTCGGCGTAATTCAACACGCCGCCCTTGTCGGCTATGTGATAGCGCACTAAGGGCACGCTGTTCTCGCCGGACACCACCAGGGTGTTGTCGCGCACTTCAAAAAAACGGCTACGGGGATCGTATTGCACCAAGGTTGGCAGACGAGATTCGCCGAACAACTCGCGGGCGGCCCGCGGATGTTTTGCCAACCAACGGCGGATGGCGATGCTTAACGGCGTTTCATTGCCCAACACGCCGCCGTCGGCGGTACCGTATAGGGAAGCCGAATCGAAACAAGGCTGAACCGAGCCGGTATGGCGGCCGAGCAGAGCCCGCCATTCTTCGCTGAAGACTTCGCCGGCGAACACCAGCTTTGTGCGGTATTCCGCCCAAGCCACGCCTTCGGCGGCGCCGGCGTCCAACACATCCTTGACGAAAGGCGGATAACCCAGCAGCACGGTCTGTTCGAAATGCGGCGCCAATTCGCGCACTACCCGGAAAATTTCGGCTTTGTTGTTGCCGGGCGTCGCCACCATCAAGGGATAGCCCTTGCGGGCCAGATGCCAGCAACATGAGGTGGTAAACAAACCGCCCACCCAGTTACCCAAGGCAAAACAGACCACCGCCAGGGTGCTGCGCCCGCCGGCAGCGAAGCTGTCCACAAACACCTGTTCGAAACGCACGGCCACGTCCAACTCGTAGGCCGCCGAACGCGGCCAGAAAGTGGCTTGACCGGTGGAACCGGACGACACCGCCACCCGATCCGCGCCGAGCAAACTACCGCCCAGGCAACGTTGCGGCAAGGGGTAACTTTGCATGTAATCGGCCTTGTTCATCATCGGCAAGGTTTGAAAGGCCGCGAAATCGGTAATTTGGGCCGGATCGATTTTCCTTGTCGCCAGAAAATCCCGATAAGCCGGCACCTGTTCAACGCAACGCTTAAACAGTGCCAACACCCGGGCTTGCGGATCGCCCGCATGCTGTTCGTCCAACAGTTGATCGAGCGAAGCATTGCCATATCGTGCAAACGCGGCGTCAAAGTTTGGGATAGTTTGCTTGGGCATGAAACCTGGTTCCATAAATGAGTTATGCAGCGCGGCGGCTACCGGTCGGCTTGCAGGCGTAGCAAACTTTCAGCCACCCTTTCGGCATCCAGCGCGGGATCGACGTCATCATCAATCCGCCGAATGACCAGCGCTGGATCAATAATAAACGTCCAACGCTTGGCCATGTTCAATACCGGAATCTTAACCCCATACAGTTCCGTGACCTTGGCATCGGGGTCGGACAATAAGCTGAATGTCAGCTTGTGCTTGTCATGGAAAGCCCGCAGGTCGGCGGGATCGTCGGTGCTGATACCGAACACCTCGGCATTTTGCCCGCGTATGACCTTAATGGCATCGCGAAAGGCACAGGCTTGGGCGGTACAGCCCGGCGTGCCTGCCTTGGGATAAAAATACAACACCGTCCAGCCTTGGTTTTGCCGATCCAGCAAGTTTATCCGCCGGCCATCATGAGCCGTCAATTCGAATGGCGGCGCATTCCGGCCTACCCGCAAAGCGTCCGCATGCGCCACGCAGCCCCACAGCAAGCCCATCGACAACACTATCCAGCGAAAAAGAACCGACATAAGCAACCTCTAAATAAGCGTTAAACATGCCGCGTAAAACCGGCTTTGCGAGCGCTTTGTAGTTTACCGGCCCGGCCCGAATGTCAATCAAGCCCGGCATCCCGGAACCGTCAGGATTTTAATTTATACAGCGGCGGGTTAAATTTAAAGCCGAAATGTTGCGGATCTTCGCCTATCACGGCGGCGGAAAAAATATAAAACACATAATCGCGGGTTTCCGCCGGCAGTTCGTAATTTTGCAGGAAAGTCCAAAAATTCCTGTCCCTTGGATTGTCCGGCATCTGCCTGATCATGCCTTTCACCCGGTTGTCGCCATAGTTGTAGCTGGCCATCACCAATAAGCCGGAAGCTTGCGCCTCGGTGCTGTATATCTTGCGCAGATATTTAATCCCCGCCTGGGTGGCCTGGGCAAAATCGAAGCGGCCGTCCTGCTCGTCGTATTCCCGTACTTCGGCCAGCGGCCCCGGCGTTATGCCGTATTCCCGGGCAGTGCTTGCCAGCAACTGCCAAGCTCCCTTGGCGATGCCGAAGCGGGTCTCGGGACCGATCGCGCGGGTGTCGTAATTGCTTTCTTGCAAGGGCAAATAAATGAAATACAAGGGCAGGCCGTAATTTTTCAGCCCGGCAATCACGGGTTCCAATAGATTTTCCTTTTCCAGCATGGCGATGGCGGTTTGCAGCCTTGCCGTGCCCTGCCAATACTGAATGTATTTGCGCACTTCGGAAACGAATTCCTCCGGCAGTTCCAGTTCGCTTTCGCCCAATTCGCGCGCCACCTTGGCAATGAGTTCGTTTTCATATTGCGCGGCGGTAGGAAATCTGAGTCTCAGGCTGTTGGCTTCGTCGACATATTGCCGGTACTTGGCTTTCATGTTCGCCAACCGCTCTCGCTCCTGCCGCATGCGTAATCTTTCGGCGGCGATTTGCTCCTGCTGTAATTTCAATTGCTCCTGGGATATTCTGAGCTTTTCGCTGGCAATCGCCGCCAGCGTTTCGTCAAGAACCGCCGCGCTTTCCTCCAGTTTGATATCGGCCCGCGCAATATTGACCTCCAGCGACTTGATGTCGTAGAACATATCGATGGCCAATTTGCGGGTGTTTTCCAAGGCAATCTGTTGATAGGTCACCAAGCCGACAGCCGCCACGAACAAACCCGCCAGAGCCCAGATGACTTTTTCATAGCTCTTGGAGCGCTTGACCCGGTCTTTATGAATCACCCGCCGCGCCATCAGGGTGTAATCGCCCATGTCTGGACTATCTTCCTCGGCCAGCAGGCGCGCTTCAATATCTGCTTGCGATACCGGCCGGTGCGGGGATGCGGTGTTGGTTTGCCTTTCCGGAACGGAAATAAGGGTGGCGTCCGGCGCCAAGTGCGCCCGGCTAGCGGCAGCTTGTTGATCATGCCGGATATGCAGATAAACGCCGGCCACGCCCAGGGCGATCATCACCGGAAACTGCAGGATTTCCTTGTCGGGAATCAACCGGCCGTCGATGAAAACGCCATTGGTGCTATTAAGGTTATACAACCACCAGACACCAGCCTCTTTCCTGATTGCCATGTGATAACGGCTGACCACATCGTGGGTAATGACAATGCCATTATCCGCCGCCCGCCCCGCGGTAAAACCGTCGGCAAATTTAAAATGCCCCAGCACGTTTCCCCGCGCATCCAATAGCTCGATCTCCAGCCCGTCTCTTTTCGGCGCCAATACCGTGCGGTCATCGTCCCGCTGGGTATCGACGGCAAGGTCCGGCTTGATTCTGGTTTTGTCATCGGTCATTGGAATCGGCTACCAATCAAGTTCGATCACGCTGAATCCGGCGTTTGCGGTTGCCGGATGTAAATGGCCGCGACAGCGCCATGGGCAAAACTCGCAAAGCGGCCGTTTTTGATTGTAATACAGTTCGAAGTTACCGGCAGATAATGCGGAGTTGATTTTTGCAGAGCCACCGGCCGCTGGACCTCCCCGAAACATTGCTGTCGGAGTCGCCAAGGCGCTTGGTCTGCTTGTGAAAATATGATTGGCGTCCCCACGGGGGTTCGAACCCCGGTTACCGCCGTGAAAGGGCGGTGTCCTAGGCCACTAGACGATGGGGACCAAGACTTTTGAAACTTAACTGACTGATGCGGATGTTTAACCCATGCCAAGCGGAATGTTGGCGTCCCCACGGGGGTTCGAACCCCGGTTACCGCCGTGAAAGGGCGGTGTCCTAGGCCACTAGACGATGGGGACCAAGACATTAAACAATCAACTACATTGGTGGAGCCAAGGAGGATCGAACTCCTGACCTCTTGCATGCCATGCAAGCGCTCTCCCAGCTGAGCTATGGCCCCGTAGTTGAGACCGCGCATTATACGGACTTTTAAATCGTTGTCTAGTTATTTTTTATAAAGTTAATCGCGCGGGCAATTCTATCCAGGGTTCTTTCCTTGCCCAATAATCGCAGGGTGACGTCGATGGCCGGCGAGACACCGCAACCGCATACCGCAACCCGCAGAGGCTGGGCCACCTTGCCCAGATTCAGTTGCAACTGTTCGGCACTGTCCAGCACCACCTGATGCAGGGTTTCGGCTTCCCATGTCTCCACGGCGTCGAAACGGCTCCACAAATGCTGCAAAATATCGTCGACGCCGGCCTTGAAATTTTTCTTCACCGCCTTTTCATCGTAAGCCTCGAAATCCCGGTAAAAATACAGACTTTCTTCCGCCATATCCACCAGGGTTTTGCAGCGCTCGCGTTGTGCCTTGACAACCTCAAGCAAGGCCGGCCCGCTGGTGGGATCGATACCGCGCTCGCCCAGATGCCAGCTTAAATGGTGGGCCACATGAGCAGGATCGCCGTTCATGATGTATTGGTGATTCAACCAGAGCAATTTTTCGGTATTGAAGGTCGATGCCGATACGTTGACTTTTTCCAGCTCGAACAACTGTATCATTTCGTCGAGACTGAACAACTCTCTATCACCGTGCGACCAACCCAACCGCACCAGATAATTCAATAACGCTTCGGGCAAAAAACCGTCGTTGCGATACTGCATCACGCTGACCGCGCCGTGGCGCTTGGACAGACGCGCGCCATCCGATCCCAAAATCATGGGTACGTGCGCATACACCGGCAATTGCGCGCCCAAGGCCTTTAAAATATTGATTTGCCGCGGGGTGTTATTGACATGGTCGTCTCCGCGAATCACGTGGCTCACGCCCATATCCATGTCGTCGACCACTACCGTCAGGTTATATGTCGGCGTGCCGTCGGAACGGGCGATAATCAAATCGTCCAACTCTTTGTTGGCGACTACGATACGGCCCTTGACCAGGTCATCGATAACCACCTCGCCGTGTTCCGGATTCTTGAATCGCACCACCCGCTCGCCATCGCCCGTTGCGCCATGCCGACATTTACCGTTATAACGCGGTTTTTCCTTGGCGGCCATTTGCTGCTCGCGCAAGGCATCCAACTCTTCGCGGCCGCAATAGCAATAATAGGCATCCCCCTGATCCAGCAGTTGCTGAATCACTTCCTTATAACGGTCGAAGCGATGAGTTTGGTAAAACGGACCTTCGTCATATTCCAGACCCAACCAAGTCATACCTTCCAGAATGGCGTTGACCGACTCCTGGCTGGAGCGCTCCAGATCGGTATCCTCGATGCGCAAAATGAATTTACCGCCATGTTTGCGGGCATATAACCAGGAAAACAAGGCCGTTCTGGCCCCGCCGACATGCAAATAACCGGTGGGACTGGGGGCAAAGCGGGTTCTTATACTCATTTCTTTTTCTTACCTGTTGAAAAATTGATACCGGGACCTCGCGGGCGGCATGCCATCGGACCGATTGCTCGCCCGCATTTGCCCGAAACATTCTCGCCATCCCAATACCATGGATATCGACGCGCAAAAACCGCCGAGGCAAGCTTATCAGGGCATAACCGGATAAAACACTGTTATTATTTCACGGCACGGGTTTAAGTTGAACGTAAGCGCTAAAAAATTAAGATAACGGCCTGGAATAGCACTCATATAATGCTAGACTCCTAACCAAGGCAAACAGCCGATAATTCAAAAACAAACGGGAGATTATTAATGCAAAAAATGCTCACTATCACCGCGGTCCTGACCGGGGCCATCCTGTCGGGTTGCGCCACGCAATCCAGCAACAATTTTCAGGCCTTTCAAGCCGACGACCTGAACGCCCAAATTCAGGCCGGCCTGCTGGTACAAAAAACCGACAGTTTTTTCGTCCTGAACGACTCATCGTCCTCGATGAGCAAAACCTATCTGAACTCACCGGATTACAGCGGCACCAAACTGGACGTCGAAAAAAACCTGTTGAACAAGTTCAACCAAACCATTCCCGACATCACTTTATCTTCCGGTTTGCGTAGTTTCGGTTTCGGCCCCTGTGTAAAGTGGGGCGCCACGCATCTGAATCAACCGTTGCAAAGCTATTCGACCAGCGGCTTCGAAAGCGCCATCACATCCCTGCAATGCTCTAGCGGCGGCACACCCTTGGCTACCGCGCTGAGCGAAAGCAGCAAGGATATCGCCTCCGCCCCCGGCAATATCGCCGTGATCGTCTTCAGCGACGGCATGGATGAAATTTCACCGGTACCGGCGGCGGAAGCCTTGAAAGCCCGATACGGCGACAGATTGTGCGTGTATACCGTGTGGGTGGGCAACGATAGCGATGCAGCCGGCCAGGCAAGCCTGCAACAAATCGTCAACACAGCCGGTTGCGGCATGTCCACCGATGCCAACGCCATTTCCAGCCCTGCCGGCATGAGCGATTTCGTCAAGCAGGTGTTCTTTAAACCCGGCTCGCCGCAAGATTGCTCCACCCGGGACGACGATAACGACGGCGTCAACAACTGCGCCGACAAATGCCCCGACACGCCGAAGGGCGCCATTGTCGACAAAGACGGTTGCTGGGCCTTCCACGGCGTGTTGTTCGATTTCGACAGCGACAAAGTCAAATCGAAATACCACCCCATGATCAAAAATGCGGTTGACGTGATGAAACTCAACCCAGGCTTGACCATTGAAATCCAAGGCCACACCGACAGCTACGGCAGCGATGCGTACAACCAAAACCTGTCCGAGCGCAGAGCGCGGTCGGTCAAGAACGAGCTGGTCAGCCAAGGCGTGAGCGCCAACCGCCTGACTACCGTGGGCTTTGGCGAATCGCAACCGGTTGAGACCAACGAAACCGACGAAGGCCGCGCTTACAACCGCCGGGTGAACTACAAACGCACCGACAAATAAGTCTGGCGGCAAACCCAAAAGGGAGGCTTGGCCTCCCTTTTTTTGCCCCGCCGCTTCAGTTTTTTAAAACTTTGATTTCTCCGGGATGGCGCACCTGCACGGCAAAACGATCCTTGTTTTTAGCCACCCAACCCCTGACCTCCAGCAAAGCGCCGACATAAGTCCGTGGCGCCGGAAACAAATTCAGGTTTTTGTTTTCTATCCGCACCGACACCTTGTCGGAAAACTGCAAATAACTGTATTTGGCCGTTTGTTTTAGCGCGCCGACGCGGCCGGAAATACGCTTCCAGCCCCGATAATTTTCCTCATTCAAGACCTGAAACGGTTGCGGCGCATAGGCCGGTAATGCCCAGATTCCCAGACCCGCCGTCTCGGCGGCCCGCTGGGCATCCAGCAAGGCCCGCGCGTATTTGAGATTCGGCGGATAGATATTCACCGCCGCCAAACCCAAGCTCACCAATTCCAAATTGATATGCCGCTTATCCTCGGTAAACACATACGCCAGACCGCGCTGGTATTTGTCCTGCTTTTCGACATCGCCTTCCAGCCTGACCCTCTTATGCTCGATGCGCTGCCGCAACCACGCCCTGGCTTGCTCGCCGCCGGGTTCGGCATTTTTGTTGCGTCCGGCCACTTCCGGCGTATTTACCCCCAACAGGCGTACTTTGCGTCCGTCGCTTAACAAGATTGTGTCGCCGTCGTAAACTTTTTCCACCCGGTAATAAACCGCTTGCGGCACTACTGTTAAAATCCTGCCATCCGCCTGCTTGCGATCCGAATAATGGCGCCGCCCCTGCCCATCGACCCATTCGTACACCCCCGCGCGGACCGCCAGCGGTATCAGTAGTATCAGCAGCAACAGGCAAACTCGTAACGCGGCTGTTTTATTCAACATATTTAATACCCTATGATCAGCGACCAACAAATTATCGACGCCACCCGCCAGTGGCTGAACACCTTCATCATTGCCTTAAACATTTGCCCGTTCGCTCGCCGCGAACAACAAAGAGACAGCATACGCTACCGGGTTGCCCGCGCGGAAGGAACGGAAACAACCCTGGAAACCTTGATAGAGGAATGCCGGTTTCTGGATGAGCACCCCGAAACCGAAACCACGCTGTTGATTTTGCCAAACGGTTTTGCCGATTTCGACGATTACCTGGACATGCTGGACATAGCCGAGCGTTTGTTACAAGCCCAACACTACGAAGGAACCTACCAGATAGCCAGTTTTCATCCCGCTTACTGCTTTGAAATGGCCAGCGAACTGGAGCAGGACGACCCCGCCAATTACACCAATCGCTCGCCCTACCCCATGCTGCATATTATCCGCGAATCGAGCATAGACCGCGCCGTGCGGAGCTATCCAGACCCGGAAAACATTCCGGCCCGCAATATCCAGCTGACCCGCGAATTGGGCCTGCAAAAGCTGCAAGCCCTGCTGGCGGCCTGTTATCCGGAATAACGCCGCCTCTCTTACAGGCAGTGGCATCAAGCCTAGTCGACCGCGCCGCAAGAACCGCGCTTAAAACATCCGCATTCCCTTCCCTCCGCAGTCTGTCGTAAAAGCACTCTCTCCTCGAGGGAGGGTTAGGGATATCAATAGGGAAACTATCAGGGATGGAAGCCTTAGCGGTCAATCCAGGCGCATTGAAATTCATCGGCGCTCAGCGGCGGCGCCAGATAATAGCCCTGGTAGACATGGCAGCCGCATGACTGCAACAAGGCCAGCTGGAACTGGTTCTCAACGCCTTCCGCCACCACCGTTATACCCAAAATTTGTCCCAGCGACACAATGGTTTTGATGAAGGCCGCCTCGTTCGAAGCCGGATCGCCGGCATAGGCCTTGATAAAGGAACGGTCGATTTTCAAGGTCTGAATCGGCAATAGCTTTAAATACGACAACGACGAATAGCCGGTTCCGAAATCGTCCATGGCCACATGAATGCCGCGCCGGCGAATTTGCCTCAGCAAGTCGGTGGCTTTGTCGACATCATGCATCACCAAACTTTCGGTAATCTCCAACTCTATCCAGCCTGGCTCGACACCGGTGCGGGACAGAATATCATCCAGCACCGCAATGAAATCCTCGGCCAACAACTGCCTGGGGGACAGATTTATCGCCACGCGAAAACCCGCTCGGCCGCCGGCCCAGACCTTGGCTTGCAGACAGGCCGTCTTCAAAATCCATTTGCCCAGCGGAACGATTAAGCCGGTTTCCTCGGCAATGCCGATAAAGGCGTCCGGCGGCATCATGCCGATACCGGGGCGCCGCCAGCGGATCAAGGCTTCCGCGCCGCATAACCCGCCATCGGCGCAAAAAGCCTTGGGTTGGTAATAAAGTTGAAATTCTTCCTGCTCAATCGCCATCCGCAGGGCATTTTCCAGCAACAGCCGCTGCTGCGCGGCCGCATTCATACTGGCTTCAAAATAATGAAAAGTGCCTCGGCCCTTGGATTTAGACACATACATGGCGGTATCGGCGTGCTTGGTCAGGGTGTAAAAATCCTCGCCATCGTCCGGAAACACCGCGATGCCGATGCTGACGCCGATATAAACCTCGTGCTCGTTCAGTTGCACCGGCCCCTCCATCACCTCGATCAGTTGCTGAGCCAGTTCGGTGGCAACGGAAATACCCGTTAGACCGGGCAAAATGATGGTGAACTCGTCGCCGCTCAGGCGGGATACCGTATCCGATTTACGCAGACAGCTCTGAATCCGGCTGGCCACGATTTGCAACAGACAGTCGCCGGCCCAATGCCCCAATGTGTCGTTGATGACCTTGAAATGGTCCAGATCCAGAAAAAACAAGGCTATGCGGGATTGATTGCGCTCCGCCAACAGCATCTCCTGCTCCAGCCTGTCCTTGAACAAGGCCCGATTGGGCAGCTTGGTCAGCATATCGTAATACGCCAACTGCTTGAGGTCCTGCTCGGTTTGTTTTTGGTAACTGATATCGGTGGCAATCGCCACATAATGCGTCAGCCTGCCCTGTTCGTCGGTCACCGCATTGATGCTGGTCAGCATGGGGCAAAATTCGCCGTTTTTGCGGCGATCCCAAACCTCGCCCTTCCAGTAACCCTGATTCAACAGAGATTGCCATAACTGGTCGTAAAAAGCCTGATCGTGAAGATGCGATTTCAACAGCCGGGTATTCTGACCCAACACTTCATGGCGTTGATAGCCGGTAATGGCGCAAAAGGCGGCGTTCACTTCCAGAATCGTCCCCCGCGGATCAGTGATAAAAATAGCTTCCCCGCTATTTTCGAAGACTTTGTCGCTCAAACGCAGTTGCGCTTTGCGATTTTTCAATTCGCTGATGTCCAGCGCGGTCAGCACCGCGCCTTCGAACTTGCCCTGCGCCGAGTGCAACAGGCTGCTGTTCAGCCAATACACGGGCTGTTGCGCCAACGGAACTTTACCGAGGAGATGATGTTCGCCGCTGTAGCGGCCATTCAGGCGGATGGTTTCCAGCAACACCGAATTTAACGGCCAGGGCAGACTGGGCAGTTGTTCGGCCAATTGCCGCAATTCCGCCGCCGGCAGCAAATCGTCGATCCGGACGCCCAACAACTCCGCCTCGCCGTACCCCAATTCGCGGGTCACGGCCGCGTTCAGCCGGCGGATCTGGCCGCTTTGGTCTATCACCAACAGCAGATCGTCCATGGTATCCATGACGCTCTCGACAAAACGGCTCAAGGCTTGCTGCTGTCCAACCCTCTTCTTCAGCGCGATTTTTTGCGCCTCGGTCTCGCTGAGCATGGCATCCATGGTTTGGGTAATCACCAGGATTTGCCGCTCCTGCTTTAGATTGGCCAAGCGTAATTGCTCGACTTCCTCGCGCAGTTGTTGCACGGTACGCGAGCTTTCGTCGCCGGTCGGTGCAACGGCTTGCAGCCGCTCGACGTCATCAAGGGAGACAAAAAATTGCCCGTCGAGAGCCGTCACCGGATAACCGTCGGTTTTTAGCGACACCCTATGGCCGTGCGCGGGACAGTTCAGAGTATCGCCGTTGCGCAGCGGACAGGCAGACAGATCGTAGCCTTGATGAGGGCAGCGAGCCGGCACGGCACGATATTCGCCGTCGAGGTTAAACAGCAAAATATCCAGCGGACGTTGCCGACCCGGCAATTGCAATCTTCCAGCCCAGCGCGGCGGCCCGGCGGAATCGAGTATTTTCAAAGCTTCGATTACTGCCAACGCTGTATTGGCGATAGGCTGACTCATACCGACAACAACTCGCGTATCACGCGGACCGCCTCCGGTACCGCCCCTTCCGCCGCGGCGGACAGACCGAGGCAAAAAGCTTGTACCCCCTCGACCTCGACACCTACGATCAGAATCTCCGGCGGAGGGGCGCGGAAGATTTTCAGCGCTTCCAGCAGATACGCCAAGCCCAGCCCGTGACCGGTGGGGCTTTGTTGCCGGACGCTCAAATCTTCCGGCTTCAATATGCAAATTTGGCCGATATTGCCGCGACCGGCCAAGGCATCGACCAGAATTGCCTGTCGGCAACCCCGCAGAAGCCCCAGCGCATCGAGCCCGGCGATGCCGGCGTTGCACAGCTCGACATCGGCCGGCCAGGTCTGTAGCCGCAAGCTTTGGAACACTCGAATCCCAAAGCCGTCGTCGCCATGCAACTCGTTACCGAAACAAAGCACCCGCCGCTTAGGCATCGCTCAAGGCCATAACGTGACGCGTTTTCCCGTGTCCAGAATGTGTACGGTACAAACCAGACAGGGATCGTGGGAGCGAATGATGTGGCCGATTTCCAGCGGATCGTCCGGGTCGTCGACCCGCATGCCGATCAAACTGCTTTCCCAATGACCATGCCGGCCCGCGCTGTCCTTGGGCGAGGCGTTCCAGGCAGTCGGAGTGACGACTTGATAACGACTGATGGCGCCGTCGGAAATTTGCAGCCAATGGCCCAAGCCGCCGCGCGCGGCGGTGACCAGTCCAAATCCCTCGCCGTCGGGAATGTCCCCATCGGCGGGAGCCAGCATATGCGGCTCGTCCAGGTTAGCGGCCAACTCGAGCAGGGTTTCCCGCATGCCGCGCAGCAACTTGGCCGTGCGGCGCAAGCGGGCGAATTGACGCAACCAGGCGTTGCCGCCCTCGGCCCGGTATAGCGAGACTATCAGCGCATCGCCGTCTATCAACGCATCGGCCAGCGGCCCGGTTTGCACCACTTTATCCTGGTAACGCGGTGCTTTGCACCATGTGTAACGGTCGGAATGCGGCTGGTAATCCGGCACGGTTTCGCCCTGAAACGGGTGCCGGCCGCCGGGGTATTGTTGAAACCAGGCATGACGCACATGCTCCGTGATTCCGGCTTGATCGAAAGGCTCGATATCGCCGGTTTCACCGTTCAAAAAACCGGCCTTGAACAAGCGCTTGTTGTGCGGCGGGAAGGTATCCGCATCTAGCGGATCGTCGTAAGCACCGTAACTAAGCATATGCGGCGTACCGAAACCCAGCCGATGCAGGCCGACTTCACGGCTGATCAGGGTAAACAGACCGATGGCGCTATCGGCGTGAGCGGCCTTCTCGCTCAACCAGGCAAAAAATTGTTCGGCGCTCTGTAAATCCAGCCAGGCATCCAGGTCGGCACCGGTGACGCTTTGTTCGAACCAGCGGGTCAGCCGGTTGAGGATGGACAGGCTGTCGAGGATATGGCGGCTGTTGGCCGAAGTGGTAACACCGCCCGGCAGCATATAAGACGAATGCGGCCATTGGCCGCCGAACAGCGCGACGATCTCGACGATATGCCGGGAGTTTTCCAATGCTCCCCTATGCACCGAGCCCTTAAACGGCTGAAACGCGGCCAGGGCTTTTGGGTAAAACGACCGATTTTGGTACTTTGGGTGACAAAAGTCGGCGGTGAAAAACAGGAACGACTGGCGCAAATCGCTCTGCACCGTTTCGGCCATCAGGCACAGGTTACGGATGCGCACGGCATTGGGCGGCACCGGAATGCGGCCGACCTGTTCCAAGGCCAGCACGGCGGCATTTAACTGCGCGGTACCGCAAATCCCGCAAATCCGTGGTGTAATCACCAGCGAATCGGTAGGCTTGCGGCCCAGCATGATTTGTTCGAAACCGCGATACAGCGTGCCTATGCAGCGGGCGTCGACCACCACGTTGTCTTCCAGGTCAAGCTGGAAATCCAGATCGCCCTCTACCCGGTTCATTTCAATTTGGATGGTTCTGCGGCTCATGCTCAGGGATCCATGGTCTTGTTCAACACCCGCTCCGGCGCGGCTTCGTGCGCCAGACTTTTGTAAGCCATATAATTGGCGCGCTCCACTCCCAAGGGCAGGCTGACCGGAATGGGACCAATTTTTTCGGTGCGGAACAAATCCTGATCGGACGGAAAATCCGCCGAGGTACAGCCGAAGCAAGGCACTCCGGCGCGGGTTTTACTGCCGCGACCGTTCCACAGCTCGGTATTGCAAATCGCCATGGTTACCGGCCCCTTGCAACCCAGATTGAAGAACATGCAGCCCTTGCCGCCGAATTCGCTGTCTTCCACATCGTATTCATGATACTCGTTGCGGGTACAGCCCTGGTGCACCATGGTATTGAAAAAAGCCCTGGGCCGGTTGAGATGATCCAGTTCCAACGGCAAGCCGGAAGCCAGCATGGCCAGGGTTTTGCTCATTGCATTCGGATGAGCCGGGCAACCCGAAACATTGACCACCGGCCGGCCGGCGCGGGAACGCCAGTCGATTGACAACAAACCGCCGGGATTCTGCTTATCGAACTGCAAGCCGAGACAATCGGTGGGATTGGGCGGGGCCGCGTGCACGCCGCCGTATGCGGCGCAGGTACCCATCGCCACCAGATAAGCGGCTTTGTCCGCCAGTTGCAGGATCAGACTCATTTTGGAGCGCCCGCGGTACGGATCGTACATGCCGGAGCCATTGGGCCCGGTCATGATGCTACCTTCCACGCACAAAATATCCAGGACCAGCCTGTCCTCGAGAATCGCATCCAGCACGGCGTCCAGATGCTTTTTAGGTTCGGCGGACAGCGAGGGCTGCCACAGAAATTCAATCCCGTAACTATCCACCAACTCTTCCACGGAAGGACTGTCCGCGCACAAAATCGACATGGTGTCGCCGCCGCAAGAACCGGTTTGTAGCCAAAGTAACGTAGTCATAAATGCCTCCGCCGCGCGTTGCGTTTTAATGCCCGCCGATTATCGAATCCAACCCCATGCGGCGGAAGCGGTCAATCCGTCAAAGTCCACGATAGGGCGCGGAACATGGAATTATAAAACATAAAATCCGGCCACCGCGGACGCTTACCCGACCACTTCAATCGCTATGGCCGATTTTCGACACGGCGTTCGGAATATGATTCCGCGGTACAGCCGCTTGCGTCCATCGCCGGGCCGATTGGGACAAAAAAACCCGCTCAGCCCCGAGACTGGCGGGTTCTTGCCCGATGGGAAAAACCCGTCAGGAGTAGTAATCGAAATCTTCGGTTTTTTTCAGCTTGAACGAAGGTTCCGCGTTGATTTCCGCATCGACCAGTTTTTCCCGCACCGGCTCCGGCCGGGCTTTCAAGGCTTCGATAAATTCGACAAACCAGGCCGTCTGTTTGACATTATCCATGTCTTCGTCCTGCAGAATGTTGACGGGATCCGGCAAGCTGCCTGAATCCCTGGCTTGCTGCAAGTACCGCAGACAAGCCTCTTCGTCGCCGCGCAACGCGCGGATACAGGCCAGATTATAAGCCGCGCTGCCATTTTGAATCCGGCAGGCCTTTTCGAAAAAATCTTCCGCCAAGCCGTACAAACCGGCTTTGCCGTCATCCTGACTGATACGGGCCAACTCCATGAACGCCACCCCGCCGTCAATGGCGGCGCCCAGATAATTCGGCGCCGTCAGCAGACAAAAGGAAAACTTGGAGATGGCATCTTCATAAATCTCGATGGCTTCCGCCACCGGCCGGCTTCTGGCTTCGTGCAACAAGGCAAACCCCCAGTTGTACAGTGCTTCCGAAAACAACAAGTTATCGGCAATCACACTGGCAAAACCTTGATAGGCACTTTTATAAAGCTGTTCGGCCCTGCCGGCCTCGCTTTTACGGGCTTGCGCCACCTGTTTGATGGCGGCATCCAGAGTGGAACGCTTTTTAAGGGAACTCAAAAGTGACATGACTGACTCCTTATTGGTCGGTTTTGCGGCAAGTTGCGCTAAAATAGCCGCAAAGTCTACAACATCACCGCCGATTACCGGAACATTAAATGACAAACACCATGGGCTACATGGAAAAATTAAAACTAAACCAGGAAACCTCGCTGATCTGCTGGCTGGAATTACAGCGTTTTTTTGCCGCCGGCCTGGCAATAAGCATCGAGGACGAACTGGACTTGGTGGAAGTGGCCTATCAATTCTCCGTGGACAACAAACATCAGGTGGGGGAATGGCTGAAAACCAAGCGCATCGGCCCTGTCACCGACCGCCAAGCGGAAGACTGGTTCAACCGGCAAGCCGAGGTTTGGGCGGTCGTGGTCAAACCCTGGATCCTGGTACAGAACAGCACCGCCCGCCCCGGCCAAATCAGTCCCTGAAATAACGCCGCTCCAACCAATAATCGACACTGACAAAGCGGCCGCCACCCATGAAAAACAGTACCAGCAACATGATGAAATAGGTAGCGGCAAACTCTATGCCGTTGTTTAGGATAACCAAGTTGCCGTTTTCGGTCAGCCATTGATAATCCCCCTGAGACTGCAAAATTTCCTTGGCCTGCTGCAGGCGCTCCATGGCCCCCACCGTGCGGTCGCTGGCGAAAAATCCGCTGCCGGCGGCAATGGCCAGCCAGCCGTTGCTCCAATGCGTGGTAATCGCGGCAAACAGCATGATCACCATCAACGGCAGCGCTATCAAGCGGGTCGCCAGCCCCAGCAACAGCAGCAAGGCTCCCAGCGTCTCGAACAGCGCCACCAGAAACACCAGCAAATAAGGCGCCGGCAAGCCCAAACCCCATTCGGCGTTACCGAACCAGTCGGCGGTTTCGGAAAAATTAGTGAATTTCTTCGTGCCGGCCATCCAGAACACCGGCACCAAATATAAACGCAACAACAGCGGCGCCGTAAAATCCAGAAACCTGGCCTTGTCGAATGCTCGTCTCAACATGGCCAGCGTATCCGGCGCTTTTTCTAGCGCCAGCGCCATAAATTCGGAAAAAGTTTTATTATTCATGCCCAGTCCTCGTGTAACCCTATTAAGATATGAATATCCGCCCTAGCTCCCTGTTTGCCGATATTCCCCGACAACTTCCGGCGGAATTATGCCAAACGTTGTTTGAGAATCCCACCGTTCGCATCGAACGCATAGTATCAAGAGGCCACTATAGCGCGGAAAACGCCTGGTACGATCAAGCGCAAACCGAATGGGTGATCTTGTTGCAAGGCCAGGCCAGAATCGGTTTTGCCGACGCCGAGTCGGTGGAGTTGAATCCCGGCGATTATTTGCTGCTGCCGGCGCATTGCCGGCATCGGGTCGAATGGACCGCCACCGACCAGCCGAGCATCTGGCTGGCGGTGCATGTCGGAGAAACCGACTCGCCGGCAGCCTGACGCTTCCGACGAAAACCGCTTGCCCGCCCGCCGATGTTGGCGCCAAAGGCCAGCATGCCGGGAAAGTACGATCAGCCCACCGCAACCGGCATCCGCATGCGCCAGCCATAATAAGCGATGTACAGATAGCACAGCACGGGCACGCCCAATGCCGGCTGAATCCCCCAATTGTCGGCCAGCCAGCCCTGCAACAGCGGCACGATGGCGCCGCCGACGATGGCCGCGCATAAAATGCCGGAACCCTGCCCGCTATGCCGGCCCAAGCCGGTCAATGCCAAGGCAAAAATGGTCGGAAACATGATGGAGTTGCATAAACCCACCGACAGCAGACTCCACATCGCCAACTCGCCGCTGCCCACGGCGGCGGCCGTTACCAACAAACAGGCCGCCAGCGCATTAAACGCCAACAGCGAAGCGGGCCGCAACACCCGCATCGCCGCCGCGCCGACAAAGCGCCCGACCATGGCCCCGCCCCAGTAAAACGACACATACTTGCCGGCGTCTTGTTCGGCCAAGCCGGCTATTTCGGGCCGGCCCAAAAAACTGACCATAAAACTGCCTATCGCCACTTCGCCGCCGACGTAGACAAAAATCGCCAGCGCGCCCAAAACCAGGTGCGGATACCGCCAGGCACTGCCTTGCCCTGCTTCGCGAGTCCGGGCGGGTTCCATGTCGATCTTGGGCAATTTCAACAGGGCAAACACCGCAGCCAGACCGAACAACACCGCCGCCAAAAACAAATACGGATTTTGTACCGCCGCCGCTTGGCTGGCCTGATAGATCGACAATTGTTCGGCATCCAACCGGCCGATTTCGTCCGCGCTTTTCACCGTCGCCGACAAAATCAACAAAGCGCCGAAATACGGCGCCAACGTGGTGCCCAAGGAGTTAAAGGCCTGGGTCAAAGTCAATCGGCTGGATGCGGTTTCCGCCGGTCCCAGCACCGTCACATAAGGATTGGCCGCCACCTGCAACAAGGTAATGCCGGCAGCCAACACGAAAAACGCCGTCAAAAACAAGGGATAGGCCCGCAGGCCGGCCGCCGGATAAAACAACAGACAACCCAAGCCGGCAACCGACAGCCCGGCAATGATGCCGCCCTTGTAACCGATTTTTTCCACCAGCCAGCCGCTGGGCACGGACACCACGAAATAGGCCATGAAAAAGCAAAACTGGATCAACATGGCCTGAAAGTAATTCAGCGTGAACAGCGCCTTTAAATGCGGAATCAAAATGTCGTTCAGACAGGTGATGAACCCCCAGATGAAGAACAAAGTCGTCAAGACCGTCAAAGCCCCGTTATACGCTTGAGCCTGTTGTCCCTTCATTGCGGCGACCCGGCTTAGTTTGCGACGACGTTGAAACGGGCCGTTTCGGCGCCGACCATGACATCAAATTCGCCCGGCTCGACGATGCGCCGCTTGTCCACGCCGATGAACGACATATCCTCCGGCGTCAGCGTGAAACTCAGGGTCTGCTGCTCACCGGGTTGCAACTCGACTTTTTTAAAGGCCTTCAATTGCTTGACCGGCCGGGTAACCGAGCCGACCAAATCATGCAAATACACCAGCACGGCTTCCTTGCCGGCAAGCTTGCCGGTATTTTTGACCTTGACACTGACCTCGACCGAATCGCCCAAGGCAATGCTGTTGTTATTCAGCGTTAAACCGCTAGTTTCGAATTGGGTATAACTCAAACCATGGCCGAACGGATACAGCGGCCGGTATTGATTGGCTTCAAAGGCTTCCATGGGTTTATGGTCGTAAGGCGTCACATCGTTGGCGGCGCGCGGATAGCTCAACGGCAATCTGCCGCTGGGATTGACGTTGCCGAACAGGATGTCCGCCATGGCCGCCCCGCCTTCCATGCCGGGCAAAAAACCCAGCAGCACGGCCTGGGCCTGTTCGGCGATTTCGGTGATGATGCGCGGCCGGCCGCCGAAGGTCACCAGAATCACCGGTTTGCCCGCCGCGAAAATCGCCCGCGCCAATTGCAATTGCACGGCCGGCAACTCCAGGCTGTCGATATTGCCGACGGTTTCGGTATAGGTATTTTCGCCCAAGGCCAGAATTACCACATCGTGCTGGCGGGCCTGGGCCACGGCCTGTTCGATATTGATTTCCTCGCTGTAGCGCTGGCCGCCCACGTAAGTGACCTTGCCGGCGGATTTCTGCTGTAAAGCCTTCAATAAGGTCAATTTATCTTGCGGGTACCATTGCTCGGCGTCTCCCTGCCAGGTGATGGTCCAGCCGCCGTTCATGACGCTGAGCAAATTGGCGGTGGGGCCTGTCAGCAAAATGCGGGTTTGTTTGCTCAACGGCAAAATGCCGTTGGCGTTTTTGGCCAGTACGATGGCTTCTTCGGCTGCCTGACGATTGACGGCTTGCCCATCGGCAGTCGCAAAATTGCCGGCGACCGGTATAGACGGCTCGCGGCGCTCGAACAATCCGCTTTGCAGTTTGACCCGTAAAATGCGCCCGACTGCTTCGTCGATGCGGCTCTGCGGCACCTCGCCGGTTTTGGCCAAGTCCAGCAGCAAATCGTAAAACGAATAATCGAACGGCACCATGCTCATGTCCACGCCGGCCAGCACGGCGATTTTGACCGCCTCGCGCGGCGATGCAGCCAGTTTGTCGCGGGTATGCAAGCGAATGATGTCTTCCCAATCCGACACGGTAAAACCGGTAAAGCCCATTTCGCCACGTAGAATTTCGGTCAGATAATGGTAGTTGGCGTGACCGGGCAGGCCATCCACTTCCGCCGAATTGATCATCACCGTCGGCGCCCCGGCCAGCACGCCGGCCTGAAACGGCGGCAGAAAATATTCGCGCAGGGCCCGCTCGCCTATCCAGGCCGGGGTACGGTCTTTGCCATTCAGCGGATAGCTGTAGCCGACGTAATGTTTCAAGCAGGTCGGCGCCTTGTCGGCGGCGGAAAAATCCTCGCCCTGATGGCCGCGAATATAGGCGCTGCCCATGGCCTCGGCCAGATGCACGTCTTCGCCGTAGGTTTCCCACAAACGCGGCCACAGGGGCTGGCGGCCTATGTCCATCACCGGCGCAAAATTCCAGTCCAGACCGGACGCCTTGACGGCCCGCGCGGTGATTGCGCCGGCTTTTTCCGACAGTTCGGTATTAAAGGTGGCGGCCATGCCGATGGCCTGCGGAAACAATGTCGCGCCCTGGGTATAGGTGGCGCCGTGTATGGCATCGATGCCGTAAATTACCGGGATTTTCAGGCGGGTCTTGGCGGCGGTTTCGCGGATGACTTGTGTCATATTGCGCCATTTGGCTATCGGCTGGGCCTTGTTGTTCGGGGTGGTCGGCGTATTCAGAATCGAGCCGACATGATGATTGAACAAGGCGTCTTCCAGCTTGGCCCGGTCGATGGGGTTGTCGGCATCCTGACCGTTTTCCACCGACACCACGCTGAAATCGATTTGCGTCATCTGCCCGACTTTTTCTTCCAGGGTCATTTGCCCCAACAAGTCTCTAACTTGGTTTTCGATGACATCGTTTGCTTGTTGCGCGGCCACGGCAGACTCCAATCCAGCGGTTAAAAATAAGGTAAATAAAAGGGCTTTGCTGTTCAAATTGTTTATGAGGGCGAATAAAATGAAAGCTCGGTTTAACAAACCGCGACGGGAATGCAGCGCATTATAAAGGCAGTTCAAATAGCCGCCAGGGGCCGGCGGATTATTTTAGCAGGGCTTCAAATTCCGCCAATGGCAAGGGCTGGCCGAACAAATAGCCCTGATAATGCGCGCAACCATTATCCAACAGAAATTGCCGTTGCTGCTCCGTCTCCACGCCTTCGGCGATAACATCCAGATTCAGACTTTTCGCCATCGCGATAATGGTGCGCACAATGGCTTGATCGCCGGAATCGAAAGCGATATCCCGCACGAAAGACTGATCGATTTTTAGCTGGCTTAGCGGTAATTTTTTCAGGTATTGCAGCGAAGAATAGCCGGTACCGAAATCGTCCAGGGAAAACCGCACGCCAATTGCACCCAAGGCGCTCATGATGGCGATGGCATTGTCGATTTTTTCAATCAAAATGTTTTCGGTCAGTTCAAGTTTGAGCGAATTGGGGGCAATCGCATGTTGCCGAATCACCTCTTCGACCTGCATGACGAAATCGACCTGGAAAAATTGTTTGGGACTGACGTTGATCGATACAAGCAAACCGCTCGCGCTGGGCGATTGTTGCCATGCTTTGATTTGGGCGCAGGCCTGCTCCAATACCCAGCGATCGATTTCCAAAATCATGCCGTTGTCTTCCGCCAGCGGGATAAACTCGGCCGGCGGCACCGCTCCTCGCGCCGGATGAAACCAACGAATCAGTGCTTCCGCTCCCACCACGCGTTTGTCGGCATCCACCTGTGGCTGATAATAAAGCTGGAATTGTTGTTGGCTCAGTGCCTTGCGCATTTCGTTTTCCATCGCCGCCTTCGCAATCACCTTGTTCTGCATTTGCGGGTCAAAAAAACACAGGGCGTTGCGGCCCGATGTTTTGGCTTGATACATGGCGATATCGGCCTGCTTCAGCATTTCATCGGCCTGCTCGACGCCATGAAACAAGGCCGCGCCGATGCTGGGGGTGCTGATATAGTCGTGCTTGTCGAGTTTAAACGGCTGGTTGATGGCGTTGAGAATTTTACGGCCCACGCTTCTGGCCTGTCTGGCGGCCACATAGGTATCCTGATGCAGACCCTCCAGCATCACCACGAATTCATCGCCCCCCAGGCGGGCCACCGTGTCGTTTTCGCGCACACAGGACAACAAGCGCCGCGCCACCTGCCGCAGCAACAAATCGCCCATGTCGTGTCCCAGGGTATCGTTGAGGGTTTTGAAATTATCCAGATCGATAAACAACAGGGCCCCCTTGGCGCCGCTGCGATGGCTTTTGGCCAGGGCGGGCTTGAGGCGTTCCTGCAACAAACGCCGATTGGGCAAGCCCGTCAAGGGATCGTAGAACGCCAGACGTTCGATTTCCTCGGCGGCGGATTTCCTCAGCGTGATATCGGTCAGCGTACCCACATAATGCGTCACCCGCCCGCTCTGATCCTTGACCGCTTTGATGGTCAAATACTCGGGATAAATCTCGCCGTTCTTGCGCTGGTTCCAGATTTCCCCTTCCCATGCCCCTTGCTGCTCGATACACTGCCACATCGCCGCGTAAAAATCGCTGTCCTGCCGCGCAGAGTGCAATATATTGGGATTTTTACCGATTACCTCTTCGGCCGCATAGCCTGTGATGTCCGTGAAGGCCTTGTTGACCCGCAAAATGATATTATCGGCGTCGGTCACCATCATGCCTTCCTGGGACTCAAACACGGTGGCGGCAATCCGCAATTGGTGCTCCGCTTGCTTGCGGGCCGTGATATCGCGGGTTACCGCCAGATGTACCACCTCGCCGTTCGCCAAGGTCATCGGCACGCCGTTGGTCTCCAGCCAGCGCCGGCCACCCTTCAGTCCTATCACTTCATATTCCAGCCGCATGTTTTCGCCGCCTATGATGCGGCGATGCAATTCGGCAAAGTCCTTTTGATACGGGGGAGCAATCACGCCGAATACCGGCTGGCCGACCACTTGTGCCTCGCTATCGGCCTCCAGCATGGCCAGTCCGGCCGGATTCATTTGCAGGACCTTGCCTTTCGCGTCAACGATTTTGATACATTCCGGCTCGTTTTTGATGATTGCGCGCAGATGCAGTTCGCTCTCGATCAGCTTGGCTTCAATCTGTTTGCGCTCGGTAATGTCGCGAGCGGCGGCAAACACCCCCAACACCTTGCCCTGCCTGTCCCGATAAACGTTGGCATTGTAAAGTACCTCGGTAATCCGCCCGGAGATATGCCGAATCGCCAAGGGGTAGTCTTTTACAAAACCCTCGGTAAATACCTGTCTATAGCCCAAGCGCGCCTTGTCCGGTTCGGTAAAATAGGTGGCGAAATCGCTGCCGATCAGTTGTTCTCTGGCCAGCCCGGTAACCTGTTCCGTAGCCGTATTCACGTCGGTGATTTTACCTTCGGCGCTGATGGTGACCAGAGGATCCAGACTGGCCTCGATCAGGCTACGCGCATATTCGGCCGCTTGCCGCGCGGCATCCTCCGCCTGCTTGCGTTCGCTGATATCGATGAAGGTGGCTATCGCGCCGGTCAAAACGCCGCCGGTGACAATGGGCTGAGACCAGTACTCCACCGCTATCGGGCTACCGTCCTTGCGCCAAAACACTTCATCGGTAACATGAATGTCGGCTTGCTGGCGATACGCTCGATACATGCGACAGGCTTCCGCGGGGTAGCGACTGCCGTCCGGGTAAGAATGATGAATCAGTTCGTGAATATGCCTGCCGATCAGTTCATCGGCGCTGTCATAGCCCAAAATACGCAGAAAAGACCGGTTTACGAATCTGCAATTGCCTTCGACATCGACCCCGTAGACTCCTTCCGCCATGGAATTGAGCAAGGATTCGATTTGTAGATGGGAATCGCGTAGCGCTGTTTCGACCCGTTTTCGTTCGGTAATATCGTCTTTAACCGCCACATAATGAGTGACGGTACCATCCGCTTGGTGCACGGGAGAAATCAGCGCCTGTTCGGTATATTCGGAGCCGTCTTTTCGCCTGTTGATGAACTCGCCCTGCCAGGCCCGGCCCCGGGTCAACATATCCCACATGGAACGATAGGTTTCCGCCGGGGTTTTTCCCGATTTCAACAGACTGGGATTGCGTCCCAGGATTTCGGCGCGGCTGTAACCGTTTGCCTTTATGAAGGCTTCGTTGACGAACTCGATGTTGGCATCCAGATCCGTAATCACAATGGAACTGGGGCTTTGCTCCACCGCCAATAATAATTTTCCAAGAAATTCATAGTCCCGTTGATGCTCGGAAAGCTCCCGCATCAAGTGCAAGGTATTGGCGGACAAGCTGTCGTAGATGGACAGAATGATCTCGATCAAGGCATGGCGGGCATTGTTCATTTTTTCGCTAGCCTGCCGCTTGGCGGCCGCCAACGGTAAACCGGAGCGCATGGCCAGCACGATCAGGGACAAATATCTGTCGCTTTCCAGAATGTGTCCGGCCAACCAGCGAACCAAAAAAGAAAGCACCTCCCCGAGCAACTCATTTTGCGGCCTGGCGGCCTGCTCGTCCTTAAGCTTGAGCACCGCGACCACAAACTCCCGGTGAACCTTTATGTGCTCGAGCTCGAGCACGTCTTCGGGTAAATACCGCTTCCAAAGCGCTTCCTCGGTCTGAAAATGATAGGCGGCATAATCGGCAAGCTCGTCAAAAATGACGTTCATTGCCGGCAGATCGGCCTGGAGAGCGGCATGCCCGGCCAACAGATTCAGTAAATGAACCAACTTTTTATGTTGCTGATCGATTTCGGCCACGCCTGTATTGAAATTTTCGTTCCACGGAAAAATATCAATTGAATTCATGGCGACTTTTAGCGGGGGAATGAATTTACTAGCCTTGGGCAACGGCGGTATGGGTTGGATGAAGGACTTTCCGGTCGGAATACTGATATCGGTGTATCAATATCACAATTACCCGGCAATTAATACAAAACCGGTAAAAACCGCTGGTGGCGACGAGCGATACGTTATGACTTGCATGCCCGCGACGGCATTGTGCGGCCTGTTTGTCGCTAGTCAAAGCGGCGTAGCGGGATATTTGATTTGAATCGGCCGAGCCGGATTGTTTGAACTGGGAGCAGTTTGACCGATAGTCAAAAGGCAATGCCGGATCGATCGCTGATCGGCATGGTGAAACCTAATGCCGCACCTGATGGACGGACGTAAAAAAGCCATCTCCCGCCGCGGCAAGAGATGGCTAAACTGACTAAGAATTTATTATTATTTTAGCTTTTCTTATTCGGCTAATTTCAGTACATCGTTGTTGAAGTCTTTGTGTTTCGCCAACACTTGAGCTTCGGCGGCGGCGGTGGTTTCGCCACTCATTTGTAAGTGTTTGGTTTCGTCTTTTTTCAGCAGGAATACGCCGATGACCGCGATCAGGGTTACCGCGATAACGACGGTCATGGTGTTGTCTTTTTCTTGTTCAGCCATTTTTAAATCCTCATTTGATTGTTGTAATAATAAAAACCCTTTTAAAGGGAGCAACTCGAGTTGCATGTCGAAGTTAGTATTGTTTTTGGTCGACGGGGCATTTTTTACACTTAATTTTGTTTTGTGTCAAAACATTATTTCAAAAGATGCCATAAACCTTTTTGTCCGGTAAAGTGATACCAAAAAACCAGGAGTTCGCATCGTGTTCGAAGTTGCCGAATTAGGCCATGCCGTGGAAAAAACCGTGTACAAGGAAAGGTCAGCTCAATTGCGCACGGAGCTGCTGACAATTCAAAACCGCCTTGGCAGCTACCCATTCCCGGTTATCGTGATTATTTCCGGCGTGGACGGCGGCGGCAAGGGCGAAGTCATCAATAAGCTCAATGAATGGCTGGATCCTCGCTACATGCGTACGATCGCACTGAGCAACGCCACGGACGAGGAAAGGGAACGGCCGAAATTTTGGCGTTATTGGCGCACATTACCGGCCAAGGGCACGATTGGCGTCTATGTCGGTTCCTGGTACAGCGACCCTATCGCGCAACGGGTGTACCAAAAGATCGACGACCCTGCCTTGCAAGCCGAGCTAACCCGGATAAACCAGCTGGAAGAACTGTTGACCGATGACGATGCCCTGATCATCAAATGCTGGCTGCATTTAAAAAAAGACATGCAGGTCAAGCGTTTGAAACAACTCGCTAAAAACCCCGCCACCAGTTGGCGGGTCACCGACAAGGACCGGCAACATCTGGGGCTTTACGATGAATTCATCGGCGTGGCGGAAAACGTTCTCAGCGAAACCAGCAAAGCCTGCGCCCCCTGGCTGATTGTGGAAGGCTCGGACATACGTTACAGCAGTCTGACGGTAGGCCAACATATCCTCGAACGCATTCGCCAGCACATCCAGCACTACGAAAACAGGCTGGCGGCGGCCGATCAGGCAGACGAGACCAGCAAGAGCCAGCTCGAACAATACAATTTGCTGGATGCCCTGGACCTGAGTCTGAAGCTGAATAAGACCTCTTACAAAAAGCAACTGGAAAAATATCAGGGCAAGCTCAACGAACTCAGCCGGCACGCGCTGGAGGCCAAACGCTCCAGCATCCTGGTCTTTGAAGGTTGGGACGCGGCCGGCAAGGGCGGCGCCATCCGGCGACTGACCGAAGCCATGGACGCCCGCCATTACCAAGTCATCCCAATCGCCGCTCCCACCGACGAAGAACGTGCCCACCATTATCTCTGGCGCTTTTGGCGGCATATTCCGCGCGCCGGCCAAGTCACCATTTACGACCGCAGCTGGTACGGCAGGGTCCTGGTCGAACGGGTGGAAGGACTGGCGAAACCCGCTCAATGGCAGCGGGCCTATTCGGAAATCGTAAATTTCGAGGAAGCCATGCTGGCCCATGGCATCGTTGTGATGAAGTTCTGGTTGCATATCGATCATGCCGAACAACTGGCCCGCTTCAAGCGCCGGGAAGAAATCAGCTACAAACAGTTCAAGATTACCGAAGAAGATTACCGCAACCGCGAAAAATGGGACGATTATCAAAAAGCGGTCAATGAAATGATTGCACGCACCAGCACCGGCAAATCGCCCTGGCTATTGGTGGAAGCCAACGATAAATTCCATGCCCGCATCAAAGTCATCAAAGCCTATTGTGAATGTCTGGAGAAAATGCTCGATGAGCCCAATAAGTAACGCTCGCCGCCTGAAACAAACCATCGCCCGTCCGCTATTGTTGCTGAGCCTGTTGTCCGGCCCGAGCGGCTGCGGTTATATGATCAGTTCGGCGACCGAGGATTTTTCCGAGCGTCTAAAACAAACCGTGTTGGCGCAAAACGACCCGCAAACCGTCACAGAGGCCTTGCCCGCCTATCTATTGATGCTGGAAGCCTCCGCCGCCGGCAATCGGGATGACGAAGGCCTGATGTTCGCCAATGCCAAACTGTACACGGCTTTTTTAAGCCTGCTGCCCGACGACACGCCGCGCAAGCCGAGGCTGAGCAGAAAAGCTCTGGACTTTGCCCTACGCGGCTTGTGCCTGCGCAAGCAAGACTGGTGCGATTTGCAGCAACGCCCCATTACCGACATGCCGGCCTTGCTGGCGCAAGCCGAACAATGCGATACCGACAGCCTGTACAGCGCCGCCGCCGCTTGGTCGACCTGGATTCAGGCCAACAAAAGCGATTGGAACGCCATCGCGCAACTGGCCCAAGTCAAACAAATCATGCAAAAAGTCATCGAGCTGGATGAAACCCATCAGCAAGGTAGCGCACATGTTTATCTGGCCGTACTCGAAAGCCTGATCCCGGAAACATTGGGCGGCCGGCCCGAACTGGCCAAGCAACATTTTCAACGAGCCCTGCAACTGGCACCGGACAACCTGATGATCAACGTGCTGTATGCCAAACATTACGCCCGCATGATTTTCGATCGCGAGTTGCACGACACGCTGTTAAAAACTACTCTTAGCAGCCAGGTTACGGCCCCGGGCCTGACCCTGATCAACACCTTGGCCCAACAACAAGCGCAACAACTGCTCGATAGCGCCAACGATTATTTTTAATGACTCACGTTTAACCATGAAACCAAACTTACTCAAATCGCTGGCTTTCGGCCTATTGTTATTTAGCGGCCAAGCCATGGCGGCGGTCACGCTGAAAATCGCCACGCTGTCGCCGGACGGCTCTTACTGGATGCAAAAAATGCGCGCCGGCGGCGCGGAACTGGAAAAACAAACCGAAGGCCGGGTAAGCCTGAAGTTTTATCCGGGCGGCGTGATGGGCGATGACGCCACCGTATTGCGTAAAATGCGGCTGCGCCAATTACAAGGCGCGGCCGTGACCAGCGGCGCCTTGAGCGGCATTTATCCCGACATTCAACTATACAATCTGGTTTTACTATTCCGGAACGCCCGGGAAGTCGACCACGTGCGGCAAAAAATGGATGCCGAACTGATGGAAGGCATGGAACAGCACGGCATGGTGGCCCTGGGATTCGCCGATGTGGGCTTTGCCTACATGATGTCCACCGTACCGATTCGGACCTTGGCCGACATGCGCAGTCAGAAAGCCTGGGCGCCGGATGACAATAAAATTGCCGTCAACGCCCTGCAGGCCTTCGACATTTCACCGATTCCCCTGCCGCTACGGGACGTGCTGATGGGTTTGCAAACCGGCATGATCAATGTCGTGGCCGGCTCGCCGGTGGGCGCGCTGGCCCTGCAGTGGCACAGCAAGATCAAGTACGTCACCGACTTGCCCATGTTGTATTTGTTTGGCGTGTTGGCCATCGATAAAGCGGCATTCGACGAGATTGCTCCCACCGATCAGGCTATCGTTCGCCGCATCATGGCGGGCGTCATCAAGGAAATAGACCAGCACAGCCGCGAGGATAACGAGCAGGCCATCGTCGCCCTGAAAAACCAAGGCATTCAATTTGTCGAACCCAGCCCGGAAGCCGCCGAGGAATTGAGACAAAAAATTGCCGCCACCAACAGCGAATTTGAAAAAACAGCCAGCCTGAGTCCCGAAAAAACGGCGAAACTGCACCGCCATCTGGACGATTTCAGAAGCCAAGAAAAGCCCTGACAGTCATGGACTTGCTGGTTAAATTACACCGTTTGTTTTTGAAGGCGGAAAACCTGTTGCTGTCCGGCCTGTTGTTATCGTTGATCCTGATTGCGGTGACTCAAGTCGCGATGCGCAATGTATTCGGCGGCGGACTGTTGTGGGCCGATGCCTACACCCGCATCAGCGTTCTCTGGCTGGCCATGCTGGGCGCCATGATAGGCAGCCGCCGGCAAAACCATCTGGCCATCGACGTTATCGTGCGCTTTCTGCCGGCGCGCTGGAAAACCATCGCAACGAGACTGAGCAATGGAGTCACCAGCCTGATCTGTTTTGCCGCCGCCTGGTTCAGTTGGGATTTTTTGGCGCGGGAATCGGCGTATGCCGATATCGCCTTCGCCAACATTCCCAACTGGTGGTGCGAAGCCATAATCCCGGCGGCTTTCTTCGTCATTGCCTTGCGCTATGGCGTGGCGGCTATATTGCCGCAAAATCAACCCGTTTAAACACATGACTTTCGCTCTCATCCTCCTGCTGGTGGCGATGCTGCTACTGGGCACGCCGCTGTTCGCGGTGATTCTGGCCGCAACCATGCTCGGTTTTTATAGCGCCGACATAGACTTTACCGTCATCGCCGCCGAATTGTACCGGCTCGCCAACACGCCTTTATTGGTGGCCCTGCCCTTATTCACGCTGGCCGGCTATATCTTGTCGGAGTGCAACACCTCCGAACGCCTATTGCGCCTGACCAAGGCTTGGTTCGGCTGGATGCCGTTCGGGCTGGCAATCATTTCCCTGTTGACCTGCGCCGTATTTACCGCTTTTACCGGGGCGTCCGGGGTCACCATTATTGCCTTGGGTGCCCTGCTGCTGCCGGTATTGATCAAGGAAGGCTATCACGCCCGCTACAGCTTGGGGCTGGTCACCACCTCCGGCAGCCTGGGACTGTTATTGCCGCCCTCGGTACCGCTGATTTTGTACGGCATCATCGTGCAACAACTGGATATCGGCGAAAAATTCACGCTCCCGCAGCTGTTTCTGGCCGGTTTTCTGCCATGTCTGCTGATGATAGCGTTGTTGATGGCTTGGACGATCTGGGGCAACCGGCACGTGAAGCTGGAGAAATCCGCATTCGACCGCGGCGAGGCCTTGGCCTCGATCAAAGCCATCGCCTGGGAATTGCCCCTACCCCTGTTCATCATGATAGGCATTTTCGGCGGTTATCTGGCTGTTTCCGAAGTCGCCGCCGCCACGGCGCTGTATGTTTTGCTGATAGAAGTTTTTATTTACCGGGAAATTCATCTCGCCGGCCTTGGCAAAATCGTCGGCGACGCCATGCAGATGCTGGGCGGCATTTTGTTGATTCTGGGGGTATCCATGGCCTTCACCAATTACCTGATAGACGCCGAAGTCCCCATGCGCCTGTTCGAATGGGTCAAGCAGCATGTCGACGACAGGCTGGGCTTTTTACTGCTGCTGAACCTGTTTTTGCTGGTGCTGGGCGCCATTCTGGATATTTTCTCGGCCTTGGTGATCGTGGTGCCGCTGATCGTGCCGATCGCGGTCAGCTATGGGGTACATCCCATACATCTCGGCATCATTTTTCTGGCCAACATGCAGATCGGCTACCTGACGCCGCCCGTGGGCATGAATCTATTCATTGCCAGCTATCGGTTCAATAAATCCATTGGCGAGCTTTACCAAGCCACCCTGCCCTTCATGCTGATATTGTTCATATCCGTGCTCATCATCACCTACATGCCATGGCTTAGTTTGTGGTTTCTTTGACGGGCGAGTTGGCTTGACGGTTGAAATAACCAAAAAAACATCCGTATTTTTTAACCGGCGTTTTTCAATCGTCGCTGTTCGCCGTCAGCCCCTGTTTCGCTTGGCCTCAACAAAAATAAACACTGTTTTTTGGGTGGCCGAAAAGCAACCTTTGCGGCCCGGAAACCACGAAATAGATTGCCAAAGCCACTTTCCTGGGGTAACCTGGATTTTCCTTTTATCAATACTACTTAAATGTAAGGAGGTAGAGGATGCGAAAGAGAAACAGGTGGTTGCTTAAAACCATACTCTCCATTTCGTTAATGTCCTTTTACACAATCAGTCTGGCCAAAGCAGAAAGACCGGACACCGCACAAGCCCGTAAAGCCGGGATTGCGTCTTTTTATAACGACAAATATCAAGGCCACGCCACCACAAGTGGTGAAAGCTACGATAAAAATGCCTTAACCGCCGCCCACAACAGTTTACCCATGGGCACACGGCTAAGGGTTACCAACCTGAAGAACAATCGTAGCGTGATTGTTAAAGTCAATGACCGCTTGCAACGATCCAGCAAAAGGTTGATTGATGTATCGAAAAAAGCCGCTAAAGAGCTCGGATTCGTCAACGCCGGACTCACTAAAGTAAAAATTGAAATTTTAAGCGTTGCTTAAAGTTTGACTTTTTACCTCACCCACAAAAAAGCCCGGTATTACCGGGCTTTTTTAGTTTCAGCGGCTTACCGATCAATCGTCGCCGCCAAACACGCCCAACAACTGCAACAAGCTGGTAAACAGGTTATACAGCGATACATAGAGCGATACGGTGGCCAGGATGTAGTTGGTTTCGCCGCCGTGCACAATTTCACTGGTCTGATACAAAATCATGCCGGACATCAGCAAAATAAACATGACCGAAACCGCCAGCGTCAGAGCAGGGATGGAAAATACCAACGCACCCAAGCCGGCCAAAAACGCCACCAACACGCCGACCATCAAAAAGCCGGCCATAAAGCTGAAATCCTTGCGGGTGGTCAACGCGTAGCCGGACAAGCCCAAGAAGATGACGCCGGTACCGCCCAGCGCCGTCATGATCAGTTCATGCCCATTGCTGAAAGCCCGCAGGTACATATTTAAAATGGGGCCCAAGGTCATACCCATGAAACCGGTCAGGGCAAACACAAATACAATGCCCCAGGCGCTATTGCTGAACTTTCCGGTTAAAAACAACAGGCCAAAATAGCCGACCAATGTGATAATCAGACCTGGATGGGGTAAATTCAATGCCATGGACGCGGCAGCCATCGCCGCGCTGAACAACAATGTCATAGATAGCAGCAAATAAGTGTTTTTTAGAACCTTGTTGGTTTCTAAAATGCCGGCTTCCGAACGTACGGCGGTATTTAAACGCATGATCATGTCCTCCAAATAATAAAATTAACATCCATTAGGACTGCGCAAGCCGGGGAGAGTTTCCCCGATATTGCAATCCCTGCATTCAGTATAAACAACAATCAGCCCAGAGAGGGTAAATACCTATGTCAGCAGAAACGCCCTATGATTTTATAGGCGGAGAACAGGCCATCCACAGCCTGGTGGATAGATTTTATTTTTACATGGACATTTTGCCGGAGGCCCAGGGCATCCGCGCCATGCACCAAGCCAATCTGGCATCGGCAAACGACAAACTGTTCAAATTCCTGTCCGGTTGGCTGGGCGGCCCCAACCTGTTTATCGAGGAATTCGGCCACCCCATGCTACGAGCCCGGCATTTCCCGTTCAAAATCGGCGTCTCCGAACGCGACCAATGGATGTTATGCATGAACAAGGCGCTGGCGGAAATCCCCATGGATCCACGCTTGCACACCAACATTCAAGCGGCGCTACAACAACTGGCCACCCACATGATCAATCAGGAAGTACATGACGGCATTGAAACCTCACCCTAAAGCGCCATCCTCGGATGAGGCTCCCATCAGTTATCAAGTGCGCCGTAGCGAACGAGCCAGCAAAACCCGCATCATCGTCTCGGCCGACAAAATTGAAGTCGTGGCACCTTTAAAGACTTCCGAACAACGCATCCACGCTTTCGTTGCCACGCAACGGGATTGGATTCGGGACGCGCAAAAACGGGTCGAGCAACGCGCCGGACAGATAAAATCGCTGGCGCCTCCGGCATATGTCGACGGCGCCCCGGTACCTTTTCAAGGCCGGCAAATCCCGCTCGAGATCAAGCCCGGCAAACACAAAAATCCCCGCGTGCAATTCACCGGCGCGCGGTTTGAGGTTTACCTGAACCAAGCAGGCGCCGACAACGGCTCGGATAGCATCAAGACCGCCCTGCAAACCTGGATGAAGCAGCATACCCGGCAGATGGCCCTGCAACTGCTGGAAAAACACCGCTCAAGCCACGGTCTCCTGCCTCGTAGCCTGAGGATAAAAACCCAAAAGAGCCGCTGGGGCAGTTGCGGACCTCATAACGACATCAACTTGAACTGGCTGTTGGTATTGGCGCCGCCGGTCATTATGGAATACGTGGTGGTACACGAGCTATGCCACATCCGGCACAAGAATCACTCCCGGGATTTCTGGCAACTGGTGTCGGCGCACATGCCCGACTACCTGGAGCACCGCCAGTGGCTTAAACAGCACGGCGGCAGCCTGATGCGGGGTTTATGATGCCGGGCAAGGCTGGCTTTTATTTTTTTGCGCTGTTATTCGTATTTGGCGGACAGTTTCTGCGCACCAGCGGCCTGGTCACCGGCATGCCCCCCGAAATCCGCACAGCCACGCTGTCGGGCCAACCCTCCATGCCCTTGATTGCCAAGGGGCCGGCAATGGTCTATTTCTGGGCGGAGTGGTGCGGCGTCTGCCGAGGCATGCAAGACAACGTGACAGCGGTTTTACACGATACAGCCGGCCTTACGGTGGCGCTTCGCTCCGGCGACAAACCCCGGCTTGCAGAATATTTGGATAACAACAAACTCGACTGGCCGGTCGTGGATGACAGGGACGGCGCCATCGGCCAACTATATGGCGTCAGCGCGGTCCCGGCGCTGTTCTTCCTCAACCGCCAGGGCCGCATCGTGTTTACCAGCTCCGGCTATACCAGTGAGTGGGGACTGCGTCTAAGACTATGGCTGGCCGGCTTGCTTTAAGTCTCGATTCGGTGTATTAAATTTCCCGATAAAAATTTGGCTTTTTTATGCGCTTCGTCGTCAACCACCCAAGACAACCAGCACCGTGCCCGATCGAAATCACAATCAAAGCATCCGCCTGGGCCTGATGGCTCCCCTGACCGGCTTGGTGGGCATGTATGGCCCGGAAATCGTGCGGGCGGCGCAAATCGCCTGCAATGAAATCAACCAAGGCGGCGGACTCTTGGGTAAAAAGTTGCAGCTCGTCGTCGAAGACGACGGCAGCCTGCCCGGCTCGGCGGTGCCCGCCGCGCTGCGGCTGGTGCAAAATCACCATTGCGCCGCCATTATCGGCAACCTGCTATCCAATTCGCGCATTGCCGTCGCCCATCAGGTGGCGGAACCCTTGCGCGTTCCCTATTTGAATTTTTCATTTTACGAAGGCAGCATTTTCAGCCGGTATTTTTTCCATTTCGCCGCCCTGCCCAATCAACAGATTGACAAAATGATACCCGCCATGGCCCAACGCTACGGCTTAAAAATGTATTTTGCCGGCAGCAATTATGAATGGCCGCGCGGTTCTATCGATGCCGCCAAACAGGCTCTCAGCCGGCTGGACGGCGATGTGGTCGGCGAAGACTATCTACCCATCAATGCCGACAGCACCGAAATCGAACAGTTGTTAAAAAAAGTGGCGCGCTCGGGCGCCGACGTGTTCGTACCCTATTTTGCCGGCATCGACCAAATTGCCCTGCTGAACCGCTTCTGCGAAATGGGTTTAAAGCCGCGCATAGCCGTCGCCATGGGACATTTCGACGAAACCCTGGCGCAACAGCTGTTACCCGAAGTGCGAGCGGGCTTTTATTCCAGCAATACCTATTTCATGTCACTGGACACCCCGCAAAACCACCAATATCTGCAGCAACTGGCCGCCTTGCCGGGCGTGAACGGCATCTGGCCGCACGGTAACGGCGTGGTAACCAACTTTAGCGAAGCAACCTATGTCTGCGTGCATGCCTTTGCCGACGCCGTGCAACGTTGCGGAAGCACGGACGCCACTGCTCTGGTTACGGCCCTGGAAACCACCAGCGTGCTGGCGCCGCAAGGCTGGGTACAAATGGATGCAAGCACCCATCACGCCTGTGTGAATACATTTTTGGCGCGCGGCAATAGCGACGGCAGCTTCAGCATCCTCGAGCGTTTCGGCAACACCCCGCCGGTCATACCCAATCGCTATCAAACCCAGCCGCGCCAGCCGCTAGAACTGGGGCTACCGCCCTCCCTGATGGAACAAGTCAATGCCAAGGCGGAAATCAGCCTGCGCAAACTGAATACCGCCCACCAGATTCTTTCGCTTGCCGACATGGCGGTTCTGGCGACCGACGAAAACGGCGTGATTCAGGAAGCCAACCCCAATGCGGGTCATTTGTTCGGCTACAGCCCCGAGGAAATGCGCGGCATGCCCATTCATTTACTGGTACCGCCGCATTTGCGTCAGCGACACGCGGAAATGGTCCAGCTGTTTGTCAGGGCCGACGAAACCGAACGCCCCATGTCGCAACGCGGCGAAATTACCGGATACCGGAAAGACGGCTCGTTTTTTCCGCTGGAAGCTTCCATCGGCAAATTTCGTAACGGCGAGCACTGGATGCTGGTGGCCACCATGCGCGACATTTCCGAACTCAAGCGCAAACAAGTGGATTTGTTATGGCAGGCCACCCACGATGAACTGACCGGCCTGCCCAACCGCAACCTGATTCACGAGCGCCTGAACCATGCGCTGCAACGCAGTCGCAGGCAGGGCTTGAGTCTGGCCCTGCTATTTGTCGACCTGGACGGTTTCAAACTGATCAACGACACCTATGGCCACAAAACCGGCGATCAACTGCTGCAGCGAGTGGCCAACCTACTGATGGACATGGTACGACCCGGCGATACCGTGGCCCGCTTGTCCAGCGACGAATTCGTCATTCTCTGCGAACAACTGGAACAACCGACCTCGATTTCCGCCCTCGCAGAGCGAATCAACCACGCCCTGCGCCAACCCATGGCGCTGAACGGCCAGCAATTGTATCTGAGCGCCAGCATCGGCATTGCGGTTGGTCATGGCACCACGCATTCGGCGGACGATTTATTGCGCGCCGCAGATACCGCCATGTACGAAGTCAAGGAACAAGGCCGGGACGGCTGGCATTTTTTCAGCGCGGGCCTGGAAGAAAAAGTCCGGCAAAAATTGTCGATTTCCAATGGTTTGCGACTGGCAATTGAGCGGGAAGAGTTATCGGTGCGCTTCCAGCCCATCGTCGATTCCGATCTCCCGCACATAGTCGGCGCGGAAATGCTGCTGCGCTGGCAGCCCGCCGAAGGGCCTATTTCTCCGGCCCTGTTTATTCCGGTCGCCGAAATGACCGGCAGCATCATTCCCATAGGCGCCTGGGTATTGGCCCAGGCCTGTCAAGCGGAGGCCGATTGGCGCACGCGTTGGGGCGATAGGGCTCCCGGCTATATTTCCGTAAACGTTTCAGCCCGCCAATTGAATGAAAGGAATTTGCTGGACGAGGTCAAGGCCATGATTAAAACCCATGCCTGCGATCCCTCCCGCATCCTGCTGGAAATCACCGAAACCGCGCTGATGGCGGATATCGACACCAATCTGAGAATGTTGCGCAGTCTGGCGGATTTAGGCTTCCGGGTCGCCATCGACGACTTCGGCACCGGCTATTCGTCACTTGCCCAATTGACCAAACTCCCCGTCAACGTGTTGAAAATCGACAAGGCCTTTATCGACGGTATCGAACATCAACCCGAAAGCCGGGCCGTGGTCAAGGCTATCATCGGGCTGGGGCGGGCCTTGGGCCTGAAAATGGTTGCCGAAGGCGTGGAAAACGCCGCGCAATTATTGGAATTGCGCAACTTCGGTTGCGATTACATTCAAGGCTATCTGTTTTACCGCCCGTTGCCGGCGGCCGAATTTATCGAAACCGTCGAACAGAACATTAACGCCAAACAACAAGCGCTGGAACCGCCGCTGTTTTTCCTGATCTATCACAGCCAAGCCTCATCCGAGTTGGCGGGCGACCAAGTCCCGGAATTACTGGAACAAACCCGGCGTTCCAATCTGCGCCGCGGCATTACCGGCTGCCTGCTGCACCAGGACGGTTATTTCATGCAGTATCTGGAAGGAAACAGGCAAAACGTACTGGATTTGCTGGCGCACATCCAAAAAGACCCAAGACACCGCAACCTTGAGATCATCATGCAAGGCAACGAATACCACCGGGTATTTCCGGAATGGAGCATGGGCTTCCGCGAAGTGGGCCATCACCTCAACCACATCGACTTTCCAGACGCGGGCAAACCGCCCTTCAGCCTGCCGGAATTGGCCCGGGATCCGCGTACCAGCTATATCTACATCACCTCGTTTCGAGATAGCGGACAGCATAAATCCGCCTATCCGGCCTAGTTCCCCCCGCCCGTCAACCCAAAATTTCGATGAATTGATCGACCTGCCGCCGCCGGGTGGCGAAACTGGTGACCAGGCGCAACAACACTTCATTCTCCCCCAACAGCTCTGGCTTGGAATGAGGCGGATTCCAGACATAAAAAATGGCGCCCCGTTGCTTCAGGTACTCGGCACGCTCTTTATCCACAATACAAAAAACTTCGTTGGCCCCGGCCGGCCACGCCAGGCGGGCATGCTTGGAAGCGCGGATTCCGTTTTGCAGGCACCGCGCCATGTCATTGGCATGCCGCGCCAGTTCCAACCAGAGGCCGTCGGTCAAATAAGCCTCAAACTGGCAGGCGATAAAGCGGGTTTTGGAAAACAGCTGTGCGGCCCGCTTACGAATGAATGGTAAGTCCCTGGCCATCTCGGGCCGCATAAAAACTAGCGCTTCCGCGCACCAGCAGCCGTTCTTGGTGGCGCCGAAGGAAATAATGTCGACGCCGAGTTTCCAGGTCAACTCGGCCGGCGACAAATTGAGGGCAACCAAGGCGTTAGCGAAACGCGCGCCATCCATGTGCAGGGGTAATTGTTTTTGTTGAGCGATGTTTGCGATTGCCGCGATTTCATCCGTACCGTACAAAGTGCCGATTTCCGTGGCCTGGGTGATGGATATCGCCATCGGTTGGCCGCTGTGGACAAAACCCGGCGGAAAACGGTTGATTTCGGCGATAAGATGGCGCGGATCGATTTTGCCGTTTTCCCCATCCACCGGCGCAAGCCGGGCACCATGAGTAAAGAACTCCGGCGCGCCGCATTCGTCCTCGATCAAATGCGCCTCCCTATGACAAAAAGTGACGCCGCCCGGCCGGTTTACCGCCGCCAACGCCAGGGAATTGGCCGCGGTGCCCGTGCCGACAAAGAAAACCGCCACTTCGCGTTCGAACAGGTCGTTGAATTTTTGTTCAACCAGCCTGTCCAGCTCGCTGGCGCCGTAGGGTACGGAAAAACCGCCCGACTCCTCCAGCAGCCGCCGCGCAATCACGGGGTGGGCACCCGCCCAGTTATCCGAACCAAATATCATCACAGTTTCTCCTGACCTGTAACCACGCCAAGGGCTTAGGATTCCGCCCAAAATAACTTCCGCATTCTATTCCCGCCGGAGGCTATCGTGAAAGCCAATCAGTCCCTTCTCCCGCCGCACCCGCGGGGCATAAAGGAGAAGGTTAGGATGAGGGATCAGCGAAGTAATTAGGAACGGGTTCCTTATGGCCGCTATTTTCCGAACGCTTCCCTATCCGCGCATGGGCGCCGACAAGGGATGGATAAAAAGTTCGATTTATCCGCCGACTCTTTTAATTTAATCATAATCAAAACTTCACGGCATTTTAAGGCGGCAACGTTAGAATCCTCACGCCCGATCCGGTTTATGGGATTTTGTCCCGCCAGCCTCATTCGCCTTGGCGGTGCAGACAAACCGGGGTTTCGGGCGAACCGGCAAGAAGGGGGAACAGACATGAAAAACAAAACAACCGCCAATAATGATCTTTATAAAACCATGGGCTATGCCGCGCTAATGTTGAGCCTATCCCTTCCGCTTTCCATCTTGGTCATGCAGATATTCGACTTCATTTTGGACAACAAGGGCATCTGACGAAGCCTTCCGGCGGTAATTTGATCCCCGCCCCGTAATCCGCTACGTTCCGGCTCACTGAAAAAACATTCCAACGCCGGAAACGCTGAAATCGCCAAGAAAATCCAAGCGTTCGACTCTTTATAACCTTTGGCGGCGCGCCGTTTCTCAGCGAATCAGCTGATTCATTTCGAATATCGGCAACAAAATCGCCAGCACGATGAGCAACACCAGCAAGCCCATGCTTAAAATCAGCGCCGGCTCGAACAGCCCCATGGTCAGTTCGGTCAGATCCTGCATGTCGCGTTCCTGGTCATCGGCGGCGCTTTCCAACATGCGCGGCAACTGGCCGCTGGCCTCGCCGCTGGCGACCAGATGTATGGTCACCGGCGGAAATAGTCGGCTGGTTTCCAGAGCCTTATTAAGGCTCTGCCCCTCCCGCACTCTCAGCGCGGCGGTTTCCACGGCTTTGCGCATGGCGTCGTTGGCCAGTACCTGGCTGGAAATTCTCAAAGCCACCAGCAATTCCACGCCGCTGTTGGTCAAAATGGCCAGCGTGCGGGTAAAGCGGGCGTTGTTGATGCCGCGGGAAAACTTGCTCACTATCGGCGTATTCAACAGCCAGCGGTGAAACAGCATGCGCGGTTTATCCCGCCGCAATACCAGTTTGGCCGCCAAACCGGCCAGCGCGGCCAACAGCAACAACAGCAAGCCGTAACGCTGAAAAAATCCGCTGCAGGCGATCAAACCCTGGGTAATGCCGGGCAGTTCCCGCCCCGTCTTGTCGAACACCCCGGTAATTTCCGGCACCACGTAAGTCAACAAGCCTATCACCACCAACAGAGACACCAGAGTCAACAGAACCGGATAAATCATTGCCATTTGCAATTTACGATGCAACTGGCCCTTGTCGCTCAAATAATCCGCCAGTTTTTCCAGTACCTGATCCAGCTTGCCGGACGATTCGCCGGCCTCGATGGTGGCCCGATACAAGGGCGGAAAGGTGCTGGGAAACCACTGGCAGGCCTGGGCCAGACTCTGGCCTTCCAACACCCGGCTTCTGACCGCCAGCAAAATCCGCCGCGCCTTGGCCGATTCCAGTTGCCGCGCCACGATGGCCAGGGCTTCGTCTATGGCCAGACCGGATTTCAACAGGGCCGCCAGTTGCCGGGTGATATGCGCCAGCGCCCGCATACCTATGCGTTGTTGCCAGAGCCGCAAACCACCGCCGGCTTCCTTTTTACGGACTTCCTGTATATCCAACAGCGTCAGACCCCGACTCTTCAGCTGCTGGCGGGCGGTTTTGGCGCTATCGCTTTCCAGCGCGCCCTTAAGGCCGCGGCCTTGCTTGTCTATCGCCTGATATTCGAAGGCCGGCATGGTTTAGTCCTTCAACGTCATCCGCAAGGCTTCATCGAGACTGGTTTCGCCGGCCAGCACCTTGTCCAGCGCGCTTTGCTGAATACTGGGCGCCAGCGTGCGGGCATACTGCTCGAGCTCCATATCGCCGGCACCATCATGTATCCGTTTTGTCATGCCGCTATCCAGCGCTATCAATTCAAAAATCCCGGCCCGGCCCTTGTAGCCGTGGCCATAACAGAGCGGGCAACCCTGCGGCCGATAGACCTTCACGACGGCATCCGGCATCCCCGCATACCCCAGGCCGAGTAAATCCCGCCCATCGACGGCGGCCGCTTGCTTGCAATGCGGACACAACACCCGCACCAGGCGCTGGGCTATCACGCCGACCAGACTGGAAGCCAGCAAAAACGGCTCTACGCCCATGTCGCGCAAGCGGGTAATGGCGCCGACCGCGGTATTGGTATGCAGGGTGGACAGCACCAAATGCCCGGTCAAACTGGCCTGCACGGCGATTTCGGCGGTTTCCCGGTCGCGTATCTCTCCCACCATCACCACATCCGGGTCTTGCCGTAAAATGGCCCGCAAGCCCTTGGCGAAAGTCATTTCCACCTTGCTGTTGACCTGGGTCTGACCTATGCCGTCCAGGTAATATTCTATGGGGTCTTCCACGGTCAGAATATTGCGGCTGCGTTGATTGAGCTGGTTGACGATGGCGTACAGGCTGGTGGTTTTACCGGAACCGGTGGGGCCGGTCACCAAAATGATGCCGTGCGGGCGGGCTATCATGCCTTGAATACACTCCAACTCGCTCTGAGCCATGCCGACCTGCTTCAGGTTTAATTGATTGGCCTGCTTGTCCAGCAAGCGCAACACCACCCGCTCGCCGTGGCCGGACGGCAGGGTCGATACCCGCACATCCACCGTGCGACCGCCGATATTCAGCGAGATGCGTCCATCCTGCGGCAGGCGTTTTTCGGCGATATCCAGTTTGGCCATCACTTTCAAGCGCGAAATTACCATGGGGGCGAAT
Source organism: Methylomonas subterranea (assembly GCF_024505185.1). Classification (GTDB taxonomy): domain Bacteria; phylum Pseudomonadota; class Gammaproteobacteria; order Methylococcales; family Methylomonadaceae; genus Methylomonas; species Methylomonas subterranea. The sequence goes on from NZ_JANIBJ010000010.1 coordinate 60,838, forward strand.
TCGCGCTGCGGCTCGATAATCTCCCGCAACACACCGTCCACCCGAAAGCGCACCACCATGCGCGCTTCGTAGGGCTCGATGTGTATGTCGGAGGCATTTTCCTTGACGGCTTCGGTCAGCAAGGCGTTGATCAGGCGAATGATCGGCGCTTCGTCCTCGCTTTCCAGCAAGTCTTCCGGCTTGGGCAGATGCTGGGCCATCTCGGATAAATCGAGATTTTCGTGCAGGTCATCGACCATTTGCCGGGCATGGCCGGCCTTATGTTCGTAGGCCGTTTGCAGGCGGCGCTCGAAATCCCGCTCGGAAACCGCTTCGAAAGGCGCCGCCCGCTCCAGCAGGCGTCTTACTTCCAGCAAGGCCGTCACAGGCGCGTCCGGACGATAAACCACGCGAGCCTGTTGCGCCTCGTTGTAGACCACGACGACGCCGAAGCGCTTGGCAAAGCCGTAGCCGGGCATGCGCCTGGCCGCAGACACCGGTTCCGTTAATTCGCCGCTCGGCAATTCAAGGTTCGACATTTAGAGGGTATTGATCGGTGGCGTCCGGCAACAGCGGCGGCTGCTCGTTGGGCAGCAACAGCAGTCCGTCCCGATTGAACTGCCGTTGCTGGTCGCGCATATAGCTGTATTTGTCTTGGGTCACGCCGGCGGCGGCTTCGCCTTCCCGCATGATGCGCGCTCTTAAAAACACCATCAGATTGGTCTTGTTGACCGTGGTACTGGTCGATTGAAACAAATAACCCAATAGTGGAATGTCCGAAAGCAGCGGCACCTTGTCGACCACTTCGTTGACGTCGTCCTTGATCAAACCGCCCAGCACCAGCACCTTGCCGTCGTCGACCAACACCGAGGTTTCGATCTGGCGCTTGTCGAAACTTTGTCCATCCTTACCGGTGACGCTGGACACTTCCTGGGTGACTTTCAACTTGACCGCATCGCCTTCGTTGATTTGCGGCAACACCTTGAGTTTGATGCCCACGTCCTGACGCTGCACGGTCGTGAAAGGGTTGCTGGCTCCCGAGGTATTGGTGGTGAAGCTGCCGGTATTTAACGGGATGTTCTGGCCGACGATGATGCTGGCTTCTTCGTTATCCATCGTCACCAGGGATGGAGTCGACAGAATGTTGACATCGGTATCGGTGGCGAAGGCATTGATCAAAGCCTTGATTTCGCTGCCGGCCAGATAGCCGACGCTCAAGCCCTTGCCCAGGGAAGTGACGAATTGCGAGAAATCCAGCGATTCCTTGCCGTCCTTGCTATAGGCACCGAACACCTTGCTGCCTTCCTTGGTTTGCCATTCCACCCCCAGTTGCTGGTTCTTGTCGTAGCGCACTTCGGCAATGATGGCTTCGATATGCACTTGCGCCCGTCTGACGTCCAGTTGCCGCACCACGTTTTTCAAGGTACGCATCTTGTCGCGCGGCGCCGTGATAATCAGTGAATTGGAGGCTTCGTCGGCCCGCACGTCGAACACTTTGTCGGCATGGGCCTTGGGCGTGGCCTTGTCGGCGGCCGCGTCCTTCAAGGCGCCCACTCCGGTCAAGGTTTCCACCAAGTCCTTGGCCAGAGCGTAACGCATGTATATCACTTCGGTGTCGCCGTCCTTTTCTATCGGCGCGTCCAAGTTGGCTATCAAGGCCCGCATTTGCAGCCGCGTATCCGAATTGCCGCCGATGATGATGCTGTTGGTGCGCTCGTCCGCCACCAAGGGCGGCGGAGGCGTGGCTTTACCGGCATTGCCGGCGGTGAGCATATTGTTCAGCGGTTGAATCAGCTCCACCGCATTGCCGTGGCGCAGATTGATCACTTCGATGGCTTGGGCATCGCTTTTGTCGACCTGTCTGATCATCATTTCCAGCCGCGCCACGTTGGCGGCGGTATCCGAAATGATCACGGTATTGCTCTCGGGCACGGCCGCCATAAAGGCGTATTGCGGCATCAGCGGCATCAAGGTCTGCACCAGTTGATTGGCGTCGACATGCTGGACCTGCACGATGCGGGTTTGCTGTTCGTCGGCGTTTTTGGCATCGGGCCGCAACTCGCCCGGCGCTCCGTCCTGCTTGGCCGAAGTATTGGGCACAATTTTGACGATATTGCCGTTGGGCACCGCCGAGTAGCCGTGCACCTTCAATATCGACAGAAATACATCGTATACCTGTGCCGACCGCATGGGAGTGGAGGTCACCACGGTAATGTTGCCGGTGATACGCGGGTCGACCACAAAATTTTTGCCGGTGGCGTCCGCCACGGTTTCGATCAAGGCCCGGATATCCACATCCTTGAGATTCAGCGAAAACTCCTGCTGCTCCGCCCAGCTGGTTTGGCATAACAAAACCAATAGCCAGCCCAGCCACGCGCGTGTTTTTTTAATTGCCATGCTGTTGAATTGAAGAGTGAATTAGGGATTGGGCGCCGACAACGACAGGGGATTGGGGTCGAATTGCAGGGATTCGTTACGCTGCCGGCGTTCCAACAGTACCCGCGTTTTTTCGATACGCCTCAGCACCGCTTCTTCCGGCAGAGTGTCGCCTTCGCGGTACTTTTGTTGCATGCCATCGGCGTTTTGGATGATGGCGTAACGGTTAGCCGACGGGCCGGAAAGTAAAAAAGTCCCCAACAATTTGAGCCGCAAAGTGGTCGCCGCCACTTCGGCGGCCTCCTCTTCAACGCCGGTTTCTTCCCTTCCGAGTAAATGCCAGTCGGCGATATCCAGATAATCGGCGACAGGTTCTGCCGCCGGCGCCGGCGGCAACTCCTCGGCCGGCATCTCCGTGAATTCCGCCGGTCCGGGCCAACTAAACAAAACCCAAATCAGATACAGCGCGCTGGCAACGGCCGCCGCCAGCGGCGGCACCACTTGCCCGCCGAATGACAGGGTGGAAAATCGCGCCTTCGCGGTTTCGTTTACGGATAGTAGCCATAACTTCGTCATGGCCGAATTATGCGAAGTCAATATGACTGTTTTATGACAGGAGGCGGATTCCCGACCGCTGGCCCGCTCCGATTCAATCAGGGACTGCAAGCGCCGGCGGCTGAGACGGGCATATTTACCCCGAACGGCCGGGTTACGGCAGGCCTGCCGTCAGCGCCGGCAGTCTGCATGAAAAAGAACTTTGTAATCAAACTGTTATAAAGCTGTAACAAAACAGCAGTATTCTGGCCGGATGTAACCTTAGCCACCTCGGCCTTGATTGATACTTTAAAAAGGAAGCAGGCATTGAGCGAAAACGAATTATTTAACGATAGGAAGTACATAGTCTCCATGCGTTTGAGCAATGCGGACCGCATCGCCGTCAGATCGACGGCGGCCCGCTTATTTGTGCGCGAATCCAAGCTGTACCGCTTTGCCATTCATCATCTATTAAACCGGCTGCACCGGCTCAACGACGACAGCTGTTGCGGCAGCGACTTGTTATTGCTGTTTCTGGAATTCAAGGAAGAACTTTCGGTACACCTGGAATTGAAAAAGCACCAGTTGTTCAAGATTTTCAACGGCCGCAACACCCATCCGGACAAATACGTGGCCATGGCCGACATCGAGTTGTTGCTGATGCCCGACCATGCGGTCAGGCAGAGACTGCAAATGACGCCGGACGCCGCCAAGAGCAAACATGCGGAAACCAGAGTCTGGTTGCGGGGATATTTTTTGGATAAATACCAGATAGCCGCGGACGCCTACACGGATTCCGACGATTTCACGTCCCTGGTCAACGAAATGCAGCGCGCCGCGCAAGAAGACGATTGAACCGGAAACGCCTATCAGCTCGGGATTCCGCCCAAGATGATTTGCGCATTCTGCTCGCTCGCTCTCTGGGAGAATTAACGTGGGAGCGCCTTTCATTTGCCGGGGCGATACACCGACCTCATGATCGTTAGGGGCGGAATCCTTTCCAATGCCCCATGGGTATTTCGGTCCAGCCGTGAATCCGTATCCGGGTTTTACAGCAACGGCACCAGATCCAGCTCGAACATGATGGCGTCTTCCCGGCCGCCCTTGGCGGGGTAATAACCCTTGCGCACGCCGATTTCCCGAAAACCGGTTTGCCGATACAGACTGATGGCGCCGGGATTGCTCGGCCGCACTTCCAGAAACAGCTTCTCGGCCCGCGGCCGGGCGTATTCGACCAGATGATTCAGCATCTTGCGGCCGGCGCCCTGGCGCTGAAATTCCGGGCTGACGCTGATGTTCATGATATGGGCCTCGCCGGCCATCACCGAAATGATGCAATAGCCGACAATAGCGTCTCCCGGCGCCTCGCAAACCCAGTTGACGTAATTCATGGCCCTGAAACAATCCTTGAACACGCCTTCCGACCAGGGAAAGTCGTAATTCAGGTTTTCGATTTTCAACACCTCGGGCAAATCGCCGTGGTCCATCTTGCGCAGCCTCAGCAAATCCTTTCTGTCCACCGAATCCGGAAACACCTTGGCGTAAAACTCTCGGTCGGCGTCGTATACCACGGCGTCTTTCAATTTATGCAACAATTTCCACATCATTATTATTGTTCTGGTAGCGATTGATAAACGGACAACGCAAATTGCAGATCGTCCCAGGCTTTGGCTTTTTCCGTTAATGCGCGTAACAAATAAGCCGGATGATGCACCACCACCAGCGGAATATTTTCCAGCCGGTGTTGAATTCCGCGTAATTTTGCCAGAGGTTGCTGGGTTTCGAGTAAATTTTGCGCGGCGATGCGACCAACCGCCAGAATGATTCTCGGTTGCAGCAGCGCAATCTGCCGACGCAGAAACTCGCGACAGGCGGCCACTTCTTCCGCTTGCGGATCGCGGTTGGCGGGCGGACGGCATTTCAGCACATTGGCGATAAAGACTTCACGCCGCTCCAAACCGATTGCCCGCAGCATTTCGTTCAACAACTGGCCGGCCTTGCCGACGAAGGGCTCGCCTTGTAAATCCTCGTTTTGGCCCGGCGCTTCGCCGATCAGCATCCAGCCGGCCCGATGACTGCCGACGCCGAACACGGTCTGCGTGCGGGTTTCGCACAGGCCGCAGGCCCGGCAACGCGAGACTTCCAGTTGCAATTCGTTCCAGGCGCGGTCGTCGGCATGCGGTTCGGGTTGGTCCGAATGCGATACCGCCGAGCGCTCGGGTGCTGGTATCGCGATGTTTTCAGATGTAACGCCAGAACAAGCGATGGCCGGTTCGGCCAAAACGGGCCCGGATAGATCTTCCAATGCCCGCATGGCGGCGACGGGCGGCTGTCTGGCAACCCAAACCGCTATGCCCATCGCCTCCAGATATTGCAAGCGAAGCGATTCATCCATGCTCAACGATCAGACATCGCCTTTTTGCGGATGCTGGCGTTGGTCCGGACTTTGCAATTTATTGACCGCATTGATGTAAGCCTTGGCCGAAGCGATGACGATGTCGGTATCGGCGCCGGAACCGTTGACGATGCGGCCGGCGTTTTCCAGCCGCACGGTCACTTCGCCCTGGGCGTCGGTGCCGTTGGTGATGTTGTTGACTGAATACAAGGCCAAGGTGGCGCCGGTTTTCACCAGGCTTTCGATGGCTTTCAAGCTGGCATCCACCGCGCCGCCGCCTTGGGCACAGCCGGTCATTTCCTTGCCGCCTACGCGTATGGTTACCGTGGCGTTGGGCACCTCACCGGTTTCGGAACAGACTTTTAACGCCACCAACTTGATATGTTCGTCCTCGGCTTCGAAACCTTGTTCGGAAATCAAGGCCTGCAAGTCTTCGTCGAAAATTTCGTGTTTTTTGTCGGCCAATTGTTTGAAGCGGAAAAACGCATCGTTCAACTCGGCTTCGCCGGCAAAATCCACCCCTAATTCCGCCATGCGGGTTTTGAAGGCATTGCGGCCGGAATGCTTGCCCAATACCATGCGGTTGGTGGTCCAGCCCACGTCCTCGGCGCGCATGATTTCGTATGTCTCGCGATTCTTGAGAACGCCATCCTGATGAATGCCGGATTCGTGGGCAAATGCATTGGCGCCGACAATGGCCTTGTTCGGTTGCACCGGAAAACCGGTAATCGACGACACCAATTTCGAACAGGTAACGATTTCCCGCGCATCCAGGCCGGTATCGCAATTAAAGAAATCCTGCCGGGTGCGCACCGCCATCACCACCTCTTCCAGGGAAGCGTTGCCGGCCCGTTCGCCCAAACCGTTGATGGTGCATTCCACTTGGCGGGCGCCGTTCATCACCGCCGACAGGGAGTTGGCTACCGCGAGACCTAAATCGTTGTGACAATGTACGGAGAAAATCGCTTTGTCGGAGTTGGGTATGCGCTGGATCAAGTTGGCGATGGTGGCGCCGAACTGTTGCGGCATGCTGTAACCGACCGTATCGGGAATATTCAAGGTGCGGGCACCGGCATCGATCACCGCTTCCAGAATCCGGCACAAAAAGTCCTCTTCCGAGCGGCCGGCGTCTTCCGGCGAAAACTCCACATTATCGGTATATTGGCGCGCCCGCTTGACCGCACGCACCGCGTACTCGATGACCTGATCCGGGGTCATGTTGAGTTTTTTCTGCATGTGGATGGGGGAAGTGGCAATAAAGGTGTGGATGCGCGAACTCCGCGCGCCCTTCAAAGCCTCGCCGGCCCGGTCGATGTCTTTATCCAGCGCCCGCGCCAAACCGCATACAGTGCTGTCTTTGATCGCATCGGCCACGGCTTGCACCGCTTCGAAGTCGCCTTGACTGGCGGCCGGAAAACCGGCTTCAATCACATCGACCTTCATGCGTTCCAACGCTCGAGCAATCCGCACTTTTTCATCGCGCGTCATCGACGCACCGGGGCTTTGCTCGCCGTCGCGCAAAGTGGTATCGAAAATTATCAATTTGTCTTTCATGAGAACTCCGTCATGAAGCGTTCGGCTTTATGCGCCGAGTAACAGAAAAAGGGTTTGTTTTTAAGTAGATAGAATGCGCGCCCCTCAGGGCAGCAGCAGTCTTAAAGACAGGGCGAACGGTAAGCCGCCGGAGAATGGCAGGCAAATCAAATCAGCAAAATGCATGTGTGACTGAGTGTTCATGGCTTTGAACTATACTGCATTGCGAAAGCCGGCTCAAGTCTCCGATTGCCACTGGGTGCGATTCAAACCGAGGCATCAGTTAATAATCGCTAAGCGAAACCGGTTTTGACGCCGGTTGCGTGTCGAATAAGGGAATTAGTGGGAAATAGTCGATTGATTTTTATCCGGATTTTGTGCCACTAATTATTGAAAAACTTCGCACCGCGCGAATTTCACTAAAATCCGCCGGCGATTCCAATTTAACCCTCTCGGGCAAACCCGCTGGTGCAGACCGGCCAAAAATCGCCTGACGGAATAGAAATACCAAGGACAAATGTCCAGCCGAAAGCAGTCATTGGGTGTGGTGAGTTTACGAACCGCACCAATCGCGAACGATGCGCTTCACGCTGTGAAGCACATCCTACGGCCCTGCTTTCGGGCAGAAGAGTATGCCCATGCCTACTGCCGAATCTCCAGCTATCTGCAAACCATGGCCAGCCGGGGATATAATCTGCTCATCGCCATTCAAATGGCTTTGGCTGGCAACGCTCTGACTATGGGGCGCGAGTAGTTACGATTTAAGAACTATTCCCTCTCCCGCCGGGTTAGGGTGAGGGGAGTTTTAAATTTGTGTCGCTGCCTCGACAGTTATTTAGAAGTCGGTTCGCGGACCGACGGCCGCGATACTTTTCTTTGCTTGTCCTCGGCAATTGCTCCTGCATTGCCCTACCTCCTGCATCCATGCAGTCGAAAGAAAAATATCCAAAAGAAACGACACCCGGATGCCGCTTTTATCCTGCGTTTCGAAGGCTTTGAGCGGGGTTTCCCGAAGGGGCTTCCCAGCCCCGCGGAAAACGCGATGCATCCCTGCATCGCCCCTACCGGGCTGTTCCGCCCAAACTCTCCGGTGCTCGGCGCGGCATGACGGGGATAAAACCTTCCCGCAATTCGTGAGAAACCCAATACTAAAATTACGGTTACGAAATGTAGGATGTGCCAAAATTCGGAGGCGCATCAATCGCGAATGATGCGCTTCACCTTGTTCAGCACATCCTACGGCCCTTATTTAATATCCTTTCGATTCAATTGCCTCATTAAATAAACAAGTTAAATTTTAATAGTTGATCTTCACATTATAAAGTCTCAGCATCAAGGAACAAAAAATATCTTTATCTCTTGTTGCATGAATAGTAAGATCCCCATGAATTTCTTTTGTATAATGCGATGAATTTATTGACAAGCCTATCAATCCTCTCCCGACCTTGTTTAGAATTGATGGGTTTATTGGCACAAGTTCAATAAAGGAATCATGATTATGGATCTTATAATCAGCAAGTGATATTACCTTCTTTCCCCTGGTTTCTATTCGACCATCATTGAAGAATTTGCAGTTATCATAAATAAAGTATTTTTCTGATTTCAACACCCTTGCGTATGAATTGAATCTCGATACAAAAGATATTCCTGATAAAAAATTTTTTGCTGTCCATATGTCATCTTTTTCTTCAACTAAAATTAACGCTCTCGTTTTTCGTTTTTCTTTGATAATTTTGCCATCTGTCATGTGTAAGGTTAATTCGGCTTTTGTAGACTCAGACATTGGATGAAGACCAAAATATGTCTTAGTATGCAATTCGTCAAAGTCTATATGTCTTATTTCGGTATACTTATGCTTTTTACCTTTGTACTCGAAATTATCTAAATTTAGAATGAATGATCCGTAACTAATTGGCCACTCAGCTGGAGTTACAAGCATATGCATAGGCCAATAGCTACACTGTGAACAAAGCCCTTCGTTTGAAGCGGTATTATTCCCACAAAAATTACAATAAGCCATGATTTGTCCTTATATAAATAATTGAAAACTTGATTAATAATCAATTTTCTGTGTATGGTGGGCACCTGTCTTTACCCTGAATCCGTGTTTGAATTTAGATAATTCGCTGTATACATATGACAAATAAGGTAAAATATAGTTTTCCCATATTCACCCATTTTGATTATGGCACGATTTAAGCTTAAAGAATCCAAGAAGGAACTCACGTCCTATGCAGGGCTGTCGTTAATCGGCCAATGCCTGGAAGTCGTCAATGTCGAAGCGATAGTGGACGGACGAATTCCGGTTTCGCTAGGGCCGTAGGGCGGATAAGCGTAGCGTCATCCGCCGATAAAACCATCAATTATCCGGTTCACCCACTTCCAACAATGGCAAGTCCAACCCCGCCCAATTTAACGGATAAATATCCATCTTGACCAAGCGATGAAAACTTGAATATGGCCAATCCTTAACTGTGACTGCCCAACCATGCTTGACCGGGTTGTAATGGATGTAATCCATATGTGCCGCATAGTCGGCATCATCGATAATGGTATGTTCCCAAAATCGACGTTGCCATATTCCGCGCTCGTGGCGTTTTATTCGGATTGCTGAACGATATTCGGTTTTAGGTATCGCTTTCGAGAAGGCTTTTTTTATCGCTCGCCATCGGTTGGAATATTGATCGTCGCCGGCCGGTAATGTCCAAATCGCATGCATATGATCAGGCAAAACCACCCAGGCATCGATATGAAATGGCTGCTTTTCCCGGATCACTCGCACCGCTTCCCGTAACTCTGCAATATGCTCGATCAACAGCGACGATTTCCGTTCGAGCAAGTTAACGGTGAAAAAATAGGTGCCGCCAGGAATACGATTGCGTCGATAGTTTGGCATGAAAAGAGTTTAATTGATTTGGCGGATGACGCTACGCTTATCCTCCCTACAGCCAATTTGAAATGTTGAACAAACTGCCGGGATTAATGGGTTCTTGTAAGGGCTAAACCAGTCATTCACTAGTAATATGGGTCTGCCTGCTCATGGTCGTTCTTACCAGTCAGCGTAGCCCATTGGAATGTAATGAAATCCGGGGAATGAAGCTATAAAATCCTGATTGTGTTTCGCATTGGGCGAAGGTTTTCGGAAGGGGAATTCCGCCTCAAGGGAAACTAAAGGCCTACCGGAAAAAGCGGGTAGGCTTTAACCGAGAAAACCCGCCAACAACGGCGATTGCAGCAGAATTGCTCCCGCCACCGCCAACGCGCCGGTTAAAATCGCCCACAGCGTGCGGTTATTATTGCGGTTTAACTGTTTACGCAGTTGCATCATTTCCTGGTTATGCTGCTGAATCTGTTGCTGCATCTGGGCGTTGCTTTGCAGAGCCTGAAAGATCAGGGCCGGAAATTCCGGCAGTTGCTCGGTCATTTCCGGCAATTTGGACAGCAATTCCTTGATTTTGGCTGCCGGGCCCAACCGTTGTTTAAACCAGTTTTCCAGAAACGGTTTGGCGGTTTGCCATAAATCCAGCTCTGGATATAGCTGGCGGCCCAAACCTTCGATATTCAGCAAGGTTTTTTGCAGCAGAACCAGTTGAGGCTGCACCACCATATCGAAACGGCGGGCGGTCTGGAACAATCTCAACAACAGCAAACCGAAGGAAATGTCTTTCAAGGGTTTTTCGAAAATCGGCTCGCAGACGCTACGGATCGCCGCCTCGAATTCTTCCACCCGGGTGGTCGGCGGCACCCAGCCGGATTCGATGTGCATTTGGGCGACGCGGCGGTAATCGTGGTTGAAAAACGCCAAAAAATTTTCCGCCAGATAACGCTGATCGGAATCGGACAGGCTGCCGACGATGCCGAAATCCACCGCCAGATATTTGTCCGGCAATTGCACGAAAATATTGCCGGGATGCATGTCGGCATGGAAAAAGTTATCCCGGAACACCTGAGTAAAAAAGATTTCCACCCCGCGCTCGGCCAGCTTTTTGAAATCGGCGTTACCATTGCGTAAGGCCTGAATGTCGCCGACCGGAATGCCGTAGATGCGCTCCATCACCAGTACCTTGCGGCGGGTCAGCGGCCAATGGATTTCCGGAATGTAGAGCGATTCGGACTTTTTGAAATTATTGCGTATCGCGCTGGCATTGGCCGCCTCGCGCAGCAAATCCAGCTCGTCCAGTATGGTTTTTTCGAATTCGGCCACCACTTCGGTGGCCCTCAGGCGGCGGGCGTCGCTCCAGAAACGCTCGGCCAGCTTGGCCAGCTCATACAACAGGCCGACGTCGGAATAAATCTTGTCTTCGATATCCGGCCGCAAGACCTTGACAATGACTTGTTCGCCGGTTTTTAGGCGGGCGGTATGCACTTGCGCTACCGACGCCGAGGCTAGGGGCCGAGGGTCGAATTCGTCGAAAGCCGCTTCGATGGACTGGCCCAATTGTTCTTCTATGATACCGCGCGCGGTTTCGGCGGAAAACGGCGGCACCCTGTCCTGTAATTTGACCAGTTCTTCGGCAATGTCCTCGGGCAGCAAGTCCTTGCGGGTGGACAGGGTTTGGCCGAATTTGACGTAAATCGGCCCCAAGTCTTCCAGGGTACGGCGTATCCTGACGCCACGCGATTCCTTGGGTTTGCGAAACCAAAACGTTGGCGACAGATAAGCCAGATAACGGATAGGCCGCAGCAAATGGGTTTTTAGAACGATCTCATCCAGGCCGTGAGCCATCATGACCCAATTGATATGGATCAGGCGCATGAGAATTTTGGGGCGTATCACAACAAAAGTCCTTGTGTTTAATGAGGCTGGTCGGCTTTATGCAGCGCGGCCGCCAGGCGCTCGACCCTGGCATTCAGCCGGTCGGCATCGCCGCGCAGGGCGTCTACCCGTTGAAAAACCAGCTCGGCCTCGGCCTTGGCGGGCAGATCGCGGGTTTCTTCCTGCAGGAATTCTTCCAGATTCAAACGGAAACTACTCAAGCCATGCCGGGTCCAGTCGCGGCTGCCGCGCAGCCAAGCGCTCAAACGTCGGGCAAAACCGTCGCCGGTGTAACGGGCCAGTTTGGCTTCCGGATCGATATCCAGTTTTTCGAACAATCGTTGCAGCTTTTGCGCCAGCTGGGTGTCGCCTTCCATACGCACATCACCCTTGAACAAGGCACGCATCGGAGTGGCGCTCAAGCCCATCAGACCCAGGGCCGACAGCGAACCGCTCAAGCGGGCATCCGCCTCGCCGGCGTAATTTTCCAGGATCTGCATACGATCGTGGGTGGGACACAAATACAGGGTTTCGTTAAACGGGGTAATATGAACGGCGATGACTTTGCCGGCCATGGGCGCCAAGTACTGCTCGATATGCTCGTCGAGGCTCAGATAGCTGTTCAGCGCAGTTTCCAGGGCGCCGATAAACAGCGGTTTGATATACATTAAATTGCCGGTCATCAGCCTGCCTGTTGCGCGAGTTGTTGCAGATAATCCCGCATGTCTTCGTTGTCGACCCGGTGGTACAGGTCGGTAACATTAACGGTCAAATCTATCGATTCCAGGTTAAAGCTATCGCCGAGAAAATAATGCTCGGCAAACCAATTTTGCGATCGGCGAAATAGTTCGACTTCGACATGGTCCTGTTCGATCAGCACATATTCCAACAGGCTGGGCAAGGTTTTGTAAGCCGCCAGTTTGGTGGTTTTGTCCATACGGCGCGTGGTTTTGGACAACACTTCGACGATCAGTGTCGGTTTGTCGATGTAATACTCGTCACCATTGGCATCATCGCAAACCACGACCAAATCGGGATAAAAAAAACAGCTTTCGGCCTTGACCTTTAAATCGTTAGCGAACGGCTCGCACGGATGATTAGCCAGATACCGATTCAACGCCGCATGCAGATTTCCGACCAAGCGCTGGTGATTGCGACTAGCCCCGGCCATAGCAAACACTTCGCCATCGATATACTCGTGTTTGGTTTCGGCCAGCATCTCGCCGCTAAGATACTCGGTTTCGCCGATAAAATTCTCTGCCCGTTTTAACGACATAAAACCTCCTAAGCGTGTGGCGGCGGCCTTAAAACTTATAACCCCTATGCACCGCCACGATACCCTGCGTCATGTTGAAATACTCGCAACGTTCCAGACCGGCCTCTTCCATCATGCGTTTCAATTCATCCTGCTTGGGATGCATGCGGATGGATTCGGCCAAATAGCGGTAGCTGTCTTCGTCCTTGGCGACGATGGCGCCGATTTTCGGCAGCAGATTAAAGGAGTAAAAATCGTAGACTTTTTCGGTGACCGGATCGATGGGGTGGGAAAACTCCAGCACGATCACCCGGCCGCCCGGTTTCAATACTCGGTACATGGAGCGTAGCGCCGCATCCTTGTCTGTGACGTTGCGCAAGCCGAAACCTATGCAGACGCAATCGAAGGTATTGTCGGCGAACGGCAGGCATTCGGCGTTGACTTGCGCATACTCGATATTGCCGGCCAGTCCGCGGTTGATCAGGCGGTCGCGCCCGGTGCGCAGCATGGCGGCGTTGATGTCGGCCAATACCACCCGGCCTGTTTTGCCCACCCGCTTCTCGAACAGGGTGGTCAAATCGCCGGTACCGCCGGCCAGATCCAGCACCTGGTCGCCCTCGCGCACATTGGCCAATTGCACCGCCACCCGTTTCCAGATCCGATGTATGCCCAGCGACATCAAGTCGTTCATCACATCGTACTGGCTGGCTACCGAATCGAACACGCCGCGCACCAGCGCAACCTTGTCCTGTTTGGGAACTTGCTTGAAACCGAAGTGGGTAGTGTTGTCGTTTGTCATATTGGCCATTAATTTTTTAGGGGCGACTTGCGGCTGATGCCGGCCGCGCTGAGTTGTTCCAGATAATTCGACCACAGCAGCGGAAATTCGGAACCTAGTTTATACAGCAAATCCCAGGAATAAATTCCGCTGTCGTGTCCGTCGCTAAAGGTCAAGGCAATGGCGTAATTGCCGACCGGACGGACATCGGTGATAGTGACATCCTGCTTGCCGATTTGCAGGGTTTCCTGGCCCGGGCCATGGCCGACGGCTTCGGCGGATTGGGTATACACCCGCAGGTATTCGCTGGGCATCTCGAAAATGCTGCCGTCGTCGAAATGGATTTCCAGGATCGCCGACAGCTTGTGCAGCTTGATTTCGGTCGGCGAGCAGTGGCAAGGGGTGATTTTCAGGCGCATGGTTTACAGAATGTAGCGGCTCAAATCTTCATCGGCGGCCAGCTCCCGCAGATGCGCGTCCACATAGGCGGCATCGATACGAACGGTTTTTTCCGGCATATCCGGCGCATCGAAGGAAATTTCTTCCAGCAGTTTTTCCAAAATGGTATGCAAACGGCGCGCGCCGATATTTTCCACGCTTTCATTCACCTGCCAACCCAGTTCGGCTATGCGTTGGATACCGTCGGCGGTGAAACTGACGTCCACGCCTTCGGTGGCCAACAAGGCTTGATATTGCTCGGTCAGGGAGGCATCCGGCTCGGTCAGGATACGCACGAAATCCTCCGCGCTCAAGGCGCTGAGTTCTACCCGGATCGGAAACCGGCCTTGCAGTTCGGGAATCAGATCCGACGGCTTGGTCAAATGGAAGGCGCCGGAAGCGATAAACAGAATATGGTCGGTTTTGATCATGCCGTATTTGGTGGTGACGGTGCTGCCTTCCACCAGCGGCAGCAAATCGCGCTGCACGCCTTCGCGCGACACTTCGCCGCCGCCCATTTCCGCCCGCTTGCAGATCTTGTCGATTTCATCCAGGAACACGATGCCGTGCTGTTCGACGGCTTCCAGCGCGGTTTGCTTGATATCGTCTTCATTCACCAGCTTGGCCGCTTCCTCTTCCTGCAGCAGCTTGATGGCGTCCTTGATTTTCAATTTGCGTTCCTTTGTGCGGCCGCTATGCAGATTCTGAAACATGCCCTGCAACTGGCTGGTCATTTCTTCCATGCCCGGCGGCGCCATGATTTCCACACCCACCGCGGGTGCCGCCACGTCAATCTGAATTTCCTTGTCGTCCAATTGGCCTTCGCGCAATTTTTTACGCATTTTTTGCCGGGTGGATTCCTCGGATTCGGATAGCATGCCCCCCTCCGCTCTGGGCAACAAAATATCCAGCACTTTTTCCTCGGCCGCATCGGCGGCGCGGTTTTGCACCTTTTCCATCGCCGACAGACGGGTCATTTTTACCGCCGTGTCCACCAGATCGCGAATGATGGACTCCACATCGCGGCCGACGTAACCGACTTCGGTGAATTTGGTGGCTTCGATCTTGATGAAAGGCGCATTGGCCAAGCGGGCCAAACGGCGGGCGATTTCGGTTTTACCGACGCCGGTGGGGCCTATCATAAGTATGTTTTTCGGGGTGATTTCCTCGCGCAGTTCCGGCGCGACCTGGCTACGGCGCCAGCGGTTGCGCAACGCAATGGCCACCGAACGCTTGGCGTCGGCTTGGCCGATAATGTGTTTGTCCAGTTCGCTGACGATTTCTCTTGGGGTCATTTGACTCATGGGCTTATTCGTTCTCCGACGCTTGCGGCGCGGCATCCAGTTCTTCGATGCGCAGATTATGATTGGTGTAAATACAGATATCGGCGGCAATATTCAGGGATTTTTCCACGATTTCGCGCGCGCTCAAGTCGGTATTTTCCAGCAAGGCACGGGCGGCGCTTTGCGCAAACGCACCGCCGGAACCGATGGCCATGAAATCGTGCTCGGGCTCGATGACGTCGCCGTTGCCTGAAATGGTCAGCAAGGCCTTGCCGTCGGCTATGATCAGCAAGGCTTCCAGTTTGCGCAAGGCCCGGTCAGTGCGCCAGTCCTTGGCCATTTCCACGGCGGCGCGGGTCAGGTTGCCGCGATGTTTTTCCAGTTTACCTTCAAAATGTTCAAACAAGGTGAAGGCATCGGCGGTGGCGCCGGCAAAACCGGCAATCACCTTGTCGTGATACAAGCGCCTAACCTTGCGGGCATTGCCCTTCATGACGGTATTTCCCAAAGTGACCTGCCCGTCGCCGCCGATTACGACCTTATCGCCGCGCCTTACGGCCAGGATAGTGGTGCCTCTCAGTTCTATACTCATGTGTTCCAACTGCTACCAGGAAAAGCCGGGGATTTTACATGGTCTGACTGGCGATGGGCCAGAAGTTTAAAGTGCCCACACCGCTTATCCGGTTGTTTAATGATTGAATTGTGCGAAAAAACTGATTAAAGTTGGATTGGAAAAACATAATAAAAACAACATCAAGAGGCCCACTATGAAATCGTCCACATCCTGGAAATGCGCCATCCTGCTAACCGGCTTGGCCTTTGCCCCCCTGGTTTCGGCAGTCACTCCCGCCGAGGAAACGGAAAAGAAATGCGTCAAACCCAAATTCAGGGACTTTTCTCCCGCTCCCAATGTGGAAGTCAAACCGGAGTCGGACATTTCCTTTCACATCAACCGCAACGCCGATCCCTTGCACGTCAGCGCCAGCGCCAAAAAAATTCCGCTGAAGGTTGTCGTCAACGACAAGAAGACTTTTTATTACGTCACCGCCAAATTGCCGACGGAACTCAGAGACGGATTTGCCCGCATTCACATAGAGGCCAAAGCGGCCGAAGGCGACTGCCTGGGCCAGGACGGCTGGCTGATTAAAGTCTCGGAACAAGCGGGCGCCGCAAGCGAAACAAAAACCGAAACAGCGCAGAAGCAATCCGCCCCCACTACCGAAGACGGCAAATGACCCATCAAGCCGTCCGGCATTAGAAACTCAGATCAATTATCAAGCGCGAGCCGGTATCTAAGCTTCCGGCTCGCTTCCAAGCCAGGGGTGGCGGCAAACAAAACCCAGCCCAACAAAATCAGCATGAAGGAACCAGGCTCGGAAACCGTAACCGACTGTATGGTGGAACTTAACTGGGCGGGGGTAAATACAATCAGATTTTGCGTACTTCTGCTTGCCCCCGCGTCACTTAAATACGTCAGGGTAAAATTTCCCGTGCGAGCCGCGACATCCAAATTCGCCAACCAATCGTTAGCCATGGCGACATATTCCGAAATGGCGGTATGGGCGTCCACGCGAAAACCTGGATCGTTGGCGGTAATTCGATATTGTCCATTTTGATCCGGCGTCCCATAAGTAATTGCCCATACCGCCAATTGAAAGGCCGCGCTGTCGACCCTGGTTGCCAACGTGCTGTAAACCGTATTGGCCAAGCCAAGCAAATCATTGACACGCTGCGCGCCGTCAAAAGGACCCGGGCGTAACCCCGTTAACAAGCCGGCAAGCTCGCTCCCGGTTTCAACGTTATAGACCGAAGTACCCGTCGACATCCAGTTATATATATCCACGCACCAGGCATTAAACACCCCGGCGGATGAGAATAAATAGTCGGTATCATGCGTGGTTAAACCGATTCCGCCGATCCCCACCCCTCTGAGACCGGATGACGCAGGATTTGGGGCGATTTGCCCATACTGATAACCTACCTGTTGACCATTCAGAATGGCGGAACCCGAATAATTGACGACGATGTTCGCCGCATCGACCGCGCTTAACGGAGTCACTGCAGCCAAGAACCCCGTCATTAATAAGCCATTGATTTTGTTGAGTTTCATTGACACTATTCCACGTTAAATTCTTATGATTAAGCAAAATAGATACCAATAAAATATATTTAAGCCGAATTAAAGACTTAAATAAAACCCGCTTCACAATAAATCGCGCGCCCGACAAAATTGGCAGCTCACAAAAATCAAAAAAACCTACCATATCAACAACTTGCAAAAAGACCCCATTTTAAAAGTTCGCCAGAAATGGCAGGCATGACAAGCTCGCATGCATACCGCCAAGGCAAGCGCGGCTAGACTGGAACCACCGCCAAAAGCACTAACTAAAGCAGTGTTCCGCTCAAGCGGAAATAAAGCCGAAAAGCTGAAGCAGAGCCGACCGAAATCGCCGCGGTACACAGCCATGCAAGGCTCCACCATTAATTTGAATTTCGCCGCAAATAAAACCATGCTCGAATCGCTTGCAAGCAAAGCGAACGAATTCAGGTCGATACCGTCAACCCCGTCCCGTTCAATACCGAGGTTCCACATATCGGATGCCGGGCGAAATCCCGGCAAAATCCGGCAAACATTTCCGCGCTCATGGGTTTGGCCAACAGATAACCTTGCAGCAGATAGCAGCCGGCATCCCTTAGAAAAACCGCGTGTTCGGTCGTTTCCACACCCTCCGCTATCACTTCCAGCCCCAGACCGCGAGCCATGGCGATAATGGCACGGATGATGGTGGCATCGCTGGGGTCGTCAATGCAGTCGCGGACAAAGGATTGATCGATTTTTAAAACATCCAGCGGAAATTGTTTCAAATAGCTGAGACTGGAATAGCCGGTACCGAAATCGTCAACGGCAAAACGCACGCCAGCCCGCCGCAAGCGGTCAAAGCAACGCAAGCTTTCTTCGGTGGGGCGAAGCAGACAGCTTTCCGTCAATTCCAGTTCCAAGGCACCCGCCGCGTCGGGCAGGAAATGCCGGAGTATATCCAGTGTGTGCTGGGCAAACCGAGGATGCCAGAATTGCGACGGCGCCACATTGACCGCCATATGAAAATGCGCATCGACGATACCGGCCGCGCGCCATTCCGCCAGAGTTCTCAGCGCCGTTTCCAATACCCATTCGCCAATCGGCAGTATCAAGCCTGTTTCTTCCGCCAGCGGGATGAATTCCACCGGCGACACCCAAACATCTTGAAACCGCCAGCGCAGCAAGGCTTCCGCTCCTATCAGCTTGGCGCCACGACTATCGTATTTGGGCTGAAAATAAAGGGACAGCTGATCGAGTTCCAAAGCTTGTTTCAAGCCGTTTTCCAAATACAGGCGCCGCATGCCCCGTTGCTGCAGCGAGGGATCATAAAAATGGTAGGTATTGCGTCCGCGCGTTTTGGCTTCATACATCGCGCAATCGGCATTGCGCGTCAACTCTTCGCCCGATTCGCCGTCGTGCGGATAAAAGGCTATGCCGATACTGAAACTGGTGCTGATGTTGTGCTCATGAATGGAAAACGGCTGACTCAAAACCTGACCGATCTGTCGGGCAATGCGGCTGGTATCCCGCCGGGCCAATTCCACATCCGCATGCAGATCGTTGAGAATCACAATAAACTCATCGCCGCCCATGCGGGCCACGGTATCCCCTGCCCGCAGCTGCAGGCGCAAGCGCTCGGAAATTTGTTGCAGCAATCGATCGCCAAACGAGTGACCCAGGGTGTCGTTGACGTACTTGAAGCGATCCAGATCCAGAAACAACAACGCCGAGGTGGTTTTACGACGCTGAGCGCTGCTTATGGCTTGTTGCAGATGATCCTTGAGCAGTACCCGATTCGCCAATCCGGTCAAATCGTCATAATAAGCTTGGCGTTCCAGCATGGCTTGATAACTTTGCACCTCGCCGTGATAGTCGCTCAGCCAGTTGATCATCAAATTGAAGGCCTTACCCAACTCCTGTAACTCCGGCCCTCCGCTATCCAGGGTCTGCGCCGCCAATTGGCCTTCAATGACCTGGTGCGCGGCTTCGCTCAATTGCTTCAGCGGCCGGGTAATATGCGCGGTCATGAGCATGAAAATAGCCAGACTGACAACCAAAATCAGCAACACCACCGCCAGGCTCAGCAAAAAGGTATTGCGTAAAATTATCTCGAAATAGGCCGGATTCATCGCCAGCCGGACCTGCCCAAGCGTTTTGGCCGATGCGGCAGAATCGAGAAACAGCGCATCCTCGTGTTGCAAATCGCGGCTGTTTATCGCCTGCACAATGTCGGAAAACCCTTGACCGCCACTGCGTTGCCACCAACGCCAGAAAATCAGCGAATTCCGACTGCCGTCCAGAGGCCGCGGATTGATTCGGGCCAGTATATTGCCGTCCGCATCCAGAATAGCCACATATGCCAGACCCGAAAGGTCCGCCAGCCTGTCCAACTGCTTTTCCAATAAAGCATATTGCCGCGTGTAGACTGCGTATTCACTGGATTCAGCCAATAGGCTGACCAGCGCCTGATTATATTCATGCCGGGCATCGAATTGCGCCGATAGCAATTTATAGGTGACGATAAAGCCAACGCTCAGGGCGGTCAGCAACACCAGCGCCGCGTTGAGCAAATTGAAACGCGTGGCCAAATTCAACGACTGAAACGGCTTCATGGGATCACCTCCGACAATTCGGGCAACCAGCGTTCGGCTATCCGCAGCTTCATGTGCTCGGCGGTTTTTAGATTCAACACAGCCCTGACCTTACGGGGAGCGCGAGGCGGCAATGCCGCCGGCGGGATACCTTTCAGCAATATGTCGGCGGCAAGGTCGGCCAATTGCGCGCCCAGATCCCAGTAATCCCAATCCAGCGCATACAAAGCACCGGCCTTGACCCATTGCGCGGACAAACCTATCAACGGCACCCGGTTGCGAAACGAATACAACAGCAACTCGCGCACGGCCGCCGCGCTATACGCCGACGCTCCATCGACCACCCACAAGGCATCGAGTTGCGGCGGCAAATTTTGCATCATCGCCGGCAAATCCGCCGCCGCGCCGATGGGTGCCCGCGTCAACGTGATGCCTTCGACCAGTGCCAGTTTTTGCAGCTCTCGTAAAAGCACCGAACCTTGCCTTGGCTCATAAAGTACCGCGATTTGCCGGGCATCCGGCAACAAGCGCCGCAACCACAGCCATTGCAGATCGGCGGAAAAATTCAACCCCACTCCAGTAACTTGGGGGTTTCGGTTCAGTTCGTCGGCATCCAGCACCAAGCCGGCAACGATAGGCGTGCCGGCCACCCCTGCCAGCGCGGCTCGGGTGGCGGGGGTCCCCAGAGCCAGGGTCAACTTGATCTCGGCCTGCCGTGACAACGGATTCAGCACATCCTGCTCGTTCGACAAAATCAGCGTCCGGTAAACCGCCTCCAGGCGACTGTGCGCCAAGCCTGCCTGAAAGCCCGCCAGGGTCTGTTGATAGGGCATGCTGTCATGGCTTTGCAGAATCAGTATTTCGCTAGCCGCGGCAGCCGCCGTACAGAACATCAGGCAGCAGATCACGGCCAGACTAAGGATTCCGCCCCTGATAACTTCCCTATTTATATCCCTCACCCTCTCCGGGAGGGCGAGGGAACACAATGCGGAAGTGATTTTGAGCGGAATACCAAATGCCGCGGAATACGGCAACATGAGAAGTAGACAAGGATCTGTGCGATGAGCTTTTGCCAGCGCAGCTTCCATCTTGAAAGCCAAACCCCGGCCGACCATAATTGCGGACGGTATGGATTGGTGCGTATGCAGCATGCCGGCGAGTTGGTCGGGCCGCCGCATCAGAACTCGTAAATCATCCGCAGACGAAAGTTGCGGCCATCCTGAGAGATGCTATCGGGCGACAAAGGCGGACTGGCGGGATCGGCGTAACGCTCGTTGAACAAGTTATACAGGCCGCCGCTCAGTTCCAAACCAGGCAACCAACGCCGCGAGGTCAACGTCAGATTGGTCAAGGAATAGTTGGGCAGCCGATTGCCGGCAATAGTGGCGCGCGAACTGACATATTGCACTTCCAGCCCGGCAAACAACTTGTCGCTCCAAAGCGGCGCACCGAGATTAAGCTTGAGCATGTGCCGGGCCGCGTTGGGCGCCGCCACATAGCCGGCGATGCGGCTTTGTTGATAGGTATGGCTGAAACGCCCCTCGAAGTTTTCATAATGCCCCTTCAACTGGGTTTCCAAGCCATGCGCTTCGGCATTGCCCTGATTCTGAAACTGCCTGACCTCGGACGGGGAGACTGTCAGATTGATCAGGTTGCTTAAGCGGTTGTAGTAAGGACTGACCCGCAAATCCGCATACGACCCCAGACGCTGTTCCCAGACGAATTCGTAACTTTCGATTTCTTCCGGTTTCAGGCCTGAATTACCTATCCACGGCGTAGAATCCGCGCAACAGGTATAAACGCTCTCAAAGGCGTTGGGGGCGCGAAAAGCGGTGCCGTATAACAACTTGAGGGTGGTGCCGTCGAACGGTTCGGCTATCAGGCCCAGGCGCGGGTTGAAGGTACCGCCGAAGTTGTCGTAATGATCATAACGAGCTCCCGCCTGCAGACTTAAATTGGGCAATATCGTCCACTCGTCCTGTAAATAAATACCGTAAATACTACTGGTTTCGCGCGTGTTGGCCCAGAGAAAATAGGGCTCGACATCGTGATTGAGCATCAGTTGCCGAAAATTGCGCCGATACTCGCTACCCACGGTCAGTCTATGACTGTCAAAAAACGTGCGACTGACCATCAACTCGGCGCCAAACCACTGTCCACGCCACAAGTCTTTGTTGACAGTGACGGGGCCACCCGCTGCCCGGTAAGGCAAAACATCGTCAAACTCATAACTGTCCCAAAAAGCTCGGCCGGTCACATCCCAGTCAGCGCTGAAACTATGGTGATAATTCAGATCGGCGTAGGCCCGGCGGTCACGATAATTGGTTTGAGGTTCGCCGAAGGTGGTGCCGGTGGTGCCGGTGGGTAAATATTTTTTCCGCCCCATCCAGCTACCGCTGAGGGTAAAATCGTCCCAAGCCAGCTTGCCATGCAAGCGCTCGACTTCTTCTTGATCCAGATTATGCGCGGTTCCCAGGCCGGGAAAACTCAGATTCTCCCGGCCGTCGCTATAGAAATGACTGGCGGATATAAAGGATTCCATGCCGTTACTGAATTTTTGGCCGTGACTGACCTGGCCGCGATGCGTGCCGTAGCTGCCCAGATCCGCGGACAGCCGCACTCCCTGCAAGTCCCGTCCCCGTTGCGTAATGACATTGACGACGGCAAACAAGGCGCTACTGCCATAGAGCGCCGAAGCCGGCCCGCGTACCACCTCCACCCGCTCGATATTCGCCATGTCGACTAAAAAATCCCGACCGAGCCCGGCATAGTCTTGCAGGCTTTCGTTGACCCGGTGACCGTCGATCAATACCAAAATGCGGGTATTGTAGTCTCCGGGCGGCGCAAAACCTCGCACGCCGTTGTGGTGGTAGGCACGATCATAGGTACTGATAAAACCTGGCAAACTGCCGAGCAAGGCGGAAACAGTCCGCCAGCCGTAACGCTTGATTTGTTCCGACGTTATGATGTCGACCGAGGCCGGAGCTTTAGTGACGGGTTGCTCGTGGCGCGAGGCGCTGAATACCGAGGGCAGCTCGCTAAACAACAGATCCTGCTCATCGGCGGATTCCGTGGCCAAGGGCCGCAGCTCCTCGGCATGAGCCAAAAGGCCAAAACACAACAGCGCGGCGATGGTGAGTGGATAAGCAGGCATAAGTCAGTAAACTCGATGCATCGCAACGCATGCAACAAGCCCGGGCTTACATAACCCAAACATTCAATAACGCCGCTTGTTTTCCAACCGGCTCCAAGCCTGAAATGGCGACCTGGCCCCCGCCAAATCGATCAAGTGCATGGCGATGTTGCGTTCCTCCGGTAATTTGGGAATTTCATCGTAAATAAAGCTGTCGTCGAAGCCGGCGGCGGCGGCGGCGAAACGGTTGCAGGCAAAATAAACGGCTTGCGGACGCGCCCAATAAATCGCTCCCAGACACATCGGGCAAGGCTCGCAGCTGGAGTACAGAATGCAACCGGTCAACTGAAAATCGCCCAAGTATTGACAGGCGAGCCGGATGGCCATGATTTCGGCATGGGCGGTAGGATCGAGATTGGGTGTAACCCGGTTTCCGCTGCTGGCGATAATGCGATTATCCTTGACCACCAGCGCGCCGAACGGCCCGCCGCCGCCAGTGACATTGTCGCAAGCCAACTCGACCGCCTGTCGTAAAAAATCCGCGTGCATTTACAAGCCCAAGGGGTTTTCCGGATCGACGCCGTCCATAAACGGCAGACCCCGGTCTTCGTTGGTGATTTGATACACCTTGCCCAACCAGTTGTTAAACACCGCCTTGGCCGAATCGCGCCAGGTAATATCCAGATGCGGCAGAATCAGCGCTTCCGGCATGGCTTCCAACGGTAAGCCCTTGGCCTTGGCGAGTATCACCCGGCCGGCATAATCGGCCAGTATTTTTTGCACCTCGGCATCGAAATAATGCTCGGGAAAGGGTGGATAATCGTTCCGTTCGCCGTTGTAGTACCTCAAGACCTCTCGCTTGTATTCCTTCAGCAGGCTGATGTCGTCGTATTCCGGATGACCTTGAAAAAACACGATGCGAAAGCCGTCCGGACTAACCGCCAGATGCACGCCGGCCTCTTCGCTGGCCACCAACACCCTCAAGCCATGCTTTTCCATGTCGGTTTGAAACACTTCGTTAAAACGCGAATGCGGCACATCGAAGCGAGTGTTGATTTCAGCTATCAGGGGATGCCGCCTGTCCACGACCTTATGCGAAAACACGCCCCAGCGCTTTTCCGGCAAGCGGGTGCGCTCGACGCCGTAACAACTTTGTATCAGTGCATGCGTGGCCAGACAGGAACAGAGGATGGACGTCACGTTGAGTTTGGCCCATTCGAACACTTCGGTCAGGGGTTGCCAAAAAGCCTCGTCCTGCAAATGATCGTGGGTGACATTGGCGCCGCTGATAATTAGCGCATCCAGGCCATCCTGTTTTATCTGTTCAAAGCTCTCGTAGTGTCTATGGATATGATCCCAGGCCGCCGGACTCCTTTCCAGACCTTCGATGGTAAAGGGATGCACATGAAACTGGGCAATCTGGTTACAGGCGCC
Source organism: Methylomonas subterranea (assembly GCF_024505185.1). Taxonomy (GTDB): domain Bacteria; phylum Pseudomonadota; class Gammaproteobacteria; order Methylococcales; family Methylomonadaceae; genus Methylomonas; species Methylomonas subterranea. The sequence continues at coordinate 85,403 of NZ_JANIBJ010000010.1, forward strand.
CACCAGACGAAAAAACTGCCGCTCGGTGGCCTCCAGCGCCGCATCCGGCATGATGTTGAGCAGGCCGATATGCAGCTCGCGTATGCATTGATGACTGGCGCGGTCCGGACTGAGGATTTCCTCGCCCTCTTCTTGCAGGCGCCGGAAAGTCGGCAAATCGGTATGGGCAACTAAGGGCATTGCGACAACCCGCTCACTGTTGCTGTTGCGCAATCGCTTGCGCAATCAATTGCATGAAATCGTCTTCATTACGAATTTTGGCCACCTCGTCGCCATCGACCGTGTAACCGTATTGTTCGGCAATGGCCTCATAACGCGGCACCCGCGCCTTGAACAACTCGGGAAACACCCAACAAACGAAATCGTCCGGATCGATCTGCTCGGTGGAGGTAAAGCCTCTTTCGCGCATGAACAGCGCCAGCTTTTCATCGACGAATTCCGGCCGGTAGTACAGCGGCTTGGGATCTTTTTTGGCTCGCTCGATGATGGTCTGTTCCAGATGCGGCGGGATTTTGATGTACAGAAGCAAGGTATGCCGGGCCAGATTTTCTATCGTTTCCGGGCAATTCAATTCGCAAACGCTGCCGCCGGCGTCATTGATGAAGTGTTTGTAGCCATAGATGGCTTCTGCCTTGTGAATGAACTCGGGCACGTCGTTCATGGCGGCAATTTCCGCCTCATGGTGCAGGGCCTGCCGGCGTTTGAATTCCGCCAAACTCAAACCGCCCTTGGCCGGATCGCCGATTTTGCCCAGAAAGCTGGACACCGGCGCCAGATTGTCGACCGTGATGTTGCTGCAAATATAGATGGAGTCGGATTTCAGCAAGTCCCGCAAAAAGGGCACCCCCATGGCCTGCTGTTTGATGTTGTCCAGAATAGGCTCTTCCAGGTATTTGGTACCGATGCGGTAATCGCCGGAATAATGAAACCATTTGTCGCGCGGCAATTTGCTGGACAACGTGGTTTTGCCGGCGCCGGACATGGCCAACAGGGTGATGCTCTTGGATTCCCAGTCCAGAAATTGTTGCGGGGTCATTTTCATAAAACGTTACTCAATCCAAAAAATTGCTGATATCCAAATCTTCCTGGTCCGGTCGGGCGTGCCGGTCTGGATCGCTATATCCCAAGTCGTCCGGCTCCAAATCGTCGAACGGCGCGCTCCAGTCTTCCGGATCTTCTATATAGTCGAACGTCGACGCATACCAGGCGTCATTGTCGTACTCGCCCAGATCGCCATTGGCATATTGCACGCCTATGGCTTCATCCTTGGTATCTATCGCCACGACTTTAAAGGTGAGGTTATTTTCGAAATCTTTATACCAACGGCCTATGACCGGATCAGTGATCGTTGTCATTGTCGCATCCTCGCTGTGGTTGATGGTGGGGCTATCATAGCCGAGATTTTTCGGGGCGTGTCAACGGCCGGGCAAAATTCCATTAGAATGTGACTAACATCCCTACGTCGTCAACATCATGAACGAAGAACGCATTATCGAACTGGAAATCAGGCAAGCGTACCAGGAGGACTTGCTGCAAGCCCTGAATAGCGTGGTTGCCGAGCAACAAAAACAAATCGGCAAATTGGAAGAAACCTGCAAATTACTGCACGACAAGCTTAAAAGCCTGGCCCGGGCCGAACCCAGCCCAGGACTGGCCGACGAGAGGCCGCCGCATTATTGATGCCATAGCCGGCAGCGCACGGCTAAAGCGCTCCCCTAACGCTCATGAAAAAGCGGCATCACCCCGGCAAATGAAAGGCAGTCTCGTGGGAGCGGCGCACAGTTGCGATGATGGCCTTGCGAATCGCGACTATGCGCCGCTCCCACCATGACTTTCAGAGTAAAAACCGATACTGAACGCCTTGCAAAACAGCAAGGCTGAATCAGCATTACGCGGCGGGCGGCACTATTAGCCAGGCAACAAGGTACAACTCTGTCCCTTGGAGCGTATTTTCTTGCAGAAGTCCTTGGCCTGATTGGAATTCAAGCCCATCCACTCCGTGCGCCACAACATTCTGCCCTTGGTTTTGACCCTGACGATATGGGGCTGGCCGCTTTTTGCCGCCGGACCCAAGGCGTAACGGGCTTGTTTCAAGTTGACATCGGCATCGATTTTGCGGCCGTGGTCGCCCAACATCACCGCCCATTGCCCGCCGGCTGCCCGGTTTTTCGCTTCGGCGGTCTTTACCGGCCGATTTTCGGCCAAACGAGTGGATTTGCCGGGTTTGATTCGAATGGGATCGGCAGCGCCGGAACTTGAATCGGCGCCCATCTGTGCAGCGCTGCCCGCGCAGCGATTGGAAGACAGTTGGAACGGCGGCGGCGTAAAATTCGCATCCCGCAATTGGTCCACCGGCATGCCATAGGCACCGAGCTGGGATTTTTCGAAACCCAGATCGAGTAAATTGGCCATTTGCTGGAAGCGCTCGGCGCTACTGTGCGCGCCCAGCAACACGCCGATAAGACGATGGCCGTCGCGACGGGCCGACGCGATCAGGTTATAACCGGAACCGCAGGTAAATCCGGTTTTCAAGCCGTCGGCATCCGGATAGGTTTTCAGGATCTTGTTGGTATTCGGCAAAACCCGGCCGTTATAGGCGAATTCGGTGGCCGAAAAATAGCGGTAATATTGCGGAAAATCCCGAATCAGGGCGGCGGACAACAAGGCCAGGTCGCGAGCGCTGCTGATCTGGCCCTCGTCGGGCAATCCGCTGGCGTTTTGAAAGGAACTGTTATACATGCCCATGCTACGGGCTTGTTGAGTCATCATGGCGGCAAACCGAGACTCGCTGCCGCCCAGCCGTTCGGCCAACACCACGGCGGCATCGTTGGCTGAACGGGTAGTGACGGCCATAATGGCGTTTTCGACGCTGATGGCCTGACCTTGCCGCAATCCCAATTTGGAGGTTGGTTGCCGGGCCGCGTGCGCGGACACGCTCAGCGTATCGCGCAGATGCAGTTGGCCCGCCTCGATGGCGGCAAATGTCATATAAATCGTCATGACCTTGGTCAGGGAAGCGGGATACCAGCGCTGGGTGGACTCCACTTCGTGCACAATGCGGCCGCTGTCGGCATCGATGACTATCGCCGCGTAACGCGCGGATGCGGCCCCGCTGGTCAGCAATAAAAAAGCGCCGGCGAGCAGGCTGGTTTTGAGGTTTGAAACTGGGTTCAAGATGTTAATTCTCTGCGGATTAATGACCTAAAATATCTGCCGGCCATTTAAGCAGAATTATCGAATTCAAAAAAGACCCAATTCGGGATGGTGCGAAAAAATAACTCCCCCTGACCGGGAGACCTTATTCTTGGGAAGGCGGCCGATTTTACCGTGTGTCCAATTTTGAATGCGCTGCCGGTCAAAATTCGTATTTGAAGCCCGCCTGCACCAAACGCGGCATACCCGGTTGAATACCGCGTACCCGGTCGACAATGTACGTGTTGTCCAGCATGTTTTTCATGTTGAAAAACAGGGTCAAATCCTTGCGCACTTTGTATGAGGTGGCGAAATTGACCACCACATAATCGTTGATTTTGCCGAACTGGCCGGATTTGATTAAATTATCCCGCCGCGCGACATCCAGCGGCAAATCGTTGGCATTATGCAGATTCATGAAATCGGCATATTGCTCGCTGACGAACACCGCTTCCAGATGCGCATCGAAACCATTGGCGTGCGAATAACCCAAGGTCGCGGTCAACAGGCTTTCCGATGCATAGGGCGCGCGTTTGCCGGCCGCCGAGCCGAAAACGTTGCCACCCGGACAAAAACTGGTAAAGGTGTTATTCACCCCGGTGCCCGAGGCCTGCCCACTGTCATCCACGCAACGGAACGGCGAGGTGGTTTCGGCGCTGGGCAGCCACTGATAAGCCACTTGCGCATAGGGATTGTGATCGGAACCGAAGATTTCGCCAAAGTCGGCCCGCGCCATCAACTCGATACCTTCGTACAAGGCCTTGCCTTGCGCCACCGGCGTATCGACGCCACCGATGGTGCCCAATGCCGTCAGGCTGTCGAAATCATTGTGGAAGTATGTCAAATCGGCTTTCACCCCGCGCATCGGCCGGGTTCTGACGCCGAATTCGCTATTCCAGCTCAGTTCGGGCCCAATAGTGACTGGCGCCCCGCTGCTACGATTAATGGTGTCTTCGACTCGCGGCGGCGCGAAACCGCGATGGATGCCGAAAAAGAACGTTGCCTGGTCTACGGGCGAATAAGTCATGGCAAACGACGGCAAAATTTCCGTCAAGCTGTTTTGCCCTTGCTTGTTATTCATGAAGTTCACTTCCTTGTAACTGACCGACTCAACTCTCACCCCCGGCGTAAAGGTCCATTCATCCCAGATGAATTTATTCTGGAAGAAGCCGGAATAGGCATCGGCATAGCGCTCGTTAAGCTCTTGCCGGGTAGAACCGTTGCTGATGTCTTCCGCATAAGGCGAATTAACCACTACCCTGCGCCGGTATTGGTTCTCGAAATGCGCTCGGAAGCCGGCATCGAGTTGGCTTTCGATGCCGAACAGATCGTGTTTGGCGCGCAGAGTCGGCGCCACGCCCCAGGCTTCGTATTGCCGCAAGCGACCGACATTGTAGTTACATTGATCCATATCGACCTGCACGCCGTTTTCCCGATCCGTAACATAGCCGGCCATGCCTCGCGTGGCGCATTGATTTTCAGTCGGAAACTGATTCTGCTGACGCCACCAGTTGCGCTCGTACTGCTGCCAGTAAAAACTGGTTTCCAGTGACACGTCGTCGTTGAAACTGTGCTCCCAGGTAACCGAGGTGGCCCAGCGATCGTTGATAAAACTGGCGTTTTTGTCCGGATTGTAATTCGCACCGATATTGCGGTATTCGGCATCGGTCAAACCGAAGGCGGCACCTTGCTCATCCTGGTAAAAAAAATCCCCGCGCAGGGTCAGGCGGTTGCGGGCATCAAAATCGATGATACCTTTCAGATTGGCGTTGTCGAGCGTGGCATAGGTATTATCGCGATTACCCATGGACTCCTTGTGCAGGAAATCGGCCACGCCACCGACAGCATCCATGCCCTGGACATTCTTGAGCATGCCGCCGTAACGGGCATGCCCGCTAAGGAAGTCGCGGTTACCGCCCATGAAACTGACAAAGCCGCCGGGTTCAACCGGCACCCTGGGCGTCAGATAATTGACCGCGCCGTTGATGGTCTGCGGGCCGAATTGGGTCAGGTCGGCGCCCTTGTAAATCTCTATGCCGTCGTAGCGTTCGATGGGCGGGTGGAAATAAATGTCGTTGTCGCCGTACGGGGCGAAGTTGAACGGAATGCCGTCTTCCAGGAACAGCACCTTGGTCGAGCGAAACGGGTTCTGGCCGCGAAAAGCGATGTTCGGCCGCAAACCCAAACCCTCTTCGTCGCGCACGTAGACGCCCGGGGCCTTGCGCAAGGCTTCGTTGACGGTGAAAACCTGATCGCGTTCCAGAACGTCCTTGTCGATCACGGAGGTAGAACCGGAAAAGGTCTCGGCTTTATGGACGCTTTCCTCGACTTCCACGCTGGGCAAGGCCTCCGGCTCATGCTGTTGACGTTTGCCATTTTGATCCGATTCGGCCGCAACCGCGCAGTGCGCGATGATGTTCAACAGCAAAACCGCTAAGAACCCCTGTTTGTTCCGCTTCATTTTTTTCCTCATGGCGATTGAAATTGAAAGCGCCGTTCCATCGGAACTTCCACCCGCCGGTCCGCCGCCGAGAGAACGCGCTGCTAAGCTAAGGATTCCGCCTAAAATAACTTCCGCATTCAGTGCCCTCTCCCTCTGGGAGAGGGTTGCAGTGAGAGATATAAATAGGGAAGTTATTAGTTCTACTTTGTCAGATTCTTGAAGGAATTCGTTATTCCGGCGGGGATTGCCGGAATCCAGGCGCCATGAATGGATCGAAGCCTGCTATCCATGGCGCTGGATGCCCGCTTCCAGGCGGGCATGACGGCGGTTTTTAAATGTAACAAAGTAGAATTAGGCAAGGAGCCCTAAATGCGCGTCTAATTTAACCAAGCAACCTGAATCGAAACTGAAAAAAGGCCATCGCAGAAGATAGCCGGGAAATTTTCAATGCAGCGGCAATTCCACCGTGACCAGAAAGCCGCCCAAGGATTTGCTGCGGCCGACATTCAATCGACCTTGGTAGGTATTGACGATATCCCACACGATGGACAGGCCGAGTCCATGCCCCTGCACCGACTCATCCAGTCTTTTCCCGCGCCGAATCAGGCTGCCGGCATCGGCCTCGTCGCAACCGGGGCCGTCGTCCGCGATGCGGATCAGCAAGGTGTCGGTATATTCCAGCTCGACATCTATTCGTTGCCGGGCCCATTTGCAGGCGTTATCCAACAGATTGCCCGCCAATTCCATGATGTCTTCGCGGTCGAAACGTATCCGCCGGTCGGGCGCGGTGATTTGAATATCCAACGGTTTTTCGCTGTACAGGGAGCGCAAAATCTTCTTAAGCGCAAAGAGTTCGGTTCTGGGATTGAAGACGGTGGCCACATGTGGATCGCCGGCAATTCGCGCCCGCTTCAGTTCCCGCTCGATGCAACGGTGAATGATTTCGCTCTGCACCCGCAGTTGCCGGCGCAATTCCGGATGATCTTGCAAGGCGGACTCCGCGGTCATGCTGTACAAAATCGCCACCGGCCGTTTCAATGCGTGTGCCAGATTGCCGATGGCGGTGCGGGATTGCCGCAAACGGCGCACGACCAATTCCAGCAGCCGATTGATTTCCAACACCAGCGGAACGATCTCGGCCGGCACATCCGGGTCGATCCGTTGCCGCCGCCCGCTGGAAACCTGTTCGAGTTCGCCGCCCACCGATATGACCGGCAACAGCGAGCGCCTGATATCCCAGCCCAGCAACAGCAGCGCGCAAAGCAATATCGTCAGACTCAAACCGAAATAGGCCATGCGTATCGCCGTAATATCGTGGTCCACGGCGGACAGGTCCTCGGCAACGCTGATATTGATCCTGTGCCCGTATCGCACCATGCCCAGTCCCAGCACCAACAAGGGCCGCTGTTCCGGCCCGCTTAGATGGTAGATTCTGGATTGCTCCGGGCCCATGGCCATGGTTTGCAGCGGAAAATCGAGCAATGAAGGCGACGGATAAACCCGGGCGTCGACCTTGATCTGGTAGTAATGGCCGGACAACGGACGGCTGTACACTGAACTGATACGCAAGCCGTTGAAGGTCACGCTATCGTCCTCGCCGGCGGCCAGGGTTTCCATCAGCGAATAGCCGTCGTCCGCCAGCCGGTTAGCTATCTGCTTTTCCGCCACCGTCCGTATCACCCAATCGGCGGCGAACCAGTGCACCACGAAAACCAGGCACAGAACCGCGCCGAGGCCGCGACTCAGCCGTTTGCGCAAAGGCATCATGGCTTGATTCCGAAAACGTAGCCTTGGCCGCGACGGGTCTGGATGAGATCGCCGCCGACGATTTTGCGCAAGCGTTTCACATACACTTCGATTACATTGCTGTCCGGCTCAGCCGACTCGTTATAGATATGCTCGCCGAGTTGTATCTTGTTGAGCACTTTGCCGGCATTGAGCATGAAATAACGCAGCAATCTGAATTCGATGGCCGTCAGCGCTTGTACCGGCCCGCCATCCACCGAGACGGTTTGCTCGTCTTCGTCGAGTTCGATGCCCAGCAGTTTCAAATTCGCTTGATTGAAGCAGTGCACCCGTTTCATGATGGCCCGCAGGCGCAGCAACAATTCCTGGGGATGAAAGGGCTTACCCAGATAGTCGTCGGCACCGGCCTTGAAGCCGTCGACTTTTTCGTGCCAGGCATCGCGCGCGGTCAACACGATGACCGGCATCGCATTGCCGGCCAGACGCCAGCGTTTCAACACTTCCAGTCCAGGCATTTTCGGCAAGCCCAAATCCAGTATGGCGGCGTCGTAGTGTTCGGTCGCGCCCATGAATTCGCCGAGTTCGCCGTCCCGGACGCTATCGACGATATAACCGGCTTGCTCCAAATCCGTTTTCAGCGCGCGGGACAGCAGTTCATCGTCTTCCAGTAATAACAATCGCATGAATTGATCCTAACGCTCATGCAGGCCCGCTACCGCCCATGAAAGAAAGCCGCCAAGGGTAAGATTGATGTTGCAATTCGCCGCGGGGATTTTCAAGAATAAAAATCCGGCTCAGGGGATGATTCAGGCCCATTGACGGCGCTGAAAAAAATTCTTTTTGATTAGATAATCTTGGCGCGGGCATACAGCCACGGCAGGCTGCCATGGCTGTATGTTTCGTTACGCCATATCCGCGGTTACATGTATTTTTTCAGGTTGGCGAATCCCTCGCGGGCAGCTTTAATTTCGCTCTCGGCACCTGCAAAGTCGGATTTTTTAGCCAATTCGCGGGCTTTTTTCATTTTCAGCACGACTTTGTCGCGTTCGAATTCGAATTTATAGTTGGCGCTAAGTTCGCTGGCGCTTTCCGCAACATCTTTAATCAAGGTTGCAACCTGTTGAGCATCGCCGGCGGGAATCGCATCCAGCACGATCTGGATTTTGGCATCCACTTCCTTTAATACTTCGGGAACGGTCCTATGAGTCTCCTTGGCGAAGGCTGAAGAGGATAAACCGAACAGGGCGAACGACAGGATGACAGCGGTAAAAATTTTTTTAAATGACATATCTTGACTCTGTTTTTAATGAATATATTTAAGGGTTTAGCGGTTTCATGACATTACTGACTGATTTTTCGAGCTCCTATTATTTTGTATCTGTGTGGCATTGTTATTACAAACCCGGCGGGCACGACCCATCCGGCTGTTTATCGACTATTGACCGGACCATCCAGCTCGGGCGCATAGTTTTCCAACACCTTGCTCATGCCTATAGCGACAGCGATTACCATCAGCGTCGATAGAGCAAACCCCAGGGCGTACTCAATGGCATCGCTGTCCAACCAAATGTCGAAGGCATGCACGTAGCCGTGAATTAAAGCCAGATTACCCGCAACCAATGCGGCTATAAGCGGCGAAACCTTGGCATTGAAAAGCAACATCAGACCCAACAGACCGGCAGACAGGATCATGATATTTTCCGCATGGGCAATCTCGATGGGAATCAGGGTTAAAGCGCCGCCGATGATCATCATTGCCACAACCAGCAAGGGCAACATCATAAGCGAGCGCCGGCTGGCGCGAGCTATCCAGAAACCCACCACCAGCATGGCGATGATGTGGTCGGAACCGGTCAATGGATGCAGCATGCCGGCGAAAAAACCGTTAACCTCGCTGGTAAAATGCCAAGCATGGGCATCGGCAATCAAGGGGTTTGCCATCCCGGCCAAACCGAATAATTGAAAAAAAACTGCCTTTTTCGTCATTTCCGCCTCCTGATTTTGTTAGTAAAAATTCAAGCCAAAAGCCGCTCACATGGCGTGCATTTTGTAATCGACACGCGGATAGCCTTTTTTGTCCTTGGGATCGACCGCGCCGGAATCCTGTAGGCCGCGCTGCTCGATTTGCCGTGCCATCATCTGTTCCCAACTGTCGTAAGCCGCCACATCGGCGGCTCCCGCGGCTTTGCTGGCGGCAAATTGGGCTTTCGCCAGTTCGATAATATCGACCGCGGTTTTTTTATCCAGCGCCTTTAGAAATGCCTCATCGTCCATTAGCTGCTTGCGCAGGGCCCAATAGGCCGTTTCGAACTCGACCCGCTGATTGGCCGGCAAATGTTCCTTGATCCAGGTCGCCGATTTATGCGCCGTTTTCATGCTGCTGGCGTTGATTTGATTGGCGTTACCGCAGGCATTCAGCAATAGCACTAAGGACAACGCCAAATAACCGTGGGAAGCTTTCATGCTGACAATCCGGTAATGAAAAAACTTTTCACTGCTCAAGCGGCTGAGATTTAAGCAGCCGAGGTAAAAAGTAGGCCAAAGCGGCAACCAGGCTGCCAATGATGACGAACAGCACCAGCAGACCGTTTTTTTCGCCGCTTTGTCCGCTGGCCAATGCCACGGTCAGTGGGATATGCAGGGCGCTGACTTCGGGTTGCGTATGCAGATCGGTGTCGTCTACTGTCAACACCGCCCGATAATTACCGGGAGCTTTGAAATCCACCGTGGTCGACAGCACGCCCTGTTTGACAACAGCCATCGGCAGTTCGACCAAGGGTTGGCCGTCTTCTCGCAGTATCTTCAATCCCACCGGCTTTTTACGCAGATCCAGATCGAGCAGATCGATGGCCACCTGGGTTTTGCCCGTTGCCGGAATATCGACGCATTCGGCTTCCGGCAGGTTTCCGGCACCGGCGGCCCGGTCCGAATCGAGCTGATAGGCGGCGAAATTGACTACGTAGTAGTCGTTGCTCTGCATGCAGCCATACATGTCGTAACTGCCGCCCACACCCTTGCGGTTACCGCCCAGCGGCACCGATGCATCCGCCGCGCCAAGTCCGGCGAGCAACAAAAGCAAACCCGGGAAATAACGGCGGGATTTCATGGCTTGACCTCCGCTGTTCCGGCGGTATCGACGATGGAAAATTTCAGGACCCCGCTGACGATCAATCCGTCTTCGGTGATCACCCTGTAGCGCGTTGCATAGGGGCCGGGGAGCAAGGGTTTGGTGCTTGCGGTCAATCGGTGGCGTTCGCCCAGCACCAGCCGGGTATCGCCATTGTCGACCCGGTTGCCCTTGCCGTCGACGACGACGATGGACGGCGAGCGCTGACCGACATTACCGTTAAACCAAAGTTTGACGGTGCCGTCGAAATTCGACACTTCGGCATTGTTTTTGGGGTCGGATTTTAACAGCACGCCTTCGGCGCGACCTGTCAGGCTAAGGACCGACAGCAACAAGGCCGTCAAGGATTTAAACACCATTCTTTTCATACTTACCACTACGCTATCCCGAACAAGCCGGCGATAAACAACACGACAGGATCGGACAGGGGGTGGAAAAATCCCAGGGTAATCGCCAGCAAACCGATGACGAAAATCCGCGTCCAGGCCCGTACGGACAATTCCTGTCTGCGCCATAAAAAATGAAAAATCAGCCAACTGCTCAGCCAGACACCGAGCGCCAAGGTTTCCTTGCCGGAATAAGAACCTATGCTGCCGTCCGGACCGCTACCCGTCGAACCGGGTATCCAGTGCCCATAGGCATGCACGATGTTGTCCAGTTCCCTGGTCAATCTGGAAATATGATGGCTGACCATCAAGGTCAAAAATGCCAGCAACAGCGACAGACTGGCGGCCACCAAGGGGCCGGAGTATAGTTTTTGCGGATCGGTATCTTCTTGCATCGCGCCCATTTCCTCGTCAAACAAAACGTAACTTGGCCAATATCAGGCCCGCCACAAAACCCAGCAGCAAAAAACTCCACGAAACCAAAATGGTAACGCCGACAAAGCGACCGATATCGTGCCGGAATTGCAGCGACGCACCGTAGTAATACAGCATGAAAGCGGCGGACAACATCAACGGAAACGGGAACAATGAGGCAAATTCCTTGAATTCCATCAATACGTTATGAAAATTGGGGACCCGTTCCAATATCCAATCGCGCGGTCCGTCCTGGCCGCGATAGCGCATGTAAATCCAGTTGCCGCTGACGGCGCCCGCCAAATTTATCAGGGTGGCCGCCGCGACCCAATGACGTAACGATTCCAACCGGACCCGCATGCCTTTGACCAAGGGAATGGCCCGATGAGTCAAATAGGTACCGACCACCACGGCCAAAATGGCACTGATGCCGTGAATGCCGGCCTTCAAAGCGTAATCGGTCGGATAGAAAAAATTGGCGGCCGGCAACATCAACAATAAACTACAGGCAATCGCCACCTGAATGCGGATGACGGTTTTGCCGAAATGATCGTGTGAATAGTCTCCAGCCCGCATGTAGCCCTCAAAAACCAAATTTAAATCGCTGACTCGGCCGGCCACGCTGTGCGTCCGGCCTGCCAGGTCAAGCCTTGCGTTATAATTTCGCCCCACCGATAACAATAAAAACAGGAGCCGGCCCATGGAACGTTTTACCATCTCCCTCAGCGACGAATTGGCCGCCGATTTCGACCGCTGGCTCGAAGCGCGCGGTTACCATAATCGCTCGGAAGCGGTCCGGGATTTACTCCGGAAGGAAATCGAAAACCGAAGGCTGGATCAAGACCAGACCCTATACAGCGTCGCCACCTTCTCGTTTGTCTATAACCATCACGAGCGCAATCTGGCCGAACGGGTAACCCATCTGCAACACCAAGCCCACGACATGGTGGTTTCCTCCATGCATGTTCATCTCGATCATGACGACTGCCTGGAGACCTTGTTTCTACGCGGCCCAACCCAGCAAATCCGCGCGCTGGCCGAAAAACTCGCCGCCGAAACCGGCATCCGGCATGGCGCGCTGAACCTGATTCCGGTAAAAATCGCCGGCTTGCACTTTGCCCAACACGCCCACTTCCACCCGCACAGTTAATCTTTGGACTTAGGATTTAGTTACAAACGACCTCCTCCTTTAAAAAAGGCGGATCGAGGGGGATTTTTTAAAAATCTCCCCCACCCCCTCTTTGTCAAAGAGGGGCGTAATCATCGCGCCGTTCGTAACAATCCGAATTCCGGGATTTATTTCCAGCCGCATCCTTATTCCATCTAGGCGCCGCATGCCGATTCGGCGACAATTGTATGATACTTTTTTTTATTTTCATACAATTCAACAGTAAGCGCCACCACTTTTAGGTCGGAAGCAGACGCTCAACTCCAATAAAAACAACTTATTAACAAAAACTTATCAATCATATTGCCCGCAAAAAAACAGCCAAACAAAGCAAACCGCATGCCGCAAAAAATAAGAGTTTTTTATAATTTTTAAGAAAACTCCGGCCGACTGCTCGATTTAGACTCGGTCACGCCTCAAGCACCAAAATCAGCACCCATCAACTCCGCACCCTTGCCAAGCCGGCAAAATCGAACACAAGCCCGCCATAACGGGCGCCAAATCCATCGCCTTTGGCGCGAGCGTTGACGGCCGGCAGTCCGAAACTGAATTGGCTGAAAACGAGGGATTTTTGTCATTGCGCGCATCAAGGGAATTTCACATGATGTTAGTGCGTCACGAAACATGAGGCATAGCCATGACAAATTTCAGCTTGTCCAACCCCGATACCTTCAGCCATAAAACCCGCACAGTAGGCATTGTGGCGTTTCCGAATGCCGAGGTTTTGGATATTACCGGTCCGTTCGAAGTATTTAATTTCGCCAATTTGACCCTGATACGGCGCGGCTACACCGATAAAAACATTTATAGCCTCAAGTTGCTGGCCGAGCAGCCCGGACCGGTCACGACCCTGTCCGGGCTGCGGATTCTAGCGGACAATGTTTACGGCGACCCCAATGCCGAATTCGATACCTTGATCATACCCGGCGGCGACATCGAGGCCATTCTAAAAAACACCGCGTTACTGGATTGGATAAAGGCCATGAGCCTTAGGGTACGCCGCCTGGTATCGGTGTGCACCGGGGCGTTTTTGTTGGCCGAAGCCGGCCTGCTGGCGGACCGCAACGCCACCACCCATTGGGATTTTTGTCAGCAACTGGCCGACGACTATCCCGGAGTGCGCGTAAAACCGGACTATATCTTCATCAAGGACGGCCACATCTTCACCTCGGGCGGCATCACCTCCGGCATCGATCTGGCCTTGGCCTTGCTGGAGGAAGACTGGGGACGGGACCTGGCGCTGTTTGTGGCCCGCTATCTGGTGGTATTTTTAAAACGCCCCGGCGGCCAATCGCAATTCAGCGACTATTTGACGGTCGAGGCCAACCACCGCCCGGACATCCGCGACCTGCAGGCCTGGATCATGCAGCATATCCGGCAGGAGCTCAATATCGACTCGCTGGCCGAGCGGCTGGCGATGAGCCCGCGCAATTTTGCCCGCCTGTTTGCCGCCGAAACCGGCATGACCCCGGCCAAATTTGTCGAAATGGCCCGCATCGACCGCGCCCGCTATTTGCTGGAAACCGACTCGCTCCCGGTGGAAAACATCGCCGAACAAACCGGCTTCAAGGACGCCGAGCGCATGCGGCGCGCCTTCATCCGGCAACTCGGAGTCAATCCGCAAAATTACCGCGCGCGTTTCAGCGGCTCGACGACCGCTTAAGCCCGGCAATCTTAAATACCCAGGCCAAGCAATATTTACCGACAGCGCAAAAATAGTCCTCTTAAGGAGACCGACATGAAAATATTACTGATTTCCACGGCATTTTCGGGACTCACTCAACGCTTTTATACCGAGCTGACCGACGCAGGCTACGCGGTATCGGTCGAGCTGCATTTGGGTAACGACGCCCAACTGTTGGAAGGCGTACAGCTGTTTCAACCGAATCTGATTTTATGCCCCTTCCTGACCCGACGCTTGTCGGCCACCATCTACCAACATTATCCCTGCCTGATCGTGCATCCCGGCATCAAGGGCGACCGGGGCCCGTCTTCCCTGGACTGGGCAATACAGCAGGGCGAAGCCGAATGGGGCGTCACCCTGATGGAGGCCGCCGAGGAAATGGACAGCGGCGCCATTTGGGCCAGCAAAACCTTTCCCTTGCGCGCGGCCGGTAAAAGCAGCGTGTTCAATCGGGAAGTGACACAGACGGCCGTCGAGTGCCTGTGGGAGGCCCTGACCTATTTCGACGCCGCCGGTTTTCAAGCCGAACCGCTGGATTACAGCAAACCCGGCATCAAGGGACAATTGCGTGCGCAGATGAAGCAAGGAGACCGAAAAATCGACTGGAAAACGGCTAAAACCACCGACATCCTGCGGCGCATCCGGGCCGCCGACGGCAGTCCCGGCGTATTGGATGACATTTTCGGCCAGCCGTTTTATCTGTTCAATGCACATCCGGAAACGGTTCTACGCGGCAAGGCCGGCGATATTATCGCCGCCACCGATCAAGCCATCTGCCGCGCAACGGTCGATGGTGCCGTCTGGATCGGGCACCTGAAACCCAAGCTGGCCGACCATAACGACATCAAACTGCCGGCCGTCCAGGCCTTGAAAGACTGCTGGCCCAAGCCGAAGCCCGGCCTGCAAGCCTGGCGGGACAAACCCATCAAAACCATCGCCATCGATTATCACGCGCCCGGCCGACAACTGCCCTGCCAGGAAGTCTGGTACGAACTAAAGGGCGAGGCCGCCTACCTTTATTTTGCGTTTCATAACGGCGCCATGAGCACCGGACAATGCCGGCTACTGCTTTCGGTTTATCAACATGTCGCCACCCTGCCCGTTAAAGCCATTGTGTTGATGGGCGGCGAAGACATCTGGTCCAACGGCATCCATCTGAATCAAATCGAAGCCGCGCAAGACCCGGCCGAAGAATCCTGGCAAAACATCAATGCCATGAACGACCTGATTGCACAGATCATCAATACCCTGGATAAAGTGACGGTAGCGGCCGTTTGCGGCAATGCCGGCGCCGGCGGCGCCATTCTGGCAATTGCGCCGGATAAAGTCCTGGCTCGGGAAGGCGTGGTGTTCAATCCGCACTATAAAAACATGGGCGAACTGTACGGTTCCGAATATTGGACCTACTTGTTGCCCAAGCGGGTCGGCCAAGCCCCGGCCACCGACATCACCGAACAACGCCTGCCCATCAGCGCCAGAAAAGCCTGGCACATGGGACTGGTCGACAAGGTGCTGGACAAACAGCACTCAATTTTTAACGCCCAGGTCAAGCATCTGGTCGACAGCTATATCGGCAATCCGCTTGAATTGGCAAAACTGTTGAACGATAAAGCCAATACCCGCCGCATCGATGAAATCATCAAACCCTTGGCCGCGTACCGGAAATTCGAATTGACCCAAATGTACGCCAATTTTTTTACCGACACGGCCTATCACACGGCCAGACAATGCTTCGTCCACAAAAAACCTCGGACCGAAACACCGGCCAATCTGGCCAAACACAGATTGAACGTCGCCATAAAACCCGCATCGGCCGGCGGCATGGCGCATTTCGTCTGGAAGGACAGTTATGCGCTGGGCGATGAAAAAATAGACCGGGAACATCGGGATTTTTTTGAACTGGCGGAAAAACTATTGTCGGCCACGCATAAAACAACCCTGCTGGAAACCCTGTCCGATTTACAGCGACATGTGCAAGAGCACTTCGCCGCAGAAGAAAGGCTGATGCATGGCACCGGCTTTCACTTGCTCAAATCCCACTGCCAGGAGCATGCACTGATGCGGGAACAACTGGAGGCCATGACCGGCAGAATAGCGGACGACCATTGGCAAGCGGCGGATTTACAGACATTCATCGGCCACTGGGCCCATCACATTCAGCACGCCGATATGGCCTTCAATAGTCACTGGAAGGAAATGAACGTTTATTGCCTGTAAACTCCGTGCATACGGAGGGTTGACTTGCTTTCGAATCCGGATGCGCGCATTACGAACGCTTGGCGCAACTCGGGATGGCTCGGCTTCATTGGGCAACACCCGTCCTGGACAATCCCGACTTTTGCTCATAAGCTGAGCGCTTTGACACTGTTACGGAGCCCAGCATGGATATCACTTGTTATCGCGGAATGCCGAAATTCATCGGCGCATTCATCGATGCCTTATATCAAAATCCCAGCCTGTTGTTCGCGAGCATGGCCGGAATAAGCGCCCTGGCGGGCTTTTGCTGGCACAAGGCCAATAAAAAAACCGAATAAGTCCGTATCGGGCAGAAGTGAAGGAACATGAATAAAACCCTGGTCAATATCCTGATCGATCTGCTGGCGGCCCTGCTGTTTTTGGGCATGATTGCAACCGGTTATTTATTGCGCTTCCCCCTGCCGCCGGGCAGTAACAAGACACTGGCCCTATGGGGTTTCAGCAGGCATCAATGGGGCGATATTCATTTCTGGATAAGTCTCGGACTGTTGCTGGTGCTGTTGATACATATGGCACTGCACTGGAACTGGATTGTTACGGTCATAGGCAAGCGTTGCCACCGGGTAAAAACCACCCAGCCCTCCCTGTCGCGCAGCGGAATCGGGACTCTTTGCGTGTTTACCGTTCTGTTTGTCCTGTTCGGCTGGCTTGCCCAAAGAGATGTCAAAACGCTAACGGATTCCTGTTGCCCAACCGCGGCCGGCGGGGATCAAATCGCCACCCGGAATCATGACGTCTCCGCGGATCAAGCGAGCCAGCAGCCGGCCAAAGCGCTGGTTTGGGACGATATCTACCCAATTTTTGCCGCAAACTGCCTGGATTGCCACGGCCCACGGCAACGCTTGGCCGATTTCAGGGTCGACAGCCGGGAGGATTTTTTCAAAAACGCCGAGCGCCCGGCATTGGTTTGGCCCGGGCAGAGCGGCCAAAGTCCGCTGATTGCCATCATTTCCGGGGCGCGCACCGATATGCCGATGGCGAACAGCCATAGACTCGCGGACGCCGAGGTATCCCGCATCGCGGCCTGGATTGACCAGGGCGCGAAATAAGCACAGTTCCGCCCGCCCATCCGACAAGCCCGCCTCGCCCGCCCGCCGGTTCGACAAATATACCGTCCACCGCCGAGCCGGGTAAAATCAGGCTCTAATAGACAATAGCCGTTTCGGTGAATAATCTCACCCCGGCTCGAGCAAGCAATGGCTTATGCCGAAACCGGCAAGATTGCTATATCATGCCGCAATCAATCAACCAACCACGGGGGGACATTATGGATATGTTACGGGCGCTGGGTCTTGGAGCGGATAGTCAGGACCAGCAAAGCATCAGGCAGCAACTGCATCTTTACATCAATTTAAAGCTAGCATCCTGCGGACAACCCACCTGTAACGATGCCGAGTCCGCCGCCTTCATGGAAACCGCGCAGGATTTGCTGAACAGTTATCTGGAAAAAAACCGCCAGTTGGCCGGCACCTCCTTATACCCCGCCGACCGCCGCATCCAGAATTTCCTGGACCGCTATCTGGCCGATTTGGGCCTGGATAAAATCCCCTCGCTGCCCACCATGACTTTCGAACTGGACAGGCACGGGGTGGCCCGCGAACTGTCGCTGCCGCTGGGCGCCGACCAATTCAAATCGGAAATCGTCTCCAGTTACCGGGTCAAGCAAGGCGTGCTGCATAATCCCGCCAGCGACCGCCGCACCACCGAAGGCTCGTTTCATATCGCCGAAGGCGGTCTGCCGGTACCCGGCGACAAAAAACAGGTACCCAAGCTGACCTTCGCCAAAATGCTGGAGCAGGCCCTGCAGCCGCCGGCGGACATGCTGATCGTCCCCTTCACCGCCAACCAGCCGCGGCCGGCGCGCATGTTCGCCTCCCTGCTGTTGCGCCCGGTGATTTGTCCGGAAATCCCCGGCATGGAAGCGGAAAAATCCATGGAAATCCGCTTTTTCGCCCCCGGCAATCTGGTCAGCAATCTGGACTTCGTGGAAAGCATTTTCGGCAACGGCGGCAACCCGGCCCTGGCGGAATGCGACGCGGCGCTGGATTTCGAACATTGGAGCGGCCACAGCGGCTGCGTGATTTTGGCCCCGCATCTGGCCAAACTGCGCAAAATCGATGTCGGCCTGCCGCATTGGGACGACGCCAGCGAGCGGCAACGCGCCGACGGCATGTGCTGGCAACGGGAAGACGAACTGTATAACAACGGCCAGGCCTTTAAACTCTGCGCCCGCGACGCTTCCGGCGTCATCGTCACCCTGCTGGCCGACAACTATTACGGTTACTGCAAAAAAGAAGTCAAAACCCAAATCAGCTACGCCGCCAATCTGTTCGGCTCCGCCGAAGAGGAGCACGCCGGCGGCGCCCTGGCTTTCCGCCGCTTCAACCACGGCGACGAATTCGGCGTCGGCAGCCTGACCCGCGAACCCGGTTACGACTTCGACGACATGGCCTACCGCTACGGTGCCGTCATGACCGTGCAACCGGAAGGTTACGCCATCGATAACCGTTTTCCCGACGTGATTTATGTGCCGCAGGACTTGCGGATGAATCTGAACAGCCAGAAAATCACCTGGGTCAAAAACGGCAAAAGCCAGGCTATCCGCCTGCAACCGGGCAAAATCTATATCCAGCCCAACGGCTACAAAATCGAAATGTGCAAACACCCCGGCGCCCCCTCCTGGCGCTTGGTCGGCACGGTGGCGGAAGGCACTTTTTGCCATAAACCCTGCACGGTGTCCGGCGGCGGCAAATCGGAAATATCCAAATCCATCGAAGACGCAGTGATTTACGGCCCGCTGTTCGTCGACGATCTGCAGCGCGACCTGGACCGGGTACAGGCCATTTTCGACAAGGATTACACCGGCCGCTTTCTGCCCGGCTTCGAACACGAAGACCACGATCCCACCCGCGCCATCCTCAGCGAAGAACGCAGTTTGGGCTCGGTGATCAAACTGCTGACACCATCGCCCTGCCATACCGCCGAATTCAATGCTTGGTTAAAAGCCATTCCGCCCAGCATCATGGCCCTGGTGTTTTTGATCAAGCGTTTTTACCGCAACGAATGGGGCCAAAACTGGCGCGACCATTTATCGGTCGATGTTATCGACGGCGCGCCGGGGCACGAATTGAAGCTGGATCAACGCAAGATCGTCGCCACCTATCTCAGGGTGGGTTTCGACCTGGAAGGCGGCTGGCGCACTTTTAAAGTGCGGCAGGATTATCTGGCCTGCGAAAAAGTGCAGATGGAAGACGACATCAGCGCCTCGGTGGTGGTACCGTCGTCGGCGATACGGCCCTGGCTGGCCCAGGACGCGCGCGACCGCAGCGTCAAACTGGTCGCCAACTGCGAATACCGGCTGTTTCAGCGCCCGGACGACGCCGTCATTCCCGGTTACGACAAACAAACCGAACTCAATATGTCCGCGCCCGGCAATTTTATGGCCAATTTCGAACCGCTGGACCATACCAAGTTGGCCGAGGTGGTGGAAGACGTATTGACCTTTTCCAAGTTCACCCCGCCGATGCACGATTTGCTCAGCGAGGCTTATAGGCAACATCAGCCCTACGTGGTGTCGTCCGCGCACCCGCGCTTGGTGGACGGCAAACCCTCCAAGAACCCGCGCTATCTGGAAACCCGGCTGGATTTGATCAAGCCGATGCGCAAATACGTGGCGGAAATGGGCGCCCGCCTGCATCGCAAAATCCCCCTCAATCAACCGTTATGCCATCCGGTGGACGCCGTGCTGACCGGCCGCCGCAACAATCCGCCCGACGGCAAAATCCGCGCCCTGGCGGTCTACAACCCGATTCATTATCAGGACCTACCGGAACTGTTCATGGATTTTATCTGCTCGTTGACCGGCAAATCGCCTTCCACCACCGGCGCAGGCAGCGAAGGCGCGCTGACCAAGGGCCCGTTCAACGCCTTGCGGCCGACCGCCGACTTGAACAATGCCCTGGTGTCCTTCATTCTGACCGGCTACCCCGGCTTTTCCAGCTCCGCCGGCCATATCGGTCCGGACATCCGCGTCGATCACGATATCAGCCTGCTGATTCCGGAAATCTGGTCGCGTCTGTCCAAGGAAGAGCGGCAACCGGAATATCTGTTGAAACACGGCTATCTGGAACCGCTCAGCGACTTCGAGCACAAGGGCAATATCGTGCTGGCCAGCAGGCTGGGCTACCGTATCACCAGTCACTTCGTGCACGGCCTGATGGGCAAGATTTTCGATAACCCCTATGCGGTGTTTACCGACGACATTCTGCAACCCGAGTTGCAAAATCTGGACGTATTCGTCGACGGCGTCAACAACATCGTCGAAACCCAGCAGCGGGTGGCTCAACAGTATCTGGACGACGGCAGCGTGGAAGACGCCTGTCCGCCCTTGCGCGCCTTGCTGCACATCATGGCACTGGGCCATTACCAGGGCATGGACGCGCATCACCCGGACATACGCGCCATGTTCGGCCGGGAATATTTGCTGAATTCGGACTGGTACCGGGAAAGGCTGAGCATCAAGCAACAGCGCGACGTGGCCCTGTGGCGGCGGCATGTGGAATATCTGGACAAACTGTTGCAAGATGGCGGCCACCCATCTCAATCCGAGGAAGGCTATTGGCAAAAACGCCGCCGACAGGCCGCGGAAAAACTGGAAAAACTGCAGTCGCCGGACTATTTGCAAGCCTTGGTCGGCACGCTGGGCGCCGATCCGCTGGCACCCTATCAGTCAAGCTGACAAGCGGTTTTGCATGTATTGAACCGCTGACCCAAACATCAACCCTATACGAGGTACGCTCATGGCAATCGACATTCGCTGGGACAAACGCCTGGAAGTTGGTCATGCGCGTATCGACCACGAACACCAGGAATTTCTGGATTTGGTGCGTTGCGTTTCGCTGGCGGCGGAAACCGACGAGCCCAAACCCTGGTGCATGCGGCTACTGAACGAGGTTAAAAAATACGCCGATTTCCATTTTTTCAGTGAAGAAAACATCATGCTGAGAACCGGCTATCCGGAATATCCGGCCCATCAACAAAAGCACGCCGAATTACTGACCTTGCTGGACGACCGCATCCACGCCTATGCCACCGACCGCATCAATCTGGAGGCCGTAGTAGTGTTCATGTTCGACTGGTTTGCCATGCACACCACCAAATTGGATAAAAAACTGGGCAAATACATCGACGGACTCGAAAAATAAAGGGCTATTTGCAAAATCAAGAATGTAATGAAAGCCGCCAGGCATTATGTCGAATCCAGTTATTTCATTGGCATTCGGATTCTACTCCGGGTTGAGTAAGGCATGATCGTCTTGTCACGACCCGAAAGAGTCAGGCACCAGTTTCTGGTGAATGACTGGTTTAGCCCTTACAAGAACCCATTAATCCCGGCAGTTTGTTCAACATTTCAAATTGGCTGTAGGGAGGATAAGCGTAGCGTCATCCGCCAAATCAATTAAACTCCTTTCATGCCAAATTATCGACGCAATCGCATTCCTGGCGGCACCTATTTTTTCACCGTTAACTTGCTCGAACGGAAATCGTCGCTGTTGATCGAGCATATTGCAGAGTTACGGGAAGCGGTGCGAGTGATCCGGGAAAAGCAGCCATTTCATATCGATGCTTGGGTGGTTTTGCCTGATCATATGCATGCGATTTGGACATTACCGGCCGGCGACGATCAATATTCCAACCGATGGCGAGCGATAAAAAAAGCGTTCTCGAAAGCGATACCTAAAACCGAATATCGTTCAGCAATCCGAATAAAACGCCACGAGCGCGGAATATGGCAACGTCGATTTTGGGAACATACCATTATCGATGATGCCGACTATGTGGCACATATGGATTACATCCATTACAACCCGGTCAAGCATGGTTGGGCAGTCACAGTTAAGGATTGGCCATATTCAAGTTTTCATCGCTTGGTCAAGATGGATATTTATCCGTTAAATTGGGCGGGGTTGGACTTGCCATTGTTGGAAGTGGGTGAACCGGAAAATTGACGGTTTTATCGGCGGATGACGCTTCGCTTATCCGCCCTACGGCCCTAATCCCTATTTCATGGTTGATGGTTACGGCCTGTATATCGCAAGTACTTGCACAGAAGACCTTGCTGCTGTAGCTAGAAATAGGTTTGGAATTAACTACTTAGGCTGCATTCACTAGCATGACAATGGATCCTAACAATGCCATAAACTCGGATGTCAAAAAACTGCGCCGGTCGTTCCTCCCTTTGCAGCATTTTGCCCCCGGTTATGGCTGGCGTTAGGCATTTGAAATCATGACTCCTGAACAGACTGCCACTACTTACAACCAAATTGCTCAACACTGGGACTGCCCAGATTTCAATAGCAGCTACGGTATAAATCAACACGAGCGAGCATTACAGTTTGTTTCCGAATTCGGGAAGGCCATAAGGTGCGCTGACTATAGGGTGCTGCCGTCAGGCGCACCGTTCGCGATCGTTGCGCCTCGCATGGCTCGGCACAACCTATAGGCAGTCGCACCTTTTTGGGATTACGGCTGGCGGCTTTAGATCAATCAACAGACCTTCGCCATAAAAACCATCTGTCCACTTTTGGCCGAAACCGCGAAGCCTACCCGAATCCCGCCACACGACATCTCTCCCATCCCCCGAGCGTCCCAAGCGGACCATCAGAATTCGTATGCCATTCCGAAATCTATCCTGCGCTGGCCGACATCGACCGAGCCTTGCCGATACAGCGGATAACTCCAATCCACTTCCGTCACGATACGTTTCGGCACGGTGGAGCAGACAAATTTCTACTTTGTTTACCGACTGCGGTAAGATTCCCGCATCCTAAAAAACGCAGTCGAGCCCATCAAAATCCCGTTCGCCCCGAGCCTGTCGAAGGGTAGGAGGGGATTTTGATGGGCTCACAAAATGGGCGAGAAGGCGAAAACCGCTCATGGTTCGACAGGCTCGCCATTTATGCCCTGTGGGTACGAACGGTTTCCACGCGCCTCAACTGATTTTTTAGGTTCATGTATAAACCCAATTAATGGGCGAAAACCCGACTATTACCGCGATTCGGCGTTTAAACCACTAAGAACGCGCCGATCATATCCAAGCAATATGGCCAAAGATTCGACCCTGAACAAAGACAACCATCCCGATTACCACTGGGTTACCGGCCAATTATGCTTGGCCGGCATGCTGGATACCCGCATGCTTAGCTTACTGAGAGCGATCGAAGCAAGCGGCTCGATCAACCAGGCGGCGAAATTGGCGGGCTTGAGTTATAAGGGCGCTTGGCAGATCATAGAACGGGCCAACAACATGGCGCCCAAGGTGCTGATCTCCACCGCCACCGGCGGCAGCAAGGGCGGCGGCACGCGTTTGACCACGGCAGGTAAAGCCCTGTTGAATCTGTTCACGCAGTTGGAACAGCAACATCGGGCTTTCCTGGCCGAACTCAATCGCAAGCTTACCGACGATCCCGACATGCTGCTGCTGCTAAAACCCCTGGCCGTCAAAACCAGCGCAACCAATCAACTGTTCGGCAGAGTTAGCGAAATAGCGATCGGCGCGGTAAGCATCGAAGTACGCGTGTCCCTGAAAGGTGGCGATCACGTGGTCGCGTCCGTTACCCTGGACGAATGGCGCACCCTGGCTCTCGACGTCGGCAGCGAGGTGTTGGTGCTGGTCAATGCCTCGGAAATCATGCTGGCCGTGGAAACGCTGCCGCCGCTGTCGGCCCGCAACAGCCTGAAAGGACGGGTGATACGCATACTGCAAGACGGCGTGGACGCCGAAGTGATTTTGCGCCTGCCGGGCGGGGATACCCTGTCGGCTTCGATCACCCTGGCCAGTTTGCGTAACCTGAACTTGAAGAAAAACAGCGCCTGCCACGCGTTGTTCAAAAGCA
Source organism: Methylomonas subterranea (assembly GCF_024505185.1). Taxonomy (GTDB): domain Bacteria; phylum Pseudomonadota; class Gammaproteobacteria; order Methylococcales; family Methylomonadaceae; genus Methylomonas; species Methylomonas subterranea. The sequence goes on from NZ_JANIBJ010000010.1 coordinate 109,714, forward strand.
ACGCGCCGATTCTGGCGGCCTTGCCGACCGAGGCCGCGCCGATTTCAGTAATAGACCCGGAATGAGCGCTGGATTTGATCGAACTCGTATAGATAAGGTTTGGCCACATCGTGGTTGGCGGCCACCACGATCAAGTCGTGCGAGAACACCGAAGTGTTATACCAATTGAAACTGCCTTCGATGACGATGTAATTGTCTATCACGCAATACTTGGAATGTATCGGCGAATACGGCACCGGATGATCGTCCTGCCCGTACACCAAACCTACCCGGATTCCGCCCCACTTTAAGCGCTGCACGGCGGGCAACAAGGGCCGGTTCAATTCCTCGTGCATCGGCCTTTCCACGCCGATACGGCCCTGGCGGGCCAGATGGCCGTTGAACAGAATCTGCACGTCCACGCCGCGCTCCTTGGCCTGTATCAAGGCATTCACCACGCTGTCGTGATGGTCTCCCAGCAAATCGCCGATCAAAAACAGGCAGATCTTGATCGAATGCCGGGCCCGGTGAATTTCCGCCAGAATGGCGTGATGCGGGCGATAGACCTTACCGTTAGCCATGGTGTGCCGGCCGAAGGTATACAACAGGTTGAACGGGCTGAGCGGGTCGATGCCGTATTTTTGGATCACCCCGCCGCGCTGGCTTTGGAAAATATTGTCCAGCAAGCGGCACACGCCCTTGGAATGAAAGGTCATGCCGGATTCCCAGTTGGCCCACCAGCGGTCGAAGGTGATATTGAACGAGCCCAAAATACAGTCTTCGTCATTGAAAATCACGAACTTGGTATGCATGTCGGGCTCGACTTCGATCAAATGATGCTTGGGCGTGCAGAACACGCCGATCAGCTCAATGCCGGAGCGCTTCAAATTGGCGTAAGTCTGACTGTTGGTCAAGGTCATCTTGCGCCAATCCACCACGCATTGCACCCACACCCCCTGATGGCTGGCGTGGATCAGATGATTCACAAAGTCGTTGTCGTCTATGCAGTCCACGCTGACTTTAATGGTACACAGCCGGTTGGGATTATCCCGCTTGGCCATGATCACCTTGTCGATATGATCGTGAATAAAGCGTTTGGGGTGGTAGGGATGGTATTGCTGGCCCTTGGTGAATTTCGGGATCAGGTTCAGCGAATGAAAGTGATGGTTGTACCAGTCCACATCGGCTTGCAGTTCGCCGGGATTCAGCTCGTAGGTGCGGTAATAATTGGCCGTGGCGTGTTCGTCGGTAATGGTGCGCTGCTGATGATTGCCGTCCTGCAACTGATACCAGTCCATGAAGATGTATTCGCTACGCGAGGCGATGGAGTGTTCGCCCAGATGCACGATAAACGAAAACTTGATGCAGTTGATTTTGCCGAAATGCGCCGAACTGGGCAGGATGAAAAAATCCCGGGTGGCGCGCTTGTGCCGGTCCCATTGAATATCGTAGGCATCGGTATCGACAATGTATTTTTCGCAAACGTTGTCCCGATAAATCCACAGAATCACTTTCAGATTGGCCGACATGCCGTGAAACATATCGAACTCCAGCCTGCCCCAACGCAGATTAAAGGTATCCTTGAAATCGTTTACGCGCTGGAAATAGCCCCCCAGCTTGCCGAATACGGGTTTTGCATACTGTTCTGCGACTTGCATATCGTTGTCCGGAATAAATCAGTTAAGGGATTATGCACCAATTGGCCTTGGGATTCAGGTTTGCCGCTTCATGGAATGGCCGTTTTACCGTTGTCAAGTCTTCGCATCAAAAAACCGTCTAAAAAATCGATTGATTTTTGAATCGAAATTGCTAATTTGATCACGTTATTTTTTTAAAATAACAGGTCTGGAAAAGACTCTTTTCCTGGTAACGATGACTCGACACTCCGCAAGGAGATTGGAGCATGCCATGAATAAAATAACCCCCCATCTACTGAGAGATCTGGATTCCACCTTGCCTCGCGGCACGGAATGTTACCTGCGCCCTTCCGCGCGCGCGGCCCTGGCCAAATACCGCAACGGCAAACAGCCGGCCAGCTTCGTCGGCAAGGAAGCCGCCCTGCCGCTGCTGACCCAAGGCTTGGGGCGCGGCCTGAAACGCTTTTTGATCAAGGAAGTACGCGCGGCATTGCCGGCCGAACGCGCCTGCTCGCCGGAAAGAATGGCTTGAGCAAGCGGGCGCGCTTCCATAAGCACCACCAAAGAAACCGACACTTAGGATTTCGCCTGTAATAACTTCCCTGTTTATATCCCTCTCCCGAAGGGAGGGGGAACAGAATGCGGAAAGGTATTTTCAAGCACATCTTAATCATGCCCGACAGCTATCCCCCCCCTGCACGCGGGGGATAGTCCCTTCGGCAAATCGCCGATTGCTATTTCGGCTCGAAGCTCATCAAGTAGCCGACGTGGTCGGACACCCGGCCGTAATCCCATTCGGTAAACAACAGCCGCGCGGAAGTCACTTGCAGCCCGCTGTGCTTGTTCATGAAGATGTAATCGATGCGGTAATCGTCCGCCAGCCAATCGCCCCAGTGAACATCGTTGACCCGAAAGACTTTCTCGAACAATCCGCTGTGATTGGCGGCCAGATATTGATCTTCGTATTGGTTGCCGTTGACCACCTGTTTATAGCCCAGGGAACCGGCGGCGACGTTGAAATCCCCGCACAATAGGGTGGCGCTGACCGATGCGTCGCGCAGACTGTCGGCCCATTCGCTCAGTCGTTGGAATTGTTGCTGAAAGCCGTCTTCCCACCAGCTTAAATGGGCCGAAAACACATTGACCTCCCCCATGTAGGGTACTTGCACCCGCGCCATTACCACCTTGCGGGAATGAATGCTGAAGGCGTCGTCGCTGTCCGAAACGTAGCGGGATTGGGCATTGTGCAAGGGATAGCGGCTTAATATCGCCACTCCCTCGCGGTATTTGTCGAAACCCAGATGCGACCAGTCCGTGTAAAGATGCATGGACCGTTTCAGACGCTGGTTGATGATATTGGCGGCATTGGAATCCCAGTCGCCCCGGCCGTCGTTCCAGTGCTCGGCCACTTCCTGAAAACACACTACATCCGCCGCCTGTTCGTCGATGGCCCTGGCGATCAACGACAACTTATCGTCCTGCCCTTCTTCCTGGTAACAATGCAGATTCAAGACCATTACCTTGAACGGCTCGCGAGCGGCCTTGTAATCCTTGCCGCCGTTGTTGTCCCAAATGTCGCGCGGCGCGGTCCGGCAACAAACGCTGTAACGCAAGGCAAACGCCTCCTCCACCTTCAAACGGGCCGTCCAGACCTGAGCGCCGCGCTGCTTCAGGCGCCTGCTGCGATGACACTCGGTTTGCCGGGTGTGCCGCCAATTGTCGTCCGTCCAATGCAGAATCACGCTTTCCGCCCTCACCTCCGGGTCGACCGCGACCTTGACTTGCAGAAACTGCTGCCCCTGATCCAACTTGGGGTGTATCGCCAGATTCTGCACCTGCACACCGCGTCCCAAAGTGACTCCGCTGCCCGACCTGGATTGAAAATTCCAGCCGCCGTTGTTATTCCAAAACTCCCCGGCCCGGCAGCGCAAGCGCAGGGCAAAACTGATGTTTCCGGCCAGCTCGCGCCCGCTTTTGCCGTTTAACACCAGCCTTGCCCGCCAAAACTCGCGCCGCTCGCCGTGCGGACCCAGATATTGGGCCGACAGGGTATGCCACTCGCCATCAGCACCCGCCCACGCCACATCGACCTGCTTATCGAAATCCAGATTATCCACGGCCAGTAAAAACGCTATGACCTGCTGATTGCCGGTTTTTTTGCGGGCGACGGTGTTTTCCACCGCTAAACATTCAATGGCGGCCATGGTTTACTCCTTGGGCTTGCTGGGGCGGTAATCGCGAAAATCGATATCCGGAAAAATATCGTCCATCACTTCCAACGCGGTCAGATAGCGCTCGTCTATGCGATTCTTGCGTATGCACTCATGCAGATAATTGAAGCGCGCCAAATGATCGGTAAAGCGTTTCTTGGCATATTCGGCCGTGGTACCGGCCTTGAGGATAAAGGGCCAATCGGAAGCCTGCGCCAGCAATAGCGACCTCAAGGCCTGATTCAAGGCCCGTTTTTGCAGTTCGCTGACCTTAAAGGCCGTCAGATCGCCGACCATTTTTTCCATTTCGTTGCCGGCCTGATGCAGCAGGGGATAAATCCAGTCGTTGGTCTCGTTCAGCCAAAAATCCGCGTAACCCTGGTCGCCCCAGGTCGACATGGCCGGCACGGCTTGCTGCCGCACCGGTTGGCCTTGCAGATAATCACTACAGCTTACCGTTTGCAGGCCGCTATCTTCCCGGCCGGCCAAGCGCAGCAACTGCTCCAGCCACAAGGGGCCTTCATGCCACCAATGCCCGAACAATTCCGCGTCGTAGGGCGCGACGATCATGGGCGGCTGGGTCATCGCCGGACTCAAGGCTTGAATTTGCCGCCGACGCTGATCGATAAAATCCTCGGCGTGCCGACGGACGGTCTCCAACGCCCTGTCCGGCTGGTAGACCGCCTTGACCGGCGCATCGCGCCCGGTAATCCGATAATATTTTATCCCGGTATTGATGCGGGTATCCCCGTCCAGGATGTAGGGCGCGATGTAATCCAAGGGCAGGTCGAAACCGATATCGCGGTAATATTCGCGGTAATTCGGGTCGCCTGGATAGCCTTGTTCGGCGCTCCAGACCTGCTGGGAACATGCAGGGTCGCGGCCGAAGGCCATCACCCCGTTCCCGCAGTCCAGCGGCGCATAGACGCCATCGCGCGGTGCCTGACTGGCATCCATGATGCCGTGGCTGTCGACAAAAAAGTAAGCCACGCCGGCATCCCGCAACAGCTCTTCCAGGCCCGGATAAAAACCGCATTCAGGCAACCAGAAGCCGGCGGGAGCGAAGCCGAAGCAAGCCTTGAAGCTATCGATGCCGACTTTAATCTGGGTTCGCACCGCCGCTTCGCTGACGTTCAGCAAGGGCAAAAAACCGTGGGTAGCCGCCGTGGTGATCAATTCCAGCCGGCCGCCACGGCTATGCTTGGCAAACGCCGCCAGCAAATCGCCCTGATAATGGTTTTGGTAACAATGCAAGGCCTCCAGATAAGCCCGCCGATAGCCCTTGGCTAATTCCTGTAGCGCCGGCTGGCCTTCGGTGCGCACCACCTCCTTCCCGGCCAATTCCAGCAGTTTATACAGGTGCCTTAAGTAGCGCTCGCGCAGCAATTCATCCCGTAGCATGGTCATCAGCGGCGGCGACAACGACAAGGTCAGCCGGCATTGCACGTCGTCCCGCTGCAAGCGGTCCAGCATGGCGATCAAAGGCAGGTAACACTCGGTGATGGCCTCAAACAACCAGTTTTCCTCAAAAAAACTGTCATATTCCGGATGATGCACGTAGGGAAGATGCGCATGCAGAACGATGCAGAGATAGCCTTTATTCATCGTGAAAGTTCTTTCCTTGACCGGAGGCGGTTTTGCCGGCGGACGCCGCGTTATTCAAGGCCGGCATTATAAACGGAAGCATGGCGTCCGGCAGTTCCGCCCGCCGATCGGGCCTGACGGCATGCGGCGTCGAGGCCGTATTCGAATACACCCACGGCTTGAACTCCCCTTGCCCGGCCTTTTCGCCCAAGACGGCGCGGTAGCGCGCGTCGGCGCTAGTTGCCAACGCTTCCGGCAGCCAGACATCCCGTTGCCCATCCGCGCCGCTGACGCCGAGATCGAACCAAGCCGGTTCGGCATCCGCCCGCTCGAGCGGCTTCGAGGACGCTTTAGCATCGGCATAAATGCGCAAGGTCATGGCGCCGGACTGGTCCGGCCGGTTCGGGCTGTCCGCCGACAAGCCTTTTGCGATATGCCAATAGACATGCAGGCGGCGCGGCGACACCGGCAGCAATACCAGTCTCGCCCGATGGCTGGCTTTATTCGGCGAGTACTCCCGGCTGATTTGCCGGCTGATTTCCAGCAATTCCCTTGGCGTGAAGCGACTGTTGGCCCTTGGCGCCACCCGGCTGGCAAACAGGCGCGGCGAGAAATCGCGGCTGATGTGTTGACCGATAATGCACATTTCCTGCCGTGACAGCACGATAGGCGGACGAACGTCTGAGCTCGAAAAGGGCATTAGCGGCCTGAAAAGTTGATTCGATTCGATACGAGCCTGCAAAAACAACCGCAATTTAACGCAAACGCGGGCAGGAATAGGCTCAAACTCTACCTGTTGCCGATTATTTGCGCAAGATAAGGCCCGAATCGACCCCATTTGCAGTAGAATCACGAGCAACAAAAAATGCGTTTATCCAATACCATGCATAAAAAGTACACTTTACGATCCGGCAGTCCGTATCCGCATGGCGCCCAATTCAGCGAGGACGGTGTCAATTTTTCGATTTCCAGCCGCCATGCCACGCAAGTGGAATTATTGCTGTTTGCCCATCACAACAGCCCGGCCCCCTTCCAGTCCATCGTTTTGGACAAAAACAAAAACCACACCTTCTTTTCCTGGCATGTGTTTGTGGAAAAACTGCCGGCCGGCACTTGGTACGGCTGGCGCATAGACGGCCCGTCGCTTACCCGCGAATCCGGCCTGCGCTTCGACAAGGAAAAACTGCTGGTCGACCCTTGGGCGCGAGCGGTCAGCGATAAAATTTGGCAACGCGCCGCCGCCTGCCTGCCCGGCGACAACAGCCATTGCGCCATGCGCGCGGCGGTGGTGGATGACCGCTATGACTGGGAAAACGATGTTCCACTGGCAATCCGTAGCGAAAAAGCCATCATTTACGAATTGCACGTGGGCGGTTTTACCCGCCACCCGTCCGCCAAGGTCAAACACCCCGGCACTTTTGCCGGCCTGATCGAGAAAATCCCCTATTTGCAGGATTTGGGGATAACCCATGTCGAACTGCTACCCGTCATGGCTTTCGACGAGCAGGACGTGCCGCCGCACACCGCCGAACTACAACTGCACAATTATTGGGGATACAGCACCCACAGCTTCTTCAGCCCGCACCCCGGCTACTGCGTCACCCCGCAGCAGGCCAGCCACATCCGCGAATTCCGCGATCTGGTCAAGGCCATGCACAAGGCCGGCATCGGCGTCATCATGGACGTGGTGTTTAACCACACCTCGGAAGCCGGCGCCGAAGGCCCGGTCATCAATTTCAAGGGCATCACCGGCAACAGTTTCTATTTGACCGACAAGTTCGACAAACGCATTTTTCACGATTACACCGGCTGTGGCAACACCGTCAACGCCAACCATCCCCTGGTCAGCAACTTCATCATCAGCTGCCTAGAATATTGGGTGCGTGAAATGCACGTCGACGGCTTCCGTTTCGATCTGGCCAGCGCGCTGGCGCGCGGAGAAGACGGCCAGGTCATGCAGGATCCGCCGGTGGTATGGGGCATAGAACTGTCGCAAAAGCTGGCCAAAACCAAATTGATCGCCGAAGCCTGGGACGCCTCCGGCCTGTATCAGGTTGGTAGCTTTCCCGGTTACCGCTGGGGCGAATGGAACGGCATGTATCGGGACGCCTTGCGGCGTTTTTTGCGCGGCGATCCCGGCGTTGCCAACGAAGTGGCCACCCGCATCTGCGGCAGCAGCGATTTGTACCAGCATCAGGGCCGGCTGCCCATCAGCGGCATCAATTTCATTACCTGCCACGACGGTTTTACCTTGAACGACCTGTTCAGTTACAACCACAAGCATAATGCCGCCAACGGCGAACACAACCGGGACGGTTGCAACAACAACCTGAGTTACAACTGCGGTGCCGAAGGCCCCACCGCCAACGGCGCCATCAATGTACTCAGACGCAAGCAAGCCAAAAACGCCTTTGCCATTTTATTGCTCAGCCACGGCGTACCCATGCTGCTGGCCGGCGATGAATTTCTGCATAGCCAGCAAGGCAACAACAACTGTTATTGCCAGGACAACGAACTCAGCTGGCTGAACTGGGCGGACAGCAAGCAAAATGCCGACGTGCTACGTTTTGTTAGGCAAATGATTCAGCTGCGCAAACGCCACCCTTCCCTGATGCGGCGCAATTTCCTGACCGGCGGCATCCTGGAGCACCGGGGCATGGCGGATATCACCTGGCACGGCATAACCCCTGACCAACCGCCGGCCTGGAACAATTCGGACAACCGTTTTCTGGCTTTCACGCTGGCCGGCCTCGAGGAAGGCGACGCGGATTTGCACGTGGTGATGAACATGTCCGACGACAAATTCGATCTGCACTTGCCCAGCGTGCCGGATAGGACCTGGTGTCTGGCGGTGGATACCTCCCTAAAGTCACCGCACGACATCATCCCTCCCGAGCAGCAAAAGCCGCTGAAAAAGCCGCTTTATCCGATGGACAGCCGCTCGGTGGTGGTATTTGAAAATGTCGAAAACGACATGCTCGGCAACGCCGCGCCGGGCTTCTTCAGCAAACTGGCTCACATGCGGATATTCGATTAACCGACGAAGAAGACTTTAGTCATAACATAAATGGCCGCCCGGAATCGATGCGGTTTTCGCGACAGATGCGCACTCATTGTAGCCCAATGGTATGCGATGCATACCCGCAAGGCTGATCAGGCGCTGGTGTTGCCAAGGCAATGAGGCGGTTGTTGAGATAGATGTATTCTTTTTGCGGACTGCCATTGACGCCGGTTTCGGCGATCAGTTGCCCAACTTGATTGTAGTGGGAGTGCGTCGTAGCGGTTGGCGTGGTCTTTTTTACCCGTTCGCCGAAGGCGTTGTAGGTGTATTCAGCCACATTGCTGCCGCTGTTGCCTTACGGCACTCAGTCGGTTACGCTCGTTGTAACGCGATAAGGTGCGCCGCAGACTGCATAGCTCGGCACATCCTATCGGCGCTATCGGCGCACCTTATCGCGTTGATCAAATTTCAACCGGTACGGTTGGTCAATTTTCGCCCGGCGCCAACAAACAAGTTGATTTTAAATCCGGGGCAGACGCGAAGGCAGGCCAAGAGAGACAAGTTCGCGACGCCGCAGGCCGAAAAGCCGGAGCCCGCCGCCACGCAGGCGGCGGACAAGGCTAAGGGACTCGTCTGGAATCCGAACTGTAATAAGGAAGATTTGATTTGAAGCCAGCACTGCCGAGGGTTGATCTCGGCGGCTTTGGGTTTTAAACAATTTGGCGGAACCTGTGAGCGGTTCCGCCTGGTGTGTCTAAAGCCATAATACGCGACCGATGCGCCTCCTTGCGTCGGCAGCATCCTATAGGTTGTCAGGATTCAGCGCACCTTATCGCGTTGATAAAAAAAGAATCGTTACAGCGTGACATTGAGGCGATGGAGCGGGAAAAACAACAGCGCTTGGAACAAGACGCGGCAGCAACCGATCAAGGGCCTTCGGCGGCTGATAGCCCTGTAGGCAAGGTTAAAACCTTGACGGTGAATAAAGGATTTGGGCAATCCATGCGCATGTAGGGCTAGCAGTCGGCGGAACCTTTGGCCGGTTCCGCCTTTTACGCTGGCAATGCCAAATCACAGGAACTTATTGCCGCTTTTCTTTTTTATAACCTACAAAACCAGTTGTACGCCAATCGGCCAAATCACCCACTTTATTAAGATATTCTTTAATTTGAGTGTTATTGCCCTGATCTAATAAAGCAATCATTCGAACATTGAGGGGGGCACACGTTTTTGACTCATATAATCCAAAACCAAAATCAAGGCTATTTAAAACTTCTTTATCAAGTTGCCCAATTACTGATTTATTAAAATAGATTACACCATCTTTATTAATAAAATATGCCCCATCTTTTGCCTTTACTCGCATTCTAATATTTTCAAACCAATCTTCTTTTGCAGGCTTTGAATTAAGTATAAGCTGAGAAAAATCGTCCTTATACATCAAAAAACCATCTGGTTTATTTTTTAAGTCTTTGATCTTAACTGGTAAATACGTGTCGTCACCAAAGAAGAAAAAGTAAACCTTCAACATATCACTACGATTACAAGCCAATGTGCTTCCAGATATGCTTAGCAAAGTAACAAATAAAATTAATGACTTAAATATTATCATCAGTATTTTGTCCTGCTTGGCAAGCCAAGCTCTTGCCTAATTGGGTTTTTATTGGCATTAACATTGTTCATTCTATTTGGCCCATCATCTTCAATGCCCGTTGCCGCATGACCTATCTCATGCCCTAAAATTGATTCCGTAGGGGCTGGCTGAGAGCCTTCGGTTGTATTCACCCTTGGGTGATATGTAGGATCAACTGTAATAGTTTTACTTACTTCATGATAAAAAGTTTTATCGGGTTTGAATCCAGGAATTTTGTAAGGAAACTTATTAGTAATGAGATAAGTGTCAGGTGAATTTTCTAAAGTTTCACACAGTTGACGACCTTTCTCAGTTGTCTTTATTTTATTGTAGGCATTCTGTAGGGATTGAACAGCTTTATCAGGGCCATCAAAATCAACAACTAGCCCGGATGGATCAGTCCACCGCAAAGGGTTGTTGTAGGCGTAGGCATAAGTATTAACGCCCCCACTCAACCCAATCGGGTCGCTTTGGAGATACCGCCCAATCCCCGGATCGTAATACCGCTGCATATTGTAATGCCAGCCGCTTTCCCAGTCATAGTATTGGCCGGGCAGACGCAGGTTTTGTACCGTGCCGGCATGGGTAACCGAGGCTTTGCCGAAGGGGTCGTAGTCGACGGCCCAGATTATTTGCCCCTGTTGATTCGTCAGTTTCAACGCGATAAGGTGCGCCGATAGGATGTGCCGACGTAAGGAGGCGCATCTGTCGCGACCGTTGCGCCTCGCATAGCTCGGCACAACCTATGCAGTCTGCTGCGCACCTTATCGCGTTTATCATCAAGGTATATCGCGTTCCGCGCATTCCCCCGCGACGTCACGTGATATAACCCGCCCGCTAATTCTAATCTGAGTGGTCTAGCCATGGCTGTTAGGATAGGCCATATTTGCTTGATTGCAAGACCTGACCCCAATGTCTTCTCCAATGTCCTTCATGACCCCAATGTCCTTGAATTGATCAACGTATTTTCTTGAAATATGCCGGTTCATACCAGCCATTTACATGAACTATATAATAAATATCCGTTGGTTTGGATGTGGGCGGACAACAATCTTGCCGACCCATTTCCAACATTTGCCAACCCCACCAATGATAAATCAGCCAATTTTGAAAACCTTTAACGGACAAATTCTCTTGTGGCGGCCCTATCTTTTGATAAATATCACCAAAATTCATATTAGAAAAATCTGATGACCAAGCTTCAGGAATTTGTTGACCATAGTTAACCACAATTACTTTTTTGTATGCTAAAGCCGATGCCATCACGAACATGGCAACACAGACAGCTATTATTAAAATTTTCTTAACATTCATAATGTATGGTTTCAGCTGTTTTAAATATTTATTGCCCAATTCTTCGACAGTCACAATGCCTATAAACAGGTGTACCTTGAGGCTCCAGCGATGTATCCCAAGGCCATCCGGTGATATGTGAACCATCTCTCCCGGCACCAATTGATGTTTTTCCGGGTTCAACTACGATAGCGACATGCCCTGAAGCATTGCTATAGGGATAAGCAATTGCCACAGCATCACCGGGTTGTGGATTGTCAGTGACAGGAAAATGAGGAATGTAAGCATTTGGGTCTCCCCACGTACCCGCACTAATTGGGCCACCCAAACCGCTCCAACGTTTAGGTACTACATCTGTATTTTTCAGAGCATTATCAAGAAAAAGATTACATTTGTTTTTGCCGGGACCAGGGCCGTAATTGCCGTTAAAGCCATATCCTGAATCATTATTTAAATTAAGCGCATCCTCTAAAATCTGGGTGCAGTCACACAAACCTAAGGGATCAATATGGGTAAGAGGATTATTCCGCACATAGGTGTAAGTATTAATCCCCCCACTCAACCCAATCGGATCGCTTTGAAGATAACGCGATAAGGTGCGCCGATAGGATGTGCCGACGTAAGGAGGCGCATCTGTCGCGACCGTTGCGCCTCGCATAGCTCGGCACAACCTATGCAGTCTGCTGCGCACCTTATCGCGTTAATTCTAATCTGAGTGGTCTTGCCATGGGTGTTAGGATAGATCATGTTTGCTTGATTGCAAGACCTGACCCCGTAGCCCATTTGACCCCATAGCCCATTTAAAACATAGGTGTAAGTATTAACGCCCCCGCATCACCATATGGGTTACGAGTTCTTAGACCAAAGCTCCCGTAATATAAATTTATCAAGCCAGGAAAGCACAAACAATAATATGGATATAAGCCATAGTCCAACGAGAATATATTCAAAGACTGTGGCAGCAAAAAGCCAATCAATAAAACTTACTTTAGAGACATAGCCTCTATCCAAATAGAACTTAATTGTTAATGCTGAATAGCCGACTATAGACCCACAAATTGGCGAAAGAAATGACCAATAAAATATATGCCAAAGGTTATGTCTTCTAAACATCAATCCAGAAAAAACTATAACAATAAATGTCCCCGCTAGATAAATATTCTGATAATTACCCAGCCTTCTTGGTAAGACATCTATATAAAAATAGGTATAGATCGATATGGCTATCAAACTAATTACTAAGGACCGTATCATATTATCGTCCCTGGAGTTGGCGTAGTGCATTTCCCAATATGGACGGTGTTGGAGTCCCGCCCAAATTCTTGAATGGGCCAATTCCCTGTAAAACACTGCCTGAGCAAGTGGAGCACAACCCTACTGAGCATCCACCTTGAGAGATATTCTCCAGAATTCGTTTCTCTTCTGCCGGGGTCGTATTGAAAGGATATAGTTGGACATCAGGGCCGTCTTCAAGCTGGAAATGGATATAGCCCAGAAGATTTGCATCTTCTCCAGTAAGTGTGTCGCCACTTCCTTTTAACTCTGCCTGATAGCTACCACCAGGATCAAACAAAGTTTGATCTCCATTTCTTTCAACGTACACTCCTGCATGAGTACCAATAATTGGAGTGTTGTTATTGACAATGACCACGGTCAAAAGCCCAAGTGGATCAGTGTAACGAATTGGGTTATTTAAAGCATAGGTGTAAGTATTAATGCCGCCACTCAACCCAATCGGATCGCTTTGAAGATAGCGCCCGATAGCCGGATCGTAATACCGCGCCATATTGTAATGTAAGCCGGTTTCCTGGTCGTAGTATTGGCCGGGGAAGCGCAGGTTTTGGGTGATGGCTGGGTTAACCGGCGTGGCTTTGCCGAACGGGTCGAGTTGGGCGTTCCAGCTGATTTGTCCTAAATGGTTGCTGGTTTTGATCGGTGTGCCAATCGGGTTGTTGTGGTAATACACGACATTCCAGTTGGCGACGTCGCCGTAATAGTCGTAGTCCCGATAATCAACCCGAGCCAAGGGC
>NZ_JANIBJ010000011.1 GCF_024505185.1 Methylomonas subterranea
GAGGCATTAAAAAATGCGTTTCAATTTGGCAATATGGGTTCTTTTTCGGTGGCGCGGTAGCGCCGCCGAAAAAGTGTGGGAAGTGTTAGTAACACCCACACTTTACCGTGATAACCCACGGTAACTTCCAACGGTAGAATGCGGCCACAGCCCAAGCAAAATCAGGCAACGCATTGAAAAATAACAAATAAAAAGACAAACCCACGGCAAAGTGTAATGTCTAACAGAACACTCAGCGGCTTTAATTTACCCCACGGCAAAGTGTAATATCTAACAAAAATACTCAGTCGTAAAAATATAAGTCATTGTTTTTGTTCACATAGTTTTTTATACGTTTTGACGTGATACCAGCATTTTCCGTGTTCGGATTCGACTAAACCCCACATGTCGCGGTGTGCTTCTGGCGGCATGTCATCATCGGCGTTGTATTTCACTAGCCCCGTCTTGATTTTGTGTTGCTTTTCCATGTTTTTGATAATTGGTTCGGCAATTATTTTTTGCGATTGGTCGGCGGTGAATTTGACAAAATCGTCAAGGAATCCCGCTTCTGACGGCTGGCTTAAGCCGACAAACAATAAAGTTGTCAGTAATTTTGATGTGTTGTTCATGATTTTACCTTTCAGTTCTGCGCGGTTCGATTCTAACCGGTTTGTCTAAAAAGTAATCAATCCATCCTTAAGCCGCGCCTAGCTTTGTGATGTCGTACACAATCCACAGCTTTACGCACAGAAAATGTGAATAACCCGCGCCATGTTTTGAGCCGCGAAATTTCGCGCCTAAGCGCGTCCAGCTCTTCGCGTTGGTCGTGTACGGCTTTCAGCATTGCCGGAGTCCACCGTCGATTTTTCCAGCGTAAAACACCGCGAGAAAACAAAAACCCGTCCCAACCATCGCAACCCACGTGTTTAGAGTCCCATAAAAGCAAAAGGCGCTCCGCAATGGGAGCGCCTTCGGCATCGAATCGGCGGATATCGTCAATCGTGCAACCGATTACCTCGGCTGCACGGGCTTCGTTCAAACCGCAACGATTCCAGCGGGTGTGATAGAAAGAGCTTTTCTTACGTGCCATTTTATTGTCTCCGAAAAAAAGGAAATGGCTCTAACGCAAAATCCGCGCCGACGGCGTCTTTGACTTCGTATAATGTATATTATGTTAAATTAAATAATTATATATATCGTCGAATGCTGATGTGTTATATTGGGTTTTAATGAGAACCATTATTAATAACCTTCTGGCTACAGGCTGCATATGATGACTTCGTTAAAGATGCTGGCGACCGGCGATTCCGGTCGTATCGTGGGTTTTGATCAGGCTGGCGGCGCGTATCGAAAAAAATTGCTAGCCATGGGACTGACGCCGGGAACCGAGTTCACCATCACCCGTTTCGCGCCCATGGGCGATCCGGTGGAAATCAAGCTACGCGGATTTTCCTTATCGCTGCGCAAAAACGAAGCCTCGGTGTTAATGATAGAAAAACTATGAGCCACGAGTTTACGGTCGGCGTCGTCGGTAATCCCAATTGCGGTAAAACCACGCTGTTCAATGCATTGACCGGCTCCCGGCAGCACGTCGGCAATTGGCCCGGCGTTACGGTCGAGAAAAAAACCGGCGAATATCAGTTTCACGGCGAACGCATCGTGGTGGTCGATTTGCCCGGCACTTATTCTCTGGAAGCCGACGACGACAGCGTCTCCCTGGATGAAAAAGTCGCCCGCGATTTCGTGGCTTCCAGGCAAGCCGATTTAATCGTCAATATCATCGACGCCTCCAACATCGAGCGCAATCTATATCTGACTTCGCAACTGATAGAAATGCGGGTACCGATGATTGTGGTTCTGAATATGATGGATGCCGTAAAAAAACGCGGTATTAAAATCGATCTCGACGAATTGTCCAGGCAGTTGTCCTGCCCCGTTGTCGCTGTTGTCGCCGCAACCGGCCAAGGTTTGCGGGAGTTGCGTGAAACCATGCGGCAAGCTTGCCATAAGCCCACGGTGCCCGTCTTATCGGTCGGATATCATCCGGCCATCGAAGCCGCGGTTTCGGCCTTGCACCTTGAATTGACCGCCCAGGCGGAACATTACGATTTGCGCTGGTTGGCCTTGCGCCTGCTGGAAAATGACACCCTGGCCAAACAACTGGCCGGCTGCCGAGCGCAAGCGGTTGCCGAGAATTTGCGCTTGTCCATCGAAACCGAAACCGACGACGAAATCGACATCCTGGCGGCGGACGCCCGTTACGGTCTGGTGAATCAACTGGTTCAGGCATCGGTTTGCAAGCTCAACGAAGTCTCCCGCCATACCACCGAACGAATCGATGCGGTGGTGTTGAACCGCTTTCTCGGCATACCGGTATTTTTACTGGTCATGTATGCCATGTTCATGTTCACCATTAATATTGGCAGCGCTTTCGTCGATTTTTTCGATCAAGCCGTCGGCGCCTTGCTGGTGGACGGCATGAACGCCCTGCTCACTTCCCTGAACTGGCCCGATTGGCTGGTGGTGTTGATCAGTAACGGCATCGGCGGCGGCATTCAGGTGGTTGCTACCTTTATTCCGATTGTGGGTTTTTTGTTTATCTTTCTGTCCGCGCTGGAAGACTCCGGTTACATGTCCCGAGCCGCGTTCGTCATGGACCGCTTGATGTGCGTGATAGGCCTGCCGGGCAAATCCTTCGTGCCGATGATAGTGGGTTTCGGTTGCAACGTGCCCGCCATCATCGCTACCCGCACGCTGGATAATCAACGCGACCGGGTGTTGACCAATCTGATGAACCCCTTCATGTCCTGCGGCGCCCGCCTGCCGGTGTATGCCTTGTTTGCCGCCGCCTTTTTTCCGGTCGGTGGCCAAAACCTGGTGTTCGGCCTGTATCTGTTCGGCATACTGGTTGCGGTATGCACGGGACTGATCATGCGCCACACTCTGCTGCAAGGCGATCCTACGCCGTTTTTGATGGAACTGCCGACTTATCACCTCCCTACCCCGCGCGGTATTTACATCAAAACCTGGGACAGGCTGAAAACCTTTATCGTCAATGCCGGCAAAGTGATCGTGCCCATGGTTCTGGTGCTGAATATCCTGAATTCCCTGGGTACGGACGGCAGTTTCGGGCGGGAAAACAGCGACAAATCGGTATTGAGCCAGATCGGCCGATCGTTGACCCCGGCGTTCCGGCCCATGGGAATTCGGGAGGACAACTGGCCGGCCACCGTGGGTATTTTTACCGGAGTGCTGGCCAAGGAAGCCGTGGTCGGTACCTTGGATGCCTTATACAGCCAAATGGTCCTGGACGCCGAGCAAACGGAAGAAGAACAGGCTTTCGACCTGCGGCGGGCCTTGCTGGCGGCTTGCCAAAGCATTCCGGACAACCTGTCCGAAATTGCCGATAAATTGCTGGACCCCTTGGGTTTGGGGATTGCAGATATCGATGACGTGGCGGCGGCGGCCGAGAAGCAGGAAGTAAAAATAGCTACCTTCGGCGTCATGCAGAATCAATTCGACGGGCAGACAGGCGCTTTTGCCTATTTGTTGTTTATTTTGCTATATGCGCCCTGTGTGGCGGCGACGGCGGCCATCTATAAGGAAACGGGCAGCGGTTGGACGCTGTTTGTGGTGGCCTGGACCACGTTCGTGGCCTATTCGACCGCTACCCTTTTTTATCAAGGCATGACCTTTGCCGAACATCCGGCCAGCGCCGGCTTTTGGTTCGCGCTGCTGGCATTGATGTTCGTTGCCATTGTGTCGTTGTTACGCTTCTACGGCACACGTCAACATACCGGAGTAGTGTCATGATTCTATCGGATTTACGCAACTATCTGCGCGATAAGCGGCGGGTAACGCTGAACGATCTGGTGTTGCATTTTCATGTCGACGCCAATGCCTTGCGCGGCATGTTGGCGAAATGGATCAGCAAGGGTAAGGTGCGGGTATCGCCCACCAGCGGCAATTGCGGTAGCGGTTGTTGCAAATGCGACCCGCTGTTGACGGAGATTTACGAATGGGTAGACTGACGAGAGTCGCCGCTAAAAGCCAGCCCCCTCGCCCATCCCCGTGTCGGCTTTATTTATCGGCCAACCAGCCCTGCAGGGCTTCGATCAATTCCAGGGCTTGTTTCTCGCTGGATATGTTGAATTTGGATTTTTGCTGATATTCGCCGTTGCGTTTTTGATAGCGGCGAATGCTGAATCTGTCCTGACTGTATTGTTCCTTGCTCGGCTCCCAATCCTGATAGCGGTAAATCACCGTGGCCCAGGCGCCCTTGCTCAATACCTTTTTATCCAGTTCCTTAACGGTTTCAATGCCGCCATCTTCGTAGCGGATGGTCAATTCTTCTACGGTCTCAGCCATTTTGTTCTCAACGTGGTTAAATCGCCGCGCAGTGTATCACAAGCCGTCAGGGGCTGATAAATTCACCGAAGGCGCGACTGCCCTCCCCCGTCGCGATGGTATGCACCACTTGCAGGGTTTCGGCGTCGATCACCGAAACATTGTTGTCGAACCAGTTCGCCACATAGACGAAGCGGCCGTCCGGATGGGTGCCGATACCTTCGGGCTTGTCGCCCACTTCGATCACGGCCAGGGTTTTCAAGCTGGCGGTATCGATAGCCGACACGGTGCCGTCGTCCTGATTGGTGACGAACAAAATTTTGTCATCCTTGGCCAACGCAACCGCATACGGCCGCGCGCCTACTTTCAGGGTGGCAATCCGTTTCATGCGCCGGGTATCCAGCACGCTGACATCGTTACTCTCCACGTTGGCTGCATACAGGCGCGTGCCCTTACCGTCGACGGCGATACCGAAGGGATGGGCGCCGACCTTGGTGGTGTTGCGGATACTGAGTTTCTTCAGATCGATTTGAGAAATGGAGTTGTCGACCCGGTTGGCCACATACAGCCATTTATTGTCCGGACTGACGGTCATGCCGGAAGGCGACTTGCCGACGCTGATGAGGCCGATTTGGGCAAAGTCCTTGGTGTCGAACACCGTGATCGAATGCTCGTACCAATCCGCCACGAAAACCCGTTCGCCGGGCTTATCGACGGCGATACCCAGGGACGCGCCGCCGACTTTGACCGTCCGTAACACTTTAAAGGATTTTCTGTCCAATACGGCAAAACCGCCGCCTTCCGGGGTGCTGACGTAAATATGGCTTTTGCCGGGATTGACGGCAACCCCGGCCGGCTTGCCGCCGACCGCGACCGTGTCGACGACCTTCTGCCTTTCGGTATCGATCACCGAAACCGTGTTATCCAGCTGATTGGTGATGAAGGCATGCGGTTGTGCGTTAACAACGCCCGCAAAAGCCGAGATAAAAGCAACAACAGCAAGCGATGGTTTGGGCATGGTCACTCGGGGAGCAGTCGGGGGAGCGGTTTCCATCCGCGGATGGAAACCGGGTGGGGCAAAAATTTAGCGTTTCAGATCGATACTGACTTCGGCCTTGCCGCTGGGCGCCAGCTTCTTGGCCAAGGCTTCCAGGCCGGTGCTCAATACCGCGGTAACCGCCTTGTCGGCGGCTTCTTCGTTCAGCTCGGCCGGTGGATTGTTGTTCACGTAGGCCCGGTAGTATGTGGCCACCCATTCGACTTCGGCTTTGCCGCCCTTGTCCGCCACCGACAGTTCAGCCGCATAGTTGCCGACCGGCAGCACCGGAATTTCTTCGTCCTGGCCGGCATGTTTGATGCTGCCGCTGGAGCTCATTTCGGTGATTTTGTATTTATAAGCCATTTTGCCGTCGTCGTGCGATTTCAACTCTTCGGTGATGGTGCCGCCGTTGGCCAAGGTCAGAGTGCGCACGGCGCCTTTTTCATTACCGCCGCCTTTCACGCTTTTGATGCTGGGGTGCCAGGACATGTCGCCGTAATCCTTGATGACTTCCCATACCTTGGCGGCGGGTGCTTCGATGGTGATGGTTGCGGTCATTTTTCCCCTGACCGGGCCATGGGCGTTAACCATGCCGGTAAACATCAATAAGGCTGCCGAAATAACGAGCGAGGTTTTTTTCATAACACGTTCCTAATGGTGGTCACATAAAGTTGAGCGTGCGATTATAAAATAAATTGCCGGCGCGGGTAGCCGCAAAACCGCCGTTACGGAATTTTTCCCGCTTTTTCAATTTTCATGGTCTTCAGCATGTCCGCAGCGAGTTTTTATTGGCACGATTACGAAACCTTCGGTACCGACCCACAACGCGACCGCGCCTGTCAATTTGCCGGAGTACGCACCGATACCGACTTCAACATCATCGGCGAGCCCTTGATGGTGTATTGCAAAACCGCCGACGACTATCTGCCGAATCCCGAAGCCTGCCTGATCACCGGCATCACCCCGCAACTGGCCACCGAAAAAGGCGTTTGCGAAGCCGAATTCATCGGCATGATTCACGCGCAATTAGCCCAAGCCGGCACCTGCGGTATCGGTTACAACAGTATCCGCTTCGACGATGAGGTAACCCGCAACCTGCTCTACCGGAATTTTTACGATCCCTATGCCCGGGAGTGGCAAAACGGCAATTCGCGCTGGGATCTGATAGACATTGCCCGCGCCGCCCGTGCCCTGCGTCCGGACGGCATCAACTGGCCGCTCAATGCGGACGGCGTTGCCAGTTTTCGCCTGGAAGAACTGACGCTGGCCAACGATATCGCCCACCAGTCGGCTCACGATGCCTTGTCCGATGTTTATGCCACCATCGCCCTCGCCCGCCTGATCAAGCAAAAGCAACCCAAACTTTACGCTTACCTCTACGCCAACCGGCACAAACAAACCGCGCTGGGCTTGTTGGATTTGGGCAGATTCAAACCCCTGGTGCATGTGTCCGGGCGGTTTCCGGCCAGTAAAAACTGTCTGGCCGTCGTGCTACCGCTTTATCCGCATCCGCGTAACGGCAACGAGGTGATAGTCTACGATTTGTCCGTCGACCCGGAGGCCTTATTGGCGCTCTGCGCGGAAGAAATACAACAGCGGCTGTTTACCGCCAGCCAGGACCTGCCGGAAAACGTCGAGCGCATTGCGTTAAAAACCGTGCACATCAACAAAAGCCCGGTGTTGGCGCCCCTGTCGGTAATTCGCCCGGTCGACGAGCAACGCCTGGGGCTGGATTTGGATCGATGCCGGCAAAATTTAACCCGTATCCAGGCCGCCGCCGGCCCCGCGTTGGAGCAGAAGTTGGCGGCGGTTTTCAGCCGCGCATACGCCGATACGCCCGCCGACCCCGATCTGATGATTTATAGCGGCGGCTTTTTCAGCCCCAGAGACAAAGCCGCCATGCAAAAAATTCGTCAGACACCAGCGGGGAAGCTGGCGAACATTGCCGTCGACTTCGACGATGCCCGTCTGCCCGAGATGTTGTTCCGTTATCGCGGCCGAAATTACCCCGACAGCCTGAGCGAGGCGGACGGCGAACGCTGGCGCCAATTTTGCCGCCAGCGGCTACTCGAGGCCGACAGCGCCGGCGGTTTGGCAAGATTCCGGGAAGATTTACGCCGCTTACAAAGTCTGCCCAACCTTAATCAACCACTGTTGGCTCAATTGGAACAATTTGCTTGCGCCAAGCAGCTGCGGTTGTAATCCGTACGCTGCCGTGTACTACCTTCCCGGTCCGGGCCGATTCGGGTTGCCGTCATTTGCCGCTAGCCGCGAAATCCGCTGTCACAAAGCCTACAAAAGATCACGACATGCTTGATTCACAACAGCATCCAAACCCTATCTCATATTAATTTTATATAAAATTCAATCGTTTAACTTATTTTTAGCATTGGCCTAAACATTGCTGTGTAGATGAGCATCATTCGTTATATACTTTTGTACGTTACGAATTGAGCAACTGTACCGTTGTTGGTGCGATTTTCAGGCTTATATTTATGAAGTCATAAAATGATGCATACCCCCTCTGTTTGTCGGTGCTGTAAACCCATTATTTTCGGCCTGCTAGTTGCCGGTGGATTAAACATTATTGCCACTACAGCGGCTCCGGCAGCGGAAAAAAGAACTTACACTAAACCGCCCATGGCCGCTTTCGCGAGTCAGATGTCCGATGCCTTGTTGGGCAGTGACAAGTACGAAAAACCGGTCTGGAATCTGCACGATGCGCTGAATTTGCCTAAATGGCTGGCTGTGTCGGTCGAGCAGCGCACCCGCTACGAAACTCAAGACGGCCAATTCAAGGCCAACGGCAAAGGCGGAGACCAACAAATTGCGCTGCAAACCGACTTGTGGCTGCAAGCCTGCCTGGGCAAATTTCGCGCCGGCGCCGAATTTCTGGATGCCCGCGCGCTGTGGGCCGACAGCGGTTCCGGCGTCAACAACACCCACGCCGATACGGCGGATTTCATCCAAGGTTATGTGGCCTGGGCCGACCAGAATATTTTTTACAGCGGCTACGGCGCCGAAGTCATCGCCGGCCGGCAAACCCTCAATTTCGGCAGTCGCCGCCTGGTCGCCAGAAATGCGATGCGCAATACCATCAACAGCTTTACCGGCGTCAGGCTCAGGCTGGTCGATTACAATCACTGGCAATTCAACGGCTTCGTGACGATGCCTGTCGTGCGTTACCCGACCGCGGCGGCAGATATACTCGACGAAACTCACGAGTTCGACGAGGAAGACACCCACACCTGGTTTTCCGGCGGTATTCTGGAGCTCAGCGAGCTGTTTTGGGGCATCAACAGCGATGTTTACTTGTATCATCTGGACGAAGGCGACAGCCAGCGCAACCGGACCCGCAACCGCCGTTATTTCACGCCCGGCCTGCGTTTTTACCTGAAACCCAGGAAAGGCCAATTCGACTTTCAAACCGAAACCATCGCTCAGTTCGGCACGGTGCGCTCCAGCACCGCCGCCAGCAATGGCCGGGATCTGGATCACGAAGCCTGGTATCAGCATCTGGATGTCGGTTACACCTTCGACTTAGCCTGGTCGCCGCGTCTGGCTTTGGAATACGACTATGCCAGCGGCGATCACGATCCCAACGACAATAAAGACCAGCGCTTCGATACCTTGTACGGCGCCCGCCGTTTCGAGTTCGGCCCTACAGGCATGTATGGCGCCTTCGCCCGCGCCAATATGAACAGTCCCGGTCTGCGCATTACCGCGACGCCCACTCCCGACGTCCTGCTAGGGCTGAGTCATAGGATTCACTGGCTGGCGGAAGACAAGGACAGTTGGACCACGGCTAACCTGCGCGATACCAGCGGCAACACCGGTAATTACATCGGCCAGCAGTTGGAGTTGAGCGCGCGCTGGGATGTCAACAGCAGCCTGAATTTCGAAACCGCCTGGGCGCATTTATTTAAGGGAGCGTTTGCAAGGGAAACCCAAAACGCTCCGAATCCTGAAGACATCAATTACTTTTACGTGCAGAGCCAGCTGCGGTTTTGATGAGAATTGCCATTTACACCAAAATTAGAGACTAACTTGACACTGGGACATGAAGACCGCATGACAAACAACAAACCGGCCGTTTTCGCTGGCGGCGCGCTGATAGGAATGTTGGGAGGGCTGATAGGCTTGGGTGGGGCCGAATTAAGGTTGCCGCAGTTGATCGGTCTGTTCGGATTCGCCTCGCTGGAGGCGGTGATCCTAAACAAGGTCATGAGTCTGATCGTCGTCGCATCGGCCCTGCCATTCAGGGCCGGCACCATCCCGTTCGCCGAGTTGTTGACACATTGGCCGGTAATTCTGAATCTGTTGGCCGGCAGTCTGTTGGGGGCTTGGTTCGGCGCCGGTTTTGCGCTTGGCATGAAGCGCGAAACCCTGTATCGGGTGATCGCGGTGTTGCTGGTGTTGATTTCGGTACTGCTGCTATTCGGCCATAACCCGGCAAACAGTCATCAGCCGGCATTATCCGGCAGTGCGCTGCTGTTGGCCGGAGTCGCGTCGGGTTTAGGCATCGGCCTGGTTGCCTCGCTGATGGGCGTCGCGGGCGGGGAACTGCTGATCCCGACCCTGGTTTTGCTGTTCGGCGTTGACATCAAGCTGGCCGGCAGCCTGTCGCTGGCGATTAGTCTGCCGACGATGTTGATCGGCATCGCCCGCTACCGTAACGACCAAAGCTTTGCGGTAGTGGGCTGCAACCGGAATTTTGTCTTGGTGATGGCGGCCGGCTCGCTGTTCGGTGCCTTCGCGGGAGGGCAATTGGTCGGCACGATAGCCGCCGAAATTTTATTGCCCTTGCTGGCCGCGATACTTGTTATATCGGCCATCAAGGTCTGGCGGCACAAATAAGCTCCTCCTTCTGCGACAACCTCCGGAGGGCGTCGTAAAAGCTCCCTCTCCTCGCGGGAGAGGGCTGGGGTGAAGGGAATATATAATGTAAACAATGATTTATACACCCTCATCCTAGCCTTCTCCCGAAGGGAGAAGGAACTGTTTGGACTTTTGCGACAAGCTCCGTGAGAAGAGGAAGATTTCACGACAAGCCTCCTTGAAAAAAGGGGCAAGGGAGGAGTTATTTTTGACCATATCCTTATCCTGAAAAATGGAGTTTTGAACGCACTATTTTTTTAACCCTTGGAGAACTTTATGCTCAATCATCGTTTTTTCCGCGCACTCGTGCTGGCGGCGTTTATTTTTCCCGCTTCCTCGGCCTGGTCCGCAACTACCATAGTTGCCGTCGCCGCCGACTTCACCAAGCCGATGACCGAAATCGCCGCCGAGTTCCAAAAAGCCACCGGCCACGAGGCCAAGTTGTCTTTCGGTTCGTCCGGCAAGGCCTTCGCCCAAATCCAGAGCGGCGCGCCGTTCGAAGTGTATTTGTCCGCCAGCGAAAAATACCCGGTGGAACTGGAAAAAGCCGGTCTGGTCGTACCCGGCAGCCGTTTCGTCTACGCCATCGGCAAATTGGTGCTGTGGTCGGCGACGCCCGGCTATGTCGACGATAAGGGCGAAATCCTCAAAACAGGCGCCTTCAAACACATCGCCTTGGCCGATCCCACTCACGCCCCCTATGGCGTGGTAGCGGAAGAGGTCATGACCAGCGTCGGCGTGCTGGACAAACTGCGGCCCTTGTTCGTGATGGGCGAAAACATCTCGCAAACCTTCCAATTCGTCACCACCGGCAATGCCGAACTGGGTTTCGTGGCGCTGGCTCAGGTGATCGATCTGAATACCGGCAAAATCGGCAGTGGCTCGGGCTGGTTGATACCCGACGAGTTGCACGGCCCGTTCAACCAAACGGCGGTGTTGTTGCAAACCGGCGCCGAAAATCCGGCGGCACAGGCCCTGGTGGATTTTCTGAAATCGCCAGCCGCGCGGGCCGTGATCAAGAAATACGGCTTTGGCTCACCCGAGTAAGGCGATAAAGCCATGTTGAACGAAGCCGATATTGCCACGCTGTGGCTGACCTTCAAGGTCGCCAGCTTGGCAACCTTGATCATGCTGATGCTGGGTACACCGCTGGCCTGGTGGCTGGCCCGCACCAGTTCGCGCTTCAAAGGCATTTGCAATGCGCTGGTGGCCTTGCCGTTGGTGTTGCCGCCGACGGTGCTGGGATTCTATCTGTTGGTGATGCTGGGACCCAAGGGCCCCGTCGGCCGATTGACCAGCGAACTGGGTTGGGGGACCTTGCCGTTCACCTTTGGCGGTCTGATCGTCGCTTCGGTGTTGTATTCCCTGCCGTTTGTTGTTCAACCTCTGCAAGCCTCGTTCGCCGCCATCGGCAGGCAACCCCTGGAAGCCGCCGCCACCTTGCGGGCCGGGCCGCTGGATACGTTTTTCAACGTGGTGGTTCCGCTGGCCAAACCCGGCTTCATGACCGCCGCGATTTTGGGTTTTGCCCATACGGTCGGCGAATTCGGTGTGGTGCTGATGGTGGGTGGCAATATTCCGGACAAGACCCGCGTGGTGTCGGTGCAAATCTACAATCATGTCGAAGCACTGGAGTACGAGCAAGCCCATTGGCTGGCCGGCGGCTTGCTGCTGTTTTCCTTCACGGTGCTGCTAGTGCTGTACAGCGCGCTGAAGACTCACCCCGTTGCCCATCAACTCAAATGACCACGCCAATCCACGCAAAATTCGAACTCGACTACGGCGAATTCCGCCTCAACGTAGACCTGGATTTGCCCGGCAGCGGCGTCACGGTGCTGTTCGGCCATTCCGGTTCCGGCAAGACCACGCTGCTGCGCTGCATCGCCGGTTTGCAGCAGGCACCGAATGGTTTTTTACAAATCAACGGCGAGGTCTGGCAGGACAGCGAGCGTAACTTGTTTCTGCCGACCCATAAGCGTTCGTTGGGCTATGTGTTTCAGGAAGCCAATCTGTTTCCGCATCTGTCGGTCAAGGGCAATCTGCAATTCGGCTTGAAACGCACCGGCTTGGCCGGTGCCGATTTGACACATATCCTGGAACTCTTGGGCATCGCTCATCTATTGGAACGCTTGCCGGACGGGCTGTCCGGCGGCGAACGCCAGCGAGTAGCCATCGCCAGGGCGCTGGCGCTGAATCCGCAAATTCTGTTGATGGACGAGCCGCTGGCGGCCCTGGATTTCAAACGCAAGCAGGAAATCCTGCCCTATCTGGGTCGCTTGCATCGGGAATTGAACATACCTGTGCTCTATGTTACCCATTCCCAGCAGGAAGTCGCGCAACTGGCGGATCATCTGGTGATCATGGACGAAGGCAAAGCGCTGGCTTCCGGCCCGCTGTCGGAAACCTTGAGCCGGTTGGATGTGCCGCTGGCCCACGATAGGGAAGCAGCGACGGTTTGGCAAGTGACGGTTGCTGGCCATGAAGCGGAATATCATCTGACACGGGTGGCCTTCGCTGGCGGTACGCTGAGTCTGACCCACCTGAGCGCGGAAATCGGTACACCATTGCGGCTACAGATTTACGCCCGCGATGTCAGCATTACCCTGCAAAAACCCAGCGATACCAGCATCCTGAACGTGCTA
Source organism: Methylomonas subterranea (assembly GCF_024505185.1). GTDB lineage: Bacteria > Pseudomonadota > Gammaproteobacteria > Methylococcales > Methylomonadaceae > Methylomonas > Methylomonas subterranea. The sequence goes on from NZ_JANIBJ010000011.1 coordinate 12,886, forward strand.
CCCGCCGTCATAACCGACATTGCCGATGATGACAGCGGGCAGAGCGTGGTGGGCTTACTGGTCGGCGATCAGCCATTGCTGGCTCACATTACCCGCAAATCCCGGATGCTACTGGGCTTGCGGGTCGATATGAATGTTTATGTGCAAATCAAGGGCACATCGATACTCAATTAATTCACCCATAAGGAGATTCATCATGAAAGCAAGTGCACGTAATCAATTCACCGGTACAGTTCGCGACGTGATTGTCGGCGCGGTCAATGCCGAAGTTCATGTCGGTCTGAAAGGTGGCGAGATCATCGCCGCCACGGTAACCAAGGAATCGGTCGACGAACTCGGCATCAAATCCGGCATGGATGTCATTGCTATGGTCAAGGCACCGCAAGTCATTATCGTTACCGATTTCGGCGGCTACCAATTGTCGGCCCGTAATCAATTGCAAGGCTTGGTAACCGATATCAAGCCCGGCAAGGTTAACGCCGAAATCGATATCGAATTAAAAGGCGGCGAAAAAATCGCCGCCACCGTTACCAACGATAGTGTGGAAACCCTGGGCCTGGCCAAAGGCAAAACCGCCACCGCGGCATTTAAAGCCGGCGCGGTGATTTTAGCGGTCAAAGCTTGAGTCGAAATCGTTACGCCGAGGTCATCGGCGGATTTACAGCGTCCGCCGGGGGACATGACGATTGAAGCATGGTAAATTAATCTCATCCGAATCAGCACACGCTCCCACATGACCATTCAAAACAAAGCACACCCCTGGCACGGCATCTCGCCGGGTGACAACACGCCCGACATTGTTACGGCCTTTATCGAAATCGTCCCTTCCGATACGGTTAAATACGAAATCGACAAACAAAGCGGCTATTTAAAAATCGACCGCCCGCAAAAGTTTTCCAACATGATTCCGACCTTGTACGGCTTTATCCCGCGCACCTATTGCGCGGAAAGAACCGCCGAATACGCCGCGGCCATGTCGGGCAAAACCGTAGCCAAGGGCGACGGCGACCCGCTGGATATCTGTGTGCTCAGCGAACGCAGCGTCACGCATGGCGACATTTTGCTGCAGGCCATACCGATAGGCGGGTTTCGCTTACTGGACGGCGGCGAGGCCGACGACAAGATCATTGCCGTCATGAAAGGCGACGAGTTTTACCGGCAATGGAACGATGTATCCGATTGCCCGGAGTCCTACATCAACCGCCTGAAGCATTATTTTCTGACCTACAAACATTTGCCCCACGAAGTCAACGCCTGCGAGATTACGCACGTCTACGGCCGCGAAGAAGCTCACGAAGTGATCAGGCGCGCCATAGCGGATTATCAGTACCATTTTTGCTGCCAGGATGCGGAATAGTCGCCGCCAACCTGGTTGAATCCGTTATAAGTCCGATGACGATCGACAGGATTCGGTTGACCAAATTGCAAGCCATCGGCCTGTGGACAATACTGCTGTCGGGCCCGCCATTTCAACCCTGCTCTGCCGCCATCTTGCGGTCGGAGCCCAATACCGGCTGAAATTGTCCAGTCAGGCGGACGGACTGGCAAAAGACACTGAAAACGCTTGAATGCTTTTCAGGCTGATCACTTTACCTTGGCGACACGAAGTTTGACGTCTTGCAACCCAGTAGCACCACCCTCGCCGTGGTTGCCAACGCCTTGAACGATGCTAGCGGAGAGTCGTTGCGGAATGTTAGCGTGCAATCATCGGTAACCGTTACCAGCGTACCCATGCCGGCCGCCGCCTGGTTAATGTCAAGCGGCTTATGGCTTGGGTTGCGACGATCTCGATGCCGGGAAATGTAGTTGGGCTGTTTTTACCCATTCCCCCGAAAAGGTATAAATTCAGCAATATCGGTATTTATTCAGCCCGACGCATCGCAAAAACGTTTACACGGCGAACTTGCCAGCAAAGAATTAAATGACCGAAAAACCGAAGAATTATGATATCGCCGAGGATTTAGGGGCCGGGTATAAATAAAACAAGGAATTCATATGGTTACGAATGGCGCGGTGTGCGAGCATTCGCTGTAAACAGACCCCCTTTGCAACTCCAGGTCATTGGCGGCATCCGGCCAAAAGCAGACAGTTGGTTTTTCTGACGAAGGTCTACTGATTGATCTACAGCCGCCAGCCGTAATCCCAAAAAGGTGCGACCACCTATAGCTTGTTCCTAGCCATGCGAGGCGCAACGATCGCGAACGGTGCGCCTGACCGGCAGCACCCTATAGTCCGCGCATCTTATGGCCTTGGGCTCGGGCGACGAAACGGCTGCTGCAGACCGCGTGCATCCGTGTGTCTAAAAAACCGGAAGGCTAAATCAGACCGCACTGGCCACCCTGCATAAGCGCTATCAGAGGATTCTAAGCCACGGCGAAAAAGAGCTGCCGGAGATTTTGCCCAAGCCTGGCGCTAGACGCGGCAAGCTGGCCAAATCAGATGCGCATAATCTGTGGGAACGACTACAAAAACATGAAGTCGCGGCGTTATTGTTTGCCAAAGACCCGCATGTGGCGTTTACCAAAAATCGTGCTGAACAGGATTTGCGGATGGCCAAGGTCAAACAGAAGCTCTCCGGTTGTTTCCGCTCGGAAGATTATGCGCATGCCTACTGCCGCATCTCCAGCTATCCGCAAACCATGGCCAATAAAGGTTATAACCCTCTCATCGCAATTCAAATGGCGTTCGCCGGGGTGTGGCGGGGGGGATAGGCGTGAGTAGTTACAAAATAACTTGGGCATTCCAAATCCCGTTCGGCCTTCGACAAGCCCGGCGTGAACGGTTCTCAAACGCTTCACGGCAATTTCGTTGTTAGCTCATTGCGCTTGCGGATGCTCCGGCTGGTCGCCGGCCGGGTCGCTCCGCCGCACCAGTTTTTCGAGATTGCGATCGGCGCCCGACGGCAGGTTGGACTTGTTTTCCAGAATCCAATGGGCGATGTCCCGCCAAATCAGCGGGGCTTGCAGGTCTCTGAGCAACATGTGGTAGCCGTTTTCATAGTAGGCGACGGTGCGTGTGCCGGCGGGGCTGTGCAATAACTCTTGCACAAAGCGGCGGGTGGGCTCCAGCGGAACGATTTGATCTTTTTCGCCGTAAAGCAGCAAGGTGTCGCCATGCAGTTTGTCCGCCGAACTCAAGGCGATATCCATCAGGTTGGCCAGCCCGTAGATTGCATCGACTCGGGTTTCCTTGATCACCAGCGGATCGCGGCCCAGGGCTCTCAACATTTCGACGTTATCGGACGGGATGATGCCCAAATCCCTGCCGCTCAACGCCATCCAGGGTACGGTGTGCGACAGTGCCCACAACAGGGATGTTTGATACCAGGGCATGGTCTCCCGCCCCCAGACCGCCGGCGCGGAAAGCACGATGCCGGCCGCATCCGGCCTGTCTCGCCGACTCATGGCGTCGATGATGATCGCGCCGCCCATACTTTCGCCCAACAGATAAACAGGCGTACCGGGGTGTTCGGCTTTGACCAGCGCGGTAATTTGTCTCAGATCGTCGCTATAGACGTCGTTGCCCGCCCAGATGCCGGGCGCCACGCTTTCGCCGAAACCGCGCTGATCGTAGGCGTAACAATAAATATGCTGTTGTTGTAGATACTCCGCCGGTGCGCCGAAAAAGCGCCGGTAGTCATTGAAGCCATGCAAGGCGATAATGACGGCCCTGGGGTTTTCCGCCGGCCAACGGCTCAAGTGCAGCTGGACGCCGTCGGCGGCGATGAAACGGTCGGCCGTCAAGCGGGCCGGGCCTGCGGCGGAGCCGGGGGGCGGCAGGGCCGGCGCGCAACCGGCCACCAGCATAACGAACAACAACAGCCATGCCGTTGAAGGGCGGATTCCGAACAGGTAGAAATATATGCGAGTTATCAATGACATAAGCGAACAGCATGCCGAGGTCACGGGTTTGGATGTCCGGCGGGTGAATGAATCGGCTGAAATGCAAAGCGTCAGCCGGCTGGCCGGAGAGTTATGGCGAAATCATTATATGCCGATTATCGGCCCGGCGCAGGTCGAATACATGCTGGATCGTTTTCAAAGCCCGTCGGCCATCGCGGGGCAGATCGCGGCGGGATATCAGTATTTTATGCTCTACCATGACTCACGGCCGATAGGATATTTCGCCTGGCTGGCGGACAGCGCCGATAGTTCGCTGCAAATCGGCAAATTGTATATCGGCCAAAGCCGACAACGAACGGGACTGGGTAGCCGCGTCATCGCCTTTACGGAGCGCCATTGCCGGACGCAAGATCTGCGGCAAATCTGGTTGACGGTCAATCGCCGTAACCACTCGGCCATGGCGTTTTATTTACGCAATGGTTTTGTCAACGGCGGTTGCTTGCTTCAGGATATCGGCGCCGGCTTTGTAATGGACGACTATCGCATGGTTAAGGAGCTGCCGCCGGCCTGACAAGCGTCAACCCCGCTCCAACACCATCGCCACCGCCGCCGCGCGGGTCGAGACTCCCAGCTTTTCGAAAATGTGCTCCAGGTGTTTATTGACCGTGCGCGGGCTGCTATCCAGGATAATGCCGATTTCTTTATTGGTTTTGCCGCGCGCTATCCACATCAATATTTCCGCCTCGCGCGGGGTCAGTTTCAGTTTGCCGCGCAAGGTTTGCAGATCCCACTCGGCATTGCCGTCCGGCCGCCGCAGTAACAGCAGGTATTCATCCGGATGGCCGCAGGCGCTGATGCTGACAGCAAAACCCGGTAATACCGCATGCTCGGCGGATTCGTCCGCGCCGCTCCGGCGGTTTTGCTGCTGCCATTCTTGAAACCAATACAACAGCTTACCGGGTAACGGATCCTTGAGCCGCCAAGCCGCTTGCAAGTCTTGCCGGGCATTGAAATCCGCCAGCCAAGCCTCGCCGGCGGGCGTCAGCCAGTTCATGCGTCCGCCGCTATCCACCGACATGGCGGCGAACCCGCCTTCGGTCAGCAATTGTTCGGCGCGCCGCAGGTTGCGGGTCTGGCTCAAATGTACCTCGATGCGCGCCAGCACTTCGGCCGGCCGGATCGGTTTGACTATGTAATCCAGCGCGCCTTCGCCGAAGCCGCGCAGCAAATCGTCCAATTCGCTCAGGCCGGTCATGAACAGCACCGGAATGGCCGCGGTGGCCGGATCGGCCTTCAGCCGACCGCAGGTTTCAAAGCCGTCGATACCCGGCATCATCACGTCCAACAAAATGATATCCGGCTTGACGTATTGAATCTGCTCCAGTGCCGCGCTGCCGTCGATGGCCACCAACACCCGGTAATTCGCCTCCGACAGCGTATCGGACAACAGCGCCAGATTGCCCGGCGTATCGTCGACTATCAATACCGTGCCGTTGTGTGCGGAAGAATCCATCATTGTCGTGTCTCCTTATTTACGGGCATATCCAAACATTTCTTGATTTCGGCAATGCGAAAAGTATCGGCCAGTCCCTTCAGCTTGGCAAAAAAAGCCGCGTAACCCGGCTCCTCGCGGCTTAACTGCTCCAGCGTCAGTTTCAAGCCTTGCAGGTCGCCGATACGCACCAAATCCATGCAGGGCTGCAATATCGACGACGGCGGAATCTCGATGGCCGTGGTGCCGGGATGCCGTGGCGGCGGCGATGTATCCCGATATTGCCAATCCAGCGCCAGATGCATTTTCAGCTTTTCCATCAATTCCTCTACATTGAGGGGTTTGGACAGAAAATCGGTGCAGCCGGCATTCAAGGCCACCAGCCGGTCGGCCGGATAGGCATTGGCGCTCAGTACCACCACAGGCATGTCCCAGCCTTGCTGGCGCAATTGAATGGCGGTTTCTATTCCGTCTATACCCGTCATGGAAATATCCAAAACAATCAAATCGGGCGGATTTTCGGCCACCTTAAGCAAGCATTCCTCGCCCGACCCCGCTTCGGCCAAATAAAACCCCAGAGGTTCCAATAAAGCCAGCAATAATTCCCTGTGTTCGCGCTGATCGTCCACCAGTAAAACTTTCCGCCGCCGGCCGGCATAGCCGACAATTTTACTGTCGCCGCCAAGCTCGGTTTCCGCGCCCAGGCTGGGCAGCAACAGCCGCACGCTGAATGTGGAGCCCTGCCCGGCCCGACTTTTCACGCTCAATTCGCCGCCCATCAACTCGGTAATGATCTTGCTGATGGTCAAACCCAGGCCGCTGCCGGCTTCGGCGTTGCCGGTGGAACCGTTGACGCGGGTGAAGGGCTGGAAAATATTCTGCAACTGGCCCTCGTCTATACCGCTGCCGGTATCGACCACCTGAAAATTGGCCACCCCGCCGCTGTAACCGACGCGCAATATCACGTGGCCGTTGGCGGTAAATTTGACGGCGTTGCCGAGCAGGTTCATCAGGATCTGCCCTACCCGCTTTTCGTCGCCGCGTACCCGCTCCGGCAGTGTATTGACGAATTCGCACTTGAACTCCAGGCCTTTCTGTTCGGCCTGAGCCTGAAAACTGTCCACCAGATGCCGGATAAAATCCGGAAAATTGAACGGATGGCTTTTCAACTCGAACTTGCGGGCTTCAATGCGGGCAATATCCAGAATATCCTCGACCAGCGCGCATAAATGCTCGCCGCTGCGTTTCAGGGTTTCCACGGCCCTGCGGCGGTTTTCCGGTATCTCCGGGTCGTTGTGCAAGATGTGTGCATAGCCCAGAATGCTATTCAGCGGCGAGCGGATTTCATGACTCATGCTGGACAGAAACCGGCTCTTGGCTTGATTGGCGCTATCCGCCATCTTGATGGCCTGTTGCAGCTTGCTGTCGGTTGCCTTGTGGTTTTCGATTTCCAGCAACAACAATTGGGTTTGTCTGGCGCTTTCTTCGTGCGCCACCCGCCGGCTTTCCGCGCTCAGAATCAGCAGCCAGGTGCATAAACCGATAAACACCAGCAGCGCCGCGTAGATTTTGAAAAAGTTATACAGCAACAGATCGAAGGCGGCCAAATCCCGTCGCACGCTCAATAAATCCTGATAATAAATGATGCTGATAAAAATCCCGGTCAGCACCGACAGAAACGAAAACATCAGACCAAAGCGCAGCAACCTGAGCCGGGCGTTCAGACTCATGCTCTTCGGCAAGAAGCGCCGGGCGAAGGCTTCCAGATAATCCTCGAAGCGATAGCCGGTTTTACAGACGTCCAGGCAGCGGGCGTCCAGCGTGCAGCATAAAGAACAAATGCTGCCGGCATAGGCCGGACAATAAGCCATGTCCTCCTGCTCGAAGCGATTTTCGCAAATCGAACACTTGGCTTGCGCCTGGGCGGGATCCGCTTCCCGCTCGCGGGCCAAATAACGGCGCGACCGCGTCAGCCACGCCACGCCGGGCGTCAGCATAAAAGCCAGACCCAGCGACATGAAGGCCGAAAACGCCTTGGGATAGTCGCCGAACAGGCCCACATACGCCAGTATGGAAATCAAGGAGGCCAGCGCGGTGGACAGAATGCCGACCGGATTCAGGTCGGTCAGATAGGCGCGCTTGAACTCGATGATTTTCGGACTGAGTCCGAGCGGCTTGTTGATCATCAGTTCGGCCGCCACCGAGCCTATCCAGGCGATAGACATATTGGAAAACAGCCCCAGCACTTTTTCCAGGGCGCCGAAAACGCCGAACTCCATCAACAACAAGGCGATCAACACATTGAACACCAGCCACACCACCCGGCCCGGATGGCTATGGGTCAGGCGCGAAAAAAAATTCGACCAGGCCAGCGAACCGGCGTAGGCATTGGTCACGTTGATTTTGATCTGGCTCAATACCACGAACAGCGTGGTGACCGCCAAGGCCCAGCGCGGATTGTCGAACAACTCGTTGTAGGCCACCAGATACATCTGGGTAGGTTCGTGGGCATGTTCCGGGTTGATACCGTGCCGTATCGCCAGATGCGCCAACAGGGCTCCGGCCAGCTGGCGCATCACGCCGAACACCACCCAGCCCGGCCCGGCGGTCAGCATCGCCGCCCACCAGCGGAATTTGTTGGCGGGAGTTCTGTCCGGCAGAAAGCGCAGAAAATCCACCTGTTCGCCGATCTGCGCCACCATGGAAAACGCCACGGTAGCCGCGCCGCCGAACAGCAACCATTCAAAGCCCTGCCCGCTGCCGGCTATCCAGAAATAGCTTTCCAGGGTTTGCAGCGCTTCCGGCTCCCGCAGCGCCACCGCCACGTAGGGCGCGATCAACAACAACAGCCAGACCGGTTGCGTCCACAACTGCATGCGGCTGATGGTGGTGATGCCGAAGGTCACCAAGGGAATCACAATCGCCGCGCTGACCACGTGAGCCAGCCACAGCGGAATTTCGAAATACAGCTCCAGCGCCAGCGACATGATGGACGCTTCCAGGGCAAACAGCGTAAAGGTAAACGAGGCGTAAATCAGCGAGGTGACCGTGGAACCGATATACCCGAAGCCCGCGCTGCGGGTCAAAAGGTCCATGTCGATATGATAGGTGGCGGCGTAATAGCTGATCGGAAAGCTGGTAACGAATATCACCAATCCGACAATCAGAATGGCCCAAAAGGCGTTGGTAAAGCCGTAATTGATGGACAAAAAACCGCCTATGGCCTCCAACACCAGAAACGAGGTGGAACCGAACGCGGTATTGGCCACCTCGAACTCCGACCACTTGCGGAAACTGCGCGGCGCGAAACGCAGGGCGTAATCCTCCAGGGTTTCGTTGGCGACCAGGGCGTTATAGTCACGGCGGATTTTGGTAATGTTTTGGTGGATGGTTTTCATGTGTTTTTGTGTCGCTGTCGCGGCGAAGGTTTTAAGTCGGGTCTCGGCCCGACAACCGAATGACTTTTCTTTGCTTGGCCAAAGAAAAGTCACCAAAAGAAAGGCCACCCGGATTCCGCCTGATTCCTGTGCTTTTACGAAAACCATCCGTGGTTTTCGCCCTGCGGGCCAGCCTATCGGCTGTTCGAATTTGCTCCCGGCAAATTTGTCGCTTTTGACGAGGGTTTTCGAAGGACCGTCCCTGGCCCTGCGAAAACGAGCGGCATCCATGCCGCTCCCCTATCGGGCCCTATTCGCCAAAAGTTGCGATGCTCGGGGCGGAATAAAATGCAATCCATATGCCGGTCAAAATCGACTTCATCGCGAATTTGATGCTCCCAATACCGGCGTTGCCATAAGGTCGATTCCCGATGTTTTCGTTTAGATGCGTTGATCCATTCGCCCCTCCGGTACGTATCACCACACGCCACGCTCACCTGCCGCTTGATCACGCTCCAACGGGTTGAATAATCCGCTTTGTCGCCCGGCAATGTCCAAATTGCATGCAAATGATCCGGCAACAAAACCCAGGCATCGATGGTAAACGGCCGTTTGATGCGCGTGATGGCAATCGCCGTCCGCAAAGCCTCCCGTATCGGTTCATCGCATAAAATCGCCTGCCGCCGATACGTCACCACCGTGAAAAAATACGTTGCTCCTGGATTTTGCAAGCGGCGGTAACGGGACATTTTGGTTGTTAATTTTTGGTGGTTAAATCAGGATTTGCGGTTTTCCCCGCGTGGGCACAAAAAGCGTGTGCCCACCGGTTTCATGCTCGTTAGGAACGGAATCCTAATCAACTCAGCGCCGTTCATGCCCAAAGGTGAAAATCACCGGATTGCCCTGGTTGTGTATGATGATCTCCTTTTTCAATTCTACATTGTTCGATTGCTCCACGGGCGCGGCCGCCGCGTTTCCGGCATGCGGAACCGGCACCGGCACTTCCTTTACCTCGACCCGTACATCCGGCATCCATTTGGGTTTGAACATACTGCCATGCGCCTGTTTTTGATTTTGCGGGCGCGGCAAATCTTCCAGCAAGTTCAGACAGGCGGTACTCAGCTGGTCCACCAATTTGTCGACGATGCGGGCCTGGCCGTTTTCCGGTCCGAGCGGGCGGGCGCTGAAAGTGGACTTGGCCTCGGCTAGCAATACCTCGCCGTCGATGCGCTGAAAAACGCATTCCACCGGCAAGACATCGGCCTTCTGGAAGTCCAAGGCCCGCGGGTCGGAATTACCGCTGGAAAAGGAAAAACCCACCGGGGTATCGCCGTGGGTTATTTCGCCGATGCGCGCCCGCAACAAATGGCTGTAAGGGCCGCTGTCCGGAAACGGATACTCCCATTCCGCCAGATTGGCCCGCACCCGAGCGGCAATGTCGGAGGCGGACAATTCGAAACCGAACTGTCGCGGATCATCCGCCGCCAGCTCGAATTGAATAGCGCCGATGTTGTCGCCGCCGGCCGGCGTGTCGGCCAGGACGATGGCCGAGCTTAACAAGCCGGCCGACAAACCCAGCAGGGTCAAGCGCTTCATAAAGCAAATCTTCATATTCATTCTCCCTTAAGTTGCTTCGCACTGTACGTAAGGGGCGATTTTACAGCCATACGTCAAATGACTGATCAGTCATTCGCCCGATTGTGGAAAGCGTGCGCAAATTCAAAAATCTCCCCGACGTTTTCGAAAACAGATCGCCGAGCGCGGTTCTTTCAATCCAAAGTGAGGGGAATTCAGATGAGTGGTTTCAAACAAACAGCAAGCCGATCAAACCGGCTGTGGAGCGGTGCGGCTTTGAGCGTGCTGGCGATGGGCCATATGGCCGACGCGCAAGCCGGCGCGACCTTCAAGATAGACGATACCAAATGGGTCAGCGTGGGCGCCGGCTTGCGTACCAGCTTTCGGGCCCAGGAAAGCGGGGCCGGCAGCAACTTCGAAAAATGGAATAACGACTTCAATCTGGACAATATCCGCCTCTACATCAACGGCCAAATTCACAAATACCTGAAAGTGGAATTCAACACCGACTGCCAAACCTGCGGCAACGGCGGCGAGGTGCGGGTGCTGGATGCCATCGGTAAATTCGAGGTAAACCCTTACGCCAACTTGTGGGTGGGCCGCATGCTGGTGCCGGCCGAACGCCGGGAAATGAACGGTCCGTTCTACAGCGCCGTTTATAACATCTTCTCCGCCGGTACCCCGTTCGAACCCTCGGATTACAACTTGACGATCGGCCCGGACGGCAATTCAGCCGGCTCCTTCGGCCGCGACGACGGTGTCACCTTCTGGGGCGCGGCCTTCGACGGTCGCCTGCAATACGCCGCCGGTTTTTTCCGCGGTTTACGCGGCGGCGCCAACGCCGATCACAACATTCTGTATGCCCAACGCGTGGCTTACAACTTTTGGGAGGTCGAGAAAAACCCGGGCTATTACACCTCCGGCACCTATTACGGCACCGGCGGCGACATCCTGACCGTCGCCGTATCCAACCAGTATCAGGAAGACGGCGCCGGAACCACGGCGGCACCGGCCAACTTCCGCGGCACAACCGCCGATATCCTGATGGAAAAAGTCTTGCCGGGCGGTGGAGTGGTCACATTCAACGGCGAGTACAAAAACTACGGCCTGTCCAACGGCTTCGGCCAGGCGGAGCGCGATGCCGCGGTCTCGTTTTCCGCCGGCACATTCGATATGTTCGAAGGCAACGCCTTCGACGTTAGCGGCATGTATCTGTTTCCGCAAAAAATCGGCATCGGCCAGTTCCAGCCCTATCTGCGTTACGTCAACGTTGCGCCCACCACCAGTTCCACTCGGGAGGTTTACGAAGCCGGCATCAACTACGTCATAGATGGCCACAACGCCAGAATCACCGCGAGTTACCAATACGGCGACCTGCTAACCAAGGGCATCAATTATAAATCCACCGCGGCGGGCGAAGATGTCAGCCAGGTAATGGTCGGATTTCAGTGGCAGATTTAATGGCAACGGGGCGAAATCTTTCGTCCAGCCATGTTGAAAGACGGGCGAAGCTATTCGCCCCTACGATTTATCCTCACTTAGGACTACAACGATGAAAATACTGAGCAACTCCTTCCGTAAACTGGCGACCGTCACGGCTTTATCCGCCGCATTGATCGGCAGCGCCACCTCGGCGCGCGCCGAAGAAGACACCATCAAGGTCGGCGTACTGCACTCGCTGTCCGGCACCATGGCGATTTCCGAAACCACGTTGAAAGACACCATGCTGATGTTGATTGACGAGCAGAACAAAAAAGGCGGCCTGCTGGGCAAAAAGCTGGAGGCGGTGGTGGTCGACCCTGCATCCAACTGGCCCTTGTTTGCCGAAAAAGCCCGCGAACTGCTGACCAAGGACAAGGTGGCCTCCATCTTCGGCTGCTGGACCTCCGTGTCGCGTAAATCGGTGTTGCCGGTCATCGAGGAATTGAACGGCATCCTGTTTTATCCGGTGCAATACGAAGGCGAGGAATCCTCCAAAAACGTGTTCTATACCGGCGCCGCGCCCAACCAGCAAGCCATCCCGGCCGTCGATTATCTGATGAACGACCTGAAAGTGGAGCGCTGGATTCTGGCTGGTACCGATTACGTCTATCCGCGCACCACCAACAAGATTCTGGAAGCCTATTTGAAAGGCAAGGGCGTGAAGGATAAGGACATCATGATCAACTACACCCCGTTCGGTCACTCCGACTGGCAAAGCATCGTGGCCGACATCAAAAAGTTCGGTTCGGCCGGCAAGAAAACCGCCGTGGTTTCTACCATCAACGGCGATGCCAACATTCCGTTCTATAAGGAACTGGGTAACCAGGGCGTATCGGCACAGGACATTCCGGTGGTGGCGTTCTCGGTCGGCGAGGAAGAGTTGTCCGGCATGGACACCAAACCGCTGGTCGGTCACCTGGCGGCCTGGAACTACTTCATGAGCGTCGATACCACCAAAAACGCCGCCTTCATTCAACAATGGAAGGACTACATCAAAGACCCCAAACGCGTCACCAACGATCCGATGGAAGCACATTACATAGGCTTCAACATGTGGGTGAAAGCGGTCGAGAAAGCCGGCACCACCGATCCGGACGCGGTACAAAAAGCCCTGATCGGGGTGGAATTCCCCAACCTGACCGGCGGTATCGCCAAAATGCTGCCTAACCATCACATCAGCAAACCGGTGTTGATCGGCGAGATTCAGGACGACGGCCAGTTCGTCACGGTCTGGCAAACCAACAAGGTGGTGGATGGCGACGCTTGGTCCGACTTTTTGCCGGACAGCAAACCCATCATCGCCGACTGGACCGCGCCCATCAGCTGCGGCAACTACAACACCAAAACCAAAAAGTGCTCGGGCCAGAATTACTAAGGACTTCGTCGAAAATAAACTTCCGCGCCGTGTTCCCTTTCCCCATTTGAGGCTGGCGTAAAAGCTCCCTCTCCTTGCGGGAGAGGGTTGGGGTGAGGGGGTAAAATTAATAAGCCATTGTTTTATTTACCCTCGTCCTATTCTTCTCCCCGAGGGAGTAGGGACTGTTTCGATTTTTTCGCCCCCTCCCATGAGTTAGGGCGAGAAATATAAACAAGGAAGTTATTAGAGACGGAACTCCAAAGTCTGATGCAACTACGGGATGGGCGGCTCAACGCCCATCCGCCGATGAAATACCCGGGCGGGCACACAGGTGCCCGCCCTACTCCAGGGAATAGCCATGAACCCGAACTATTTGGAAAATCGCTTGAAAACACTCTTCAGCCAGGCTTTGTCGGCCGCCCCGGCAGCCAAGCTCATGCCCCCCCTGACCATGGGTTTGGCCCCAAGGCGGCTGATGGGCGTTTTCCAGCGTTTTACCGCTCTGGGTTATGCCATGCGTAGCCGTTTGCCGAAAACCGCTTGCTACGCGGTGCCTACCCTAGCCTTGCTGTTTGCGGTTACCGCACAGGCCCAGACAGCGGACGCATTCAGTCAGGCACTGGAACAATTGCGTGTCGGCAATATGTCCGAACGCGAACAGGCCATTGTGCAGCTGGGGGAGGACGGCCGTAGCCTGAAGCTGCTGCGGGCTTTGCGCGACGGACAATTGATGGACTGGAAAACCGAATCCCGCCTGGTAATAGCCGTCGACAGCGTCAAGGGCTATGCCCTGCGCGACCCCTTCGACGGCAAGGCGGTGTTGGCCGAGGTGGATAAAGACGCCGTCGGCAAACTCAACATGACCAATAAACTACGCGGGGTGCTGAGTAAAGCCATCGGCGGCCTGCAATTGAATGCCGAGTCGGCCGATGTGCGGCTGGAGGCGGTCAAGGCCATTGCCAAGGCCGCCGACGACAACGCCTTGCAATTGTTGCGCAAGCGGCTGGAGCGGGAAAATGACGCCGCCGTGCTGGCGGCCATTCAGGAAGCCTTGTGGCTGCGGGATTTGAACGGCGACGACAAACCGGCCCGCTTGGCCGCCATTCAGGCCCTGAAAACCCGTAACAGCCAGGATGCCTACAACCGCCTGCGGCAATTGGCAGAAGCCGACGCGGAAGCCGATAGCGAAGTGACCGAACAGGCCAAGGCCGCCGTGAAAAAAATCGAAAGCCGTCTGCAAAACTATGCAGCGATTGAAACGGTGTTTTTCGGCCTCAGCCTGGGCGCGGTGTTGGTGCTGGCCGCCATCGGCTTGGCCATCACCTTCGGCGTGATGGGCATTATCAACATGGCCCACGGCGAACTGATGATGTTGGGTGCTTACACCACCTACGTGATGCAACAACTGCTGCCAAATTACTTGGGTACGGCGTTGATTCTGTCCATACCGATGGCGTTTTTGGTTGCGGCACTGGTGGGTATCGGCATTGAACGCGGCATCATCCGCTTTTTATACGGCCGGCCGCTGGAAACCTTGCTGGCCACCTTCGGCGTCAGCCTGTTTTTGCAACAAGCCGTGCGCTCAATCTTCTCGCCGCTGAACCGTAGCGTCTCCACGCCGGACTGGATGAGCGGTTCCTGGCAGATCAACGACTTTCTGTCGCTGACCTGGAACCGCTTCTACATCCTGATCTTCTGCCTGCTGGTGTTCACCGCGCTGCTGCAAATTTTGAAGCGCACCAAGCTGGGTCTGGAAGTGCGGGCGGTGGCGCAGAATCGCGGCATGGCGCGGGCGATGGGCATCCCGACCTCGCGGGTGGATGCGATGACCTTCGGCTTGGGTTCCGGCATCGCCGGCGTGGCCGGGGTGGCCTTGAGCCAGATCACCAACGTCGGGCCGAATCTGGGCCAGGCCTACATCGTTGATTCCTTCATGGTGGTGGTGTTCGGCGGCGTGGGTAATTTGTTCGGAACGTTGGTCGCCGGGTTTTCATTGGGCATCGCCAATAAGGTGTTGGAGCCCTATGCCGGAGCGGTGTTGGCGAAGATTTTGGTGTTGGTGTTCATCATCTTATTTATCCAGAAAAAACCCAGAGGCCTGTTCCCACAAAAAGGCCGGGCGGCGGATGGTTAAACACGCTAACTGTAGGCCGGAATAAGCCGATAGGCGTTTCCGGCGAACCAGACTTGCCGGAACGCTACGCTTATTCCGGCCTACTGAGTTAAAAACGTAGGGTGGGCACGCCAAATGCCCACGCGGAACAGATGCTAACGGTGGGCGACCCGCCCATCTTATAACCCGACGGAACCGATAATGAACCTATTCAAACAAGACAAAACCTACGGCTCGGTAATGTCCGCACTGGCGGCGGTCACCCTGCTGATTCCGCTGTGCAACCTGATCTTCCCCGAAGATTCGGCCCTGCACTTTTCGGCTTACTCGGTCTCGCTGATCGGCAAATACCTGTGCTTTGCGCTGCTCGGCCTGTCGCTGGACATGGTCTGGGGCTATGCAGGCATTCTGGTACTCGGCCAGGGGGCTTTCTTCGCTTTGGGCGGATACGCCATGGGCATGTATTTGATGCGGCAGATCGGCACCCGAGGCGTGTACGGCAACGCGGAATTGCCGGACTTCATGGTATTTTTGAACTGGACCGAACTGCCCTGGTATTGGCACGGCTTCGGCAATTTCGGCTTTGCGATGCTGATGGTATTGCTGGCGCCGGGCTTGTTGGCCTTTGTCTTCGGCTGGCTGGCGTTTCGCTCGCGGGTCACCGGGGTGTATTTGTCCATCATCACGCAGGCCTTGACTTACGCCCTGTTGCTGGCCTTCTTCCGCAACGAAATGGGCTTCGGCGGCAATAACGGCCTGACCGACTTCAAAGACATCCTCGGCTTCAACATCCAGTCCGACGGTGTGCGCACCACGCTGCTGTTTTGCACCGGCCTGAGTCTGATCGGCGCCTTGCTGCTATGCCGCTGGATCGTCAACAGCAAGCTGGGCCGGGTGGTCACGGCGATTCGCGACCAAGAATCGCGGGTGCGCTTTCTGGGTTACCGGGTGGAGCTGTTCAAGCTTTGGGTGTTCGTGTTCGCGGCCATGTTGGCCGGGCTGGCCGGCGCGCTGTACGTGCCGCAAGTCGGCATCATCAATCCCAGCGAATTCTCGCCGCTCAACTCGCTGGAAATCGTCATCTGGGTGGCGGTCGGCGGGCGAGGCACTTTGTACGGCGCCATCATCGGCGCGGTGCTGGTCAACTACGCCAAAACCGTGCTGACCGGCTTGATGCCGGACGCCTGGCTGTTCTGCCTGGGCGGCGCCTTCATCCTGGTGACGCTGTTGCTGCCCGACGGCATCGTCGGCCTGCTGCACCGCCGCATCAAACCCAAAGACATTGAAGAAGCCCTGCTGGGAGAACCGACATGATGAGTCAAATACTGGCGCCCAAGGGTGCCGCCAGCCCGCAATTCCACGATTTCGTCGATACCCGGCACGGGCCGATCTTGTACCTGGAAGACGTCAGCGTCAGTTTCGACGGCTTCCGCGCCCTCAACCACCTGTCGCTGTATATCGACGCCGGCGAACTGCGTTGTTTGATCGGCCCCAACGGCGCCGGCAAAACCACCTTGATGGACGTGATTACCGGTAAAACCCGCCCGGATAGCGGCGAGGTTTTCTTCGGCCAAACCATCGATTTGCTGAAGCTGGACGAGCCCGCCATCGCCCAGGCCGGCATCTGCCGCAAGTTTCAAAAACCCAGCGTATTCGACGCGCTGACGGTGTTCGAAAACCTGGAACTGGCCCTGAAAACCGACAAGCGCACCTGGCCCACCCTGTTCAGCAAGCTGAACGGCGAACAACGCGACCGGATTCAGGAAGTCATGCTGCTGATCGGTTTGGCCGGCCTGAAAAATCAGCCGGCCGGCATCCTGTCGCATGGGCAAAAACAATGGCTGGAAATCGGCATGCTGTTGATGCAGGAACCCAAGGTGATGCTGGTCGACGAACCCATCGCCGGCATGACTCATCAGGAAGTCGAGCGCACCGCCGAGTTATTGTTGTCTCTGCAAGGCAAGCATTCCATCGTGGTGGTCGAACACGATATGGAGTTTGTGCGCAGCATCGCCCGCAAGGTCACCGTGCTGCACGAAGGCTCGGTGTTGACCGAAGGCAGCATGGACGAGGTGCAAAACGACCCTCGCGTCATTCAAGTTTACCTGGGGGGATAATGTTAACTATCAGCGCATTGCAACAATATTACGGGGCCAGCCACACTTTGTGGGATCTGGATTTGAGCGTGCCGCAAGGCGCCTGCGTCTGCCTGATGGGCCGCAACGGCGTGGGCAAAACCACCTTGCTGAAAGCCATCATGGGCCTGATTCCGGTCCGCGACGGCAGCATCGACTTCGACGGCGTGGAACTGGCCAAGGCCAAGGCCGAATCCCGCGCAGAGCTGGGCATAGGCTATGTACCGCAAGGCCGGGAAATCTTTCCGCTGCTGACCGTGGAAGAAAATCTGAAAACCGGTTTGCGCGCCGCTGGCAAACTGGGCATCAAAAAAGTCCCCGATGCAATTTACGACATTTTCCCGGTATTGAAACAAATGCTGAAACGCCGCGGCGGCGACCTGTCCGGCGGCCAGCAACAGCAATTGGCCATCGGCCGCGCCTTGGTGTTGAATCCGCGCCTGTTGATCCTGGACGAACCCACCGAAGGCATTCAGCCCAACATCGTCAGCGAAATCGGCGACGTGATTATCCGCTTGAATCGCGCGCGCGGCATCGACACCGCTAAACCGGACGGCGAAGCGGTTGGCGAAGTGCACCAGGCCATTGCCAGGATTAACAAGGAACTGGGCGTTACGGTGTTACTGGTCGAACAAAAACTGCCGTTTGCGCGCAAGGTGGCCAATCAATTCTGCATCATGGACCGAGGCCGGCATGTGGCTGTGGGAGCGATGGAGGAATTGGCCGACGATATGGTGAAGCGGTATTTGACGGTGTAAACGCAATACCCATGTAGGGTGTGCATCCACCGAGTCGAGGTCATTCAGGCGGCTGCGTTGCACTTATCCACCCTACCCTTTACAGCCCATTGGGAGAACTTACGATGAAATCTGAAAAATATCTATTTGCCTTCGGTGCACTGCTCTTGGTATGGTCGATGCGGGGCGAGGCACATGACAGTCATGAGGCTGTGATGGAAGGCGGCAACCTTATGCAATTGACCCACGCCCTTCTCCACCCAGTCTTGGAAATCCCTTATCTGCCGGCCTTTTTGATAGGCACATTGATTGTGGGACTCGTGCTGCGTCCGGTTATATTGCACATAGCCAGACACCGAATTGGCAGCAAATCTGTTTATCCGACCGTTATGGAAAAACCAGCCATCGCGCCGAAGACCGATAATTTGTAAACCGACACCTTACCCGCCATGCGTCCAGACTTTGCAGCCCCTTCCCATCCTGATCCCATAGCCGAATCGTCGATATGGGCAGCGGAGTTAAAACTGGGATTTACGCAGCGCGGCGACAAAACCGTGTTGGCCAGACGCGAGCATCGCGGCCCGCTGACCGTGCAGCGACCGTTTTACCCGGAAGGCGGTGTCTGCCACGTCTATCTGCTGCACCCGCCCGGCGGCGTAGTGGCAGGCGATCAGTTGAGCATTACTGCCGCTGTCGACACCACAGCTCAAGCACTCATCACCACACCCGCCGCCGGCAAGTTTTACCGCAGCGAAGGCTGCGAAGCCCGGCAAACTGTCAATCTCAAGGTTTCAGAAAACGCCAGCCTGGAATGGCTGCCGCAGGAAACCATCGTCTACCAAGGCGCGCGCCTAAATTCCAGCATGCATATCGAGTTGGCCGTGCACGGCCGCTTTATCGGCTGGGAAATCTTGGCTTTGGGCCGCCCCGCTGCCGGCGAAGGCTTCGACAACGGTACCGCGACCCTAAACTGGCACATCAGCCGCGCCGGGCGTTTGTTTTACCTGGAACGCTTGCGCCTGGATGCCGAAGCCTTCCAAGCCCGCTGGGGTTTATTCGGTCATTCGGCCTGCGGGACGCTGTTTGTTTATCCGGCTACACCTGTGCAGTTGGCGGCGGTGCAGGAACTGATTGGCGATGAGGCGAATCGAGGGGTGACTTTGATTGAAGGGTTATTGATTTGTCGGGGGTTGGATCTTAGGGCGGATTTGTTGAAGGGGTTTTTTGAAGAGGTTTGGGGATTGGTAAGGGGGGATGTGGTTGGTAGGGAGGTTTGTGCGCCGAGGATTTGGGCGACGTAACCGATTTTGATTTTGTGTGGGTTTTAGCTCCCTCTCCCTCCGGGAGAGGGTTGGGGTGAGGGGGTATTTGGTGTCGCTGCCGCGACGACTTTTTTAAATGTCGGGTCTCGGCCCGACAGCCGAGGTACTTTTCTTTGGACGGCCAAAGAAAAGTACCCAAAAGAAAGGCCGCCCCATGCCGCTTGATTCCTGCGCTCCGAAGGGTTTGATCGGGGTTTTCGGAAGGGCTATCCATAGCCCTCCGAAAACGCGATGCATCCCTGCATCGCCCCTGCGGGCTGATCCGCCCAAACCCTTCTGTGCTCGGCGCGGCATAGGGGATTAACCTCGTCGCGCGGAGAATAGTTGTTGTGTGATTTTGTAGTTTGAGTTTCAAGTTCTGTTGTAGGATGCTGCCAATGTTAGGACGCGCATCTCTCGCGAACGATGTACGTCATCTAGTTGAGTACCTCTAAACGCTTATTCAAAATAATGTCCAAATTTCACAATAGTGGTAAACCTTTTTATGGAACAAAATAAACCATATGACTTTCCTACAGATTTTTATGACTTCTGCTTTATGCCAAAATTCGAT
Source organism: Methylomonas subterranea (assembly GCF_024505185.1). Classification (GTDB taxonomy): domain Bacteria; phylum Pseudomonadota; class Gammaproteobacteria; order Methylococcales; family Methylomonadaceae; genus Methylomonas; species Methylomonas subterranea. The sequence continues at coordinate 32,871 of NZ_JANIBJ010000011.1, forward strand.
GAAAATATCGAGTATTTAAGAGGCTTAGCTGAGTATGAAGATTGGGAATATCAAAACACACCAGCAAACCATGCTCATCCAATCCTGAGAAATTATATTAAGTACACCTATCAGAGAATCGCGGAAGAGAAAAAAATATCTGTAACAACTGACGAAGAATTTTGCTGCTGGAACACAGGATTAATTACACAGTCTCAAGAACCTATATTTATACTTTTCGAAAAAAATAAATTAAGCAATTCTAAGCCCTATTGGCACTTCTGGAAATTTTGTAGAAAAGGCGAATGGGAGCTTAATAAATTTTCATCAGTACCTGAGATGGCTCACTATTTTGATGATCCATCAGTTTTAGTCTTTGATTCTCGTAAAGAACTTAGAGTAAATGCTGAACACATTATTGCTGATAATATTGGTCGATTCCCTAATTCCCTGCAAAGCATGAATCCGTACGGATTACAGAATTTAGTTAAAGGTGCAATAGATTCTGCTATTGAAAGAGCCCGAAGAAATTATAAAACTGCTATTCCTCAATATTACCAAGGCAGTATCCAATTACTTTTACCAATATCATTACTAGATCCAAAGAAGGCTGATTTAGCTTTGGTAGTTGATCGATTCACTGATTTTTATAGAGGTTCAACTTGTTTAACTTTGGATATGGCATACAACAATGCCAGACAGTTAGCTAGGCCTGATCGTGATTGGTTGATACCTTAACTAAGAGGGACGGTTGTCTCCCCTGATGCCGCGCCGAGCACCGGAGGGTTTGAGCGGATTTGCCCGCAGGGGCGATGCAGGGATGCATCGCGTTTTCGGAGGGCTATGGATAGCCCTTCCGAAAACCCCGTTCAAACACTTCGGCGCGCAGGAATCGAGCGGCATGGGGCGGCCTTTCTTTTGGGTACTTTTCTTTGGCCGTCCAAAGAAAAGTACCTCGGCTGTCGGGCCGAGACCCGACATTAAAAAAACCGTCGCGATAGCGACACAAAACAAGCTCAATACTCATAGTGAAACCGCAACTGCGCAATCAACAAGGTATCCCCGGCAACTTTATAGACGATTCGATGCTCGTCGTTAATCCGCCGCGACCAATAGCCGGACAAGCCGTGCTTCAAGGGTTCCGGCTTACCGATGCCCTCGAAAGGCTGGCGCTGGATTTCCTTGATCAATTGGTTGATACGTTTAAGTATGGCCTTATCCGTGGTTTGCCAGTAAAGGTAGCTGTCCCAGGCATCGGAGGAAAAAGTGATTTTCACTCGATCAACTTGCGCTCCGTACCTTGGCCGGATTCCAGCTCGGCGATGGATTCCAGCAAGCGGCGGGCGTTGGCTGGGGAGCGCAGCAGGTAGGCGGTTTCCTCCATGGCTTGGTAGTCTTCCAGAGACAGCATTACCACCGGGGATTCGCTTTTGCGGGTGATGATGATAGGGGCATGGTCGGCGCAAACCTTGTCCATGGTTTTAGCCAAATTGGCGCGAGCGGCGCTGTAACTGATGGCGTCCATTGATGCTCCTGTTGTACGAAAAAGTGTACGATAGCTTAACGCCGACGGTTGGCTACTGCAAATTGGAAACACGCGTGGGCACGATTAAACGTGCCCACCCTACGAAAACGTCACATTAACGAAACGACTATGCAATTAACCCCCAGAGAAAAAGACAAACTCCTCCTCTTCACTGCCGCCCTCCTCGCCGAGCGCCGCAAGGCCAGAGGCCTGAAACTCAACTATCCGGAAGCCGTGGCCTATATCTCCGCCGCTATCATGGAAGGCGCCCGCGACGGCCAGAGCGTAGCCGAGTTGATGGCCTATGGCCGAACGCTATTGAGCATCGACGACGTGATGGACGGCATCGCCGAGATGTTGACCGAGGTGCAGGTGGAGGCGACGTTTCCGGATGGGACGAAATTGGTTACTGTCCATGAACCGATTGTTTAATGTTGTGGCGCTAAGGCAATGGCTTTTATTTGAAGTCGGGCCTCGGCCCGACAGCCGAGGTACTTTCTTTTACTTGCCTAAAAGAAAGTACCCAAAGAAAACGGCACCCCATGCCGCTTCGATCCTGCGCCCCGAAGGGTTTGAGCAGGGTTTTTCGAAGAGGCATCCAGCCCCTGCGAAAAACGCGATGCATCCCTGCATCGCCCCTAACGGGCAATTCCGCTCAAACCCTTCGGTGCTCGGCGCGGCATCAGGGGAGAAAAACCTCTCGCTAGCAAAACGAATAACAAAATTTAGCGTGGGCACGAGTTTCGAGCCCACGCGGAAAAACGATTATAAGGAGCCCAATATGATCCCCGGAGAAATCTTCCCCGCCGACGGCGAGATCGAACTCAACGCCGGCCGCGCCACGGTTAAAGTCCTGGTCGCCAATAGCGGCGACCGGCCGATTCAGGTCGGCTCGCATTATCATTTTTACGAAACCAACCCGGCCTTGCATTTCGACCGCAGCGTGGCTTTGGGCTTTCGGCTGGATATTCCGGCCGGCACTGCGGTGCGTTTCGAGCCGGGCCAGCAGCGCGAGGTGCAGTTGGTGGCGTTCGCCGGCGAACGTAAAGTCTATGGCTTTCGCGGCGAAGTAATGGGTGCATTGGAGAAAAGCGCATGAGCACAATCATCAGACAAGCCTATGCCGACATGTTCGGCCCCACCACCGGCGACCGTATGCGGCTGGCCGACACCGACTTGATCCTGGAAGTGGAAGCCGATTACACCGTCTACGGTGACGAGGTGAAATTCGGCGGCGGCAAGGTGATTCGCGATGGCATGGGCCAAAGCCAGCTGGGCAACGATCAGGCTGTGGATTTGGTGATTACCAACGCGCTGATCATCGATTACTGGGGTGTCGTCAAGGCCGACGTCGGCGTCAAGGACGGCCGCATCTTTAAAATCGGCAAGGCCGGCAATCCGGACGTGCAGCCCGGCGTCGACATCATCGTCGGCCCAGGCACCGAAGTCATTGCCGGCGAAGGCCAGATTCTGACCGCCGGCGGCATCGATGCCCACATCCATTTCATTTGCCCGCAGCAGATCGAGGAAGCGCTGTGCTCCGGCGTGACGACGATGATCGGCGGCGGAACCGGACCCGCCACCGGCACCAACGCCACCACCTGCACGCCGGGGCCCTGGCATATCCAACAAATGCTGAAAGCGCTGGACGGTTTACCGATGAACTTTGGTTTGCTGGGTAAAGGCAACGCCAGCCTGCCCGGCGCGTTGGCAGAACAAATCCAAGCCGGGGCCATGGGCCTGAAACTGCACGAAGACTGGGGCACCACGCCGGCGGCGATCGATTGTTGCCTGAGCGTGGCCGAGCGTTTCGATGTGCAGATTGCCATTCACACCGACACGCTGAATGAATCCGGTTTCGTGGAAGACACCATCGCCGCCTTCAAGGGCCGCACCATCCACACCTATCACACCGAAGGCGCCGGCGGCGGCCATGCCCCGGACATTATCAAAGCTTGCGGTCTGGCGAATGTACTGCCCTCCTCGACCAATCCGACCCGGCCTTACACGGTCAACACGGTCGATGAGCATCTGGACATGCTGATGGTCTGCCACCACCTCGACCCCAGCATCCCGGAAGACGTGGCTTTCGCCGAATCGCGCATCCGCCGCGAGACCATTGCCGCCGAAGACATCCTGCACGACCTGGGGGCGTTCTCGATGATTTCTTCCGACTCGCAAGCCATGGGCCGGGTCGGCGAAGTGATTATCCGCACCTGGCAGACCGCGCATAAAATGAAGGTTCAGCGCGGCGCGTTGTCCGGCGACCCGGCCAGCAACGATAACCAGCGCATCAAACGCTACATCGCCAAATACACCATCAACCCGGCCATCAGCCACGGTATAAGTCATGAAGTGGGTTCCATCGAAGCCGGCAAACTGGCCGATCTGGTGCTGTGGCAACCGGCCTTTTTCGGCGTCAAACCCAGCTTGATCATCAAAGGCGGCCTGATCGCCGCCGCGCCGATGGGCGACGCCAATGCCTCGATACCCACCCCGCAACCGGTGCATTACCGGCCGATGTTCGGCAGCTTCGGCCGCGCTGCCGCCAACACCTCGATGATCTTCCTGCCGCAAGCCGCCGTCTCCGCCGGCGTGGCCGGACAATTGGGTTTGCAAAAACGGGTCGGCACGGTGCGCAATACACGGAACATCGGCAAATCGGATATGAAACTGAACGACTACCAGCCGGTGATGGAGGTTTGTCCGCAGACTTATCAGGTCAGGGCGGATGGGGTGTTGTTGACTTGCGAGCCGGCGGTGGTTTTGCCGATGGCACAGAGGTATTTTTTGTTTTGATTTTGGTTTTTGGTGTCGCTGACGCGACGGCTGTATGTTTGAAGTCGGGTCTCGGCCCGACAGCCGAGGTACTTTTCTTTGCTTGTCCAAAGAAAAGTACCCAAAAGAAACGACACCCCATGCCGCTTTGATCCTGCGCGCCGAAGGCTTTGAACGGGGTTTTCCGAAGGGGCTTCCCAGCCCCTACGAAAAACGCGATGCATCCCTGCATCGCCCCTATCGGGCTAATCCGTTCAAACCCTCCGGTGCTCGGCGCGGCATCAGGGGATTAAACCCGTCGCGGTGGATAAGGTATTGTATGAATTTATAATTGAGGCGTAGGGTGGGCAAATTTGCCCACCCTACCGGGCTATTAAACAATTTTGCAAGTCATAGGAATTTAATGTTTGCTAAACCACCACTTCTTACTATTCAGCAAGGTTCGAAAGGTACGTTTGTATCCTGGTTAGAAGACCTAGGTCTTAAAGATTTTCTGACAAATCATCCTTTGCCTAAGCTAGTGGAATGGGGATGGCTTGTTCCCCAATATCGAGTTGTTTTCCCAGTCGACTATTTTTTAGCTTGGCAAAACTTCCCATTATGTCCTGCCCAAACAGATCCTGATAAACCCGCATTTGATATTGAAGATTATTTATGGGCTTCGGATTGGTGTATTAATGATGATCGCAATCCTCTTTGGTTTTTGCACCCTTTTTTTCATACTGACGATGCAACTCATGAATTTCTTCGCCGAAACGATTTTTTAACAACACCAATACCAGAATCATTTATTCACCCCTATCGCTCCATCTTAATAACTCCCTATGCTGACTATTTATTTCATTGGCAAGCCTATGCACTGATTGACGTTATATGTAAAGCCGATTATTTTCAGCCTATTCTCAATACACCAGATATTGAAGAACGTGCCCAATCCGTTATACGGGGCGCTACACAACTTAAACAAAATGATATAAAGCCTACTGATGTACTCAGCGAGTCTAATAACTGGGGTGGATTGGCCGAGCCGATGACATGGCTCTCTCATTACCGCGCGTTTCGCGACGCCTTGTTTGGCAATGAAGATCAAAATCTACACATAAAAGGTGCGAAACAATTAGCTGAGCATTTAGGTATCAATGCAGAAATACTTGAAGATGCTATCGAAACAAAATTACTGAGATTGGCAAAACGTTGGCTATGGGCTAACGAAAAGTACTGTAAATGGACGCTCCAAGCTTGGCCTTATCTCCAGCAAGACATCAGGCTCGCTTTAGAATGGCTTTACATCCTGAACGACAATGACCTTGCCTTCTATTTGGATAAGTGGGCCTATTCGTCTTTTGGTGAACGAGAATGGGTGGACTTAAGAAAAGTTTTACCCTATGAATTTTTTCAAGATAAGCAGTATTTTTTACTTTATTTGCCTTTTTATGAAAAGCATTATAAGGATATTTTGCCAACAAACGAAAAGCTGAAACAATTTGTCGACAGTCTTCAATCAACTAATAAATCTTTTGGTAGCTTATTAAATGCATTTCGCCAGCTTCACGAAAACTTAGAATATTACCCTGAGCAAAAGGGTGGTTTGGACTTTCGAACATTACGTCCCCTTGATTATTACTCGTTACTGGCGATACGTGCCGAAAGTTGTCTTCGTTACGCGTTAGGTTATGACCGAGAGGAGAATATTTCGCAAGAGAATGATAAAAAAGGGTTGACTGATTACATAAGAGAACTTGCTAGACAAAGAAATATATCTGATAGCGTCGTTGATTTTTTCGAGCAGAAAAAAAATAATAATGGTCAAAAATATACAAAAGCCGGTCAATATACTCAACCAAAAAAATCGAATGACCCTATCGGTAAAATCATGCAAGTTGAATGCGCCGATGAAAGGAATACTTGTTTGTTGAAAGCGTTTTTATCTTGTCTTTTAGCTAGAAACTATTTTGCTCACCATACCTATTTAGACAAGGAATTGATACGAACTGAAAAATCAGCTTTTATGCTAACCGGTATTTTAACTACGGTTCTAGTTCTGTTGGATGACACGGTCGATTATAGTTAAGTCGCATACTCTGCGTGTTCTATGGTTCCCACGCTCTGCGTGGGAACCATAGGATGCTAGCTTTCCCGCGTGGGCACGAAAAGCGTGTGCCCACCCTACGTTTGTTGGATTTTCCATTGAATTTCGGTAGGGTTTTTGTCCCCTGATGCCGCGCCGAGCACCGGAGGGTTTGGGCGGATCAGCCCGAAGGGGCGCGGCAGGGACGCCGCGCGTTTTTCGTAGGGGCTGGATGCCCCTTCGAAAAACCCCGCGCAAACCCTCCGGAGCGCAGGATCAAAGCGGCATGGGGTGGCATTTTCTTTGGTTTCTTTCTTTTGGCCAAACAAAAGAAAGAAACTCGGCTGTCGGGCCGAGACCCGACTTTAAAACAATCCGTCGCGACAGCGACACAAAACCAAAAACCAAACAGCAAAACAAAATGCTAAAACTCACCGAAACCACTAACACCGAAGACCAGCCCGACGACACACTCACCCTCCCCTACGACGCCCGGCAAAAATCCCGCCAACCGGCCACCACCCAGGGCGGCATTCAAGTCGGCGTATTTCTGCCGCGCGGGCAAACGTTACGGCACGGCGCGGTACTCACCAACAACCAGGGTTTCAAAGTCAAAATCGAAGCGGCACCGGAAGCCTTGTCGGTGGTGAGATGCACCGATCCCTTGCTGTTCGCCCGCGCCTGCTACCACCTCGGCAACCGACACATCGCCCTGCAAATTTTGCCGGACGAACTGCGCTTTCTGACCGATCATGTGCTGGATCAAATGCTGATTGGTTTGGGTTTAAGCGTCGAACATCAAACCCTGCCGTTCGAACCGGAAGCCGGCGCTTACCACAGCCATGGTCACTAATCTGTCCTTGCTGAGGCTGTTGCAACTGGTCAGCCCCAGTTTGCCGATTGGCATGTACAGTTATTCGCAAGGGCTGGAAACGGCGGTGCATGACGGTTGGCTGACCAACGCCGTGCAAACCGGCGACTGGCTGCGCGGCCTGCTGCACAACGGCTTGGGCAAGGTCGATGCGCCGCTGTTGGCGCGCTTGTACGATGCGTGGCAAAGCGGCGATATGGCCGCCGTCGAGCACTGGAGCCAGACTCTCAATGCCTATCGGGAAACCGCCGAATTGCGCGCCGAGGACAAGCAGACCGGCCAAGCCTTGGCGCGTTTACTGGTCAATTTGGAGATGCCGGAAGCCCAGGCTTGGCAGAAGCGGCCCGACGCGACCTTGGCGACACTGTTTGCATTGGCGGCGGTGCGCTGGCAAATCGACAAGGCCGACGCGGTTAGCGGCTATTTGTGGGGTTGGCTGGAAAACCAGGTATTGGGCGCGATCAAATTGGTGCCCTTGGGGCAAGTGGCCGGCCAGAAATTGTTACAGGATTTGGCCGGCGAATTGCCGGGCTTGGGGGAGCAGGCATTAATACTGAGGGACGACGAGATCGGCGGCAGTTGCTTCGGTCTGGCCTTGGCCAGCAGTCGGCACGAGATACAGTATTCGCGGCTGTTTCGGTCGTGAAACCATGAGCTCAAAAAATGCTTTTATGCAATTATCCACCCGCACTTAGCAATCGCTGAATAGTTACGCTTTTATTACTACTCGAGAAAAACACTATGAACAACAAACAAGTCTTACGTGTGGGCATAGGCGGCCCGGTCGGTTCCGGCAAAACCGCGCTGGTGGACGCCTTGTGCAAGAAAATGCGCGATCAATTTCAGATCGGCGTGGTCACCAACGATATTTACACCCGCGAAGACCAGCAGTTTTTGATCCGCAGTCAGGCGCTGCCGGAACAGCGCATTCTGGGGGTGGAAACCGGCGGTTGCCCGCATACCGCCATCCGCGAGGACGCTTCGATGAATCTGGCGGCGGTGGACGAATTGTGCGAACGTTGGCCCGAGCTGGATTTCGTGATGGTGGAAAGCGGCGGCGATAATCTCAGCGCCACCTTCAGCCCGGAACTGGCCGATCTGACCATTTACGTGATCGACGTCTCGGCCGGCGACAAGATTCCGCGCAAGGGCGGCCCCGGCATCACCCGCTCGGATTTATTGGTCATCAACAAAATCGATCTGGCTCCGCATGTCGGCGCCTCGCTGGAGGTGATGAACCGGGACGCTAAAAAAATGCGCGGCGCCCGCCCCTTCGTATTCAGCAATATCAAAACCGGCCAGGGCGTCAACGAAATTGCCAGCTTCATCGTCAATCAGGGCATGCTGGGGAGCTAAGCGCGCGGGCACGATCATTGCTGTAAATTCGACTGAAACGTCGGTTTCGATTTTTTGATCGGTATTTTTTTCACTATCCGGGCGGCGGCAATGGCTATCAGCGTTTTCGATATTTTTAAAATTGGCATAGGCCCTTCGAGTTCGCATACTGTCGGGCCGATGCGGGCGGCCATGGCTTTCGCTGGCAAATTGGAACAGCAAGGCCTGCTGCAAAGCAGCCGGCGGGTCACTGTGGAACTGTTTGGTTCGCTGGGCGCGACCGGCAAGGGCCACGGCAGCGATAAAGCCGTGATGTTGGGATTGGAAGGCGAAGCGCCGGATTTGATCGACCCGGCCGTGATTCCGCACCGCTTGGCGGCGATCCGCGAAAACGGCGGTTTACGCTTGCTGCAACGCCATGCCATAGCCTTCAACGAAAAAACCGATTTGCTGTTTCAGCGCAAGTCCCTACCCTACCATGCCAACGGCATGCGTTTCACCGTTTTCGATGCAACGGGAGCCGAATTGGTGCAAGCCGACTATTATTCGGTCGGCGGTGGCTTTGTGGTTACCGGCCCGGATGCCGCCGCCGACAAAATCACTCACGACGACGCCCGCCTGCCCTACCCCTTCAAAACCGGCGACGGTTTGCTGAAATTATGCGCCGCTCACCGTAAACCCATCAGCGCGCTGATGCTGGATAACGAAAAGGCCTGGCAAAGCGAAAGCAAAATTAGGGAAAACCTGCTGCATATCTGGCGTGTCATGCAGGCTTGCGTCGAACGCGGCCTGCGCGAAGAAGGCACCCTGCCGGGCGGTATGAAGGTCAGGCGGCGGGCCGCCAATTTATACCGGCAACTCAGCGGCGAAATCCCTCGGCTGACGCCCAGCCTGCCGGTCGGCACCATGGAATGGGTGAATCTGTTTGCGCTGGCGGTCAGCGAGGAAAATGCCGCCGGCGGCCGGGTGGTGACGGCGCCGACCAACGGCGCCGCCGGCATCATTCCGGCGGTGCTGCATTATTACTGGCGCTTTTGCGACGGTGCCGACGAAGACGGCGTGATCCGGTTTTTATTGACGGCGGCGGCCATAGCGATTTTGTATAAGGAAAACGCCTCGCTGTCCGGGGCTGAAGTCGGCTGCCAGGGAGAAGTCGGCGTTGCCTGTTCGATGGCCGCTGGCGCCTTGGCGGAAGTATTGGGCGGCAGCCCGGAACAAGTGGAAAACGCCGCCGAAATCGGCATGGAACATAATCTGGGGCTGACCTGCGACCCAGTCGGCGGCTTGGTGCAAGTGCCCTGCATCGAGCGTAATGCCATGGGCGCGGTCAAGGCCATCAACGCGGCGCGAATTGCCTTGCGCGGCGACGGCAGTCACTTCGTATCGCTGGACAAAGTCATCAAGACCATGCGGGAAACCGGCGCCGACATGAAAACCAAATACAAGGAAACCTCGCGCGGCGGTCTGGCGGTCAATTTGATCGAATGCTGAAAATCAGGCCTGTTGCAGCAGCGGCTTTTCCAAGATGACGCCGCTGCTTTCCACCCGGTTGCGGCCGTTGTGCTTGGCTTTGTAGAGGGCCGCGTCGGCGGCATGTATCAATTGAGCGGCCGTTTCCGCCACGCTGTGTTTGTGGCTGAGTTTGCTGTCGAAAGTCGCCACGCCGATGGAGATGCTGACCGGAATGGCGCGGCCGTTATATTCGATAGGCAAACCGGCAATACTGCCGCGTATGCGCTCGGCAATTTCCTCGGAGATGTTTTCGCCGCTGCCGGACAACAGCGCTACAAATTCCTCGCCGCCGTAGCGCGACAACACGTCGTTGCTGCGCAGTTGTTTTTTGATGGCCGCCGCCACCAAGGCCAACACGTGGTCGCCGGCCTGATGGCCGAAATTGTCGTTAATGCGCTTGAAATAATCGATATCCAGAAACAGGCAGGACAGGGGTTGGCGGTTGCGCAGGCCGCGGTCTATTTCTTCGTCGATACGCTGTTCCAGAAAACGCCGATTGTTGACGCCGGTTAAGGGGTCTATCAGGCTGGTGCGACGCATGGTCTCGAAATTCAGGGTATTTTCCAGGCAGATACTCAACACCGAAGCCAGATGTTCGATAAAGTCGGTGGCCATGGTGCGAATGAAACGGTCCTGACGGAAACTGCCCAGATTCAATGAACCCAGATATTTACCGCGCCGCACCAAGGGAGCCAGTATTACCGACGACGGCCTTTCGGTTTCGCCGGGGAAAAACGGTTCGTAGTTTTCCGGGTGGTAGATGCCCAGCAACGGCCGGTGGGTGTAGTCGAAAAACTTTTTGAACAGGCCGTCGTCGTTGACCAGCACAAGGCCTTTTCGATTTTGGTAGGGATAATGGTCGCTACTTAAGTAGGCCGCGATTTCCTGGGTAGGGTCGAACAAAAACAGGCTGACGATTTCCAGATCGAACAGGGATTTACTTTCATCCAATATGTAATCGATCATCTCTGTCAGGGTACTCAGCCCCAACAAGCGCATTTCGAAGGCTTGCAGGCGTTTTAAAGTCAGGCTGTTATGTTGCACCCGGGTCAGCATGCCGTCTAAATGGCTTTGCAGAACCCGCAAGTCGGCTGTGATATCTTCGTCCAATGTTTCAGTCTCGACGGAAATTACTGATGCATTAAGGTTAGCAGCAATCTGAAAATCTGCCCGCTCCCGGCAAGTGCGGGGCCGAACGCTGAAGGGAAGAATCAGGCGGGGCAAGCTGGGCTGCCGGCGACAAAGATGTCGCCGGCGAGGTGTTCCCGTCCTCCCGTCGGCGGGCAAGCTCGCCGCCGGAGCTTTCTGTCAGGCTTCGGAATGATGCCAGCCCTTCATGACGCTTAAGCTACCTGATCGGCCTTTTCCTGAAAACTGGGGATTTGATTAAAATTCAGGTAACGGTAAGTATCGGCGCTGGTTTCGTCGATGCTGGCGGCGTATTGCAGGTATTCCGCAACGGTGGGAATTTTGCCCAACAGGGAACACACCGCAGCCAATTCCGCCGACGCCAGATAGACATTGGCGCCGTTGCCGAGACGGTTGGGAAAGTTTCGGGTCGAGGTGGAAACCACGGTCGAGCCTTCCGCCACCCTGGCCTGATTACCCATGCACAGCGAGCAACCTGGCATTTCGGTGCGGGCACCGACCTTGCCGAAGGTGCCGTAATAGCCCTCTTCCACCAATTGATTTTGATCCATTTTGGTGGGTGGCGCCACCCACAGGCGGGTCGGCAAGGCGCCGGCTTTTTCCAGCAATTTGCCGGCGGCGCGGAAGTGGCCGATGTTGGTCATGCAGGAACCGATGAACACCTCGTCGATTTTGGTGCCGGCCACTTCGGACAAGGGTTTGATGTCATCCGGGTCGTTGGGGCAAGCCATTAAAGGTTCGGTGATCTGGTTCAGGTCGATTTCGATGATTTCCGCATATTCCGCGTCGCTATCGGCTTCCAGCAGTACCGGTTTTGCCAACCAATCCTGCATGGCCTTGATGCGGCGTTGTATGGTTCTGGCATCGCCGTAGCCTTCCGCAATCATCCATTTCAACAGGGTAATGTTGGAATTAAGGTATTCGCGAATCGGCGCTTCGTTCAGCTTGATGGTGCAGCCGCCGGCCGAGCGTTCGGCCGAGGCGTCGGACAATTCGAAGGCCTGTTCGACTTTCAAATCCGGCAAGCCCTCGATTTCCAGAATGCGCCCGGAAAATACGTTCTTTTTGCCCTGCTTGGCCACGGTCAGCAAACCACGCTGAATGGCCGCGTAAGGAATCGCATTCACCAAGTCGCGCAAGGTAATGCCGGGTTGCATTTGGCCCTTGAAGCGCACCAGTACCGATTCCGGCATATCCAGCGGCATCACGCCGGTGGCGGCGGCAAACGCCACCAGACCGGAACCGGCCGGAAAGGAAATACCGATCGGAAAACGGGTATGCGAATCGCCGCCGGTGCCGACCGTATCCGGCAGCAGCATGCGGTTCAGCCAGGAGTGAATCACGCCGTCGCCGGGGCGCAAGGACACGCCGCCGCGAGTCATGATGAAATCCGGCAGAGTGTGCTGCATTTTTACATCCACCGGTTTCGGATAAGCAGCGGTATGGCAAAAGGACTGCATCACCAGGTCGGCGGAAAAGCCCAGGCAGGCCAGGTCTTTCAATTCGTCGCGGGTCATGGGGCCGGTGGTGTCTTGCGAGCCGACCGTGGTCATGCGCGGTTCGCAATAACTGCCGGGCCGCACGCCGGGTAAACCGCAGGCCTGACCGACGATTTTTTGCGCCAGTGTGTAGCCCTTGCCGGTATCGGCCACCGCCGCCAGTTGGCGAAATACGGCCGAGGCCGGCAAGCCCAGGGCCTTGCGCGCCCTGTCCGTCAATCCACGGCCTATAATCAACGGAATCCGGCCGCCGGCCCGCACTTCGTCCAGTATCACTTCGGTTTTGAGTTGAAACTCGCAGACCACTTCATCGCTGTCATGGCGTTTAATCAGACCGAGGTAGGGATAAATGTCGATCACATCCCCCATTTGCATGGTTGTGACGTCGCACTCGATAGGCAGCGCGCCGGAATCTTCCATGGTGTTGAAAAAAATCGGGGCTATCTTGCCGCCGATGCAGACACCGCCGGCTCGTTTATTGGGGATATGGGGAATATCGTCGCCCATGAACCACAACACCGAGTTGGTGGCGGATTTGCGCGACGAGCCGGTGCCGACAACGTCTCCGACGTAAGCCACCGGAAAGCCCTTGGCTTTCAATTCGGCGATCTGTTGCTCTGCGTTGACGATGCCTTCGCGCGGCATTTTCAGCATGGCCTTGGCATGCAGCGGAATGTCCGGCCGCGACCAGGCATCCGGCGCCGGCGACAGGTCGTCGGTGTTGGTTTCGCCGCTGACTTTAAACACCGTGACGGTGAGTTTTTCCGGCACTTCCGGTTTGGCGGTAAACCATTCGGCATCGGCCCAGGATTGCAGCACCTGTTTCGCATGCGCATTGCCGGCCTCGGCCTTTTCCTGTACGTCATGGAAGGCGTCGAAGATCAGCAAAATATGCGGCAGCGCCTTGGCGGCAAGCGGCGCCAAGGCGGCATGATCCAATAGCTCGATCAAGGGCGCGATGTTGTAACCGCCCAGCATGGTACCCAACAATTCGGTGGCTTTTTCGGCGGAAACGATGGGCGATACCGCCACACCCTTGGCCACATCGGCCAAAAATGCGGCCTTGACATAGGCGGCTTCGTCGACGCCGGCCGGCACCCGTTCCGCCAGCAGCTCCAGTAAAAAGGCCTCTTCGCCGGCCGGCGGCTTTTTCAATAACTCGACCAGAGCTGAAACCTGTCCGGCATCCAGCGGTTTGGGAACGATGCCTTCGGCGGCCCGTTCGGCTACGTGTTTTCGGTATTCTTCTAACATGAGCTTAATCCTGCAAATAACGGCCACTGGAATCCGGCGGCCGGTAACAATAATTAAATGGGGTGGCTTTCGCGTTGAAGCGATTGCTGTTCCAGCAAAAACGCCCGAACATCCTCGTTTTCAACCCGATCGTAAATCTCGGCCACGGTCAGCGTAATATCCACGGATTGGAAGAATACCTCGTCACCGAGAAAATAGTGATTGGACACCCAGCCTTCGCTGCGGCGGCAAACTTCTACATCGACGATGTCCTGTTCGATCAGCACGTATTCCAGCAAACTGGGCAAACTCTGGTATAGACGCCGCTTAAGGGTTTCGTCCATGCGCCGCGTGGATTTGGATAACACTTCAACCAGCAACCTAGGTGCATCGCTGTAATATTCGTGCGGCTGACTCTCTTCGCAAACCACCATCGCATCGGGATAAAAAAAATGATTTCCTACTTTGACTTTCAGATCGGAGCTAAACGCTTCACAGGATTTTCCACGCAATTGGTTGCGGAATTCAGCCGCGATGTTCAACGCAATCCGCTCATGATTTCGACTAGCACCGGACATGGCATACACGGCGCCATCGATATATTCATGTTTGATATCGCTCAGCAATTCGCCCGCAAGATAGTCGTCAATACTGATCCATGCATCTTGACCCTTTTGCCGCGGACTCATGCTAACCTCCGATTCTTGGTAGTTCCACTCAAACCGATAATACCTTACGCCATCGCATCGACGATGGCCTGCCCCATTTCCTTGGTACCGCAGTTGCTATTCGGATTCAAGTCGGGCGTGACGTATTTGCCCTCGTTCACCACTTTTTCGATCGCGTGCAGCATGCGCATGCCGGCTTCGTGCTCGCCCAAATGGTTCAGCATCATCACCCCGGCCATCATTACGGCGGTAGGGTTAGCGATGTTTTTGCCGGCAATATCCGGAGCGCTGCCGTGCACGGCTTCAAACAAGGCTGCGTCCTTGCCGATATTGGCGCCCGGAATCAGCCCCAGTCCGCCCACCAAGCCGGCGGTCAGATCGGACAAAATATCGCCGAACATATTGGTGGTGACCACCACATCGAATTGCTCGGGCTTCATCACCATGTGCATGCAGGCGGCATCGATGATTTTTTCATCGAATTCAATTTGCGGGAATTTTTTGGCCACTTCACGGGCAGTATTTAAAAACAGACCCTGGGTAAATTTGAGGATATTGGCTTTATGGCAAACCGTAACCTTTTTGCGGTCATTATCGATGGCGTATTTGAAGGCATATTCAACGATGCGCTCGGAACTGTCCTTGGTCACCACGGCCAGACTTTCGGCGATGTCTTTTTGCGGCGTCAGATAATGTTCCAGCCCAACGTATAAACCCTGGGTATTTTCCCGCACCACCACGATGTCGACATTGTCGTAACGGGTTTTCACGCCGGGCCAGCTTTTGGCCGGACGCACATTGGCATAAAGATCGTATTTTTTACGCAACTCCACGTTGATGCTTCTGAAGCCTTCGCCGACCATGGTGGTCAACGGCCCCTTGAATGCCAGCCGGGTTTGGTCTATGGATTCCATGGTGGCGTCGGGTAGGGGATTGCCGGTTTTTTCGTACGCAGCCATGCCAGCGTCCGCTTCGATCCAATTAATTTTGGCGCCCGATGCATCGATGACCGCAACCGCGGCATCCATGATCGATGGCCCGATCCCATCACCTTTAATCAACGTGACGTTGTGCATTCACTCTCTCCTGGGTGTATTTAAAGTTTAATGATAACAGTTTCCCATCCGGCGGGCAGCCGCGTGCTTTGGCTACACTCGCAAGGAATGTAAAAGTTGCCATCGACCGGAACTGAATATTTAGCAATTTCAATACCAGAAAATCAGCTTTTATCCTCGGCCATATAGCGTGCCGGATTTATCGAAAACCGATTTTTTTGCACCAAGCTCGATTGTTACACGTCCTTTATGGTGCATGGTTAGCCGTCAAGCCCATTGTTGGCTAAAATGCACAACGACCCCAACAAGCCCGCATTACCGGCGCGAGCAAACCACTATTCGAAAGCATCGAAAAATGAAAACGATTTATAAGAATTCCGCCGCCACTGAAGGCCTTGTCCTGGCTCCGTGGCGCGAAAAACTGAATGAAGTGATTTTCGGTTCGGAAACCGCCGCCGGACGCAATTTCGATCTTACTTTGATCGTATTGATAGTACTCAGTACGCTGGTGGTTATCGTCGACAGCGTCGAAGAATTTCACGACCGCCATGCCCTTATCCTGGACTCGTTGGAATGGCTGTTTACCCTGCTGTTCAGCCTGGAATATGTGTTACGGTTATTGTGCGTCAGACAACCGTGGCTATACATGCGCAGTTTCTACGGCTTGGTGGATTTTTTATCCATTTTGCCGAGTTATGTGGGCTTGTTCTTTCCTGGTGTGCAATACACCAGCGTGGTGCGTATTTTGCGTTTGCTGCGCATTTTTCGGATCCTGAAACTGTCGGTTTATCTCAACGAAGCCAACCTGCTGAAAACCGCGCTGTTCAATTCCAGTAAAAAAATCATGGTGTTTCTTTACACGGTATTGACGCTGGTGGTGATCTGCGGGGCCTTGATGTACGTGATAGAAGGCAAGGAAGCCGGTTACAGCTCAATCCCGGTAAGCATGTATTGGGCCATAGTCACCTTGACCACGGTGGGTTACGGCGACATTGCTCCGCAAACGCCGCTGGGGCAAATCACGGCATCCTTCATCATGATCATGGGCTACGGCATCATTGCGGTGCCCACCGGCATTTACGGCGCCGAATTGATCAAAACCGTCAACGAGGCGAATCTCTCGAACGAGGCCTGTCCGGATTGCGGCGGCATCGGCCACGACATAGACGCCAACTTTTGCAAATATTGCGGCCACGATCTCGGCGATCTGCCCTCTCATCATTGAACAGCCAAGCGCGTCGCTCAAGCACAGACCTTGCAAACCAGATGCACGCGGGCGGCGGAATTCATCAGAGATTTTGTATGTTTCCGCTCCCCGAGCTGAAAATTGTTGTATAAAGTCAAAAACCCAACCGCAACCCGTTATTCCGTGTTGAAATTTTAAGTATCCGCCTATCCGATCGAATCCCATGAAAACTTCCGGCTTGAAAAAACTGTCGATCAACCTTGGCCTGATGCTGCCGATTGTGTTGTTTTTAGTCTTTTCCGCCCGACCGAACCCCACGACCGCCGAGGAAACCGACACCGGGAACGATGCCGATAACGCCATAGCGGCCTTGCTGGAAGGCAGACAAAACCATTTGTTGGCCAAAGCCGATTTTTCCAAGCATGCCGATGTGCTGAGCGATCTTTACCGCTTGAATAACAACCAACTGCTGTGGCTCGGCGAGACGCGCGCGGAAACCAATATCGAGCAGGCGTTGGCCATGCTCGGCAGCGCGGACCAGGAAGGTCTGGATCCCGTCGATTACGACACCGAAGCGCTGAAGGTCAATTTGCCACTGGCGCTGACGTTGCCGCAAACCTCCATCGACGAGCTTGCCAAATTCGATACCGCTTTATCCATAGCCTTGGTGCGCTACGCCAGCGATTTGCATCATGGCCGCGTCAACCCGCAACAACTTAGGTATCCAACACCATTCGGCAACAAGGCCGCCATCGGTCTGGCGGATTTGATCAAAAAAGCGCTGGACAATCGCCAATTGGCTGAATTGCCGGGGCAACTGCAACCCAAGTTCAAACAATATCAGCAACTTAAAAACATTCTGGCGACTTTTCGCGCGGCCCCCGCCGATGCGGACCATGAAACCCTGGTTTTCCAAAAACCGCTGCGCCCCGGCGAAAACCACCCGCAAATGGCGCAACTGCATGAGCGCCTGATTACGCTGGGTGCCCTGCCGGATCGGGAACACGGCAAACCGGCGGAAAAAACCTACAACAAGGTTCTGCAGGAAGGCGTAAAAAACTTCCAACGGGAAAACGGTTTGAAAGCCGACGGCGTAATCGGCGACGAAACCGCCGCCAGACTCAATCAATCCCTACGGCAAAAAATTTCCCGGATAGAACTAGCTATGGAGCGTTTACGTTGGCTGCCCGACGACATCGCCGGACCGATGATTATCGTCAATATACCGGCATTCCAGTTGTGGGCCTTCAATTCGCCGGACGATTCCGACATATTGAACATGAAGGTCATCGTCGGCAAGGCCCTGAAAAACCAGACCCCGGTGCTGTTCGAGGAAATGAAATATCTGGAATTCATGCCTTATTGGAACATCCCCAAAAGCATCATGGACAAGGAAATTCTGCCCAAGCTGTATACCGACTTCAGTTATCTGCAAAATCAGGACATTGAATTGGTACAGCGTTCGGCGTCCGACAAAACGGAGTCCTGGGATAACATCTTCGACGACATTCGACGCGGGCGGGTACGGGCCAGACAGCGGCCCGGCAAGCGAAATCCCTTGGGCAAGGTGAAGTTCATTTTTCCAAACAAGGAAGACGTCTATCTGCACGATACTTCCACCCACAGCCTGTTCAGCCGCAGCCGACGCGATTTCAGCCATGGCTGCGTCAGAGTGGCGGAAGCGGAAAAACTGGCGGAATTCGTGTTGACCAACCAACCCGAATCCAGTTGGGACAGCACGGCCATTCAGGAAGCAATGTCCGGCTCGAAAACCCGCCGCGTGACCCTGAAAAAACCCATCCCGGTGTTGTTTTTCTATGCCACCACCTTTGTGGATCACAACAACCAAATCCACTTTTACCGAGACATTTACGAGCAGGACGCGGCTTTGGAAAAAGCGCTGGGCAAATTCCCGAATTCCGAAAACGACAGCTTGCTGACCGCGAAAAACACCACCTCCAGCTAAACAGCGCCATCGGAATCATTTAACCTGGCGGCTTGCCGAATAAAAGCGCTTCGGCAAGCCTCGGTCGCCAAACCGGCCCGCCTGTCCATTCGCTGGGCCGGCAAAACTAACGATTGCTTCCCTTATCCCAAAAAAATATAATCGCGGCTTTTTTAAAATCGTTCGGCTTTTTTAACTTACATCAAAAACTCAGCAAAATGACCTCCCATATCATGCCCACATATGCCCGGCAGGCAGTTACTTTCGATCGCGGCGAGGGTGCGTGGCTGTGGGACAGCAACGGCAAGCAATATCTGGATGCCTTGGCCGGCATCGCGGTGTGTAACCTCGGCCATGCTCACCCCTCCGTATCCCGGGCTTTATGCCATCAAAGCCAAACCTTGATTCATACCTCGAATCTATACGGCGTTAAGTTGCAAGCCGAATTGGCGGATCATTTATGCCGACTGAGCGGCATGGACAACGTGTTTTTTTGCAATTCCGGCGCGGAAGCCAACGAAGCAGCGATTAAAATCGCCCGTAAATACGCGCATCAGCAAGGCATCGAGGCACCGGTCATCATCACGCTGGAAAAAAGCTTTCACGGCCGCACCATGGGCTCGCTGAGCGCAACCGGCAACAGCAAGGTCAAGCAAGGTTTCGCTCCGCTGCTGCCGGGTTTTGTCCACGTGCCGTATAACGATATCGAGGCTATCCTTGCCGCCATACGCCTGGACAAAAACATCGTGGCAATTCTGGTGGAGCCCATTCAGGGCGAGGGTGGCGTCAACATCCCCGCCGCCGATTACCTGAATCAAATCCGCGCCATCTGCGACCGGCACGGGTTGCTGATGATGCTGGACGAAATCCAGACCGGTATCGGTCGGACCGGCCGGTTTTTGGCCTATCAGCATAACGATATCCTACCTGACGTCTGTACGCTGGCCAAGGCGCTCGGCAACGGCGTACCGATAGGTGCCTGCATGGCGCGCGGCAAGGCCGCCGGCATTTTGACCGCCGGCAACCACGGCTCCACGTTCGGCGGCAGCCCGCTGGCGTGTAGCGCGGCTCTGGCGGTCTTGGAAACCTTGAGTTCCACCGATCTGATTGCCGATGCCGTCCGCAAGGGAAAACGCATTTGCGACGTACTGAGCCAACTGCTTGAGGGCCACCCGCATATCGTCTCCATTCGTCATCTAGGCCTGATGATAGGTATCGAGCTGGACACGCCATGTACCGAACTGGTCGGCAAAGCCCTGGCAAAAGGCTTATTGATCAACGTCACGGCCGACAGCACCATACGTCTGTTGCCGCCGCTGGTGATCGACGACGCACAGATAGAATTACTCACGGATACATTGTCCGTGCTTATAAAAGAACACATTCATTAGTGAACCTATGCAACCCAGACACTTTACCAGCCTGCTGGATTTGAGCAGCAGCGAATTAAGGCAACTGATTCATCGGGCCATCGAATTAAAAGCCCACCGCGACCCCGATTATCAACCGCTGAAAGGCAAGGTACTGGCCATGGTGTTCGAGAAATCGTCCACCCGCACCCGGATTTCCTTCGAAGCGGGAATGGCGCAATTCGGCGGCAGCGCGATATTTTTATCGCCGCGCGATACCCAACTGGGCCGCGGGGAGCCGCTGGAAGACAGCGCCAAGGTCATCTCCAGCATGGTCGATTGCATCATGCTGCGCACCAACGAACACGATACCGTTACCACTTTCGCCGAATACTCGCGGGTTCCGGTCATCAACGGCCTGACCGATTTGCTGCATCCCTGCCAATTGTTGGCCGACATGCAGACTTATTTCGAACACCGTGGCGACATCGCCGGCAAAACCGTGGCCTGGATAGGCGACGGCAACAACATGTGCCATTCCTATATCAACGCCGCCCGCCAATTCGATTTTAAGCTGAACATCGCCAGCCCGGCCGACTACGGGCCGCTGCCAAGCATCGCCGATGCGGCGGCCGACAGGGTGGCGTTTTTCGATACGCCGGCCCTGGCGGCGCAACAAGCCGATTTGGTGGTCACGGATGTCTGGGCCAGCATGGGCCAGGAGAGCGAACAGAAAAAACGCGAATACGCTTTCCGGACTTTTCAAGTCAATCAAGACGTAATGCAAGCTGCCCATCCCGACGCTCTGTTCATGCACTGCCTGCCGGCCCATCGCGGCGAGGAAGTGACGGCGGAGGTCATAGACGGCCCGCAAAGCGTCATATTCGACGAGGCCGAAAACCGCCTGCATGCGCAAAAAGCCCTGCTGGAATTTCTTATACGCCCGTAATTTCGCTAGAATCCATCGTTCGATCAGTTGATGAAGAGTACCTCCGTGAAAAAATCCATCGCCAGTTTTATTGTATTCGTTGCAACCTGCGGTCTGGCGCAGGCCAAAACCGGTTACGTGACGGATAGCATCGATATTCCGCTACGCAGCGGCGAGAGCGAGCGGAGCAAAATCGTCAAAATGCTCCCAAACGGCATGGCGCTGACTTTGTTGGGCGACAATACCGAAAACGGTTACACCTATGTGCAAGCCGCCAATGGCGCGGAAGGTTATATTCTGACCCGTTACATCAGCCACGAACCCATCAGCCGCAGCCAACTGGAAGCGGCCACCAAGAAACTGGAAGCGCTGCAGGAAGAAAACAAGGCGCTCAAAATCGCGCAAACCGACGGTCAACAGATCAGCAAGGAACGCGACAGGCTCAACAGCGAGCTGACCGAGTTGCAGCAAACCGCCGCCAACGCGATTCAACTGAAGCAACAACGCGATCAACTGCAGGAGCGCGTCGTCACCGTGGAACGGGAACTGCAGCAACTGAAGCGCGAAAATCAGGCCCTGACCGACAACACCAACCAGGACTGGTTTTTGTACGGCGGAGGCCTGTCGTTGTTCGGTGTGCTGCTGGGTTTTATTCTGCCAAAACTAAGCTGGCGGCGCCGTTCCGGCGGTTGGGACACTTTTTGATTTTTTAACGGATTCGGCCGCGAGCCAGTCCCGCGGCCAATCAACACTTTTCCAAGCGGCGCCCCAACGCCGCTGATTGCCTTGATTGGAATTACCATGCCCGCATATCGTTCACGTACCACCACCCACGGCCGCAACATGGCGGGCGCCCGCTCCTTATGGCGCGCCACAGGCATGAAAGACGGCGATTTCGACAAGCCTATCATCGCGGTAGCCAACTCCTTCACCCAGTTCGTGCCCGGCCACGTGCATCTGAAGGATCTAGGCCAGCTGGTGGCGCGCGAGATCGAACTGGCCGGCGGCGTGGCCAAGGAATTCAACACCATCGCGGTGGACGACGGCATCGCCATGGGCCACGACGGCATGCTCTACAGTCTGCCCAGCCGCGATCTGATTGCCGACAGCGTCGAATACATGGTCAATGCACATTGCGCCGATGCGCTGGTCTGTATTTCCAATTGCGACAAAATCACGCCGGGTATGCTGATGGCGGCGATGCGCATTAATATTCCGGTGATTTTCGTCTCCGGTGGTCCGATGGAGGCCGGCAAGACAAAACTGGCGGGATCGGAAGAAATCAAGAAGTTGGACTTGATCGACGCCATGGTGATGGCGGCGGACAGCAAAGTGTCCGACAGCGATTTGGCGCAAGTGGAACGTTCCGCTTGCCCGACTTGCGGCTCCTGCTCCGGCATGTTCACCGCCAATTCGATGAACTGTCTGACCGAGGCGCTGGGCTTGTCCTTGCCGGGTAACGGCACGCTAGTCGCCACTCACGCCGACCGCGAACAATTGTTCAAACAAGCCGGCCGCCGCATTGTCGAACTGGCCAAGCAATATTATGAACAAAACGACGCATCGGTGCTGCCGCGGGCGGTCGGCTTCAAAGCCTTCGAAAACGCCATTGCATTGGACATCGCCATGGGCGGCTCGACCAACACCATTTTGCATTTATTGGCCGTTGCCCAAGAAGCCGGCATTGATTTCACGCTGGCCGACATCGACCGCATGTCGCGCGTGGTGCCGCAGTTGTGCAAGGTTGCGCCGAATACCAACAAATACCACATCGAAGACGTACATCGGGCCGGCGGCATCATGGCGATTCTGGCCGAGCTTAACCGGGCCGGTAAACTGCATACCGATGTTCCCACCGTGCACGCCAAAACCCTGGGCGAAGCCTTGGCGCAATGGGATGTGACGGCTAAGCCAAGCGATGAGGTGACAACTTTTTACATGGCCGGCCCCGGCGGCATTCCGACCCAGATAGCCTTCAGCCAGAACGCGCGCTGGCCCAGCCTGGATCTTGATCGCGCCGAAGGCTGTATCCGTTCCTTTGAACATGCTTTCAGCACGGAAGGCGGTCTGGCGGTTCTGCACGGTAACATCGCGCTGGACGGCTGCGTAATCAAGACCGCCGGCGTCGACGACAGTCTGCTGGTATTCGAAGGCACTGCCCATGTGGTGGAATCGCAAGATGAAGCCGTGGAAAACATCCTGAACGACAAGGTCAAGGCCGGCGACGTGGTGGTGGTGCGCTACGAAGGCCCCAAGGGCGGCCCCGGCATGCAGGAAATGCTTTATCCAACCAGCTATATCAAATCCAAGGGTTTGGGCAAGGCCTGCGCGCTGTTGACCGACGGCCGCTTTTCCGGCGGCACCTCCGGCTTGTCTATCGGCCACTGCTCGCCGGAAGCGGCGGCCGGCGGCGCCATCGGTTTGGTGCGCAACGGCGACCGGATTCGCATCGACATTCCCAACCGCGGCATCAATGTATTGGTCAGTGACGAGGAGCTGGCCCAGCGCCGCGCCGAGCAGGATAAATTGGGCTGGAAACCGGCCAAGCCGCGCGCCCGCAAGGTTTCGGTGGCGCTCAAGGCCTATGCCCATTTTGCCACCTCCGCCGACAAGGGCGCGGTGAGGGATTTGTCTAAGCTGGAATAGCGCAAAGCCGAATTAGCCGAACACGCTAGCGCTTATTTCTTCTTATTTGGCCGAAAGTTTGACTTAGGATTCCGTCCCTTTTATGTCCCTAACCTTCTACGGCGGGGAGAGGGTACAGATGCGGAAGTTATTTTGGCGGAATTCCGATACCCTTCGCCACTCAAGTTTCCGCGTCGGTGTGTGGGTCAAGGGCCGCGGTAAATACCTGTATGTGGGATTAGTGACAGTCAAAGCCTTTGCGAACCCCTACTATTCGGCGATTGTGACGTGTAGGGTGGATAAGCCCCGCGCATCCCATGATTGACGGATGCGCTTCGCTTATTCAGCTTATGTTTGTTTTACACCGTTTTGACTAGATACTTAAATTCAGTCAGCCTTGGAGTCAGCAAACCGCTGGGGCTGTTGGTTGGTGAAAAGTAGAAACGCAACCCGTAAGTGCCGGTTTTTGCATTTCCCTTACACTCTCATTTTCCGAAACCATGCATACCGCATCGAAATCATTGCCATCATGCATCTACGCAAACAAGCCAATTATTGGCAATCGAGAAAATAAATTACAAATCCCCTCGTGAAACGCCTTCTTCTAAAACTGCTCACCATCTGGAAACAAAAACTTAAAATTTACTTCATCGCGGCGTGGATAGGCGCCGGCGTGGGGATTTTTCTACTGGCGCCCAGTTACGATTACGTCAGTTCGCGCGAAAACAATGCCGATGCCTTATCGTCCATGGAATACGTGTTGACCCAATTCAAGGAAATCATGACGGGTCAGATCAACCAGAATAATATCATTCTGTTTTACGCCGAAATCGGCGCCTTCCTGGGGCTATTGTCGCTGGGTATTTACCGCGTACTGCACAAGCGCCTGCTGGATCTGGATGCGCTGAAGTCCGAACTGGATAAGGATCTGCCGTCCATCATCCGCCAGGGTGAAGGTCCGCTGCTGGAATTCAAATCCTCGTTGCGCTGGGACATGCGGGAACAACGCATCAACCGCAATCTGGAAGCCGTGGTGATGAAAACCGTGGCCGGCTTTTTGAACAGCCATCTCGGCGGCACCTTGCTGATAGGCGTGGGCGACGACGGCGAAATCATAGGCCTGGAAAAAGACTATCAAACTCTGAAACGACCGGATCAGGACGGTTTCGAGCAAACCCTGATGACGGCGATTTCCGCCAACCTGGGCGCCGACCTTTGCGCCAACGTGCATATATTGTTTCATGTCATCGATCAAAAACACGTCTGCCGGGTTATCATCTCCCCCGCCCTGCGGCCGGTGTTTGTAAACCAGGGCAACGCGCCGAAGTTTTTCGTCCGTACCGGCGGCGGTACCCGCGATCTGAATATCCAGGAAGCCCTGGAGTTTGTGAGCGGGCGCTGGAAAAACCTCAAAATGAATTAATCGGGATTCAGTAGCCAAAACTCACTAATAATGAACACTACGCCGCAAACCGCCGTTAACTCCACGCTATCTCCGGTGATATTGTTCGCCGGCACTCTGTTCGTCAGCGCCATGCTGATGTTCGTATTGCAACCCATGTTCGGCAAACTATTGCTACCGCTGTTGGGCGGCACGCCGGCGGTCTGGAACACCTGCATGGTGTTTTATCAAACGATCTTGTTCGGCGGCTATGGGTATGCGCATTGGCTGAGCAGCCGTTCCGGCCAACAACGGCAAATTCAAATCCACACGGCGCTGCTGATATTCAGCCTGTTCGCGTTGCCGGTGGCCCTGCCCGACGACGCCAATCCGCCCACCGAGGGTAATCCGACCTTTTGGTTGATTTGGACCCTGTTTCTGTCCATAGGCCTGCCTTTTTTCGTGGTGTCCGCCACCGCCCCCCTACTGCAAAAATGGTTTTCGCATCTGGGCCACCATAGTTCGGAAGACCCCTATTATCTCTACGCCGCCAGCAACGCCGGCAGCCTACTGGCGCTGCTGAGCTATCCGTTTTTGCTCGAACCCAACATCGGCTTGGCCGATCAACGCCTGTTCTGGAGCATGGGCTACGGCCTGCTGTGCATTCTGATTATCATTTGCGCCGTTGCGCTGTGGTGCGGCTTGCCCGAACCGGTTACCGGCGAAGCGCCGGAGGAGCAAGCCGAGCAACTTGCGGAACCGCCGTTCCCGCAACAATTGCATTGGCTGGCACTAGCCTTCGTGCCGTCCAGTTTATTGTTGGGCTTGACCCAATACATCAGTACCGACATCGCCGCCGTGCCGCTGTTATGGATACTGCCGCTGACCCTGTATTTGCTGTCGTTTATTTTGGTGTTTTCCAAGTGGGCAGACCGCATACATCCCGGCATGCTGGCGCTGCAGCCGGCGGTGTTATTGATATTCATCGCCTATTCCTTCATCAATCCGGCGCTATTGCCCTACTGGCTGGATTTGATTCTGCACTGTCTGGCGTTTTTCCTGGCCATCATGGTCTGCCATGGAGAACTGGCCAAACTCAGGCCGCACACCCAACACCTGACCCGTTTTTATCTGGTAATGTCGTTTGCCGGCATGTTGGGCGGCTTGTTCAACACCTTTGTGGCGCCTTTCGCGTTCAACGCGGTTTACGAATACCCCATCATGATCGTGGCCGCCCTGTTCCTGCGGCCCGG
The DNA here is from genome assembly GCF_024505185.1 of Methylomonas subterranea. Taxonomy (GTDB): domain Bacteria; phylum Pseudomonadota; class Gammaproteobacteria; order Methylococcales; family Methylomonadaceae; genus Methylomonas; species Methylomonas subterranea. The sequence goes on from NZ_JANIBJ010000011.1 coordinate 59,210, forward strand.
TTTTTTCAAGGGCCGCTGGTATTTGCAAGCGATTTTCCCGGGCTTGCTGCTGCTGGCCGGTCTTGCGCTTTATCTGAGTAACGATGCGCTGTTCGATTATCTGGACATCATCGGCGGCGCGCTGATTTTGCTGGCCGGTCTGACCTACTCCGTCCGCCAGGGCCCGCTGGGCTTGGGATCGTTGACGGCGGTGATATTGATTTTCAGCCTGGGCTTGCACAGTCTGGCCTCCAGCACCTTGTACCAGGAACGTACATTTTTCGGCGTGCTGTCGGTACGAGATACCGTCATCGGCGACGAAAACCAGCGCCCGGAAAAAGTCCGCGAGCTGTATCACGGCACCACCAAGCACGGGGCCCAGCGTCTGACCGCCGCCAACCTCACCACTCCCCTCACCTACTACAGCCGGCCCGGACCCATCGGCCAGCTGTTCGCCGAATTCGACGCCGAAAACCAACACTGGAATATAGGCGCGGTCGGCCTGGGAGCCGGCGCCTTGGCTTGCTACGCCAAGCCACAACAACATTGGCGCTTTTACGAAATCGACCCCTTGATCGTAGACGTGGCCAAAGACCCCAAATGGTTTCATTATCTGGAACGTTGCAAGCCGGATGCGGACATGATCATCGGCGATGCCCGCCTGTCCTTGCAAAAGGAACCCGACCAAGGCTTCGATCTGCTGATCATGGATGCCTTCAGCTCCGACGCCGTCCCCACCCATTTACTGACCCGCGAGGCGATGCAGCTATACTTCAGTAAATTGAAAGACGACGGCATACTGGCCTTCCATATCACCAACCGCCATTTGGCCCTGAAAAAAGTGCTGGCCGACCATGCCGAAAGTCTGCGGCTGTCCGGCCTATTACAGGAATTCAAGCCGGAAAATCCGCCTCCGCTGGTGGTGGCCACCGACTGGGTGGTGATAGCCAAACAAACGCAACGGCTGGACCGCTTGCGGCAAAGCCGTCTGGGCCACTGGCAAAAATTGCCGCTGACCTTTGATTTGCAGCCCTGGACCGACGACTTTACTCATATCATAGGCATCTGGAAATAGGATAACGCATGCTGATTAACGAACTCGCCCAACTTTGCGGCGCCATCCCTCAAGGCGGCGACGCTGAACGCCCTATCGATTCCGCTGCCGACATCATGTCCGCCCAAGCCCGTCAAGTTACGGTATTGAGCGACGGTAAGTACAAAAAATACTTAAAAGACTGCCGGGCCTCGGCCTGTTTCGTTGCCGAAGCATTATTGGACGGCGATATTCCAGCGGGCCTGACCTTATTGGTCTGCGAGGACCCGGAAATGAGCTTTCTCGGCGCGGTCAAAGCCTTGCACCCGGAACCGGCCCTGGAAAGGCTGATTTCCCCACAAGCCGCCATCGCCGACAGCGCCGTTTTGAGTGCCGATATCCACATCGGCCCGTTTGCCAGCGTCGGCCAACACTCCAGCATAGGCGACGGCAGCACCGTCGATGCCGGCGCGCGCATCGGCAACCATGTCGTCATCGGTAAAAACTGCCGCATTCATCCCAACGCGGTGATTTACGACCACAGCCAGATCGGAAATAACGTCATCATTCATTCCGGCGCGATCATCGGCGCCGACGGTTTCGGCTATAAATACCGCGACAACCAGCACGTCAAAGTACCGCACGTCGGCAACGTGGTGATAGAAGACAATGTCGAAATCGGCGCCAATACCTGCATAGACCGCGGCGCGCTGGGTTCCACCCGCATCGGCTGGGGCAGTAAGATCGACAATCTGGTTCAACTCGGGCATAACAATTCGGTCGGTAAAAACGTCATCATTTGCGGCCAGTGCGGCATTTCCGGTTCCTGCGAAATTGGCGACGGCGCCATTCTGGCCGGCAGCGTCGGCGTGGCCGACCATGTCAAAATCGGCACTCGCGCCGTGGTGATGGCCCGTAGCGGCGTGTCGCAGGATGTCGATGCCGGGGCGCAAGTCTGGGGTAGCCCGGCCAAGGACAGAAAAACGGCTTGGCGCGAATTGGCTGCCTTGGCCAAGCTGCCGGAGCTGATGCAAAAAATCAAGCAATTCGAAAGCCGCCTGACTAAACTGGAAGACTAGTTTTTCCCGAGTACGGAGTCAGCCATGAACGATAAACAACTGGTCGCGGAATATGCCGCGCAACGCATCGAATCCGGCATGCTGGTGGGATTGGGCACCGGCTCCACCGCCAATTTCTTCATAGAGGCGCTGGCCCGCCGCCAACGCGAGGAAAACTTGCAAATCGAGGTCGTCGCCAGTTCGGTAGTCAGCATGTTGAAAGCTCAACAGTTGGATTTGACGCTACGCGGCGTGGAACAGATCGGCGGGCTTGACGTGTACGTCGACGGCGCCGACGAAGTCGCGCCGGACCTGACCCTGTTGAAGGGCCGCGGCTCGGATCTGGTGCGGGAAAAAATATTGGCCAAGGCCGGCAAGGCCTTCTGGGTGCTGATCGATAAAAGCAAACAAGTGGACAGGATAGGTCAAAACTTCCCCATCCCGATGGAAGTGATGCCGTTTGCTTGGCAATTGGTACAACGCAGTCTAGCCGCAATCGGCGGCGTAGGCACCTTACGCAAAAGCGGCGACGGCTTGTTCGTTACCTCACACGGCAGCCTGGTACTGGACACGGCGTTCGATCCGGATCTGGACGGCAAAACCCTGAATAATCTCCTCGACGCCATACCCGGTATCGTCGAACACGGTATTTTCGCCGACCTGACCAGCGCGGTGTTTTGCGGCCATCAAGGCTCGGTGGAGGAAACCGCCGTCTGAGCAGGCTTTCTCTCCCGGCCGACGAAAACCAAGGTGCACCTTTTTTAACTTCAAAATTCGACACCCCCAACCCCACGCCCTCCGGAGGGTGGCGCAAAAGACAATCAGTCCCTTCTCCAGGCGGGAGAAGCGGCTTTTACGACGGCGTCCTCCGGGAGGATGAGGTAAGGGATTTAAAACCGAAAACTGAAATGCAATGACTATAACAATTGCGGCCCGCGGATGAATTCAGCGCTAGGACGTCGGTTTAACGCCGCGCCTTGCGCTGAACAAGGTCATACCGCTATGCCGATTGCGTCTTGCGGCGCTTCATGCCCACCAGACCAAGCAAGCCGGAGCCAAACAACCATGCCGCCGCCGGCACGGGGACCGAGCTGACATTGACCTTATACCCATAGGGAATGCCGAAAATATCGCCGTTTATGTCGTTACCGCCCAAATAGACGGTGTATTCCTGGCCGGCCCGGGCGAAAAACTCGACGACACTGCTGTCGCCGTGGGTCAGATAGGTCAAACCGCTGCCGCCGAAGGGGTTGTTGACCTTGGCGGGGTTTTCATTCACACCGGAAATATAACCGATATTCCAAGCCGAGTGATGGTTGATGGCGCCGGTATGCATGCCTTCGAACACGGTAATACCGTAATTGAAGATGTTATCTTCCGGGTTGACTTTGGACACCTCCAACCTGATCGTGGTATCCACTTCGGATTTGATCAGACCGAAATCGGTGTTATGCGCCCAACCGCGGGTAAAGGTCGGGTTTGCCGGATCGACCTGCCAGGAGCCCCAGGCGCCGTTAGCGGTATCCAGATCGACGACCGCGCCGTTATAGGCGCTGGCGGCATGGGCAGCGGAAACCTCCAGCACCTGTCCGGCGCTATGAATCATGACCGCCCAGTTCAAGGCGTGGTTTTCCGCGCTAAATCCCATCGGCAACCCACCGTCCGGCGTGCCCAGCCATTCGACTGGCGTGCCGCCGCCACTCGAGCCACCACTCAATACCCAGCCGTCGGCTCCGCTCCACAGCGCGGTGTTATACATCACGTGCGCGGATGCCGGTCCGGCGGCAGCCAATGCCATTGCGGCGCCTGTTGCGGCAAGTCCAATAGCCTTAACCAATTTTTTTTGTTGCATGAATACTCCTTAATTTAAAAATCATTGCGGGAAACGCGCGTCGCGTTTCTTTTCCAAGGCCTTGCGGCCGCTTTCGATTCCCCCTTCTCCATAAGCAAAAGCCAGTTATTCCGCATACCTTGGGATTACTCCCTAACGCTCATGAAACCGGTGCGTCGCTCCTGCCATGACTTTCATAGTCACCCCGAGGAATATGAAACTGAATGCGGAACTTATTGCGGGCGGGAATCCCTAGGCCCTTAGCGACTGCCTGCGCTGCATACCCAACAGCCCGGCAAAACCGCTGCCGAACAACCAAATGGCGGCGGGCACCGGCACCACGGTAGCTTCCAATTGACCCGATACCGAGCCGTCGAAATACAGATTCTCGGACTGGCCGGCGGACAAGATGAAGCCGAAGGATTTGAAGCCGAACACTTCGGCAAAAAAATCGCCGTTAGTCGAAACATGAGCCAAATCGAATTGATCCAGGCTGAAATCTTCGTTGGAATAGCGGAAAGCAACGTCCGCATCGGCTTGCTGGCCGGAGACCTCCCCGCTCAATCGGTAGCTGAAATCGATGTTGATATCGAAAATATCGTTGACATTCAACGAGGTATTTTCAAATGAAATCAGCAGATTGGAAAAATAGTCGCTGACCGCCGCACCGAGTTGTATGGAATCCTGGGCTTGCAGAACAACGTTATGCAACACGCCCAATCCGTTAAAGCCCTGCCGGGAATGGCTGTAGGAACTCGAGCCGCTTTCCGCCGCGGCATCGGCAAAAAACGTATCGATAATAGACAAATACTGCATTCCGCCCTCTGGGTTGAGATTGATCGCCGTTACCGTGTAGGAAAAGTCTATGCCGCCGCTGTAATGACTGGATGCTTGCGCGGATGACGATAAACCCGGCAGCAAAAAAGCGGATGCCGCCAAAAGTACTGATTTTCGATTCAAACTATTCATGATGTTTCCTGATTTTTAAAACTATTGGGCGTAAGGCCGTGTCCGGTTGATTAACCGTCAAGGGGCCAAGAACGGTTCGATTGGTTCGGACCTGCCGCCGGCGCCCACCGCCGGTAACAGCACCACGGACTCCTTGGCCAATGCACTCCGCAAGGGGTGGCCGGACTGCACGAATTGATCGTCGCCTACATGACCGTTCGGCACGATCAATTCGGGATGATCGAACGGCGCCTGCTCGTAGCGTACCCGTTCGTCGGTAAAGGTTTTAAGGAAGGCCAGCAAATCAGCCCGTCTTCGCGCATCGTTGCTCATGGGCGTACGGGTCAGAAAGTCGCTTAGATTGCTGTTGTCGAAATTGCCGCCGCGGGCATAAAACTCGATGACCTGTTCCAGCGTCGCCATGCTGCCGTTATGCATGTAAGGTCCGGTCAACTCGATATTGCGCAGGGTTGGAATCTTGAAAGCCGCTTTCGAGCTAATCAGCAACTTTAGGTCGTCGGATTTGTCGAAGGCGGCTATTGCGGCCTGCACGGTCGGGATGAAGGCATAAGCGGGATCCTGGCAATTCACCGCGCGCCGGGCGACTTCGGCCGCGCCTTCCCGGCTGCCGTCCACTTGCCGGTCGGCGGCCAGCGTGAAATAGGCCGGGAAATTGAAATCGAAACCCAGGTCCCAAGCCAGCGGCGTCAAAAACTGGCAACTGTGGATGTGTTTGACGGCTTGGTCCTTCACCTCGCTGTAATTACCCATCAGATACTGCACATACTGGGCGCTGTATGACAGCGGCTTTTGGAAATCGTCCAGACCGCCCAAACCGGGATCGGCATCCGGGTTACCGACGCCGGTATTCATAAAACCGAAATCGATCAGCTTTTGGCCCTTGGGTTGGTCTTTGAGATTGCGAGTGACATCGCGTGTCACCACGTTGGGTATTTCGGTGATGCCGGCATCCTTGGCCATATCGAATAAATTCTTGCCCATGGCTTCCGGACCGAAGGCACGCAAGCTGTGTTCCGGACCGAAAAATGCGCCGGGGGTTGGAGTAACCAGCAGAGAGTTGGACACGATGGCATTGGTCGTATTCACGGGACCGGCATGGCACAGGTTGCAATGGCTTTCGGTAAACACTTCCAGGCCGCGTCGTTCCGACTCGCTCAAGCCGATGGGTTTATAGGTATCCGGATCGCGCAGAGCGGTGTCGATGGGCGCCTGATCCGACACCAGGGTGGATTCGTACAGTTGTATGGCCAGTCCGAAAAACATCGGAAAATTGGCCTCCATCTGCGTGTATGCCAGTCCGCCGATGGCCGGCGCGCCGAAAGTGCCACGCGTGGTGTTAGACCAATACTTGGAGGCAAAGGCGGCGCGTATCATGTCCTTGTAAGTGGTTTTCAGGCCGGGCTTTTGACTGCTATCCGAGCTGTTGGTCAAATTCAGGCCGCCGAATACGCTGTCGGTGTAATGGACTTTTTGGTATTGCAAGGGCGGACGCGCCAGCAGCTTGCGGCCGATATCGGCAATACCGCGATCCGAGCAGGTCATCTCCAACTGGCTCAATGCGGTAGCCACGGCCTGGGATGCCAATGCCGAGTTTTCCAGATGCAAGGCCTTTTTTTGCACGGTGCGGGCATTGACCTGTATCCAGACGCCCGCGTTGGGGTCGCGGTCGCCCCAATTGTTGCTGCCGTTGAATACGTTATTACCGCGACCGTCCCAGAAACTGCGATGGTTGAACACGGCATTGATCACGGTGGGTGCGTTCCGGGGTTCCACCCGCCGGGTGCCGACGCCGTTGACGTTAAATACGGGGTCGGCGCTACGCTGGCAGTTGTCGTTGCTGCCGGTGAATTGCGATACGCCGGTAAAGCGGCCGCTGAAAGTGCCCGACGAGGCTACGACATCGTCGGTGGCGAAAATCCGCCCGCTGTCTTTATTCAGCGGATCGGCGTAACGCACCAGGGGGAAGTCCTCCGCGCTCAAGGCGTGGTTGGGGCCGCCTTTGCCGGAAGGCAGTACGTCGAATTGATTGTCCGGATGCGGAATCAGCGTGCCGGGATTGATTTGGTTTTTCACCCGGTTATCGGCCCCGGCGTGAAAGTGGCAAGAAGCGCAGGCCATGCCGTCGCTGCCGACGTTGACGTCCCAGAACAGGGCTTTACCCAGGGCGATGGCCATGTCCTTGTTCACCACGATGGGGTCCGCTCCGTCCGTCAGGCCGGGCACGGGTGGGATAGGCACGCCGATCAACGGCACCGGCAAGGGGCCGTGGGCCAGTCCGGTCTGCGAAAAAACGGCGCAACAGGCCGATAGTAAAACGACGGATAATTTCATGATTACACCCTGAAAAAACAATTCCGCTATATCGTTTATCGCCCTTCCGCCCGCAAAAGCGCTTACGGATTCGGCGACGACGCCATAGTCTCTTTTTGTGCCGATAACCGAGAACCATTGCCGGTTCACTGCTACCCAGACTTGGACTGAAACATTGGCTTCAGCCTATTATCGAATTCTTATTCAGCAAAAGGCGGGCCAAACTGCTTAGATGGGAAAAACAACGACTTGGAAAGTGTGGAAATTCGAGTTGTTAATTTCTTGCGGGATATGCCGTGGTTTTTTTGAAAAACTGCGGCATATCCCGCATTTATTAATAAGGGGCTAGCCGGACAAGCTTAACAATCAGCCGTGCGTATTTCCGACAAATAAAGGATGTAGACCGGGGTTTATACGGAGGGGTGTTGCTTTTCGTCGCCCGCGCTCGCATAAGCGAAGGCCTGAAGGCAAGGCGTCAGTAAATCCGCCAACGCTTCGAACTCCGCCGCGTAGTAGCGCCAACGTCCAACCGACGTTGCATAGAGCGGCTGGGAAACCTGATCGAAGCTGGGGCTGGCGATGAATTTCTTCCCGGCCTGTTTATAAAACTCGCCGGCTTGGGCTCGTAACTCCAAGCCCAGGAAGCCGAATACCCGGCTGAAGGTGGTCTGAAAATCCGCCACGCCGTCCTCGTAACGCAAGGTCATTACCCGCAGGCTGAGCATCGGTTCAACGTGCAGCCACCATTGCATGGTTGCGGCATACAGTTCGGCGGTGGAGCGCCAGCCGAACAAATGCACGGTCGATACGGACGGCAGCATGACCTGCATGTAACAGCTGAGACAGACGTCGCGCGGGTCCCGAACCATGAAGATCACTTTGGCGTCGGGGAACACTACGTTGATCAGACCGATATCGTAGGTGTTCATGGTGGTTTTATCGATAAACACCGCCCGCGCCGCGTCGTCGCCGTAGCGTTGTTTCACCGATTGCCAGTAAAAATTGCGCAAATGGCGAATCGTATCCGGACCGGCTGCCCGCAATTGCCCGGTCACATCGTCCTTGACAGCGGAAATCCGCTGCAATTCCTGCTTCATTGCCACCAGCAGATCGGTCTCGTCCGACACGAATACCTCGGGATGGGTAGCCAGAATCTCCTGAACCAAGGTGCTGCCGGAACGCAGAAAACCCAGCAAAAACACCGGCGCCCGCGACTCGGCCAGCCACTCGGCGCCGGACCAGCGCCGCAATAAATCCGCGTCGAAGTTGGCGCTGTAATCCGCCAGCAAATCGTAGACATATCGCGAGTCCTGCTTTTGCACTTCCGGCAGGCCGGAGGCCAGCGCGGCGGCGGCATGCAAGTGTTCGAACACTCGGTCATGATGACCCAGTTTGTCGTGAATTCTGGCCAGTTCCTTGTGAGCGCGAAAAGTGGTTTCGCCGGCCGCCGCCATCCCTAAAATCCTGGACAGGCGGGCGCCGGCCTCCGCGTGTTGGCCGGCCTTGCTTTCCAGCATGGCATGCTGAAGATTGAGGACGGCATCGTCCGGCATGAGGCGCAAGGCCTGTTGGCTGGCGGTCAATGCCAGTGCGTTTCGATTCAGCCGGGCATAGGTATGCGCCAGCAATTGAAAGCCCCTGAGATCTTTTTTGATTTGAACAGCCTGTTTGATCAACTCCAGCGAGGCGGGATAATCCCGCCAATATTGCAACTGCTCGGCCAGCAGTAACAATTGGCTTGTATCGCCGTGTTTGCGGCTGGATTTGGCCAGCAGCGCGCCGGCCTTGCGCAGCATGTCCAGACCTTGAGCGAACTGACGGTTCCAGCACAAGGCCTGTCCGTAACAGGCCATGGCTTGGGCATCCTTGGGATTTTCCCGCGCGGCCTTTTCGAACCAAAACACGGCATCCGCCGTATTTCGCGCATTGATGGCCGCCTGACCGCGCTGTAAAAAGGCGGACAAAGCGGGCTGGCTGGCTTGGGTTTTATTGACTTTATCCATGGAAAAAAGCTTTCCTTGCCGGAATGGCGGCCGCAAACGCTCACCCTTGCGGCCGCCGGGCGGACTTATTCCGGCCTAGGTTGCCGCCCCGCCCGGGCGATCTAAAACATGTAATTCCATTGCGCCGACAAGGCACCCTCGCGCTCCAGCTGGATGCCGTTGACGTCGTCGCGCAACGGCTGTATCCATTCCACGCCGAAGCTGTTGCCGGCCAGACTGCCGCCGGGAATGGTGGCGGTCAAACCCAGGCCTATATCCCAAAATTTGCCGCCATGGTTGGCCGGCGTATCCATGGTGCCGATGGGCACGTGCGGCCTGTCATAGGCGCCGTGCAGCGAATCGTGGGTAGTATAGATACCGCGCACGCTGCCACTCAGCCAATCCAGAAAGCGGTAACTGCCCCAAGCCGTGGCCTGCAGCATGTCGCCCAATCTGTAGCCGGATTCGTTATGATTCTGCAGTCGCTTGATGCCCTGGAGTTGCGCGCCCCAGCCCCAGGCATCCAGGTGGCCGGTATAGGTCAGCGTGGGGGTAAAATCCCAGGTACCGCTACCCAACTGCATGCCGTAATGAATCAGCCCCAGCTCATAAGTGTGCGTGGGCCGCAAATGTATATCGACGTCGCCGGTCGGCGCGGACACGCCCAAGCCCAGATGCAGATGATGCAGTTTGTCGTCGTACAGCTTGACCAAGGCCGAGATATTGGTATCGCCGATACCGCCGGTCTGGTGCTCGTGATCGGCATGATTGACGGCCGCGCCTATCAGTGTCGTGTTGGCGGGAGAAGTGGTACCGCCAAGTTCCCGCATATTCATGCCCATATCCATGAAGGTCGGCATCAGCATCAGATTCAGCCAATCGGTCGGCGCGTACATGACCATGAACATATGCATATGCATGGCCATGTCGCTGGGCGCGACAAAGCACTGTTCGCCGGCGCAATTAGGGTTATTCACCGCGTTGTTCATGGTGATGGCCGTATCCGAAATCGGCCTGGACCCTTGCAATAAATTACCGGCCTGTTTACTGAACATGTATTGATAGCCTACCATCCAGTCGTCGGCCGTATTCATCATGTGAGCGAACATCATGCCGGCAGGCTGCGCGGCGCCGTGCTGGTGATGATGGTGGTGGCGATGGTCTCCGCCGCCCTCGGCCAGACCGCGCCCAAGGGTATCCAAATCCACTTTCAACGCCGCATTGGCGGAATAGGCGGAAAAATCGGCGTAACCGCCCTCCCCGCCGCCGCCCAAGCGCAAGCCGCCTTGATGGGTGTAATATTCGAAGCCCATTTCCAGATTCAATCCGCGGGCGAACTGCTTGTTGACGATCACGCCGCCGCTCAGGGCGCCATAGGCCGACAGACGGTGATCGCTGGAAAAATGCGGGTATTGCCGGTTCAAGGCGCGGTAGGCCGCCGGGTCGTTGGCATCGCCCGATCCGGGGGTTTTCAGCACCAGATAAGGGTGGTAAAAATCGGCCGCGCTCTGACTGTAATAACGGATGGTGGGCGTCACCGTCAGCCCCCAAGGCAGCGGTTGCACCCATTTGCCTTCGAAAGTATGGGCATTGATGCCCCAGTCGTCGAGGAAATAGTTGTATTTCAAGTTCATCGCCGCATCCAGCGGCGCGATATGCTGCACATAGCGCAGATTCAAATTGACCTGATTGCGTTGGTTGGGTCGCTGTTCGGTATAAGCCGTGGTATTCGCGCCGAGGTAGACGCCGGCGGCCGGATCGAATAAATCCGGGTCGACGAAAAACGCATAGGTGGCCTTGTAGGGGTTTTCCATGAAACCGCTGCTATGGGTATAGCCCACTCCGGCCTCCGCCAGCGCGCATTTACTCAACACCTGCGTCAGGCTCAGATTAGTGGCGATGTCCTCGCGCTTGCCGTGCAACATGCCTTTGCTTGAGCTACCATCGTAATAACCGTTATCGCTTCTGCCGTTTAAGGTGTAACCGATATAGCCGAGATAGGGCAAGGAATCATGGTCCAACAGAGCCGACACCGTGCTGTTGGTGTAGCTTTGGCTGAAATTCAAGGTCGTCAGCTTACTGTTGAAATCCAGCCGCCCGCCCCAATTGACGAAGCGGGATTCGTAATCGTTTTCCAGCGACAGTCCGCCGCCGACGTCTACAGCCGCCTCGTCCCACTCGTAGCCCAGCTTGAAATCGCCCTGCTTACGGGTTTCCGGCGATGCCATGGTCATGGTATGCGTCAAGGGCTGCGAGCCGAACCCGTAAACTTGGTTAAAGCCCGCATCCAAGCCTTTATCCAACACGGGGTTAAGATTTCGATCGAATACCGGAGTCAGGGACTGTATATAGGGTGTTGCACCGCTTATGGTGTCGCCCGCGGCCGGTTCCAGGTGTTTAACGCCACTGCCCCCCCCATAAACCTTATTGCCGCCAAATCCGGCCGGTGCTGTAGCCACAGGGGTTGCGCCGGACCAGGTATCTTCGCTGTAGTTGGCGGTAAATCTCCAGCGGTCGCGCAGCAGGGTCTTGCCTTGCACATGCAGGCTGTCAACCGTGATAGGGGCGAAATTATTCGGTATTTTTTTAAGGTCGTAGCCGAATTCGCTGGTCAGTACGCGGGAATAAATATCGCGGTTGCTTTCCTCGTAGTGCCCGTATTGAATGGTGGCTTCATCATCCGCCGCCAGCACCGGCTCGGCCAGACCGGGCAGCAACAGGGCCGCCGCGGTCAAGGCCTGCAAGGCCGGGCTGACCCGGTTATTGGTAAGGTTGCCGGGCGGCGTTGCAACGCTGGCGGCGCTTGCCAAATCGCCGGCCGTCGACGCGAACGCAACGGCCGGGGAAACTTTATTGAAATTGCGCAATAATTTTTCGATAGCCAGACTCAGGCGGGTTTTTTTAATAACAACCACAACCGCCCCCGCTACCTGAACTGCTGCCGGTCGCCGCTTCCCGCGCGCCATAGTTATGGCCGCGCAACTCGGTCTGCAAGGGGTAAGGCTCCAAGGCCATCTGCGGCTTGGCCAGGGTGCCCCGTTCCCAGGGCGCCACCGCGCAGCCGCCGAGTAGTTGCAAAGCCAGCGCGATGGAGAAAACGCCGACGGCTCGTTTTAAGTTGATCATGGGTTTTCGTTGAGTAATTGATTGACTTGCTCTTGCAAGGTATTCGCTTCACTTTCGCGAAAACCCAAATGCACGTAACGCACCACGCCGTTGCGATCGATCAGATAGCTCGACGGCATGGCCTGGACATCGAACAGTTGGGCGCATTCGCTATTGGTGTCCAAGGCCACTTTAAATGCCGCCGGTTGGCTGCGTAGAAAAGCCTCAGCCTCGGCGGGATTTTCGTCCACGTTTACCGCGACGATTTGCAGGCCCTTATCCAGCAAGTCGGCATGCAGGCGGTTCATGAAGGGAAAGGATTTGGCGCAAGGTCCGCACCAGGAGGCCCAAAAATCCACGTATATCACCTGACCGCGCAGGGCCTGGAAATCCGGTTTTTCACTGCGGGCGGGCGAAGCGAGGTTGCAGGCCGGTACGGCCCGACCGGCTTCGATGGCGAGGGCATCCGTCATGCCCGCGAGGAAAAGCAATATTGTCAGACCGAGTTTGGAAAGGTTCATGGATGTAAAAAAATAGTTAATGACTGGCCAATTCTCGCACTGTAATTCTAGCGAAGGCAGTCCATCGCGCGGGAAAATGCGAGGCCGCCCGATAGGGGCGATGCATAGTCGCAATATTGGCCTTGGGCATCGCGGCTATGCGTCGCTCCCAACATGGCTTTCAGAGTAAAAGAAAATCGCGCGAAGGATTTGGGCTGGTGAATACGGAAAAATATCATGTGTATGTTAGCGCAGCTCCCTAGAGCCGACAGTTACAAAGCCTTCATTATACGGAGATAAGTTTTTATCGAAAACCTAGCATGGCATAAAAAGCCTTAAAGCCATCGGAAAAACCGGCCACCCACCAATGCGGGGCAGCCAGTTTACCCGAACCATTAAGGCAAAAAGCCATATCAGCCAGTCCGGCCGCAATCAACAAACAGAGCTACGGACTCAGTTATCCTGCACAGGCAAAGTAGGCGTGGTGGTTGGAGTGTGGCTGCCATTGGCGCTTTCGCAGTGGAACTCGATGTTATAGACCTTGTTACCGGCCTGGGTATGGTTGACCAGCATGGTGTAAACGCCGTTGCCGCCGTTGACCTGGACCCAAGGGCTGGGAATCGTATCGCCACCTTTAGAATCAATGGTCGTCGCTGCGGCGTTGCCCTTGACAATTATCAGTCCCAATAGATTGGTTCCAGGGCTTTTATCCAGAACCTGTGCAACAAGACGGGAGCTGTTACCCAACTCCGCGTCGGCACCGCAGGTAACTTGCCAGACGTCGGTAGCCTGCGCGCCGAATCCTATACGCAAGGTTTTGTTGCTCAGGGTATGCGCGGACGCCGGCAAAGCCAAGCCCATGCCGGCAAAAATCAACGCTGTTTTAAACAAATGCTTTGAAATCATATTTTTCTCTTAGGTTTAAGTTATTGGTGTCGGCGTTCCGGCCGAACGTCTTTGCGGGATCAAGCCGGCCGCCGCTGAGCGATGCACGGCCCATGTCAATGAAGCGTTTCTTCCAGTTTGGCCCTTGCCAATTGTCTGACCGTGGCGTCGCTGTCGAGCAAGCCCCGGTTCAGAATGGCCTGATTGACCGTCAATTCGATGGCCTGCAGCCGCACGGCGGCATCCTCGTCAGCCAATGCCTGTTGCAACTCGCCTTCGGCGGCTTCGGCGCCGTAACGCCTGACCCAGCCGCCGATAGCCTGTCCCCGCACCAGAGCGGAGGCATCGCTCATGCCAGCTCTCAGGCTGGCCTCGGCGTCATCGTCGTCGCTGGCGGCCATTGCATACAAGGCCTCGGCGCGGCGGCGCGGGTCGGCATTCCTCACTTCGTCCCGCAAGTCGGCGGCGTCCGGCTCCGATTGTGCTTGCGGCACGACGGGGGCCGGTGCCGCGCATTCAGACACTGGCCCGGCCGCCGAGCTGCCCAAAATCCAGACTTCCCGAGGTTCGGTTTTGTCAGCCCGACCGAATACCAGACCGGCCGACTCTCCCAACAGGCATTTGAGCAGGCCCGGCAAATTTTCGCCCGCGCAGGTCGCCGTTACCGGGGCCCGCGGCAGCACGCTGTAATGAACTGTCATACCGCTGGCTCGCTGCAATTCGTCCAAAATGGAAGACAGCGGCGCACTATGAGCCTGCAATTGCCATATCCGGGCTTCCGGGTCCAAGCGTACCGTCACATTCGGCGCTTCTTCTGCCTGCATGGTCTGCGGCAGCAGACCCGCCAGAAAAGCCAAGGTTAAAGCCGGGCGCATAAAAAAACCGCTGCTAAGCCAATTATTCCCGGAAGCTGAACTGGACCTCAGGCGGCAATGCGCTGCTTGCGGCGCGATGCCGCAGTCAAGCCGGCCAGTGCAGAACCGAACAACCAGACCGCGCCGGGCACCGGCACGCTGGTCGGCAAGGCTACATCGCCGCTGACGAATAATTTGTAGGCGTGCGGTTGGCTCTTGTTGCCGTAGGGAAAACTGGTCCAGGTATCGCCGAAACCGAAATATTCCGGAGCCGTGGTATCCACATAGCCGGCGGAATAAGCTGCACCATCGACGAAATCGAATTCGGCCTGCGACCAGTAATTTTCGAAGGTATGCACCAACAAATAACTGCCCTGGGTCAGGTTCAACGTGCCGCCGGCGTCCGAAATACCGACCTTGGTAGGATCATTGAGCTCGAAGCCGTTTTTAAGCGCCACGCCGAAATCGTTGACGCCGGTGGGGTTATAGCCTAATACAGGGTTAAAATTGGTCTCAAATGCATCTGCGATCGCGTAACCGGTATTCCATTCGTACTCCCCGCTCGCCGTGTTGAGTTTGAACAAGGTCAGACGGCTATCCAGGCCGTTCGTCAGCGTATCCGTCCACATGCTCACGGAGCTGTCGCTCAACACGTCGAAACGATATTCCTGCAAATCCTGGTTGCCGAAAAATGTGGCGTCGAATTCAAACTGCGCCGCTTGCGCTGCATTAACCGACAATCCCATTAAAGCGACTGCCGCAAATTGTGTAATTTTCATATTTTCTCCATAGATAAAAAAGCCGAAACGAGCCAGTGCCCCTGTAGACGGACTGGAAGCAGCAACAACCAAGCCAACTTTACGAAAATCGTTCTCATTCGCCCGGTATCGTTGCCATGAGCGACGTACAAAAAAGTCAGCGGATTGTATTTCAAATCAAGCACCGAACGCCAAGGTCGTTTTCAAGCCAATTTGAGGCATATGACATAGTTGGAATATGGCATTTAACATAGATTAATTCAACGTATCCCCCACAGCGGATAGGAAGGACGCACCGCGACTTGTCAGCCCGGACGAATTGCCTTAGCCTTTAAAGACGCTTACATGTTTATTTCGGCAAGCCACCGCAATTGGCATACTTATCTGAATTGTGCCGTAGGCCGGAATAAGCCTCGGTGTTTCCGGCAACCTCGACCGTGCAGCATTTCCAGCCATTGAACGCAAAAACACCGCAACATTTCCGCTTCACTTTCAAAGCCATGGGCACGCCCTGCGACTTGCAGTTGTTTGCGCCCGATGCCGACGCGGCCGGAAGCATGGCGGATGTCGCTATCAAGGATGTTCAACGGCTGGAAGCGAAATATTCGCGTTATCGCGACGACAGTCTGCTGTCCGACATCAACCGCGTTGCCGAACTCGGCGGCCGAATCGCGGTTGACGAGGAAACCGCCGGCCTGTTGAACTATGCCGACGCCTGCCACCGGCAAAGCGGCGGCCTGTTCGACATCAGTTCCGGGCTGCTGCGCAAGGCCTGGCGTTTCGACCGCGGCCAGTTGCCCGAACAAGACTTGATTACCGCACTGCTGGAAAGGGTGGGCTGGGAAAAGCTGCAATGGTCGGCGCCGCAGTTGAAATTTTTATCCCCCGGCATGGAGCTGGATTTCGGTGGCATCGTCAAGGAATATGCGGCCGACCGGGTGGTCACGCTGTGCCGGCGGGCCGGCTGCCGGCATGGACTGGTGAATTTGGGCGGCGACGTAAAAATCATAGGCCCGCGCGCCGACGGCCAGCCATGGCGCATTGGCATCGCCCATCCGCGCGACAGGCAGGCCATGCTGGAAAGTCTGGCCCTGCATCACGGCGCGGTCGCCAGCAGCGGCGACTATGAACGCTGCATCGTCATCGACGGCAAGCGCTATAGCCACATATTGAATCCGCAAACGGGGTGGCCGGTCGGGCATCTGACATCGGTGACCGTGGTATCCGAGCATTGCGTGGTGGCCGGCAGCGCTTCCACCATCGCCATGCTCAAGCAGGAGCAAGGCCCGGCTTGGCTGAATCAGTTGGGTTTGCCGCATCTGTGGACCGATATGGACGGCCGCCAGGGCGGCTCGCTGTCGCGGGCTTGACCCGACGGACTGGCACCCCGGCCTGGGCGAGGATCAAAGCAAATGCTTGACAGCCTGTCTTTCCTCGATCAATTCAGCCTCGTTCCGGCGCAGCTTTTCCAGACTGAACTCGTTCATGTCCAGGCCCTTGACTATCTGGTATTGACCGTCCCGTACCGTAACCGGAAAAGAAAACACCAGTCCGCTTTGCACGCCGTAACTGCCGTCCGACGGCACGGCCATGCTGACCCAATCGCCCTGCTCGGTACCGTGTATCCAGGTGGACATGTGCATGATCGCGGCATTGGCGGCGGAAGCGGCGCTGGATTGGCCGCGGGTCTTGATCACCTCGGTACCCCGGTTTTGCACCACGGGCATGAATTCGTCGACGAACCAGTCCCGGTCGACCAAATCGAAGGCCGGCCGGCCCTTGACCAGGGCATTGTGCAGATCGGGGTATTGCGTGCAGGAATGATTGCCCCAAACCGTCATGTTTTTAATGTCCCGGGTGGGCACGCCGCATTTTTGCGCCAGTTGGCTGACGGCGCGCGTGTGATCCAGCATGGTCATGGCGGCGAAACATTCCGGCGCCAAATCCGGCGCGCGGTTGATCGCCAGATAAGCATTGGTGTTGGCCGGATTGCCGGTAACCAGCACCTTGACATTGCGGCTGGCCACTTCATTCAGGGCTTGGCCCTGCACCAGAAAAATTTCCGCGTTTTGCGACAATAAATCGCTTCTGAGCATGCCTTGCTTGCGCGGTCTGGCCCCGACCAGAAAGGCGTAATCGACATTATCGAAGGCGACTTTCGGGTCGTCCGTGATGATGACTTTATGCAACAACGGGAAGGCACAATCGTGCAATTCCATCACGACTCCCTTCAACATTTCCATGGCGGGCGTTATTTCCAGCAGCCGCAGGACCACGGGTTGATCCGGGCCGAGCAAATCGCCGGCGGCCAGACGAAACAACAATGAATAACTGATCTGGCCTGCGGCACCGGTTACAGCAATATCGACGGGTGTTTTCATAGCTTCCTTAAGAGTAAGGGAGTGTGTTCTCGTGAACGGCACCGCCGGATTGTGACGTTGTTGCACACTCTTTAAATTTAGCCCAACAATACCACAATCCGGGTTTGATCGAAGCGGCTTGGATTATAAAGCGGCGCGCTTAATATGCCTGTATAATGGCGCGCCTTTGCACAATCGCCCCAATATATCCGGTAAGTTAATGAAAAAACTACTATTTCAGTTCGATACCGACTCTCACCCCTCAGTTTTTGACACAGTGGTAGCTTACGACGGCGGTGCCGACCACGTGATAGGCCACGGCGGTTTAACCCCGGCCAACGTCGGCGGTCTGGTGGACGGCTGTATTTTTACCCGCGCGCCCAAGGACAAAAAAAACACCGCGATATTTATCGGCGGCAGCAACATGAAGGCCGGCCAGCAGTTGCTGGAAGCCGTGCAACAGCATTTTTTTCCCGGTTTCCAGGTTTCCGTGATGCTGGACAGTAACGGCAGCAACACCACCGCCGCCGCCGCCGTGGCCAGAATCGCCACCAGCACCGGCTTGACCGGCAAGAAAGCCGTGATTCTGGCCGGTACCGGCCCGGTAGGCCAGCGCGCCGCCGCCATGATGGCACTGGAAGGGGCCGAAGTCAGCATTACTTCCCGGCATATCTTCAATGCCGAAAAAGCCTGTTTCGCCATGAAGGAGCGCTTCAATGTCGATCTGACCCCGGTCGAAGCGGCGGATCTGGAGGCCAGGGCCGCCGCCATTCAAGACGCCAATATCGTGTTGGCCACCGGCGCGGCCGGCGTCGAGCTATTGAAACCCGAGCACTGGCAACACCTCCCGCATCTGGAGGTCTTGGCCGACGCCAATGCCACTCCGCCGGTCGGCATAGGCGGCACCGAGGTAATGGACAAGGGCCAACTCCGCCACGGCAAGGTCATCTGGGGCGCCATCGGTTTCGGTGCGTTAAAACTGGCGCTGCACAGAGCGTGCATCGGCAAGTTGTTTACCGATAACAAACAGGTATTGGACGCCGAAGTCATTTTCCAGCTCGCCAAACAGATGGCTTGAGCTAGCCTTCCCGATTGATGACTGAAACGGCGGCAACCTTGCATGCGCGGTGTCTGGCGCTTTTTCAGGCCGGACTGGCCGCCGCCGACCCGCAAACCGCGGTCGGACAATGCTTGCTGGTTGAGGACGACCGGTTGAAAATACGACTGGCGCCGGAGTCCGAACGATGCCGTGGCGGCGAATGGCAAAAGATTCATCTCATCGGTTTCGGCAAGGCCGCTTGCGCGATGGCAAGCGCCGCCCGCGCCGCGATTCCCCGACACAAATTAGCCGAACCCGGCATTGTGGTGAGCACTTACGAAAATACCGTGGCGGTCGCGGGTTGCGAGGTGTTGGCCGCCGGCCATCCCCTGCCCGATCAGAACGGCCTGCGCGCCGCGCGGCGCATCGTCGAGCGCATCCGGGCCGTCCCGGCGGGCGACTTGATTTTGCTGCTGATATCCGGCGGCGGCTCGGCATTGCTGCCCTACCCGGTCGATGGCGTCAGCCTGGCCGATAAAGTCGCCGCCACCCAACTGCTATTAGCCTGCGGTGCCGACATCGGGCAAATTAATTGCGTGCGCAAGCATTTGTCCGGTTTGAAGGGCGGCGGCCTGGTCCGCTTGGCGGCGCCGGCCGATTTGCACGCGCTGATTTTGTCGGATGTATTGGGCGACGATTTGAGCAGCATCGCCAGCGGCCCCAGCGTGGCGGACGATAGCTCTTTTGCCGATGCCATCGCGGTTTTTCAGCAAAAAGCGGTTTGGGACAAGGTGCCGGGGCCGGTAAAAGATTATCTGGAACAAGGCGCGGCCGGTTTGAGACCCGAAACGCTCAAATCCGGCGATCCCTTGCTGAAATCGACCTCGCACAGCCTGATCGGCGGTAACGCCGTCAGTTTGGCGGCCGTGGAGCGGGCGGCCAAATCGCTCGGACTGCCGACCCGCGTCTACAGCCACAATTTGCGCGGCGAAGCTCGCCAAGCGGCGGAACAATGGGTGTTGGACTCCAAGACCGTACTTGACCCGGCTCGCAAGCAAACCAGCGCAATGCTAGCCGGCGGCGAAACCACGGTCACCCTGACAGGCAGCGGCAGCGGCGGCCGCAATCAGGAAATGGCGCTGGCCTTTGCCCTGGCGGCCGAACGGCACGGCTTAAGCGGCCGCTGGTGTTTTTTAAGCGCCGGCACCGACGGCCGCGACGGCCCCACCGATGCGGCCGGCGGCATTGTCGACGGCGACAGCCTCGCCCGCATGCGCCGAGCCGGCCTAGACCCGCAAGCCGCGCTGAACAACAACGACTCGTACACCGCGCTGAAGGCCGCCGACGCCTTGCTGATCAGCGGCGCCACCGGCACCAATGTTGCCGACCTGCAAATACTTTTAATGTATCCTTATTAGCGAATAAACCCTCACCAGGAGAGACCATGTTTAACCCATCAATGACCATAGCCGGCTTTGACGACGAATTGGCCGGCGCCATCGAACACGAGCGGCGCCGCCAGGAAGACCATATCGAACTGATTGCCTCGGAAAACTACGCCAGCCCGCGGGTACTGGAAGCTCAAGGCACCTTGCTGACCAACAAGTACGCGGAAGGCTATCCGGAAAAGCGTTATTACGGCGGCTGCGAATATGTGGATGTGGTCGAACAACTGGCCATAGACCGCGCCAAGGCCTTGTTCGGCGCCGATTACGCCAACGTGCAGCCGCATTCCGGTTCGCAAGCCAACATGGCGGTATTCATGTCGCTGGTGCAACCCGGCGACACCATTTTAGGCTTGAGTCTGGCCGACGGCGGCCATTTGACCCACGGCGCCAAACCCAATTTCTCCGGCAAAATTTATAACGCTGTTCAATACGGCCTGAATCCGGCCACGGGCGAAATCGATTACGAACAAGTCGAAGCATTGGCCCTGGAGCACAAACCGAAAATGATCATCGCCGGTTTCTCGGCCTATTCCCGCATCTGGGACTGGCAGCGTTTCCGCGACATCGCCGATAAAGTTGGCGCTTATTATGTGGTCGATATGGCTCACGTTGCGGGTCTGGTGGCGGCGGGCGTCTATCCCAATCCGGTGCCGATTGCCGACGTGGTCACCAGTACCACCCATAAATCATTGCGCGGCCCGCGCGGCGGCCTGATTTTGTGTAAAAGCAATCCGGAACTGGAGAAAAAAATCAGCTCCAATATCTTCCCCGGCATCCAGGGCGGCCCGCTGATGCATGTGATCGCCGCCAAGGCCGTGGCGTTTAAGGAAGCCATGAGCCCGGAATTCAAAGCCTACCAACAACAAGTGGTGAAAAACGCCCAGGCCATGGCGGAAGTATTCATCAAACGCGGTTTCGACGTGGTATCCGGCGGTACCGACAACCACCTGATGCTGGTATCGCTGGTCGCCAAGGGCATCACCGGCAAGGCCGCCGATGCCGCGCTGGGCCGCGCCAACATCACCGTCAACAAAAATGCCGTGCCCAACGATCCGCAATCGCCCTTCGTCACCAGCGGTATCCGCGTGGGAACACCTGCGCCGACCACCCGCGGTTTCAAGGAAGATCAAGTGCGGGAGATTGCCGGCTGGATGTGCGACGTGATGGATAACATCGAAGACGAAGCCGTCATCGCCGCCGTGCGCGATAAAGTGAAATTATTGTGCTCGCGGTTTCCGGTGTATTCCAACGCGTAAACTTTAATCCCTCTCGCGGTGTAAAAGGTGGGCAAGGTTTTGATACTCACCTTTTATGCCTGTTAGTTCTGATCCGAATGGGCTGCAACAGCATGGCCCTGTCTTGCTTACCCGCCACACCCCAGTCGCACTCAAGCCCGGTTTGGAAGGCGCCATCGTCGCAAATCGGAAAGCCCCGGATACCCGCAAAACCGCCCATCAAGCGGCCATCCCACCGGCCTGTCCATGGCACGCGCCAACCCGCATCGCCCCCCTTGATGTGACACGCAGTCCGCGACTATCCGCGATACCATGCATTATGAATTTGCATAGCCCTACTGTATGTAATCTTTTATTACTTTGAAATGGCTCGCATGATTGATACATAAGAATTGAGAAATATTACAACTCTTATATTCTAATTCCACGCCCGGCATGGGCACTCCGATAATCCAAATGTCATACCCACGGGTAATGCGCTTCGGGCGCATCGTTCAAAAACATCAACCAACCGGTATATCGATGCCAATTACTGAATTGCTCGCACTACTGTTAACGGGAACAATCTGTGGCGGAATGGGATTCCGGCTGGCGCGCAAGTTTCCCGCCCCCGCGCCGACGGAACAAAACCCCGTCAAGCGGCCGCCGCAGCTGGATATGGAGATCGTCAGACCTTATGCCGACAGCATCGAAACCTTTTCCCGGCTGATCACGCCGGCTTGGGCCAAGCACATCGAGTCGTCGCGGCGCGAAATGGAGCACGCCATCAATGCCCTGGCACAACGCTTTTCGTCCATTACCGTCAGCTTGGAAGATACGCTGAGGTCTTCCGCCAACTCTTTGCATGACGACAAGGGCGAAATTTTTCTGTCCAGCAACCAACGCTTGCGGCAGGTGGTCGGCTCGCTTGAACAGGCTTTAAGGGAAAACCTGGTGGTGGTCGAGCGAATCCGCTCCTTAACCGCGCATGTGGACGAGTTAAAAACCATGGCCAAGGAAGTTGCCCGCATTGCCGACCAGACCAACCTGATCGCGCTGAATGCCGCCATCGAAGCAGCGCGCGCCGGCGAGGCCGGTCGCGGATTTGCCGTGGTGGCCGATGAAGTCCGCAAACTGTCCAAATTATCCGGCGAAACCGGCAAACTGATCGGTTCCAAGGTGGAGCAAATCAATTCGGCCATGAAATCCGCCCTGCAAGCGGTGGAGAAAAGCACGGAAGCCGAGGCGGAAGCCGTCACGGCATCCAGCGACAATATCCAGCAGGTCATGGGAAATCTCCAGGCCGTCTTCGACGACCTGCAACAAAATTCCGTCAGCATGAGCGGCAGCACGAAAAAGATCAAAGCCGAGATCGATGAGTCTTTGCTGCACTTTCAATTTCAAGATCGCATCAGCCAGGTTCTGTCGCACGTGCGGGACAGTATAGACAGCTTCCCCCATCAGCTTGAATCCTGTCATGCCTTGGGCATGGAATCGTTGCGTCCCCTGGACACAGGCGTTATGCTGAGCTCGCTGAAAGACACCTACACCATGAAAGCCGAACATCGAGCCCATGACCACTCATACACGCAAGGCCCTGCATCCAAGGCCGACGCGGACATCACTTTTTTCTAGGAAACAGCACCATGGCCAAAACCATTTTAATCGTCGACGACTCCGCCTCCATCCGCCAAGTAGTCAAAATCGCCCTGACCAGCGGCGGTTACGACGTCATCGAAGCCGTTGACGGCAAGGATGCGCTCGGCAAGCTGGACGGGCAAAAAATTCATTTGATCATTTCCGACGTGAACATGCCCAACATGGACGGCATCAGCTTTGTCAGGGAGGCCAAGCAGCTGCCGGCCTATAAATTTACCCCCGTCATCATGCTGACGACCGAGTCGCAGGAAGCCAAAAAACAGGCCGGTCAGGCGGCCGGCGCCAAGGCCTGGGTGGTAAAACCGTTTCAACCGGCGCAAATGCTGGCGGCGGTTTCCAAACTCATATTGCCCTGAGACCAGCCATGAAGACACTGGTACTCGAAGACGAGTTGACGATTTTTAGCGCAAGCGAACAAAAAAACCGTTTGCTGGCCTTTTTGGAATCGGACCACGAACTGGAAATCAACCTGTCCAAGGTAGACGAGATAGATACCGCCGGCCTGCAATTGTTGATATTGATCAAGCGGGAAGCGGCCTTGCACGGAAAAGCCCTGCGCTTCATATTGCACAGCAAGGCCGTGCTGGAAATATTGGAACTCGCCAATCTGACCACCGCCTTCGGCGATCAGGTGATATTGCCGCATAACGAGGAGTAAGTCTGATGAGTTTTGACGACCAAATGCGCGACGCCCTAGTTACCTTTACCATCGAAAGCCTGGAATTGCTGGAAGACATGGAAATGTGCCTGCTCAGCCTGGAAGACGGTGAAGACACCACGGAAAGAATCAATTCCATCTTTCGGGCCGCCCATACCATCAAGGGTTCGGCCGGCCTGTTCGGGCTGGATCATATTGTCGCCTTCACCCACGTCGTCGAAAGTCTGCTGGATTTACTCCGCGCCGGCAATTTATCGGTTTCCCCGGAATTGGTGGCGGCTTTATTACCCTGCTGCGATCATATCGGCTTGCTGGTACGCGACGTGGCCGACGGCAAACTCGAGGCGGATCCTGCCGTGGATCTTACCGGGGGACAACTACTGGAACAGTTGCAGGTTTTTCTGTCGCCACTGGCGGATAAAAATGTTGCCACGGCGGTGGCCGACAGGCAGAGCAAGCTGGAAGCCAGCGGCGGCGGTTCGATTGAAAGCGGAAAATGGCATTTATCGCTACGCTTCGGTCCCGATTCGCTGCGCGACGGCATGGATCCCTTATCCTTCATCCGTTATCTGACCACCTTCGGCCAAATCACCCAACTCACCACGATCTCGGAAGCCATGCCGCCGGCCGAGCAAATGGACCCGGAAACCTGTTACGTCGGTTTTGAAATCAATCTGAAAAGCGACGCCGGCAAGGACGAAATCGAAGGCGTTTTCGAATTCGTGCAAGACAGCAGCAGTATCCGGATTCTGCCGCTGGACAGCGAGATCGGCGAATTTATCGACTTGATCAAACAATTACCGGAAGACGACAGTTATCTAGGCGAATTATTGATCAAAAGCGGCGCGCTGACCCGGCGCGAACTGGAAGACGCCTTGAACCAGCAGGGAGTCAACGCCGCCGGCGATGCGGGCGACACCGCAGCCAAACAACCGATAGGCGAAATTCTGGTCGAGCATCAAGCGGTGCAACAACCTATCGTCAATGCCGCGCTGGACAAGCAAAAGCAAATCAAGGACAACAAGGCCCGCGAAAGCCAAAGTATCCGGGTGGACGCGGACAGACTGGACAAATTGATAGACCTGATAGGCGAACTGGTCATCGCCGGCTCCGGCGTCAATTTACGGGCCCAGGAGAGCAAGGCCATGGCCTTGCTGGAAGCGACCGGAGAAATGATGCGCCTGGTCGAAGAGGTTCGCGACAGCGCATTGCAGTTACGCATGGTACCAATCGGCACTACCTTCAACCGTTTTCAACGCGTGGTGCGGGATGTCAGCAAGGAACTCGGCAAGGAAATCGATCTGATAATCAGCGGCGGCGATACCGAAGTCGATAAATCGATAGTCGAACAAATCAGCGACCCCCTCACCCATCTGGTGCGCAATGCCATGGATCACGGCATCGAAACCGCCGAATTGCGCCGCGAACGCGGCAAATCGGCTCGCGGCGTGCTCCGTCTCAACGCTTACCATGCCGCCGGCAATATCGTCATCGAAGTCAGCGACGACGGCGGTGGCTTGAATCGCGACAAAATTTTCGAGAAAGCGCTCGAGCGCGGCCTGATCAGCCCGAACGCGGTGCTGAGCGACCAGGAAATCTTTGCCATGATTTTCGAACCGGGTTTTTCCACCGCGCAAAAAGTTTCCAATTTGTCCGGTCGCGGCGTGGGCATGGATGTGGTCAAGCGCAACGTCGCGGCATTGCGCGGCAGCATCGCCGTGGAAAGCCATTACGGTAGCGGCTCCACCATGCGCATACATTTGCCGTTGACGCTGGCCATCATCGACAGTTTTATGGTGTGCGTAGGCCATTCGACATTGGTGATTCCGCTGGACAAAATTCTGGAATGCATCGCCTTGCCAACAGACACCGGCGAGCACGATTACATGGATTTGCGCGGCGAAGTATTGCCGCTGGTGCACTTGCGGCCGCTATTCAATATTCACGGAAAGGAGCCGCAACGCAAAAACGTCGTGGTGGTCGAACATGCCGGCATCAAGGCGGGCTTTATCGTCGATCGCCTGCTGGGCGAATGCCAAACCGTCATCAAACCGCTCGGCAAATTGTTTACTCATATCAAGGGCGTGGCGGGCTCCACCATATTGGGCAACGGCAAGGTTGCACTGATTTTGGATGTGCCGACACTGGTGGATTACGTCCAACATAAAAGCGCCACCGTCTATTAGATTTACCAGCCTTTTTATTGAATTTTTTTACATCGGTCACCCGGAGTCAAACCATGACAGTCAGCCAACGCATGACACTTTTAATCGGCGCCGCCGTATTGGGCCTGATCGCCCTGGCGGGTTTCAGTTACATACAAATCGGCCGGGTATACACGGCCGCCAATTTCAACTCCATCAACACCTTGCCCAGCGTCTTGCTGTTGAACGAAATGAGCGACAAACTCGGGAATATGCGTGCGCTGACCTGGCAACATATCGCCGTATCCGAGAAATCGGAGAAAGACGCGCTGGAACAGGAAATTGAAGCCAACCGGGTTAAGATCGATAAGCTGTTAACCGAATACGAACCTATGCTGGTCGACGATGAAGACAAAAAATGGTTCTTGGCCGAGAAAGACGGCTTGCTCGAGTACGATAAACTGCGCGGTAAAATTCGCGATTATTCCCGTCTGAATAAAGCGGACGAGGCAAAAAATTTACTGATAGAGGGTCAGGCCAGCATCAATGCGCTGAGGGACGCTTTTGTTCAGCATAGCGCCTATAACCAACGACTGGGCGACAAGTCCTCGGCCGAAGCTCTGGATATCCGTTCTTCGGCCAGTCTGTTTTCCGTGGTGATTACCTTGCTGACCTTGACCCTGGTCGCAACGCTGGGTTACTTCATTACCAGCAGGCTGATGCGGCAATTGGGTGGAGAACCGGAAGCCGTGGCCGGATTGGCCAACAAAATCGCCGTCGGCGACCTGTCCGGCCAAATCACCGTCAAAACCGGCGACGACAGCAGCATCATGGCCGCGATGAAAAACATGAGCGAGACGATAAAAGCCTTGCTGGCGCAAATGGATAACATGTCGCGCGAACACGAAAAGGGCGATATCGATGTGGTGGTCGATGCCCATCAATTTCAAGGCAGCTTCAAGACCATGGCGCAAGGCGTCAACGACATGGTCAACGGCCATATTGCCGTGAAGAAAAAAGCCATTTCGGTATTCGAGGCCTTCGGCGAGGGTAATTTCGACGCCGACATGGAGCAACTGCCCGGCAAGAAAGCCTTTATCAATCAAACCATCGAGTCGGTGCGGGGTAATCTGAAAGGCTTTATCAGCGACATGGCGCACATGAGCCGCCAGCACGAAGCCGGCGACATCGACGTGTTTATCGATGCGGAAAAATTCAGCGGCGATTTCGGCAAAATGGCCAAGGGCGTCAACGAAATGGTAGGCGCGCATATTGCCGTCAAGAAAAAAGCCATGGCGGTATTCAAGGCCTTCGGCGAGGGCAATTTCGACGCCCCCATGGAGCAACTGCCCGGCAAAAAAGCTTTTATCAACGAAACCATAGAATTGGTGCGCGGCAATTTGAAGGCGGTCATCGCCGACACCGACAACCTGATCGCCGCGGCTCGGGAAGGCCTCCTGGATGTGCGGGCGGATGCCGACAAACATCGCGGCGATTTCCGTAAACTGGTGCATGGCATCAACCAGATCCTCGACGGCATCGTGCTGCCGGTCAGCGAAGCGGTGGAAGTGCTGAAACTGGTGGAACAGGGCGATTTGACCCAAGTGGTCAAGGGCGCCTACAAAGGCCAGCTCGGCGACTTTAAGGACACTGTCAACAGCACCATAGCCAAGCTGTCGCAAACCATCGCGGAAGTCATCAGCGCCGCCGATCAAATGGCCAACGCCTCGGAACAAATCAGCGCCACTTCCCAATCGTTGTCGCACGCATCCAGCGAACAGGCCGCCAGCGTCGAGGAAACCAGTGCCAGCATCGAGCAAATGGCGGCCAGCATCGATCAGAACGCCGAAAATGCCAAAATTACCGACAGCATGGCCGGAAAAGCCGCCACCGAGGCCACCGACGGCGGCAGCGCGGTCAAACAAACCGTGGAAGCCATGAAAAGCATAGCCGGCAAGATAGGCATCATCGACGACATTGCCTATCAGACCAACATGCTGGCGCTGAACGCGGCCATTGAAGCCGCGCGGGCCGGCGATCACGGCAAGGGTTTTGCCGTGGTGGCGGCCGAAGTGCGCAAACTGGCCGAACGCAGCCAAATAGCCGCGCAGGAAATCGGCGAGTTGGCGGAAAACAGCGTTAAAACCG
The DNA here is from genome assembly GCF_024505185.1 of Methylomonas subterranea. Classification (GTDB taxonomy): domain Bacteria; phylum Pseudomonadota; class Gammaproteobacteria; order Methylococcales; family Methylomonadaceae; genus Methylomonas; species Methylomonas subterranea. The sequence goes on from NZ_JANIBJ010000011.1 coordinate 87,144, forward strand.
CCGAGACCGCCGGCAAGTTGCTGGACGAAATCGTCCCCAGCATTTCCAAAACTTCCGATTTGGTGCAGGAAATTGCCGCCGCCTCCATTGAGCAATCCACCGGCGTCAATCAAATCAATACCGCCATGAACCAGATGAATCAGATTACCCAACAAAACGCCTCGGCCAGCGAACAGTTGGCCGCCACCGCCGAGGAAATGACCGGACAGACCGAGCAGTTGCAAAGCCTGATGAGTTTTTTCAAATTGAACGGTAGCAACAGCGCCTTTAGCCGCTCTCCGGCAGCCAAGGCTTATAAGTCGGATAAGTCCAAACCGGGCATACAGGTCAGTCGTAAAAGCAGCGACGACGAGTTCGACATGAGCAAATTCGAACGATTCTGAGGAGAATGTCATGTCCGAGCTTGCTGCAAATAGTGGAAATTCGCCGGCCGTGGTTGCCTCGCCCGAAATAGCCGCCGCCGGTCAATACCTGACTTTCGTTCTGGGAGGTGAGGTCTATGCGCTGGGGATATTGAACATCAAGGAAATCATCGATTACGGCGATCTCACCGAGGTTCCGATGATGCCGGCTTGCGTGCGCGGCGTGATCAATCTGCGCGGCAGCGTGGTGCCGGTGGTGGATCTGTTTGCCCGTTTCGGCAAGGGCAGCAGCAAGATCGCCAAGCGTACCGGCATCATCATTGTGGAAACATCAGCGGGTGACGGGGATAGCGCTAATCAGGACATCGGCATCATTGTGGATGCGGTCAACGAAGTGGTCGATATCGACCGGCGGGATATCGAACCGCCGCCCAGTTTCGGCACCGGTATCCGCCCCGATTTCATCAGCGGCATGGCCAAGCGCAACGGCCGCTTCGTCATTTTGTTGAATATAGACCGGGTTTTGTCCGTGGACGAGATGACCCGCTTAAGCCAAGCGGCGGCGGTCTGATTGTCGCCCATGGATATCAACCCGTCGGCCGGTCTTCACTCGCTGCACGCGCCGGCCTTGAAGGAACACGAGTTCAGATGGATCAAGGACTATCTGTATCGGCACGCCGGCATCGTCTTGAACGACAGCAAACACGCCTTGGTAACCGGCCGCCTGGAAAAGCGCCTGCGTTACCACGGCATCCGCTCCTATAGCGAGTATTTTCGCATATTGGACAAGGCCGGCTTTGAACGGGAAACGTCGATGGCCATAGACTTACTGACCACTAATGAAACCTATTTTTTCAGGGAACCCAAGCATTTCGATTTTCTTACCTCCCAGGTTTTTCCCCATCATACGCCCGGCCAAACCTTCAGAATATGGAGCGCGGCCAGTTCCAGCGGCGAGGAGGCCTATACCTTGGCAATGTTGCTGGCGGAATTCGGCAAAACCACGCAGTGGGAAATTATCGGCACCGATATTTCCACCCGTATTCTGGAAAAAGCGCAACGCGGTTTATACCCCTTGAGCGCGGCGGAAAAAATTCCCACGACATTGTTAAAAAAGTACTGTTTGAAAGGCAGCGGCGAATACGATGGTTTTTTTCTGATCGATCCCTCCATACGCGCCAGGGTGAGGTTCAAATACGCCAATCTGATCGAAAAGCTGCCCGAACTGGGCGGTTTCGACGTGATTTTTTTGCGTAACGTGATGATTTATTTCGATATACCCACCAAGCAAAAATTGGTCGAGCGTATCCGGAGTTATCTGCGTCCCGGCGGTTATTTCATCATCAGTCACTCGGAGTCGCTCAACGGCATCAGCAACCAGTTCAAGATGCTGGCACCTTCCATCTACCAAAAACCGGGTCATGGCGAGTCACTTTCATAAACCCGATTTTTTCATAGAAATTTTTCTGCAGCCGGGCGAATTTTATTTCGGCGACCGGGATACCCGCATTAGGAGCCTATTGGGTTCTTGCGTGGCCATTACGCTCTGGCATCCGCGCTTGAAGATAGGCGGCATGTGCCACTATATGCTGACCACGCATCACGGCAATAAACCGAAAACCGAACTGGATGGCCGTTACGCCGACGATGCCATGGTTTTGTTCATGCGTGAACTAGATAATTCCGGCACCTGGCCGAGGGATTACGAAGTCAAAATGTTCGGCGGCGGCAACATGTTTCCCGCGCACGGCAAAATCGGCCCCATCTCGGTACCTGAGAACAACATCCATTACGGCCGCGGCATTTTGATAAGGCATGGTTTCCGCATCAAGGCCGGGCATCTGGGCAGTAGCGGCCACCGTAATATCATTTTCGATATTTGGAGCGGCAATGTCTGGGTCCAACACGTGGCCAAATCTTGAGCGGGCAAGCTCTGTCTGAAAAGCCGATCAGCCCATGCTTCCGCCGCACCCGCGGGGTAAAAAGGAGAAGGTTAGGATGAGGGGGATATAAAACAATAACTTATTGGTTTTCGCCCCCCTTTCCCCATCCCTCTCCCGCAAGGATAGGGAGCTTTTACTGCAAGCTCCACGAGGAGAGTGGGCTTTTACGACAAGCTCCGAACATGGAGCTTGTTTGTAAAGAAATGCTTACCTATCAATCCTTGCGCAACTGATCCTTGATAGGCAGTTGCCGTATCCGCCGACCGGTGGCGGCGAAGATGGCGTTGCACAAGGCCGGCGCGATTGGCGGCAAACCGGGTTCGCCGATGCCGCCCAGCGGTTTGTCGTAGTCGCTGCCCGGCAGCAGATGCACCCTGATTTCGCGCGGGGCATCGTCGATGCGGGTCAGTTGGTAGGCGTGAAAATTATCCTGCAGCACCGCGCCGTCCTTGAAGCCGATCTCGCCCAGGCTAGCCAGACTGACACCCATGATGCAGGCGCCTTCCAGCTGCGAACGGATACGCTCCGGATTCACTTGCGGCCCGCAGTCCACGGCGATGTCGACCCGGGGAATGCCGAGCTTACCCTCTTCGTCGACCGCCACTTCAGCTACCACCGCCACATAGGTGACAAAGCTATAATGCGCCGCCAAACCCAAACCATGGCCTTTAGGCACATCGCGGCCCCAGCCGGCTGCGTCGGTCGCCGCTTCGATTACCCGCCGCAAGCGGCCGGTATCCACGGGATATATTTCGGGCGATTCGCCTTGGTTCCAGCTATCGCTGATTTCGCGCGGATCGATGCGCCGGGCCGGACCGATCAAATCCAGCAAATAGTCTTTATGGTCGCGGCCGGCGGCACTGGCCAATTCGGCCACGAAGGACTGGATGGCGAACGCCCGCGGAATATTGGACACCGAACGAAACCAGCCGATGCGGGTGTGGGCCTCGGCTGCCGGGTTTTCGACCCGCAAATTGGCAATTGCAAACGGCACATTCACCACCCCCATGCCCAACTCCGGCGGAATCTGATGCTTGCTGTCCGGAGCGAAGGTGGCGCCTATGCTGGGCGCCACGGTTCTATGCAGCCAGGCAAGCGGATTGCCCCGGCTGTCCAATCCGGCTTCCAGCCGTTCGAGCGAAACGGTGTGAAAATAGGCATGGCGCAAATCGTCCTCGCGGGTCCAGGTCACTTTCACCGCTTGGCCATGCATGGCTTGCGACAACAGGGCCGCTTCAATGACGTAATCGGGCTTGGATTTACGTCCGAACCCGCCACCCAGCAGCGTTACGTTGACCGTGACCTTGTCTTCGGGCAGATCGAGCCATTTGGCGACTCGTTCGCGCGTCAGTTGCGGTGCCTGGGTGCAAGCCCAGACTTCGCAATGGCCGTTGACGATGCGGACCGCGGCGGCCGGCGGCTCCATCGGCGCCTGGGCCAGATGCGGGGCGTAATATTCCGCCGCTAAGCGCTGCGCGGCGCTATTCAAGGCCGCGTCGACATCGCCCTGATTGCGCACCACTTTGCCGGGCTGGCGGGCGGCGGCTTCCATTTCGGTTCTGTATGCCGCGGAATCGTAAGCCGCATGCGGGCCGTTGTCCCAGTCTATCTTCAGGGCCTTGCGGCCTTGAATCGCCGCCCAGGTATGCTTGGCAATCACCGCCACACCGCCCAGCGGATTGAAATCCGCCGGTAGCGGGCTGCTTTTGATTTCCACTACCTTGATCACGTCCGGCACTTTCAGCGCCTCGGCGGCGTCGTAATGCAACACTTTGCCGCCCATGACGGGAGGACGGGCCACCACGGCATGCAGCATGTCGGGCAGACGGGTATCGATACCGTATTGGGCCCGGCCGCTGACGATGTCGCGACCGTCCACGCTGAGTTGTTCGCCCTTGCCGATGTAACGGAAATCCTCCGGCTGTTTAAGTTTCAAGGACTCCCGGTCCGGCACCGGCAGCTTGGCCGCCGCCTTGGCCAGTTCCCCGTAACTCAAGCGCTTGCCGCTAGCCGGATGCAACACGTGATGCAATTCCGCGCGCACCTCGGTCAGCGGTACCCGCCATTGCGCGGCCGCGGCGGTTTCCAGCATTAGCCGGGCCGCCGCGCCCACCCGCCGCATAGGCATGAAAAAATGCCGCATGCTACGCGAGCCGTCGGTGTCTTGATTGCCGAAGCGGACTTCGTCGCCGGGAGCCTGAACCACCTTGACATGCAGCCAATTGGCTTCCAGTTCATCCGCCACCACCAGCGGCAGGCTGGTGCGTATGCCCTGGCCCATTTCCGAACGATGGCAGACTATGCTCACCGAACCGTCTTCGGCAATCGCCACGAATACCAGCGGATTATCCACCCAGCCGTGTGGCATGGCGTCGGCGCCGTATTTTTTCGGTTCATCTTCCGCTAAGGCCACTGGCGGGAATCCGCCCGCCAGCACGAACCCGCCCAGCGCCAAGCTCTTTAAAAACCTGCGCCGGCTGACATTGATGATGCTGAAACTATCGCTATCAGCCCCGGAATTTTCGACGAGAGCTTTCATGGGGCATTCTCCAATTCACCGGCGGCCTGCTTGATGGCGGCGCGTATGCGCGTATAGGTACCACAGCGGCAGATATTGCGGCTCATGGCCTTATCGATATCGGCGTCGGCCGGCTGGGCATTGTGTTTCAGCAAGGCCGTGGCGGCCATCACCTGACCGGGCTGGCAGTAACCGCATTGCGGCACCCCCAGGCTCAACCAGGCGGCCTGAACTTTTTGCCCGGTGGCGTCTTCGGCCATGGCTTCTATGGTTTGGATGTTTTTGCCGGCCAGCTCGGAAATCGGTGTCACGCAAGCCAGCGTGGCCTGGCCGTCGACGTGCACGGTACAGGCCCCGCACAAGGCGATACCGCAACCGTATTTGGTGCCGGTCAAACCCAGCCCGTCCCGCAGCGCCCACAACAACGGCGTGTCGGGCGGCAGATCGATACTACGTTGGACGCCGTTGATGCTGAGCGTAATCATCGGATGTTCTCCCTCGATTTACGGGCTTCCGCGCCCTGACTGTTTGTGTGGCATGGTACACGGGCGACGATTTGCAGTAAAGACTGCAAGTGTTTGCATGCCGTCAACGCGAGTTCCACGTATAGCCGCGGCGTCAGGGCCCGTGCGTTTCCGGATTCCGCCCTGCCGCCAAGGCTTGCGCATAAGCTTCCCGGCGCCGTTGCCCTTCCGGCGAATTGTCGCGCCGGGAATGAAACTCGTCCATCAGGGTGGAGCCGCAAACGCAATTTCTGAACACTTCCAAAATCACCCGCCCATCGTCGTCCTCGGCGGCTTTGATCGGCGAACGATCATTCCCGAGCGCTTGGGTTTGCTCCAGAAATTCGGCCTCCGTGCGATACACCCGGCCGCAACTGCCGCAGGTTCGGGGGAATTTAAACGGTAAAGCCTTTAAACCTTGAAAAGTATCGTCACTCATGCGGCTATTCCTGGTTAATCGTAGCGCTTGGCGTCCGCAGGCAGTTTGTCGAATACGGGGTGTTTGGGAATTCCATAGCGTTCCGGATAATACACCCCGCCCAGGTGCAGACCGTGCGGAGGGGCCGTGGCGGCGGCTTGCGAACGGTCTCGGATCGCTAGCAAATGCGCGGTCCAATCGACGGCCGCCTTGCCCATGCCTATCTGCATCAGCACGCCGGCAATATTTCTGACCATGTGGTGCAAAAAGGCATTGGCGCAGATGTCGATGATAACTCTATCTTCCCGCCGGTACACCTCGATAAAGTGCATGTAGCGATTCGGGCTGTGGGACTGGCAACCTTGGGCGCGAAACGAGGAAAAGTCGTGTTCGCCGAGTAAATGCCGGGCCGCCGCGTGCATTTTATCGGCGTCCAACGGCTGATAACACCAGGTGGCCTGGCTGCGTAGCAAAGCGGACTTCATGGGCCGATTCAAAATCACATAGCGGTAGAAGCGGGCGATGGCGCTGTAGCGGGCATGAAAATCGGCCACGGCCGGCTTGGCCCAGGTGATGCGGATGTCGTCCGGCAGATGGCTGTTTCCGCCCATCAACCAAGCCTGCAAATCGCGTGGCACCGGGCAATCGAAGTGCACCACCTGTTCCAGCGCATGCACGCCGGCATCGGTACGGCCGGCGCAGTGTACGGTAACAGGCCGGTCGGCAATTTTGCTCAGGGCGGTCTGCAATTCGGCTTGCAGCGTACGTTTACCGGACTGCCATTGCCAGCCGGCATAGGCCGTGCCATCGTATTCCATGCCCAGGACTATGCGGCCCATGGCGTCACTCATGGATCAAAACCGGGCAACCGGCATCAATGCTTTCAAACAATTCAATGACATCGGCGTTGCGCATGCGAATGCAGCCGTGGGACTCCGGTTTGTCCAGGCCCCATTCGTCCGGAGAGCCGTGTATGTAAATGTAGCGCCAGCCGGTGTCGACTTCGCCGTATCGGTTAAAGCCCGGCTCCAATCCGCCGAGCCAAAGTATGCGGCTGAGTATCCAGTCGCGCCCCGGATGCCGCGCCGCCAGTTCCGGGCCATAGATTTCGCCGGTCGGGCGCCGACCGACAAACACACTATTGATGGGCGCGCCGGCGCCGATCTTGGCCCGTATCCTGTGGCGGCCGGTGGGCGTGCATTCGCTGCCCCGCAATTGGCCGGGACCGTTTTTAGCCGTGGAGACCGGATAGCATTTGAGAATGCGGCCGTTTTCCAGCAGGCTTAATTGCTGATTGACGATGCCGATATCCAGCGCGCGCTTCATTTTTTCACGAACAGGGCAATCGATTCGACATGCGCGGTTTGCGGGAACATATCCATCACCCCGGCCTTGACCAGCTTGTAGCCCAGCTCGTTCACCAGAATGCCGGCGTCGCGCGCCAGGGTGGAGGGATTGCAGGATACGTAAACGATGCGCTCGGGTTGCCAGTGCTTGAAATTATGCAACACTTCGGCCGCGCCGGCACGGGACGGATCCAGCAGCACTTTGGTAAATTTTTGTTGGCACCAGGGTAGTTCCTTGACATCCTTGCTCAAGTCGGCGACATGAAATTCGACATTGTGCAATCCGTTCAAGCGGGCGTTTTCGCGGGCGTGTTTCACCAGCGGCAAATCCCCTTCCACACCGACCACCCGACCGGCCAGCGTGGCCAGCGGCAGGGTGAAATTACCCAGGCCGCAGAACAAATCCAGTACCCGGTCGTCCCTGTGCAACTCCAGCGCGGCCAGGGCGCGGCTGACCATTTTCTGATTGATGTCGTAATTGACTTGGGTAAACATGGCCGGACGAAAATTGAAGTTCACCCCCTGCTCCGCCAAGGCATAATTCGGAATCACTTCAGGTTCGCCATCCAGCGGAACTATGGTATCCGGCCCCTTGGGCTGCAGGCAGATGCTGAAATCATATTGACGGCCGAATTCGCGCATGCGCTGTTTGTCGGCATCGGTGGGCGGCTCCAGCACCCGAAAAGCCAGCACGACGTCGCGGTCGCCAATCGCCACTTCGATTTGCGGGATTTTGTCCTTGATGCCGAGTCCGGCGATCATCTCGCCCAAGGCCAGCAGATTTTCGCCGACCCTGGGATACATGACTTTGCAGCTGTCGATTTCCGCCAGGAACGGATTGCGGCGTTCGCGAAATCCGACCAGCACCCTGCCCTTTTTGGCCACCCATTTCACCCCCATGCGGGCCTTGCGGCGATAGCCCCAATGCGGGCCGGTCAGGGCTTCCCATATTTGCGGAATCTCCAGTTTGCCGATACGGCGAAATTGCTCCCGCAACAGGTTTTCCTTGAATTTGATTTGTTCGGCGTCGTCGACATGCTGGAAACTGCAACCGCCGCAGACGCCAAAATGCGGGCAGGCCGGGTCCACCCGGTGTTCGGAGCGGCTCAACACGCTTGCCACCCTGCCCTCGGCATAGTCCTTGCGGCTGTCGGTGTAGATAAATTCCACGCTTTCGCCGGGCAAGGCTTCGTCTATGAATACGACTTTGCCGTCGACGTGGGCGACTCCGCGACCGTCGTGCGACAGCGACTCTATGGTGACGGTAACGGGTTCAAGCGGTAATTTTTTCTTATGGGCCATTATTGCGAAAATGTAAAAAGCACGTAGGCCGGAATAAGCGCAAGCGTTTCCGGCGATCGGGTTAAGCCGGAAACGCCTATCGGCTTATTCCGGCCTACATGAATCAGGTTGGAAACACGCCGGTGGACAGGTAACGGTCGCCGCGGTCGCATATGATGGCGACGATGACGGCGTTTTGCACTTGTTTGGCCAGTTGCAAGGCGGCAAAAACGGCGCCGCCGGAAGAAACCCCGGCAAAAATGCCTTCTTGCGCGGCCAGCGCTCGGGTAGTGTTTTCGGCATCGGTTTGATTGACTTCGATAATCCGGTCGACTTGGTCGGCATGGTAAATTTTAGGCAGATATTCTTGCGGCCAACGGCGAATGCCGGGTATTTTCGAGGCGCCTTCCGGCTGCACGCCGACGATTTGAATCGCATCGCTCTGCTCTTTCAGATAACGGGAGGTGCCCATGATGGTACCGGTGGTGCCCATGGCGCTGATGAAATGGGTAATGCTGCCTTGGGTATCGCGCCAGATTTCCGGGCCCGTGCCTTCGTAATGCGCACGCGGGTTATCCGGGTTGGCAAACTGGTCCAGAATGCGGCCCTGGCCTTCGGCTTCCATCCCGCGGGCCAAATCGATTGCCGCTTCCATGCTGCCTTGCGCGGGGGTCAGGATAATCTCGGCGCCGTAGGCCTTCATCGAAGCGATACGTTCCGCGCTCATATTGTCGGGCATGATCAAAGTCATTTTATAGCCCTTGATCGCGGCGGCCATCGCCAGCGCAATGCCGGTATTGCCGCTGGTGGCTTCGATCAGACGGTCGCCGGGCTTGATTTCGCCGCGGGCTTCGGCTTGCTTGATCATGCTCAAGGCCGGCCTGTCCTTGACGGAACCGGCCGGATTGTTGCCCTCCAGCTTGGCCAGAATGGTATTGGAGGTATCGCCCGGCAAGCGCTGCAGACGCACCAGAGGCGTGTTACCGACTTGTGACTCGATAGTGGGAAAAATCATGTATGTCCAGGGATGAAGCAACGGTGCCGAATTATAACAAATAGCCCTCCAGGCGGCGCGCTTACAGACCGTAACAATATGTTTCAGTTAATTGCTCTATAATCACGGAATCGTCATATTCAGCCTATATTACACATGGACACCCCGGAATTTAGCGCCCCGCCACTGAACAGTCCCGAACTTTACATCAACCGAGAACAAAGTCTGTTGGAGTTTAACATCCGCGTGCTGGCGCAGGCCTTGGATGAAAATTTACCCATCCTGGAGCGCCTGAATTATCTGTGTATTTCCTGTTCCAATCTGGACGAATTCTATGAAGTGCGGGTGGCTAGCCTGTTGCAAATGGCGGAAATCGATGCGACCGCCATTAGCGCGGACGGCTTGAACATCCACGAGCAATTCGAAAGAATTTCCAGCAAGGCCCATGAATTGGTGGCCGAACAATATCGGGTATTGAATGAAGTCTTGATTCCGGCCTTGGACGCTCAAAATATCCGCTTTATGCGTCGCGACAGCTGGAGCGATTCGCAGAAGGCCTGGCTGGAAAATTATTTCAACGAAGAGTTGTTGCCCATTTTGACGCCGGTGGGCTTGGATTCCGCGCATCCGTTTCCGCGCATTCTAAATAAGAGTTTGAATTTCATCATTTCCCTGACCGGCAAGGACGCCTTCGGCCGTAATAGCGGCCGCGCGGTGTTACAAGCGCCGCGGGCCCTGCCCCGCATCGTGCAGATACCGGCCGGCGAGACCGACAGCGGCCCGCACGACTTCGTGTTTTTGTCATCCATCATTCATGAATTTGTCACCGACCTGTTCAACGGCATGACCGTCAAGGGCTGTTATCAATTCCGCGTTACCCGGAACAGTGATTTTTTTGTCGACGACGATGCCATTGACGATTTAATGATGGCTGTGGAAGGTGAGCTGGCCATGCGTAATTACGGCGACGAAGTGCGGCTGGAGATCGATGCCAATTGCCCGGAAGAAACCGTCAACTTTCTGTTGGCGCGTTTCGACCTGACGCCGGACCGGCTGTTTCTGGCCAATGGCCCGGTCAACCTGAGTCGGATACAGGCCATCTATAACATGGTAAACCGTCCCGAGCTGAAGTTTTCAGCCTTCAAACCCGGACTGCCCAACGCCTTGAAACGCGACAAGGATATCTTCGCCTGCATCAGAAAACAGGATATTTTGCTGCATCATCCCTACGAATCGTTCAACCCGGTAATAGAGTTCGTCAAACAGGCGGCGGCAGACCCCGATGTATTGGCCATCAAGCAGACTCTCTACCGCACGGGCGTCGATTCCCCCATCGTGGCTGCCTTGATCAAGGCAGCCCGGGCGGGTAAGGAAGTGACGGTGGTCATCGAATTGCGCGCTCGTTTCGACGAAAAGGACAATATCGGCCTGGCGGCCAAGCTACAGGAAGCAGCGGCCCATGTGGTGTATGGCGTGGTCGGCTATAAAACCCATGCCAAGATGTGCATGGTCTTGCGCAAGGAAGGCAACACCTTTCGCAATTACGTGCATTTGGGTACCGGCAACTACCATCCGAAAACCGCGCGTTTATATACCGATTACGGTTTGTTTACCTGCGAAAAGGAATTGAGCGAAGACGTCCGGCGGGTATTTATGCAACTGACCAGCCTGGGCAAGGTCAGCAAGCTCAACAAACTGTTGCAATCGCCCTTCACTCTGCACCAGGGCTTGATAAAAATGATAGATCGGGAAATAGATCAGGCGCAAAAGGGCAAGCCGGCCAAAATCATCATGAAAGTCAACGCGGTGGTGGAGGAACAAGCCATCCAGGCCCTGTACCGGGCTTCGCAAGCCGGGGTGGAAATCAAATTGATCGTGCGCGGCATTTGTTGCCTGCGACCCGGCGTGCCCGGCGTGTCGGAGCACATCGAAGTGCGCTCCATCGTCGGCCGGTTTTTGGAACACACGCGGATTTACGCCTTCATGAACGGGGGCGACTGGGCCATTTACGCCGCCAGCGCCGATTTGATGAACCGCAACATGTTTCGCCGCGTGGAGGTCTGTTTTCCGCTGGAAGACAAAAAAATCAGCGGCCGCGTGTTGAACGATCTGCATGCCAATTTAAATGACAATTCGCAAGCCTGGTTGCTGCAAAGCAATGGGCAATATGTGCGGGCATCCGCCGGCGACGATCCGGTTTATCAGCTGCAAACCGAATTGCTGAAGGCCTTTGCGCAATAGAGCTTGCCGTGACAAACCCAAAACAACACAGACAAGTGGTGCTGGATACCGAAACCACCGGCATCAACCCGAAGGAAGGTCATAAAATCATCGAAATCGGCTGCGTGGAACTGATCAACCGCCGACTGACGCAGAATCGCTTCCACGTGTATTTGAACCCCGACCGAGAAATCGACGCCGGCGCGATTGAGGTGCACGGCATCACCAACGAGTTTTTGCGCGACAAGCCCCGTTTCGCGGCCATCGTCGACGACTTTATGCGCTTCACCCAAGGCGCCGAGCTGATCATTCACAACGCGCCGTTCGACGTCGGCTTTTTGAACCACGAACTAGCGCAACTGCCCGGCGAAACCCGCTCGGTGGAAAGCAACAGCACGGTATTCGACACCTTGACCTTTGCCCGTAAAAAACATCCCGGAGCGCGAAACAGCCTGGATGCGTTATGCAAACGCTACGGCATAGACAATAGCCATAGGGATTTGCACGGGGCCTTGTTGGACGCGGAAATCCTCGCCGACGTGTATTTGCTGATGACCGGCGGTCAGGCATCTTTGTTGGATGAAAACGAGGAAATACGGAGTTCCGAGCAACAACAAACCGCGCGTCTGTCCGCCGACCGGCCCAGATTAAAGGTTATTGCCTGTACGGATGAGGAGTTAAGCCAGCATCAACAGCGTTTGGAAAAAATAGCCAAGATTAGCGGCAATTGTCTTTGGTTGCGAGAGTAAGCGTCGACGAATCAATTGAAAATCGATTCGAAGGAATAACCGGTATCTTCCAGGATTTCTTTCAGGCGTTTCAATCCATCCATCTGAATTTGTCTGACCCGTTCGCGGGTTACTCCCAATTCCAGGGCTACCTGTTCCAGAGTCGCGCTTTCGAAGCCGCACAAGCCGTAACGGCGGCAAATCACTTCGCGCTGTTTGTCGGCGAGTTGGTAAACCCATTGCGTGACGTTGGTTTGTATCAGATTGTCCTGCAGAATTTCGGCCGGTGAGCGGCTTTCTTCCTCGGTGATGGTTTCCAGCAGCGGTTTGTCGAATTCCTTGCCGTAGGATACGTCGACCGAAGTCACCCGCTCATTGAGTTTGAGCATTTTGTTGACGGTTTTGACCGGTTTATCCAGGTGCTTGGCAATATCGTCGGCGGTGGGTTCGTGGTCGAGCTGTTGGGCCAGATTTCTCTGCGCCTTCAGATAAACATTCATTTCCTTGACGATGTGTATCGGCAGGCGAATGGTGCGGGTTTGATTCATGATGGCCCGCTCTATGGTCTGCCTGATCCACCAAGTGGCATAGGTTGAAAAACGAAAACCGCGTTCGGGATCGAATTTTTCCACCGCCCGGATCAGGCCCAGATTGCCCTCTTCTATCAAATCCAACAAGGGCAAACCCCGGTTGAGGTAGCGGCGGGATATCTTGACCACCAGGCGCAAATTGCTTTCTATCATGATTTTGCGTGCCTCGGGGTCGCCCGCCAAGGCGCGCTTGCCGTAAGTCTTTTCTTCGTCGGCGGTCAGCAAAATCGATTTGCTGAGTTCGTTCAAATAGGCGCGAGTAGCGTCGAAACTGCTTTCACCTTGCGGGTCGCTTATTTCCGCGTCGGCAAACTTCAATTGTTCCGGAGCCTCTACGTCGGGATTGTCATCGTCGACATCATCGAAAGAAATGATGTCGGGAATATCCATTTCCAGCTCTTTGCTTATATCTATTGCTTCTTCCATCATGACTCATCTCCAGGTTTGAGGCTTAAGTTTAGTTGGCAATCATACTGTCAAAAAAGCGCCGGACTGCCATTTTTAATTGTTAAATCACCCATCTACCGACATGCGTGGCTTGGTGAATCCGGGTTACGGCCTGGATTCACCAAGTATTTTGTACAACCTGTGCCATTTCAACAACACAATCGCTGTCGAAATTGGTTTTTAGCATAACGCTATTCCATGCCGAGTACCAGCATAACTTTAAAATAATTTTGTTATCAATTGATTTTGTTGACATATTTCACATTATTTTTTGCCCAAAAAATGTGCGCTTGTCGTTGTTAATTTGCAACAAAACCAAGCCAAACATTTGTTTTAATTAAACAAATAAAGGCAAAACCAACTTGGTGCGGTCAGTTTTCCAACAAGATTTTTTTCGCTAAATTGATTTGAGCCGCCAGATAATCCGAGCCGCCTCGATCGGGATGCAGCCTGGAAATCAGTTTGCGATGCGCCGCGACGATTTGACTTTCCGTGGCACCGGATTTCAATCCCAACACATCCAGGGCTTCCGCCTTGCTCATGCCCGTTCTGGCCGGTCCGCGTGTATATTGCCGGCCGTCTCGCGGCCTTTGCTTATTCAGGTTTTGCCATAAACGCCGCAGTTGCGGGGCGTATTGCACGATAAGCGGCAGCAATCGCACGATGAACGCAATCGCCACGCCGATTGCGGCGAACAGCATATTCAGTTTCCCGCTTAAGGCCAGCAGCAAAAGCAGTAGAATAAAAAACACCCAAGCGGTTTTTTTAATTCGGCCGACCGATTGTTCCGCGGGCGTTTTTTGCAACCAGCGTATAGCCAGATAAATCGCAATCACCGGCACCAACAGCAATAAAATGCGTATCACCCTTACTCCAATTCACTCGCAAAATCAGCCTCATAATACCGTAGAATACCCGTGCATTCACTTTCACTCGGTATAAGCATGGCCTCTCCCCCGGTATTAGGTTTTGCGGCGTATAGCGGCACCGGCAAAACCAGTCTGCTGACACGGTTAATTCCCTTGCTGAAGCAGCGCGGCTTAAATATCGGTGTCATCAAACATAGTCATCACGACTTCGAAGTCGATTATCCCGGCAAGGACAGTTATAGGCTGCGCGCCGCCGGCGCCACGCCGGTCATGATAGTTTCGCCTCACAGACGGGCCATAATCAGCGAATTTCAACCGACAAGGGAAGCCGGCCTGCAGGAACAACTGTCGGCTTTTCCGTCAAGCGGCCTGGATTTGATTGTGGTTGAAGGCTTTCGCGACCAACCGATAGCCAAAATAGAACTGCATCGCCCCAGCCTGGGTAAGCCACTGCTTTATCCGACGGATACCAATATCATTGCCGTTGCCAGCGACCAGCCGTTGCAGACGCCGGCGGACCTGCCCAATCTGGATTTAAATAACCCCTCCGCCATTGCCGAGTTTATTATTCAGCATTTTTTTGAGTGTAAAAAGTGACCGATACCTGTTACGTCCAAGCCGCGAAATTGTTGACCGTAGCGCAAGCCAAGCAACACATTCGCCTTGCAATTCAAGAAATAGCCGAGCGGGAGTCGGTTGCAATCGGCGCTGCCTTGGGGCGCATTTTGGCCGACGACCTTCATTCCGCTGTCGACATACCGCCGCAACGCAATGCCGCGATGGATGGCTATGCATTCTCCAGTAGACAGCTGATTGCCGATCAAGCCGTCGAATTGCAAGAAGTTGGCACTGCCTGGGCCGGAAAACCCTATCAAGGAAGCATCGGGCCGAACCAGTGCGTGCGAATTTTTACCGGCGCGGTGGTGCCGGAAAGCGCCGATAGCGTCATCGCCCAAGAGCAAATCCAGCGGGTAGGCAACAGCATTCATTTTCCGCCCGGCACCCAGCCTTTCAAAAACATCAGAGCAGCCGGCAGCGATGTAAAACAGGGTGAAGTACTTGTTACGGCGCCAAAACGATTGAGCCCCGCCGACCTTGGTTTGTTAGCCGCCGCCGGTATAAGCAGCGTTGCGGTAAAGCGGCGGCTGAAAATAGGCTTCTTCTCCACCGGCGATGAATTAAGCGCTCTGGGCAATCCCTTGCGGACGGGACAAATATACGACAGCAATCGTTATATGCTGTCCGGATTGCTGAACGATGCCAACCACATTTGTACCGATTTGGGCGTCATTGCCGACGACTCAGAATTACTGGAACATACCTTGCTGTCGGCGGCGGAGCAATTCGATGTCCTGATTTCCAGCGGCGGCGCATCGGTCGGCGACGCCGACTTCGTGAAGCAAGCCCTGGAAAAATGCGGCCGGGTAAACTTCTGGAAACTGGCTATCAAACCGGGCAAACCGCTGGCATTCGGCCGCATCAAAAACTGCTGGTTTTTCGGTCTACCGGGCAATCCGATAGCCGTGCTGGTCACCTACCGGCAATTCGTCAAACCGGCCCTGGCGCAATTGGCCGGAAACACAGCGGAAATGCCCTTGCAACTCAAGGCTCGCTGCGAAAGCGCTTTACGAAAATCACCGGGTCGGGAGGAATATCAGCGCGGTATTCTCAGGCAAACCGCACCGGGTGAATTTGCGGTCAAATCCGCCGGACCGCAGGATTCCCATCAGCTTAAAGTTGCCAGTCTAGCGAATTGCTTTATTGTTCTCGATAGCGCCTGCGCGGGGGTTAGCGCCGGTGAGAGCGTGACGGTTGAACCGTTTGATGCATTCCTCTCCGAGTAAGCGCGGAGGGCCACGCTAGCCTAGGGACCGGATAATGTTCACACTTCCCAAAATGAATTGTCTTCAAAGTAAAACAATTCGGATTCGCCCTTGGGCGGAACGACCAGTTCCTTTAAAGGCATGGGTTTATGAATAAAATAACCCTGGCCGTAATCCACGCCGATTTGCTTGAGAACGTCCTTTATTTCAGCGGACTCGACATATTCCGCAATGGTTTTCAAATTCAATGAATGGGCGATCTCGTTCATGGATTTGACGATGGCCAAGTCAGCTTTATTGGTGGCAAGTTCTTTCACGAACGCCCCGTCGATTTTAAGAAAGTCAACATTCAGGTTTTTCAAATAGGCATAGGACGAATAGCCCGAGCCGAAATCGTCCAATGAAAATTTGCAGCCGAAGGTTTTAATGGCGTTGATGAACTTTTTGGTAAATGCCAAATTTTCGGAGGCCACCGTTTCGGTGATTTCAAAAACCAGCTTCTCAACCGGAAACATAGCCGCCTCCAACAGCGTTTGCAGAAATTGCAGAAACTCTTCGCTATTCAGGGACTGGCCCGACAGATTAATGGAAAATCCGTCCATACTGTCAAAGCTCAGGCGATTTTTCTCAATCCAGTCGAATACGGTATTGACGACCCACATATCGACTTCATGCATGCGCTTGCTGCGCTCAACGGCGGGTATGAAATGATCGGGAGGGATGATATTGCCCTCTTCGTCTTTTATACCCAGTAAAATTTCATAATGGATATGGCTTTCCTTGTCGGCCTCTATGGGCGCTATCATTTGACAGCGGGCAAACAATCTATCGTCGGAAAATACCGTATCGATTTGCCCTATCCACTCCAGCAACTTATTTTGATATTGCAAATTTTCATCATCGCCGGCAAATACCAACACATTACCGCGACCGGAACGCTCGGCGGACAAGCTCGCCGCATCGGCTTGCTGCAATAATTGATATACATCGACACAATCTTCCGCGAAAGGTCTCAAGCCTATGCTGAGCGTAATGGGCAGGCTGATTTCCTGCCATTTGAAATGCGTTTCGCCAACCAGTTTTATCAACTGTTTCGACAATTCATATCCTTCGTCGGTGCTACAGTTTTTAAACAAAATAGCAAACGATTTGTCGCCCAGTCTGGCAAACAAATCGGCTGTCCTCAATTGGTCCGCCATGCGTTGGGTAATCATTTTCAACATTTGCTGACTGCCGGAAAGACCGCACAGATTGGTAACCAGACGAAAATCCAAAACCTCTATATGACAGAGCACATGCTGTACTTGGTTAAGCTTGGGCATTTCATTTTTAAGTTGCTTGATAAACTCATCGCGGGTTATCAAGTTCGTATCGGGGTCGTGCGTGGCATTGAATACGAATTTTTCGTGCATGTTCTGCAGCATTGAAGTGCTGGTGCGCTCGGTTAACGGCAGATCCAGACTTTCGGTTTTTTCCGCCGACCCCTGCCGGAAAAGCGTCACCAAGCCTGCCTTATTGAACTGCAGACTTTTGAGTCCTTCCGTGTTTACAAACACATAAACCGCCGGAGCATGACCTATCCAAACCAATTTCATGGGCTCGAACCAATCATGCTCGTGCTTGATTCGCAACCAATCCCCAACAACCAATTGCTCGATCAATAAATCCAATTCGTCGGTGCTGCCTAACGATTGGGCGACGTCGTCCGAATTTTGTTTGGCAACCTTGATGGTTTGCAGCGGTTTTCTGACTTTTGGATTGCCGCTGCCGAGCAAAAGCGCGGTCAGCTCGTCTAGCACCTGTTTCCGTTCCCGCGCGGTCGTCGCGCTTGAACTCAATTCGTCTTCAATAAATGTTAGGGTGGTTTGAATGCTGCTGGCTTGGATCCTGACCACGGAATCCTGTTCATAAAGCCAAAACATCAAGTCATCGATGACGTTCAGATAACTGCGTATTTTGTCGCCTTGCTTTTCTTTATTCAATTCCGCGAAAACCAGCAAATTCCGCCAACCGGCGTCCAGCAGCATGGGTATTACGATCGGCACCGCTTTGCCAGCGATACGTTTATCGATTTCGTCCTGAATCGCCTGTTTTGCCAAGGCCAGTTTTTGCTGACCTTTATGAATTTCGATAATATGGTTAATCCTGGAATCAACGGTTTTCTTGATATTTTTTGTAAAAGAATCTATTTCTTTTTCCAACTCGAGCCAGATATCCGGGTTAGCCGGTGCGTCCCGCGCTATTCGGCCGGTAAAATCGCTCATAAACTCTTTGATTGAGTTTGCCTTTGCGGTTTTATGACCGTTAACGGCCTGCCCCAATACCGCCAGATTATTGATGATATTTTTAGCGGGATTGGATTCGGATTCCAGAAACTCGTTGCCTTGCAAGGGCAACAACATCAAGGGCAAGTGTATGGATTCAAAGTAGGGTTTTAAATCGGATGGAATACCGGAATCATTTAACAAGGTTTCGAAAAATTTACCGTAAATATTCAAGCGATTGCCGTCGTTCGGGGAAAAGACTTTAGGCTTGTCGCTCAGTTTTTTTAATATATCTTGCAGGCTGTTTTTAAAAGCGGCATAGTTTTGATGTATCTTCCCGTCTCCGGCATGCTGTTGCAACTGCGCAATAGCCAAGCAAATTTCGTTCGGATCAAAATAATTGTTATTCACGGAAAATGCCGAACCGCCTTCGCTCGCATCCGTGAATCCGGGCTCATCAACCCGTGACAGACTGACTTCCTGTAATATGTCAAATAATTTACTGACGATATGAACGGCGGCTGGCTGATATGGTTCACGCGTTGTTAAATTAACCCGACTGCTTGCAGCGGCATTTCCATCGCGATTAGCGGACCGGCCGGAATTTAACGCGCGTTTATTTGAAACGCCGGCCTGATCGTCAAGATATTTGCCGACAAGCGAGCCTTGCGTCTTCAAACTCGAATCGACTTGCTGATAAAAGACCGGTAAGCTCTCGAATAGACTTCTGCCAAAACAACTGTAAAGAGCTTTTTTTTTGTTGTTATCCAAGTTGAATTGCAGCAGTATTTCTCTCCAGCAATCGCACAGTATGGCGGGAGTAACAGGATTATTAATGGTTGTTTTGGATCGTCCGAATATTCTGCTCAACTCGCGAGTGACTTGGTTGATTGGGTCTTCATATTGATTGCTCAATTTCCTGATTACGGCAGACATGTTCAACCAATCCTCAAAGTCTTCTTTTTCCACTAGCGAAAGAGGTCTGTCGAAACTAGTAATATCTTCTTTTTTTTGGCTATTGTCGGTAATCGAGTCAATCTGTTCAACAACGGAATGGCAAAATTCACTGGTACATGTCTCGATATTCAGTTTTAAGGTAGTTACCAAGTCATCCAATTCTGAACGACTGGCAAAATACTCTGAATGTAAATTGACTCGTGTCAGATTTTGGCTGAGCATTTCAAAAAAATTAAGCACCAACTTTTCCAACAGCTCCAGCAGGGCTTGGGTAAGGAATAACTTGAATCTTCCGTAAGCTTGCGACCTACCGGAGCCATCGAAATCCGTTGACGTACCAATGCCTGGAACCATCTGCGATTTCAAGGCATTGAAGGTTGTCAGAGGCATGTTGTCAATCAATACGCCGATACCGTTACCGGAGTGGTGCATAACTTGGGCAGCGACTTCAAAGGCTTGTAAACCTTGCTCGGAAACAATCCTGAACTGGATCTTGACGTTTTTAGGCAACGAGATTTCAAAATTGGCTTGCGTAATCCTTAAGAACAAGCCGTGGGCGCAAAAATCCAGTAGCAGGCATTCAAAGCGCTGAAACTCATCCACTACAAGTACAGCCTTCAATTCAATCGCATAACGAATGTATCTGCGCTGTTTGATTTTGTTGCTCTTGGACCGCATTCCCGAATCAGACTTGGATATTGACGATTAACGAAGTATCAAACGCTTATAATAGTTCAACATAAAAGCTCCCGCCGGATGTGGCTGGAATTTTCGAGGTTTAATTTAAAAGCCCATGGGCTTGGTGAAGTAAGAAGATGACCGGTTTGACGGTCGGTCGCGCCTGAAGGAGCTCTTCGCGCGACCGGTATTTTTCGCTTTGGCATCGCACCTGAATGCCAAAGCGACCTGCAATCGTTTACCCGAATACTAACAGCAAAAATCCATCTTGCCTGAGCTAATCTTATCTGGCTTCCAGTTCAGCCAAATAACCGTGTTTTCTCGCCAGATATTCATCCACAAACGCCTGCATGGGAGCGGCTTCGTAAGCGCGCAATCCGCTGACGGCCAGTTTTTTAAATCCGGAGCCGACGATTTCTTCTCCCGACTTGATCTGAAAATACAGATAAGCCGTGGCTCGCTTGCCGTTGACTTCCATTTTCGGCTCCAGCATCTCCAGCGTGGGATTCGACACATCGAGCTTGCGCATTTTTAAGGTCATGCTTTCATAGATCACCAAGGGGCGATCGATATTGAACATGACGTTTTCTTTTTCCAGCAGCGGCACCAAGACATAGGGAAAGTTTTGCCCGGAAAACGCCACATAATCCCTGATCAAGGTTTCGATCATGGCATGATCATGACTGACTTTGCCGGAACGTTCGATTTGCAGATAGGTTTTACCCTGGTTATCGTTGACTTCGATATGCTCGGCATCGCTATCCGGAAAATGCAGTAACACGCCATCGCCCACCATGCCGGAAAATATGAAATGCATATTTTCGCTGAGGCCGTATTTCTCCAAAACCAGCGAAAACAATAAATCGCCGGGCACGCAAAAGCGTTTGGCATCCGCATCGTGCAGCGGATTGAAATCGTGGGCAATTTCCTTGGCAAACATACTCGCTTGCTGAGCGGCGATACGAATGCTGTTGTCGTGGGTATCGTAAAATTCTTTCAAAAACATGATTATTATTTTTATTAGTAGCGTGGAACGGTGGGATCGCAGCTCGTGGACCAGGCGTCTATGCCGCCCTTAAGGTTGTATAGCCGGTCAAAGCCGTATTGATCCAAAAACAGACAAGCTTGCTGGCTACGCATGCCGTGATGACATATCACTACAATGTCTTGCTCGGCATTCAGTTCTTGTATTCTTTCCGGAATGCGGTTTAACGGGATATGTATGCTGCCTTCGATGCGGGCAAATGCGTATTCGTGCGCCTCCCGCACATCAAGAAGCTGGAGTGTGTCGCCACGTTGCAGACGCTCCTGCAACTGTTGCGCGGTACATTGTGTTATCGGCATATGAAACGTTCCAATCGGGTTAAAGCTTCGGCCATTCTATCGATAGATGCGGTATAAGCAAAACGGATATGTTTATCCGCCCGATATTTCCCGAAATCGCGGCCCGGTGTGACCGCGACGCCTTCCCGCTCCAATAACTCGCCGGCGAATGCAAAACTGTTGTCGGTAAAGGCGCTGCAGTCGGCATAAATATAAAACGCGCCTTCCGGCTTGCAGGCAATTTTAAAGCCCAGTTTCAACAGATTGGTATATAGAAAATCGCGCCGGGCCTTAAATTCCAGCCGCCGTCTTTCCAGTTCGGCCAAATTATCTTCGGTAAACGAGGCCAGGGCCGCATGCTGCGAGTGAGTGGGAGTGGAGATGAAAATATTCTGAGCCAGCTTCTCCGCCGCCTCGACGAAATCGTCCGGCACCACCAGCCAACCGACGCGCCAGCCCGTCATGCCGAAGAATTTGGAAAAACTGTTGATCACAAAAGCGTCGTCGCCATGAGCCAGCGCCGTCGCCGCCGGCTGGTCGTAAATCAGGCCGTGATAGATTTCATCGGAGTAGAAACAACCACCCAGCCGATGAACTTGATCGATGGCGTATTTCAAATCCGCTCCGTTCAACAAGGTACCGGTCGGATTGGACGGCGACGCCGCCAGGACGCCCTTGCTGTTCGGCCGCCAGTTTTGGGCAATCAAATCGGCGGTAAGTTGGTACTCGGTATCCGCGCCGACGTTAACAAAATGGGTTTGACCGTTAAACAGGCGCACAAAGTTATCGTTACAGGGATAGCAAGGGTCCGCCATCATCACCTGTTCGCCGGGATTCAAACTGATGCCGAAAGCCAGTAAAAAGGCCCCCGAAGCGCCCGGCGTGATGAATACCCTGCCGGGGTCGACCTTGACGCCGTATTGGCGGACATAATGTTCGGCGATGGCCTCGCGCAATTCGGGCAAGCCGGCCGCCGCGGTATATTTGACTTCACCCGTTTTTAGCAGAGCGCGGCCAGCGTCAATCACGGCTTGCGGGGTCGGAAAATCCGGCTCGCCGATTTCCATGTGAATGACGTCCCTACCTTCGCGCTCCAATTGTTTGGCGCGTTGTAATAATTCCATGACGTAAAAGGCGGAGATCCCGCGCATCCTGTCCGCGACTTGCTGTTTCATAAAGGGCTTACCGATGGTTAATGCGCCGGCATAATAACAAACTTCTTGCTTGCCCTTGCCCATTCTGATAAAAAGCCCCGATTTTTTTAAAGACAGCCAGGAGTCAATGGATGAATAGTTCCACCTCAGAATTCACCTTCAAACCTTACCAGGAGTCTGAAGGCGAAGAATACATGAACGAGGCCCAGTTGCAGCATTTCACCAATATCCTGAACAAATGGAAATCCGAGTTGATGGAGGAAGTGGATCGCACGGTACATCATATGCAGGACGATGCGGCCAATTTCCCCGATCCCAATGACCGGGCTACCCAGGAGTCCGAGTTCAGTCTGGAACTGCGCACCCGCGACCGCGAACGTAAATTGATCAAGAAAATCGAGGAGTCGCTGAAAAACATTGAATCCGGCGATTACGGTTATTGTGAAACCTGCGGCGTGGAAATCGGCATCCGCCGCCTGGAAGCCCGTCCGACCGCGACCTTGTGCATAGACTGCAAAACCCTGGATGAAATCCGGGAAAAACAAATGGGTTAACCCTGCCGCAACCTTCCCCATCCTATATCGGTCGGTTTGCGCCCTCGCCCACCGGCCCGCTGCATTTAGGCTCGCTCTATACCGCCCTGGCCAGCTATCTGGATGCTCGCAGTCATCGGGGGCTATGGCTGCTGCGCATCGATGATCTGGATACGCCGCGCAACGCACCGGGCGCCGCCGACGCCATCTTAAAATGCCTGGACCGTTTTCAGTTGCATTGGGACGGCAGCGTGTATTTCCAAAGCAATCAGCTGGAAAGCTACGCGCTGGCTTTTGAGCGATTAAGCCAACAACATATATACGCCTGCCGTTGCAGCCGCAAGGATTTGAATGGCATGCCGGTATATCCGGGCAGCTGCCGCAAGGCGGGCTTTCCGCTCGATACTTCCTCGGCCTGGCGTCTGCGGGTCACGGATAGGGATATCGGCTTCCAGGACGCTCTGCAAGGTTGGGTCAGCGAAAATCCGGCCCGCGCGCACGGAGACTTCATCGTGCGCCGGCGGGACGGCATCGTGGCATATCAGTTTGCGGTGGTGATAGACGACAACCGGCAAGGGGTCAATCGGGTGGTACGCGGCCTGGATCTGCTCGACTCGACCACCCGGCAACGCTATTTGCAAACCTTGCTGGAATATCCTCAACCCGACTACATGCACCTGCCGTTGATCGTCGACCGCCACGGCAACAAACTCAGCAAGCAAACCCTGGCCGAGCCGGTCGATGACACGCGACCGGCCGTCACCCTGTTTCTGCTGCTGCAACTGTTGCGGCAAAACCCACCCTCGAGCCTGCGCGAGGCGCCGGCCACCGAAATACTGGCTTGGGGCATCGAGCACTGGCAACCGCAAACACTGAAAAAAATGCACTCAATTCATCCGCCGGAATTGCCCGCTTAGGCTCCGCTTCGCCCGGCCGTACCGATCCGCGGCGCTTCGGTTAAACTTAGCCGATAAACAATACGCCGACCCATCTATAATAGGGCCGGCAAAGCTTGCCGCTTACCGAACCCTTAAAGAACAAATCCAATACGTTACGATGACAGCCGAATTCGCAATTTATCTTGTCGCTCAATGCCTGGGAACGGCGGCAACCCTGTTCCTGGCCTACCGTTCCTTCCAGAAACGCCGAATACAGCTGGGCGACGCGCCCACGCTGCCGCAGTATTTCAGCCGCAGAAGCGCTTACTGGACAGGTATCGCACTGTATTGCGCGTTGATGGCGGCGATTTATTGGCTGCTGACTTGGCAATGGCTGCCGCTGGAACCCTTGTTTACGCTGATCGTCAGCAATCTGCAATCCAGAGAGTGGCTGGAGTTGCTGGAGGGGCTGGACGGCGGCACCCTGATTCCGCTGATCTTCGCCGGCTCCTTTCTGTTTCTGATCGACTGGGAAAATCGCTTCAATCCGCTGCTGATTCTCAGGGACAGCATGCACGACGCCTTCGCCATTCCGACCAAGGCCGCGCAAGTCTATAACGCCTTGATGGCGTCCAGGTTATCGGCGGTGGACGATCACATCAAGGCGCAAATTGCCGACCGTCTGTTGGTGCAGAGCATAGATTCGGGCGATTTCGATAAATCCGGCGCCACGGTCGAATACAAATGGGCTCATAACAGTCTGTTGTTCGACCGGATACAGCACTATGCCGACCAATCGTCTTACCGGCGTTTTTTCAACGAACCTTCCTTGAAATGGGGCGAAATCTGTATCAGCTACAACGCAATGTCGGAAAAAGTCGCCATCTGGAAGGACGCGGAACCGCACTACACCAAGACCGTGCTGTTGATCAAGGATCTGGACAAACTGACCGGCCTGTTGTGCCGGCTACTGGCATCGCTGATCGTGTTCGGCAGCCCCGGCGAGGACGATATGTGGGCGACGGTCAGGCAATTGGGCGGCAAGGTGAACGAATCCCAACTGCAAAACACCTACAAGTACGTGCTTATTTTTACCGCCGTCACCGGCATCGGCGTCATACTGGGCCGGGAAATATCGGTATCGCTGCACAACAGCATCCTGTTCCCCGAAAAGCCGCTACCGCACTTCAGCTATACCACATTGCGCTGGATCGCCTACGCCATACCGATGTATGTCTTGCCCCTGGTCCTGGTACTCGTGATCCGGGCGCTGACTTTCGGACAACAGCAGGCTCAGGCCGAACGTAACTATGGTTTTTACATGGTCATGATGATATTGGGCGGCGTGCTCAGTACCACGACGGCGGCCGTGGTACTTGAACTGACTTTTTACCACAGGCCGCGATTCGAATTTCTCGGCAGCTTTCTGCAGCATATGCGCTGGGGAATTTTGCCGGCGTTGCTGAGCGCTTACGTGGCCTACCGCCTGGATACGCCGAGCGGGAATGCGGAATCACCGGTCAAATTGATTCTGGCCGGCATTGCAAGGTTTCTGGGCTGGGGCACGGTAGCGGTGATTTTCATGCTGTACGCCACCGATGACTTACCCGCGGACGTTTCCAACCTGCGCTTTACCCTGGTCGGTACCGCTTTTTTCGTGGTGGGCCTGTTGGCGGCATTCGCCTGTTTCAAGACATCTCGCTCGTGAGACACGGGGGAGACACAAATTGATTTGACTGAATCGTTGACCGCGGCCAGTCTGACACCATCGACCAGTCCCGCACCCACGATAAGAAAAACCGGAACCGAATCCAAGGACACAATATGTCGGAACATCATACCTATCCCGTCAAACCCCAAATTGCCGCCATGGCGCATATCGACGCCGCGCGTTATCGAAGTCTATATCGACAATCGCTTGACGACCCGGACGGTTTTTGGGCCGAGCAAGCGCGGCAATTTCTGACCTGGGAACAGCCGTGGCGGCAGGTTTCGCAATGCGATTTTCCAAGCGGCGATATTCATTGGTTCAAGGGTGGCAAACTGAATGTCAGCGTCAACTGTCTGGACCGGCATCTGGATAAGCGCGGTGACCAGGTCGCCATAATTTGGGAAGGCGACCATCCGGATGACGACGCCACGCTGACCTACCGGGAATTGCACCGAGAAGTCTGCAAATTCGCCAATGTGCTGAAAGCCCAAGGCGTGAAAAAAGGCGACAGGGTGTGCATTTATTTACCGATGATCAGCGAAGCGGCGGTGGTGATTCTGGCCTGCACCCGCATAGGCGCGGTGCATTCCATCGTCTTCGGCGGTTTTTCCGCCGACGCTCTGCGCGACCGGATTCTGGACGCCGATTGCCGCTTGTTGATTTGCGCCGACGAAAGCTACCGGGGCGGCAAAATCGTTCCAGCCAAAATCAACGCCGACAAGGCCGCCGCCCAGTGCCCCAACCTGTCCACGGTCATCGTCATCAAACATACCGGCCACGCCATTCCGTGGACCGAAGGCCGCGACGTATGCTACCGCGGCGCCATGGCCGAAGCGTCGGCCGATTGCGCGCCGGAAATGATGGACGCCGAGGACCCGCTGTTTATTTTGTATACCTCGGGTTCCACCGGCAAACCCAAGGGCGTGCTGCATACCACCGGCGGCTATCTGCTGTATGCCGCCATGACCCATAAATACGTGTTCGATTATCACGACGGCGATATTTACTGGTGCACCGCCGACATCGGCTGGATTACCGGCCATTCCTACGTGTTGTACGGTCCCTTGTGCAACGGCGCTACCACTTTGATGTTCGAGGGCGTGCCCACCTACCCGGCCGCCGACCGTTTCTGGCAAGTGGTGGACAAGCATAAGGTCAATATTTTTTATACCGCGCCGACCGCCATACGCGCCTTGATGGCCCAGGGCGACCAATATGTTTCCCGTACCGATCGCGGCAGTCTGCGCATCCTGGGCAGTGTCGGCGAGCCGATCAACCCGGAAGCCTGGGAGTGGTATTACCATGTGGTCGGCGGCGCGCGTTGCCCCATCGTCGATACCTGGTGGCAAACCGAAACCGGCGGCATTCTGATTACCCCCCTGCCCGGCGCGATCGATTTAAAACCCGGCTCGGCCAGCTTGCCGTTTTTCGGCATCAAACCGGCCATCGTCGATAACGACGGCCACATGCTGGAAGGTGTCGCCGAAGGCAATCTGGTCATTACCGGTTCCTGGCCCGGACAAATGCGCACCGTATACGGCGACCATCAGCGTTTCGTCGAAACTTATTTCAAAAAATTTCCCGGCCTGTATTTTGCGGGCGACGGCGCCAAGCGCGACGAGCACGGCTATTACTGGATCACCGGCCGGGTCGACGACGTCATCAACGTGTCCGGCCATCGTCTGGGCACGGCGGAAATCGAAAGCGCGCTGGTATTGCATCACGACGTCGCCGAAGCCGCAGTGGTGGGTTTTCCGCATGCCATCAAGGGCCAGGGCATCTACGCCTATGTAACCTTGAATGCCGGCGTACAGCCCAGCGACGAACTTAAAAAACAACTGAAGGAACTGGTCAAGGAAGAAATCAGCGCCATTGCGCTGCCGGATTTCATCCAATGGGCGCCCGGCCTGCCGAAAACCCGCTCCGGTAAAATCATGCGGCGTATCTTGCGCAAAATCGCCGCCAACGACATCGGCGATTTGGGCGACACCTCCACGCTGGCCGATCCCTCGGTGGTGGACGACCTGCTGGCGCAACGCGCGCTGCAGTAAATCGTGCGGATATTTTTAGCTTATATGGGCGTGGTGATCATCTGGTCCACCACGCCGTTGGCCATCAAATGGAGTTCGGTTGACGTCAGCTATGTGTTCGGCGTGACCGCCCGCATGTGCATAGGCGCGGCCTGCCTGTTTTTGTTGATGCTGCTGGCCCGGCAACCGTTACGACTGCACCGCAAGGCGCTGCAAACCTATCTGGCGGTGGCTCTGCAGCTTTATCTGAGCATGCTGATCACTTACTGGGGCGCCCAACACATTCCCTCCGGCTGGGTATCGGTGATATTCGGCTTGAGCCCGTTCATGACCGCATTTTTAGCGGCGGCTTTTTTAAAGGAACGCAGCCTGGGCCTAGCTAAGCTGATTTCCTATTTAATGGGCGTGGCGGGCTTGTTGGTGATGTTCAACTCGGCGCTGGAGATCGACGAGTTGGCCATACAAGGCATGCTGGCCATGCTGATGGCGACTTTTTTATATGCGGTCAGCTCGGTGTGGGTGAAACAGATTAGAGCGGAACTGCCGGCCTTGACCCAAATCGGCGGCGGCATGCTGATAGCCCTACCCGCTTATTTGATCACTTGGTATTGGCTGGACGGAGCGGCATTACCGGAAGCCATGTCCCCACAAACCCAGCTGGCCATTCTGTATCTGGGCATGATTGCCACGCCGATCGGTTTCTCGCTGTTCTATTACCTGCTGATTTACCTGCCGGCCACCTCGGTGGCGATGATCACCCTGATCACGCCGGTGTTTTCGCTGGTGCTCGGCTATTTCGTCAATCAGGAACCCCTGACATTGAAAATCGCCGTCGGCAGCGGATTGATCGTACTGGCCTTGGCCATCCATGCCTTTACCGACCGGCGGCAAAGCCAGGCTTGACGCCGGCATGATCCGGTGTTGCCGCCGCGCCGGCATCGATTGCAAGCATGCTGCCCGCCAACCGCCCTTCCGGCAGCAAGTCGGACAGCACCGCGCCGTCCAACACCCGTAAAAACTGCCCGACCGCGTTGCTTAATAGACTCGTCAAGCCGCATTCGGGTTGAAGCGCACACAAACCTTGCTTGTTGGGATTGAAGCACTCGGCCATCTGAAAATGGCCCTCCAACTCCCTGACCACGCTGCCCACGCTGATTTTCTCCGCCGGAGCGGCCAAACAAATACCGCCGCCCTTGCCGCGCACGGTACGCACAAAACCTTTCAAGCCCAGATTGTGCACCACCTTGACCAAGTGATTTTTGGATATGGCAAAAAACGCCGCCAGCTCGTTAATGGTCACCAGTCTGTCCGGGTGTAAAGTCAAATAAATCAAAACCCGTAATCCGTAATCCGTGTGCGCGGTCAGCTGCATAAGTCAATCGTTGTTTATTAATGTATTTGAAATAAATCTTTAGAGGTTTTACACTCTTTATAAGATGTAAATATGATGAATGTTTAGGATTCCGCCCGCAATAACTTCCGCATACTGTTCCCCC
>NZ_JANIBJ010000012.1 GCF_024505185.1 Methylomonas subterranea
CTATCTGTGCAACTTGAGTTGTGTGCATTGTCATGTCAGTGCCGGCCCCAAACGCACCGAGATGATGAGCCGCGAGACTATCGATCAGGTACTGGCGTTGGCCGACGCCGCGAACATTCATACGCTGGACTTAACCGGCGGCGCGCCGGAAATGCATGCCGATTTTCGTTATCTGGTACGAGCCGCACGCGATCGTGGCATCGAAGTGATCGACCGTTGCAATCTGACTATCTTGGAAGAACGGGAATACGCCGATCTTGCGGAGTTTCTGGCCGCGCAGCAGGTCAACATCGTCGCCTCCCTGCCGTGTTATCTGGAAGAAAATGTCGACAAACAACGCGGCAAAGGCGTGTTCAAAGACAGCTTGTCGGCCTTGCAGCGCCTGAACCGCTTGGGTTATGGTCAACCGGACAGCGGACTGGAGTTGAATTTGGTGTTCAACCCGCAAGACGCGGTGTTACCGCCCAATCAACAGCAACTGGAACTGGCTTACAAACAGCACTTGCAGCAACATTACGGCATCGTCTTCAACCGGCTGTTTGCCATTGCCAATATGCCCATTCAACGCTTCGGCAGCACCCTGGTCAGCCAGAGCCGCTTCGATGAATATCTGAACCTGCTGAAACACAGTTTTCGCGCCAGTAACCTGGACAACCTGATGTGCCTGAACACGCTGAGCATCGACTGGCAAGGCTATGTCTACGACTGCGATTTCAATCAGATGCTGGATTTGCCATTGGGCGCCGTAGCCAAGCCCAAACACCATATCAGCGAGTTGCTGCTGGAACAACTGCAAGACGCACCGATTGCCACCGCCGCCCATTGTTACGGTTGCACAGCCGGCCAAGGCAGCAGTTGCGGCGGCGCCTTGGCCTAACTTTGTCCCTTATCCGCGCTTAAGCAAGCAATGTGAAAGCACTTGCTTGGAGGGTTTCATGCATTGAATGAAACGTGCGAATTTTACCAAATATAACCTTAATGGTATATTTTGAACAAAGAGCGTGACTTATCATTTCTATCGCCAGCGCTTAATTGCATGGATTTATCTGCATTTATTTTTGCCATACAGCGTGCTCAAAATCTGTATATTTGTTAGAGGTTATCCTGGATGTGTAAATCGATTGGCTTCAAAGCCGCCGCTGGTAATTGCTTTGCAAAAGTACTTGATCTGCATCGCACCGCCATCCGACTCGGCATCTACAGCCGCTCCGGCAAGGCCGCCTTAGTCGTCGGCACCCTGTTGAATTTGATCAATCAACCACAAGCAGTGCTCGGCCTGCTGTCTTTGGATTACCCGGCAATACAGAGACTCGATGTCGTCAAGGCGCTATTAACCTATAGCGTGCCTTTTCTGGTGGCTTCTTACGGCGCTTTAACCGCGGTTGTTCATAAGCAGACAGACTCGTAAAGCCGGCCATTCCCTTGTCCTTAGCCTTTACGAAAAACCAGCATTGTGTTGCTTTTTATGAAAGCCTGTGCCAATCAGTCTCCATCGAAGATAGCTGGCACAGGCCCGCATCCTTAAGGCTTACCAACCAAATCCAGAAACTTCTCAAACTCCCCATCATGCATATGATGAGATTCTTCTGCACGCGGATATGCTCCGGATTGCGCGGCTCGGTAATAAGCGGTGTAGGCATCCATCATGTTTTGCCAAACGTTACCGAATGGAATGCGTTTTGGCGGCGTGGGAAAAACCGAGCAGCCGATGATGTCAGACGAGACATGGAAAATCCCATGCGCATGAGGCCCTGAGCCTAAACTGGCGACCGGAACCGACAGGTTTTCATAACACCACTTTGTCAACTCTTCCGACGCGTGTTCGAGTAAAACCGTGCTGATGCCGGCATCGATGCAACTCTTGATGAGTTTGACAATATCGGCGGCGTCTTTTGCCGTCCGTCCTCTGGGTAGATAGCTGCCCACTTGCGACCAGCGTTCGCCTTGAACCCCAAAGTGCCCAACGACAGGAATTCCGGCGGCGACAATCGCTTCAACCATTTTTACGGTTTTATGGTGAGGCTCAATATGCACACCATCCGCACCGCGACGCTGAATTTCCGAGGCATTGCGGACTGCATCGGCTTTGGAAACACAGGCCGTGGTGTTGGGCATGTTACAGCAAATGAACGGTGTACTGGCACCGCGAAGCACGGCTTCCAGAAAATAGAGCTGTTCCTGGAATTCCACGGTATTCATGCTTTTATGTCCGAATAAAGCCATCGGTCCTGGGCTCCCGACGCACAACAAATCCATGCCTAATTCCTCTCCCATCATCGCGCTCGGCGTGTCATGGCATTCCATGCCAATGATTTTTTCACCTCTGGCAATTTTTTCGCCCAGTGTCTTGATAGTGACTTTTTTTCGTTGTGCCTTCATAGCGGAATCCTCTGCAAGTTGTAATTGTTGTTATTGCGTTCTGAACGCCGCAATAATAATATTACGTTGACGTTAGATTTTGCAAGTAATGACCACACCTGTTCCTTGCTGCTTCTAATCGATACAACATGCACAAGCAAACACTGGGAAATGACGATGTCCGACACTATTGATACCGCCGCTGATACCAATAAAATCGATGAAAAGACACAACTTCAAGCACTGCTATCCGGATTCAGTATCGAGATCACCACCAAGGAAGCCACGAGGATCGACAACTTTGGCGACCTTTTGCCTATTGGCACGGAGGTCTACATCGTCGCGACCCCAAGCACCAAACCTAATGATGTCGTTGATCTCGCCAAGCGCTTACGTGACGAAGAAATGATTCCGGTTCCTCACATCGCCGCACGCGCAATTCCCAGCATTGAAATACTGGATCGGTGGCTGCGGAGATTAAGTTTGGAGGCCAATGTCACTGCTGCGTTAATCATTGCCGGTGGAAATTACGACAATCCGGTGGGTTCCTTGGCTTCGTCCATGGATCTTGTTAAGAGCGGTGTTTTGGAAGGCAATGGGATCGCAGATTTACGTTTTGCCGGACATCCTGAAGGGCATCCGGTAGTTGATAATCCTCGGCTCATGAATGTTTTGTTGGAGAAACAAAGCTACTGCGCACAAAAACGGTTTACCACTTCCTTGGTCACACAGTTCTTCTTCGATTTTGTCGCCGTGCGCGAATGGGAAAGGCAATTAATACGATCCGGCGTCCACATGCCAATTCGTGTTGGATTTCATGGTATTGCCAGCCTATCGAGTCTAATTCGACAAGCGCGCTATTGTGGCGTCGGGGCTTCTATCGAGGTTTTGGCAAAACAGCCTGCAAAAATGCTTAAAACCGCTTCTTCACGTTGCCCGGAGCGGCTAATCAATTCATTTGCAAAACACACTCTAGCATCCGAGAAAACACTTTTCGCCGGCTGCCATTTTTTCCCATTAGGCAACTTTGAGAAGACGGCCGAATGGGTGTCCGCGATAGCGGGCGGTGATATAGCACTTTGCTAAAAGATTTGAAGAAACCCGGCAACGAGGTCAGGGACAACTCGGATCCCAAACCAATCGACCAATGCTGGTCAAATCAACGTTTTTGTTGACCGGACAATCCGGGCAATCCTTGCGATTGGGACGGTTTTGGCAATTGCCGCATTGGCGGATCAGCATATCCGCCCGCTCCAGGTCACGATCCAGCTCCTCCAAATCCTCCAGCAATCCTCGTATCCTGGTGCGCAAATCTTGCAGGAGCGGCTGCATCGCGGCTGATGCTTCGCTGCCTGAAGTACATTGCTGCCGCGTTTGGGCGAGCTTTTGCACCGATTCCAGTTCGATGCCGACACGGCCAAGCTGCAAAGCGATAGCCATGCGTTTCAAATCTTTCCGGGCATAAAGACGCGTGCCGCCCTCGGTACGGTCGGGGGCGATCAGTCCGAGTTCCTCGTACAGGCGAATGGTTCTCGGCGTAGTGCCGAGTTCATCGGCCAATTCACCGATTTTAAGAACATCGCGCTGGTGTTTAGGCGGAAGGCGCATAATGAGTTACAAAATATAAGGTAGACGTCACATAGTGTAGGTATTGCAATAACCGAATACAAATTCTGCCTTCCAACACTGCCTAGCCGATACCTTATCTTCTAAAAGGCGACGATGTTTATTCAGCCTGAGAAATTAGATTTTCTGAGATTGTTGTCAGGAATGACCGGCAAACACGACTAACAGGCAAACCCAATAGTTTTTTAAGGAACGCAGATGTTTAGCCAGACAACATGCAAACACCCATTGCAGCCTTGCTCACTCGGAATCGGTAGGTCGGCATGAAAACGTCCAGAATCTTGTTATTGCTGGGTATTGCCGCATTGGTGGCAACGTTTTTTGCCCTGGATTTGCAGCATTATTTGACACTGGAAAATTTAAAAGTGCAGCAGACCGGCATCGCTTATTACCGCCAGGTTCACCCATTGCTGGCGGCGACATTGTATGCCGCGTTGTATATCGCGGTCACAGCGTTGTCGTTACCGGGGGCGACGATATTGACGCTGGCGGGCGGGGCGATTTTCGGTTTGTTGTGGAGCACGCTGCTGGTGTCGTTCGCTTCCAGCATCGGCGCGACTTTGGCATTCTTGGCCGCGCGCTTTTTGCTGCGCGACTGGGTACGGGCCAAATTCGGCGCGCGCCTCAAAGCCATCGAAGCCGGGCTGGAAAAAGACGGCGCTTATTATTTATTCACCTTGCGTCTGGTGCCGGTGTTTCCGTTTTTTCTGATCAATCTGGCGATGGGGTTGACGCCGATACGGGCCTGGACTTTTTACTGGGTCAGCCAAATCGGCATGCTGGCCGGCACCGTGGTGTATGTCAACGCCGGCACCCAGTTGGCGAAAATCGATTCGCTGTCCGGCATTCTGTCACCGGGCCTGCTGGCGTCGTTTGCCTTGTTGGGACTGTTTCCGCTGTTGACCAAGAAAATTCTGGCGGCTTGGCAAGCCCGCAAAATCTATGCTGGCTGGCAAAAACCCAAACATTTCGACAATAACCTGCTGGTGATCGGCGCCGGTGCCGGCGGTTTGGTGTCGGCTTATATCGCCGCCGCCGTCAACGCCAAGGTCACCTTGATCGAAAAGCATAAAATGGGCGGCGATTGCCTCAACACCGGGTGCGTGCCGTCCAAGGCGCTGATCCGCTCGGCCAAGCTGTTGTCGCATATCCGCCGCGCCAAGGAGTTCGGCATCGCCAAGGCGGAAGCGGAATTCGACTTCGCCGAGGTGATGGAGCGCGTGCAAAGCGTTATCAAAACCGTCGAACCGCACGACTCGGTGGAACGCTATACCGAGCTGGGGGTCGAGGTCATTCAAGGCACAGCCAAAATCATTTCGCCCTGGGCGGTGGAAGTGACCACGGCTGATGGCGTGCAAACTCTCACCAGCCGCCATCGTCATTGCCGCCGGTGCCCGGCCGTTCGTGCCGCCGATTCCGGGATTGGCCGACATCGACTATCTGACCTCGGACACGATCTGGAACCTGCGGGAAAAACCGGCGCGCTTGCTGGTGCTGGGCGGCGGCCCAATCGGCTGCGAACTGGCGCAAACTTTCAACCGCCTGGGGTGCCAGGTCACCCAAGTGGAAATGGCATCGCGCATCATGGCGCGGGAAGACGCTGAAGTATCGGCGCTGGTACAAGCGCGGTTTAATCAGGAAGGTGTGGATGTCAAAGTCAATCATACCGCCAAACAATTTGTCATCGAAAACGGCGAAAAAATACTGCTGGCCGAACACGACGGCCAGACGGTCAGAATTGCCTTCGACCAAGTGCTGGTGGCGATAGGCCGCGCCGCCAACGTGCAGGGGTATGGCGTGGAAGAACTAGGCATCGCGCTATCGCCGCGCAAAACCCTGGACACCAACCCATTCCAGCAAACCAATTATCCCAACATCTACGCGGTCGGCGACGTGGCCGGGCCCTATCAGTTCACCCACACTGCCGCGTATCAGGCCTGGTACGCCGCGGTCAATGCCTTGTTCGGCCAGTTCAAAAAGTTCCGTACCGATTATTCCGTAATCCCCTGGTCGACCTTCGTCGATCCGGAAGTGGCCCGCGTCGGCCTCAACGAACAGGACGCGCAAGCCCAGGGCATCGCGTACGAAGTTTCGACCTACGGTATAGACGACCTGGACCGCGCCATCGCCGACGGCGAGGCGCACGGCTTCGTCAAGGTATTGACCGTACCCGGCAAGGACAAAATCCTCGGTGTGACCATCGTCGGCGAACATGCCGGCGACTTACTGGCGGAATTCGTGCTGGCGATGAAACACGGCCTGGGCTTAAACAAAATCCTCGGCACCATTCACACCTATCCAACGCTGGCCGAAGCCAACAAATACGCCGCCGGGGTGTGGAAGCGTAATCACGCGCCGCAGCGGGTGCTGACATGGCTGGGGCGTTATCACGCCTGGCGACGAGGCACTTGATACGATAAAACAATGGACATGGAATACGACCTCAGCATCATCATCTCGGTGCTTAACGAAGCCGGGCAACTGGCGGGCGGTCTGCAAGCCTTGCAGCCCTTGCGAGACCGCTGCCAATTGCTGGTGGTGGACGGTGGCAGTAGCGATGACAGCGCCGCCGTCGCAGCGGCTTGGGTGGATCAGGTATTGACCGGCCCGCGCGGCCGGGCCCGGCAAATGAATGTCGGTGCCGCGCAGGCTGTGGCGCCGGTGCTGTTGTTTTTGCATGCCGATACCCGCTTGCCCGTCGATGCGCTCGCCGCAATTGAAAACGCCGTCGCCCAAGGCCATGTCTGGGGGCGTTTCGACGTCGCGTTCGATTCGGCCAAACCCATTTTCAAACTAATTGCGTTTATGATGAACCATCGTTCACGGCTGACCGGCATCATGACCGGCGATCAGACGCTGTTCGTCACCCGCGAGGTTTTTTTAGGCATCGGCGGCTTTCCCGAAATCGCGTTGATGGAAGACATAGCCATCAGCAAACGTTTAAAAGCCGTCGGCAAACCAGCCTGTTTACCCAATAAAGTCGTCACCTCGGCGCGGCGTTGGCAACAACACTGCGTTTGCAAAACCATTGGCTTGATGTGGCGGCTACGCTGGGCGTATTTTTGCGGTGCCGATCCCGACGATCTGGCCAAACAGTATTATGGGAGAAGCTGATGGAAGCCCTGCTGCGCTTCGGCGTGTTTTTTGGCATTTTGTCGTTGATGGCGATTTGGGAAGCGCTAAGTCCTGCCCGGCGTTTGCGCAGCCCACGCCGCCAGCGCTGGAGCATCAATCTCGGTTTGGCGGCGTTGAATGCTGGTGCGATGCGTCTCAGCATCGGCGCGGCGGCCTGGCTGGCGGCGAACTGGGCTATCGAACAACAGCTTGGGCTGTTCAACAACTTGCCCGTACCGGTTTGGCTCAACATCTTGCTAAGCCTGCTATTGCTGGATCTGGCGATTTACGCGCAACACGTCGCGGCCCATCGTTGGCAATGGTTCTGGCGTCTGCATCAAGTGCATCACAGCGACCTGGATTTCGACGCCACCACCGCCGTGCGCTTTCATCCCTTGGAGATCATGCTGTCCATGGCTTACAAAGTGCTGCTGGTGATTGCGCTGGGCGCCGAGCCGTTGGCCGTCATCGCTTTCGAAATCATCCTGAATGGCTGCGCGCTGTTCAATCACGGCAATGTCAGCCTGCCACCGCCGGCCGAGCGGATACTCCGTTATCTATTGGTCACGCCGGACATGCACCGGATTCATCATTCCGCCCGGCAACAGGAAACCGACAGCAATTATGGCTTTTCGCTGTCGTGCTGGGACCGTCTGTTCAAGACTTATTGTCATCAAGCACGGCAAGCGCAAACCGAAATGACGATTGGTTTGCACGGGTTTCGCGAGCCGCAAGCGCTGGGTTTCTTGCCGTTATTGGCCATGCCGTTTCGAGCTTTACGCAAGCGTTGAGCCATGGCTTATCCCTTTCCCGATAGCGTGCTGCTGATATTTTGCAAAGCACCGATTCCCGGCCAGGTCAAAACCCGGTTACAACCGGCCTTGAACGCCGCACAGGCCGCCGAAGCCCATCGGCAACTGACCCGCATGACCTTGCAACGGGCTTTTCAGCGCGCCTTGTGCCCGGTCGAACTCCACTGCGCGCCGGATACCCACGATGATTTCTTTCAGGATTGTGTAAGCCGCTATCCGCTCGTGCTCAAGCCGCAGCGCGGCGCCGATTTGGGCGAACGCATGCAGCACGCCTTCGCCGATGCCTTGAGCCGATACCGGCACGCTGTGCTGATGGGTTGCGATTGCCCCAGTCTTTCCGCCGACGATTTGCATCGGGCATTGCTAAAGTTACTAGCGGGTCATGACGCGGTCATCGCACCAGCCGACGACGGCGGTTACGTCATGATCGGCTTAAACCAGGCACAACCAAGCCTGTTCAGCGACATGACCTGGAGCCACGACCAAGTGATGGCCGCCACCCGCCGCCGAGCCAAGGACTTGGGCTTGAAGGTTTACGAGCTGGATAGTCAATGGGGCGTGGATAACTATCAGGACTGGCAGCGTTATTTAGAGTTGGCAAACAGCTGATGCGGCAGAACCTTCTGCCGCACCCTGCTCCATTAACTCATGGATTACCTCAACTCATCGATCTTAGGGCGTCGGTGGTCACGGGTTGTCCGCCAACGCCCCATTCGCCCGATGCGACATCTTCTATCAATACCCAGGTGACCGGGCGCAGGCCTTCACCTTCCACCGAGACGACGGCATCGGTGACTTTGCTGATGATTTCCTGTTTTTGTTCTAGCGACAAATAGCCGCTGATGCCTTTGATTTGTACAAGTGGCATGGTGTTACTCCTGATTTAATGATTGAGTATAAAAAACTACGATGCGCCAACTCGAAAGAAGTGACGCATCCCCTGGTATCCGCTTATGCTGCCGCTCGATCCAGGAATACGTTATGGGTCATGGGCTCGCTGAACATCGGCCAGTTGTGTTCGATCGAAGCGTCGTACTGCTCCAAACCGATAGTGGCACTGGCATCGGTAATCCCGAACACGCGATAGCCTTTGTCGTAAGCGGCGCGCATCGTGGATTCGATACAAATATTGGTTAGTTGTCCTGCCAGGGCAATGGTGGTGATGCCATGTGATCGCAAAACAAAATCCAGATGAGTGCCGGCGAAGGCATCGATGCCTGATTTACCCTCAACGACAATATCGCCGGCTTGAACATCGATGCCTTCGGCAAGGGCACTGCCCCAGGTACCTTTGATTAACGCACTGGCATTTTTTACCGCTTGCAGAATGCCGTATGGAGCGTCGCCCATTTCCCGGTAATCGGCCGAGAAGCCGATAGGCACATGCACGATCAGCATACCGTTAGCCCTTGCCGCCCGAATCAACTCGTTTTGGTTGGCTTTGACGTCGTAGGTTTCCAATACCGGCTTCAATAACGGGTATAGTTTGCCGCCTTCTGCGAGAAAGTCGTTTTGCAGTTCCAATAAAACCACTGCGGTTTGTTTTGCTTTCATGATGTTTACCTGTTGATGAGTCAAACGATCAAGCACACTGCCGATTGCTGCATAGCGCGGGCTCTTCCCAGGCTTCGGCCTGAAAAGCGGGATCCAGCGGCACATGAAGGATATGGTTTGTGTAATTGCTGAGGGTTTTAAATGCCACGCCCAACACCACTTCCAAAACCTGCGCCCGGCTATAGCCTGCCGTGATAAATTTGTCCAAGGTTTGACCGCAAACTACGCCACGGTTTTTCACCACTGCACGGGCAAATCCGGCCAATGCATCCAATTTGCTGTCAGGCAGCGGTTTACCGTTGCGCAGGGCTTCGACGATAGCCGGATCGGCTTTGACCATCTGTTTGGCGATCATCGAATGCGCGGAGACACAATAAGTGCAATGATTCTCGGCGCTGATGGCCAGCAAAATGACTTGCTGTTCGGTCGGACTAAACGACGTTTGATCGAACAAGGCCGTCAACTCGATGTAAGCTTTCAGAGCCGCCGGCGCTTCGGCCAAACCGCCGTGCAAATTGGGCACGAAGCCGTATTTTTTCAACGAGCCTTCCAATAAAGGTTTCGCCGTGGCATTGGCGGTGAGGATGGAATGAATTTGAAATTGGGACATGCTGTCTCTCCTTTAATTTAAAAACATGAGGTGTAATGCCGATGCGAAATCGTTTCGACGGACATAGATTAAGAAGAATGGACTTGCCATCCCATGTGCGCGCTTCCGGCGTCCTTGTCCGATATTCCGGGAGTAAACGATGGATGCCTTGACCCCGTTGATCAACGGTTTGAATCTGCACGCCAAATTGGTCTACTCCGGCGGCGTCTGCGGGCGTTGGTTGATGGACCATAATTCGGAAACCTCGGTCTGGTTTCACTTGGTCAGCAAGGGACGCGGCTTTGTCCATTCGCCACGTTGGACTACACCTTTGGCGCTGGAAGCCGGCGATTTGATTCTGTTTTTGCCGCATGCGGCCCGGCATTTTTTGTCGTATAGCGCCGAGGATTTACCGGATGACGAATGCGACACCCGCATGACGCCTTGGGCAGAGGGAGAGGTGGGTTTCGTCTGCGGCGAAATTCAACTGGCCGCGCCAAAATCCCTGTTGTGGCAGGCGCTGCCGGCTGAAATCGTGATCCGGGAAAACCAGGCCGGGACTATCCTGGCACGCGTGCTCGAACTGGTGATTGGCGAAACTTCAACGCCGCGTTTCGGCAGCGAATCGGTCGTGGAACGTTTGTGCGATAGTTTGTTCGTGTTGGCGATTCGTCATTGCATCGAGGAAGACCTGGTGCGCGAGGGCGTGTTTGCCGCCATGCAGGACAAGCGCCTGGCCAATGCGCTGACCCTGATCCATGAATCTCCCTGGCATGCCTGGACGCTCGGCGAATTATGCGCCAAAGCCGGCGTGTCCAAGTCGGTGTTGTCTGAGAAATTTGCCGCCTTGATCGGCCATTCGCCCATTGAATACCTAACGCTATGGCGCTTGCAAATCGCCGCACATTGGTTGATGGAGCCGAACATGACCGTGGAACGCGTGGCGGAAAGAAGCGGGTATGAGTCGGTGCCGGCGTTTAGCAAAGCCTTCAAACGCCATATTGGGGTAGCACCTGGTGCCTTTAGACGCGTTTAGAAATTTGTCTGATATGGGAGGGTAAATTCTTGAAAGTCCGAACTTAGATCACAAGCGGCCCTTCAACAGATTGATTCTTCATAATTCTGGATGTCTGGTTATGGCCGATACCGAGCCTTCAACCCAGTAAAAATCCGTCGGCGCCAGTGGCGGTTTTGTAATTGGAGTCTCTGGCCGACTTTGGATTGGAACAGGTGGTGGTTTTCAATCGGAATGGGTGGTTGATTTGGACTGGAATATGCACCCTAACCCTTTCCCTCCTGAGAGGGAACGGAATGCGGAAGTTATTGCCGGCGGAAGCCTTGGCAATTATTCAATCCCTGCCGCAATCATGGAGCAGCAAAAAAATCCCACATCAGGTCGGTTGCCGAAATGGCCGTAGAACCCGGCTCTCCGCCGCGAACTTTACGGCCGCCCGGCCAGGAGTGACCGCCGGTTTCGGTAACGCATAACTCGACTTTAGCCTGCTCCCGACAGGGCGAATAGACTTCGCAGTAAGCGCCGGCCACCTCTAAAACCCGGGTTGGCGGTATATTACAGGCGTTGAGTTTGACCCATTTGGCGACGGTATCGGGCACCGAAACGAAATCGGCATGACTGGCCGAAGCGCTGCCCGAGCCACCGTTGAAAAGCACTCTGTCATCGTTCCTGGCATGGATGTGCAAAACGGATACCGGCCGGGAGGGGGTGCAAGCCCGAGTGCCGTCGGTACCGGCCACGGCGGCGATGGCTTTGAAGGTGTCGGCCATTTCGCAGGCCAGCCGGTAGCTCATCATGCCGCCGTTGGACATACCGCTGGCGAAAATCCTACCCGGATCGATATTCAGCTTGGATTGCACATCCTTGACCACGGCGCGCAGAAAGCCGACGTCGTCCACGCCCCGGTCGCGAGCCGCCCCGCAGCAGATGCCGGCATTCCAGGTAGCCAGCTTACCGGAGCGCAGGCGGCTGTAACCGTTGGGAAACACGGCCGCAAAGCCCGCGCTGTCCGATTTGGAAATCAAACCGTAATAGCTGTCGTCGGCCTGCACGGACATATTCCCGCCGCCGCCGTGCAGGGACAACACCATGGCCAGCGGTTTATCCGGCCGATAGCCGGCCGGCACATGCAGCCGGTACTGGCGGGTCAATCCGTTATGTAGCAGATCGAATGTGTAATCGCCTGCTTGATCGATCGGGCTTTCGCGGTTGTCGGCGGCGGCGGATTGACGGGCCGACCGGCGCTCTTTCAGCTTTTGCCGCAACGAGGTTTCCCGGGCATCGCCAAGCGTCGGCAACAAGATAGCGGCCGCAATCAGCAGGCAGGTCAGGCATGAAACGATCCGATGCTTTTTCACAGAAACTCCCCTTGGCCGATTTTGCCGGCGCGGATCAGAAGCAGAACTTCGCCGCCCAGAAAACCGCCGCCGTAAGGATCAAACCCATGCAAACCCGCCTTTCCAGCCGGCCCCGGCTAGTTGCCATCAAGCCGGCTTGCGTTGCGGCAATGACCAGCAGGCATAAAAAGGCGAATACCCGATTATCGCCCGAGAGGTCTTCCGGAGCGGCGGCCAGGACCGGGTCGAATTCCGCCATCCATTCGTAGGGCTTGGCGGGCAGCAGATATAAGGCCAGCATTCCTACCGCGAACAACAGATGCGCAAACAGCCTGAATAGCGGTTTCATAGGGCTGCGGGCCTCATTTGAGCAGTTCGGTAAAACGCGGCCAGAATTTGACGATGAAGTCACCGTAACTGGTATTTTTCAGCAGTTCTTCCATGGACAAGCCTACTCCCCGGTTATAACGAGCGCCGACGATACGCACTTGATCCATGCTCAACTCCGGCAGGCTGCCGTGCAATTTGTCATGTTCGATCAACTGTCTGAGATGGCGGGCCACCACATCGACGTTAAACACATCCCGCTGCAGACAGTCGGCCAAATCGCGGAGTTGGTCGGTGGACATTTTGCCGGGATCCAGGCCCAGGGTTTCCGCGGCGGTGCGCAATTGTATGCTGACCGCGCCGAAGGAGGTTTTGGCCGGATGCCGGGTGATGGTCAGATTCCTGTCCACCCAGTCCGGGCCGCTCCAGTCGAAGGAACGCACTTCAAACGCCACTCCGTCTATGAAATTCGGATCGCCGCCCACCTCTATCCAGCAGACTCCGGCCAGCAACAACGGCGGGATGTTGTAGCGCGCCGCAGCGGCCAGGATGGTGGTTTTATTGTGTTTGACCCAGTTATCCTTAAAGGCCTGTATATACTGCTTGCCGCCGCCGAGTTGCTGCGGCAGGGTTTTCCAGGCAAACAGATCGACCAGTCCCCAGACCGGAGAATCGTTCGATTCCTCGCAAATAAATTCCGACATATCCTTCTCCCGTTCGAATTCGGCCGCCCGTCAAAGCGGACAATACTGTCGGCGGCTAGGGCCAGAAGCGCTGGAAAGCCAGATACGCCAGATTGGCGATGGCCAGCCCGATCAAGCTGAAAATAGTAAACTGCATGCCCAGAACCCGGTAAGGCATATTGTCGCTCAACAATCCCTTGGCATGCAGCAAGCGGCCCGCCAATATCGCGCTGCCGCCCAGGTGAATCAGCCACGGTGCTCCGCCGTCGTATTCCAGCAAAAACAGTAAAATCAGCGAAATAGGCACATATTCCGTGGCATTGCCCTGGGCCCGAATGGCATTTTGCAACGCGGCAAGGCCGCCGTCGCCCAGTTTGACCTTTTCGGCCCGCCGCAAGCGTATCACCCGTAAAGACAGCCAGACAATCAATAATGCCGATAAAGCCGCATAAACCGCGCTAATCATAGACACTCCAGATCAAATAAGGAATTCGCTAGCAATATCTTTCTCCCCCGCTCAAAGCAGGGGACAATAATTCCGTACACCTCGGGTTACCTCATTCGAACCCACGACTTACCGGACTATTCGTACCACGCGAGCGGTTCCGGTAGCGCCATGGCCGAATATTCAATGTGAACAACTCTCCTGTGGCTGGGGCTAACGGCCTTTCTCGATGAGTGAAACAACAGCGGGTTCATCAGCAGTACGTCGCCTCGGTTTGCATTACATTCAACGATGCGCGAGTTGCCAACTATCTCGATAATGTCTTGCGCCGCCACTCTGCCGTTCCGATGCGTTCCAGCGACTACTCTCAGCACGCCGGATACTTTATTGGCTATATCGAGGTGCAGCCTTAACGATAATATGTTGGCCAAATAGGCCACGGGGGGTTCGACGTGGACTATGCCTTGCTTTTCGCTCCACGGGCCGAAACCCGCAACCTCGTGCTTAGACTTGACCGCTATCGATGTATCCTGGTGCCAAGCTACATTCCAGTTGGCTGTCGGTACTTTATCGAAAAACACCGATCTAACGGGCTTGGCGTTGTCGCCCAGTATTTCCTTGGCGATTGCCATCAAGGGAACGGAATCGGCGAGACGGCGGACGCTGGGAACTTTACTCATCAGATCCCGCACCCCATGGTTATTCGTCCGGCCTTCGAAGGCGGATAACTCGTTAATGAGCGAATCAACCTCGCTTCCGGCAAGGAGTTTAGCCATTAGATAAAAGCCGCGATTTTCGTATTCAGCCTTCATGAATCCGTTTCCGTTAAATTCGTAAATGCATGCAGGTTAAGTAGCGTAGCGCCGAATGATGCATTGCCGGCAGCCGACCTACCGGACTTTATCGCCTCTTGCAAACA
Organism: Methylomonas subterranea; assembly: GCF_024505185.1. Taxonomy (GTDB): domain Bacteria; phylum Pseudomonadota; class Gammaproteobacteria; order Methylococcales; family Methylomonadaceae; genus Methylomonas; species Methylomonas subterranea. The sequence goes on from NZ_JANIBJ010000012.1 coordinate 14,780, forward strand.
ACAGGCTGATCCTGCGTAAAACAGCCAAAATGATAGCCAGCCCCATAAACGGCAGCCAGATCCAAATGCATTCGGACCGCAGCACCTCAACGCCTTTAGGCGAAAAAAAACGCGATACGCCGAGCGGCGAGACTTCTATTACCCGAGTCGGCGCGAAATATCGTTCGCCGGACCAAGGCCAAAGGAAGGCGATACCGAGGCCGCCATTGGTAAAGGCGTCGAGAATGCCGTGAGAAACCGCAGCGATGAACAAAAACCAGAACGAGCGCCGGAACGTGGAGTGCAGCCAACGAAACAAGCTCGCGCCGAGGAGGGCCAGGGCAAAAGCGAACAATAGCGAATGGCTAAAACCTCGATGGCCGAGTTCGGCGGCATAGGGAATGCCAAGGCTAAAAGCGATCACATCCAGATCGGGCGCGGCGGACGCGACGACGCCGGCGCACAACAATCTGCCGGAAACCTTTTTACGTCCCAAGCCGAAAGCCAAGGCGATGGGCACAGCGGGATGGGTGAAGACGGTGGGCATGGCACAACCTGAGCTAAGGCCTTACTTGTTTGCTTGGACGGATTTTTACACTTTTCCCCGGACCAAGTCACAACTCTTTTCAACGAGTCTATTTAAAGCCCTCGCCGCTGTAGTCATCCGGACGATTCTTCTACCCGCCCGCGGCCGAAGGCTATCAATTCCTGCCTTATCGCCTCCCGAATCGCGGCCTTGTCCAAGGCGTCCAGGCCGTAGCGTTGGGCCAGTTTGCGATAGTCGTCCTCGTTTAGCGATACCGTTAGCCGGGGACGTTTCGGCGTCTTGACGTCCAATTGCACTAGTTTGCGAATTTGATCGGAGGTGCTCAGGCCGTTTTTGTTGGCTTCGCGCCTGATGGCTTCCGATACGCCGGTGCCGAACTCGAAGGCCACCTGAATGGCCCGTATGCTGCGCTCGGAGATTTTCCAGTTTTCCGGCAGGTCTTTTTTGCTCATATCGTTATGTTAATCTGAAAGTAAAAAATCGGGCGGGTACGGTTGCTTGTTGGACAGGCGTCGGCGGCAAGGATGCTGCCGTCGAGCCTACACGGACGAATTTACGGCGTCCTGTCCGGCGAGGAACCGTGCCCAACTGCACTACTTTCATTTGCCGGGGCGATCGCCCGGCCTTCATGATCGTTACGCTATCCTACAAAGATCTTTCCATCCGCGAAATAAATCTGCGCGCTCTCGATTCAAGTCGGCTTCCCGATCTTGCCGCCCGGTTTCAACTTGGCGAACTCCTCGGCCAGCCATTTCACGCGCTCCCAGGTATCCTGTTCCATGCTGATCTTATGCTGCATGGCCGAAAACACCGGCAGGAAAGACAGTTCGTACAAGTCCGCCAGCTTGCGCAGCACTTCGTCCACGCCCGGCACCGGTTGGTTGACGACTTGTACGTGGGTTTCGGATTCGGCGATCTGGCCGCGCAAGCGGGCAATTTGCTCGTTCAGCGCCAACAGCGGCGAAGGGCTTTGCAACTGGCGGGCAACCAGAGCCAGTTGTTCGCCTATTTGCGACAGCTGGTTCGCCAGCAGGCGTGCCGGGTCGTTATCGTCGCCGAGTTTGCGCAAGCGGCTGTATTCATCCTTGATGGCCCGCCAGCGCGCCGTTTCCTCGGCCGTCAACACCCCGCGTATTTCCTTGAGTTTTAGCAGATTTTCCTCGGTGCCGCGGGTCAGGGTTTGGGCTTCGCCGGCGTAGTGGTCGCCTATCAGGTTTTGCAATTCCTCGTCGTTCATCACCGCCGTGACTTTTTCGGCCATCTTGTTCATGTTGCGGTAACTGCCCTGCAACTTGAAAGGCGGCTCGCTGCGGTAGCGGTCGTCCTGGGCCGCCGAATAGATGTATTGCCGATTGACCGCCAATACCACGTCGCGAATCTTCAACATTTTTTCCAGCGTCGCGGCAATTTCCCGGCTCTCGGCGGCGGCGTAGCGATGTTCGAATTCGTTGTCGGATACGCTTTCGCCCTGTGCCCGGCGGATGAAGCGGTAGACGTCGGCCATGCCGCGCATGGCCAAACCTTGCAAAACCGGGTTGGAGGTCAGGGCATTTTCGATGAAGCTCAGCGCGAACACGGCTTCGTTGCCGCTCAATACGTCGCCCAGATTGTAGATATCGGCGCGATTGGCCAACATATCGGGAATCTTGAAAACCTCGCCGGATTCGGTATAGGGGTTGCCGGCCATCACCACGCAGAATTTCTTGCCGCGCATGTCGTAGCTCTTGGTCTTGCCCCGCCAGACGCCTTCAATGCGCCTGGAGCCGTCGCACAGCGATATGAATTTTTGCAGAAATTCGGCATGGGTGTGCTGGATGTCGTCCAGATACAGCATGACGTTGTTGCCCATTTCCAGAGCCAGATTGAGTTTTTCCAACTCCTTGGCGGCCGTGGCGTTGGCCGCCTGACCGGGATCCAGGGAGTGCACGCCATGGCCCAGCGCCGGACAGTCGATTTTCATGAACACCAGCCCCAGGCGGTTGCCGATATATTCCATCAGCGTGGTTTTGCCGTAGCCGGGCGGTGAAATCAACAACAATAAACCCATCAAATCGGTGCGTTTGGCGCTGCCGGCCGCGCCCATCTGTTTGGCCAGATTGTCGCCGACCAGCGGCAGATAAACCTCGTCTATCAAGCGGTTGCGGACGAATGAGGTCAAGGGTTTGGCCCGATAGCGCTCCAGACGCAGCAGCTCGCGCTCCGCGGCTATCAAATCCTGCCGCAAGGCCTGAAATTGCTGAAAGCCGGGCACGACACAGCGGCGATGTCGTTGCAGGCGCTGGCCGAATTCGTCCAGACCGAATACCAAGCGCCTGTCCTGGATGCGGGGATGTTCGCCCATCAGGTTCTCGACCACGATATCCAGGCCGGCCGGACTGATTTTGCGTTGAAAATCGCCGCCCAGGATCAACATGACCGCTTCCGGCACGAAACGCCGGTACGCCGCATATGGGTTTTGTTCGCTTATGCCGCTGAGCCAGCTGTAGCACAGTTGCCACTGGCCTTCCACCGCGCCACGGGTTTGTTGCAGGGCCAGCTCGAAATCGGCCCGGTGGCCTATGGTATCCAGATGCTGATACAAGGCCTTGACCAGCGTCTCGGCGGCCTGGCTGGCGACGAATTCCGCCACGGTGGCGGCCAATTCCGCCAACAGATAGTCGGCGGCCACGGTGGGATCGGCGGCCGTCAGGCCGGCCAGATTGTTGAATTCGGCGATTTTCGGCGCAAGTTGGTCTATCAAGTCGTGATGCGCCTTGCGGCTACCCAGGGTTTTTTGCAACAGGGCCGCGCTTTGCGCCAGTTTTTGCAGGGTTTGCGTTTGCGGGCCGGCGCCGAAACGCCAAAAAACCAAGGCCAGCGCGCGGGTATCGGGGGTATAACGCAGCGGCCCGGCGCTTCGATGGGCCGGCAATAGGCGCTCCAGTATCTTGCAGGCATCGGCGTCGTGTATGCCTTTGTCGTAACCTTCCTGATAGCGGGGGCCGGCGTACCGGCGCACGATTCCAGTCAGTTCGTCCTGTTGCAGTAGCGCCGCATGCAAACCATCCAGACTCAACTCTTCCAGCCCTTGCTCGGCGGCATGCAACAGCGAGGCCGCCAAATATTCGCCCCGGTAGACCTCGGCGGTTTCGGAAACCAGCGCCTGACTCCAATAATCCTTGAGCGCCACGAGTTGCGGATAGTCGGCCGGCGCATAGTAATCGGTACCGACCAGATGCCAGACCAGCTGTTCCTGGCGCTTGATCAAGGTCAGGTCCAGAGGCTGGGTGTTGACGCTGAATTTATGCTTACCCAGCTTGATCAGCGTGCCGCCTTCCTCGAAGATGTCCTGCCGGTCGCGCAAGGCGCGCATGGCCTGATCCTGCATGGCCTTCAAGCGAGACTGAGCCTCGTCGGCCTGTACCGAGGCTTCCAATGCCTGTAACTGAGCAATCAACTGCCTCAGTTTCAGCACCATGGGGTCGGCGGCCAGGAAGCTGTTCAGCGCATCGGCCTGATCGAAACTTTGCAGCCTGCGCTCTATACTGCCGAACAGGCGGTCGGCCGCCGCGACGATGTTTTGCACGCGGCGCTGGATTTCATCCAGCAACACCTGCTTGCGCGATTGAAAGGCCTCGAACAATTGCTCGCGTTGCTGGACGATGTCGGCCAGAAACTCATCGAAATCGGCGAAGCGGCTTTCCAGATCTTCCAGTTGCGTCAACAAGCGGGCCAGTTGATCGTCGCATTGTTGCGGACTTTCCACCGATTCCAGCGCGCTGCCTATGCTTTGCGCAAACAGTTTGAATTGGGCGGCGAATTCGGCGACCGCCTCTCCGGAACGAAAGCTTTTGCGCTTGTGGCGGGCTTCGGCTTTCAGTTGATTCAGGTTGGCGTAGATTTCGGACAGGGCTTCCAGTATGCCGGTGCGAACTTGCGGGTCTTCGACTTCGAGACCGGCCAGCGTGCCGTTCAGCAAATCCAGGTTTTGCCCCATCTTTTCCAGTTCGTCGAGCAAGGGCTGGATGTCGGCGCTGCTTTGGCATTTTTCCAGGCGGGTTTGTTGCTCGGCCAGACTGGCGTGGAATGGCTGCAAGGCGGCCGCGCTGCTCAAAAAAACCACGGTAGCCCGGCCCAGGCTTTCCAGCTCCGCAGCCAGTTTGTCCTGCAGAGCTTGCACCCTGGCTTGATCGATATGGCGTAATTCCTTGATCGTCGCCAGCCGTCCTTGTTGCTGGTGCATCGCACCCAGGGCTTGGACGAATTCCTGCGGCGTCTTCCAGCTGTCTACATAAAGATTTTGCAGCAGGTTGAGTTGGCGGCTCTCGGCTTCGGCCAAGGCCTGGTTGGCTTGCTGGCGTATGCTTTCGACCTTTTCGAACTCGTCCAGCACCAATTCGGCGGTGGCGACGATCTGGCGAATATCGCCGCCGATGGCACCGACTTCGTCGGCTTCCAGCCAGTGGTAAGCATCGAACAGGCGTTGGCCGGCCGCTATCATGGCTTCGTAATGCGCGACATTCGGGCGTTTTTCCTGTATCGCTCGAATCAGACTGTAGCCGTCGGAAATGCCTCTGACCAGTTCGGCATTGCCTATCTTGCCGAAGAACGACTGGCGGGCGGATTGTTGCCGCAGATATTCTTCGTGAAAATACGGGGTTTCCCAAATCTGCATGGCATGGATGCGGCCGGCTTCCTTGTTGTCGTCGCGGAACACCAGTAAACGGCCGTCGTTGAACAGGCAAACACCATGGGCGACGATGGGATTTTGCAGGCTCTTGCCGATTAAATTGTAGGAAAACAACACGCTGACGCCGGCTTCCGCTCCGTAAAAGCGGTACAGCACGTCTTCGCCGTTCGGCGAGCGGCGCGCGCCGGCGAAACTCAGGCCGGACGGCAGGTTTTCGAAGACTTTGGTTTCGCCGTTTTGTAAATAATATCCGCCCGGAAAGATCAAGCCATGGTCTTCCGGCAGTTGCACGCAGGAAAAGCCGATGGCATCGATGCGTTCGACCGATTGGGTCAGGGTATTGAACACCAGAAAGCGGTAATCGTTCTCCCGGTACGGGCGGATTTTCAACAAGATCACCGTGCCCAATTTGGCGTAGGCAATGTCGGCATCGGCCAGGGATTGATGTTGATCCTCGACCGGCTCCCGGTAAATGCCCAAACCGTCTTCGGTGTTGTTCTCGACCTTGACGGTCAAATCGCCGCCGACGGTCTCGACGAAGACCTGATCCAGTATGCTGACATGCGGATGTTTGCCGGCCACATGGTCTTCCCGGCGGGTCGGCGTCCATTCGAAATCGTGGGCCGGATGGCGCGGCAGGTCGCGCTCGCCGCGGTTGTCGATATAGCTGATCTTGTCGTCGTCGATTTGCCAGCGAAATACCCGGATGTCTTCCAGTTTCAGGCCGATCTGAAATACCGCCAACAGCCTTTCGGCGCTGACGTGCAGCGACAATAAGCGGGTATTTTTATAGTATCTGTAAAGTTCCTGGAAGTCGGCGACGAAGCTTGCCTCGTGCAAAAAGCCGTGTTGCGGATTTTGCGGCTCGACGTCCAGACCGTCTTCGGTTTCGACCAGCTTATATAAACTGAATACGTCCTCGACCTGGGTTTCCTGCTTCAGCCCCAAAAACACGTTGTAGCCGAACAGCATTAAATGCTGGCCGACCCGGACCATGTCGCGCGGCACGCAGTTGTTTTCGGTGCGCACCCTGACCCTGCCTATGATCTTCAGCTCGGTTTGACCGAACTCCGCGGCGCGCGAGGCGTTCAGACCATCTATCTTGGCCTGCAAGGCCTGGCCCTGTTGCTCCAGGCGCTTGCGTATGACCTCGAAGGCCTCGCCTTCGGAGACGGCTTGTTCGGTGTCTGTCAAAGCTTCTTCAGTCATCGGCTTATGGGCGGGTTAATCCTGAGGAAATCGTTTTGTCCACGAAAGGCACGAAAATCACGAAAATTTTCGAATAGTTGCCGACACCGAATCATCATCCAAACGGCGCTGGCAGAACCAACAAGCCGATTTATTTCGTGTCTTTCGTGCTTTTCGTGGACAGACTGCAATTTACTCTGAAAGTCATGGTAGGAGCGATGCATAGTCGCGATTCGAAAGCCATCATCACGACTATGCGTCGCTCCTACCAGACGGCCTTTCATTTGCGGGGGCGATGCCCAACATTCATGATCGTTAGGTTTTTGAACGACCATCAACGGCTCAGTTGCTCCAACAAAGCCCTGATCTTGGCCTTGTCTTCGCTGCTGCCTTGCTGCATCAGTTTGTTCAAAAAGGCCGAGACGGACAGGTTTTGCAAGTCGTCGCTGCCGAGATTGGCGGCGATTTGCTTGACGTCGTCCAACAAATTGGCCTTGCCGCTCAAATGGTCTTCGAAGGTAGCTTTGAGCAAATCGCTTTTATAAACCGCGCCGTCTATCGCCTTGCCGACCGACAAGGCTTTCATATAGCGGTCGAAAAATTCGCCGTCGCCGCCGACGATGTCGATGTTGGCCTGCTTGACCGCCTCGCCGAACACGCCGGCATTCAGCGTGGCCGCTTCGCGGGCGGCTTCTATGCCGGCCATGGTTTCGCTGTGGGCGGTATCGACGCGCAAGCGGAATTCTTCGTGGCTGCGGGTTTTTTCGTCCATGCTGGCCATCGCGGCGAATTTGCTTTTCAAGCCGTCGGCCTCGGCTTGGTAATGCTGACGCACGGCTTCCGCTTCGGCCTGGCCCCGGCGCTCTATCGCTTCGGCCTCGGCAATCTTGACTTTGACGGCCACCATGGCTTGCTTTTCTTCCGAATCGGCATCGGCGTTTTTGATCCGCACCTGCGCCATGCCGACCGCCTCGTCGCCTTGGGCCTGAGCCGCCATGCGCTCGCGCAGCACTTTGGCTTCGGCCAGGCCTTGCGCGGCTTGTTCGGCCTGTATGCCTTCGGCCAGACGGATTTTGGCTTGCGCCTGTTTTTCCGCCGCTTCGAATTCGGCGCCGGCCAGCACCAGGGTTTCCTTTGCCTTGAATTGGGCGCTTTGTTCAGCCGCCTCGGCGGCCTTGATGTCTTTAACCAGGCTTTCCTGCGCTTCGGCTTCGGCGGCAATCACGATCGCTTGGCGCTTGCGGTCGGCCTCCGAGACTTCGCGTAATTCCTTGATTCGCTCTTCCTCTTCGGCCACATGTTTTTCGACGGCGATACGCGCGCGTATCACTTCGGCGATTTCCTTTTTTTGTTCCTCCAGGGCCTTTTCCTTGGCGATGCGTTGCAATTCGACTTCTTTTTCCCGGTCTATGATTTCCAGTTGGCGCACGCGCTCGACTTTCTCGGTTTCGATCGCAATGGCCCGTTCCCGGTTTTTTTCGGCGACTTCGATTTCGCGTTGCTTGTTCTCGTTGTCTATGCCTATGGTTTGTTCGGCCACGATACGGGCGCGTTGCTCCTTGGTATGTTCCTCGGCGACGACTTTTTCGGTCTCGGCTTTCTCGCGGGCTTGCACGGTGGCGATTTCGCGTTTTTGTTTGGACTCGGCGTCGGCTTGTTGGCGTTCCAGCTCCAGCAGCTTTTCCTGGGTTTCGACGTCTTTTTTCTTGATCTGCATTTGCTCGTCGCGTTGCAGCTCGTTGGTGCGGACGTGTTGTATCGCCGTCAATTCGGTGATCTTGCGTATGCCCTGGGCATCGAGGATGTTATTGGCATCCAACTGATTCATCGGGGTTTGTTCCAGATAATCGATCGCGGCGTCTTCCAACACGTAACCGTTCAGATCCTGACCTATGACCTGAATGATTTGATCGCGGAAATGGTTGCGTTCACGGTACAAATCCTCGAAGTCCATGCGCTTGCCGACCGTTTTCAGGGCTTCGGAAAATTTGGCGTTGAACAGTTCTTCTATGGTCTTCTGATCGGAAGCGCGCTCGCAGCCTATGGCCTGGGCGACTTTCAGCACGTCTTCACGGGTCTTGTTGACCCTGACGAAGAAGGTCACGACGATGTCGGCACGGATATTGTCCTTACATATCAGACCTTCGCCGCCACGGCGGTTGATTTCCACCGTTTTCAGCGAAATGGCCATTTTTTCGACCCGGTGCAGCACCGGAATGACCAGGCTGCCGGTAAAGGTGACCTTGGGCTCGCTGCTCAAGGTATTGACTATCATCGCCTGCCCCTGATCGACCTTGCGGTACATCGAGGCGAAGACGATCAGCGCGCCGATCAGGATGACCGAAGCGACTGCGGTAATGGTTATGATGATTTCCATGGCTGCTCCAGCTCAGTCGAGTTTGCTGATGAAATAAAGGTTCTTATCCGCGTCGTAATCGTAGATCAAGGCACTGTCTCCTTGCGTGAAGTCGTTAGGCGTCGTCGCCCGCACCGAGATGATCAGCCCGGCCCCACCGTCTTCGACCTTGGCCTGACCGAAATTTTCGTCCACGCTCATCGAGGTGATTTGGCAGGATTTAGCCAACAGCGAGCGGTTACTGCGCGCTTCGTGGGTCACGAACAATTTGCTCAAGGGACGGGTAATCTTGCCGGTCAGATATACCGCCAGGACCAAGCTTAATATCAACACCGCCACGCCCGCCAGATGGTGGAGCATGCCTGCCGGCAATAGCGACAACAACCAGGCATCGCTACACAGGCTCAGGCTCCAGGCAAACAAGAACAGCAGGCTGAACGACAGCGTGATGGGCACGCCGGCCAGACCGAAGGTAGCCATCAGTCCCGCCAAACCGGTTTCGCTGTCGATGTCCACCTCTATGACATCGAAGACGCCCAGCAAACTGAACAACCAGAACACCAGGCAAATTCCCAGCGGTATCGTGTAAACGACGGTTGGGAAACTGCCTATCAGCGTAAACACCGTTTCCATAGTATCCTCCGGGCGCCGATTTCGGATGCGATGACTAAACGCCCTCTTGAGGCTGTTGAGCCTTCAAGCGTTCCAGAACACTCGCCGCAGTGGCTTTCTTGGTGACGATGCCGGCCTCCTGCAATTTGTTATGCAGTTTTTCGCCGTTTTCCTCCTGCTGCAAATCCAGCGCCGCCTGCATTTGGTCGGCCTTTTTTTGCTGTTTGGCCTTGATCCGCTCCAGGGATTCGGTTGCGCTGCGCAGCGCGGAGCGACTGCCGGAAAAACGGCTGGCCACGGCTTCGTTGGCTCTATTGACGCTTTCGGTGGTCTTGACCAAGGCCAGCTCCCGCTCCATGCCCTGGATATTGCGCTCCGTCACCGCGATGGACTGTTTCAAGATGCCGACGTTGGCGTTCAAACCCTCCAGTATCGCGGTCTGGGTATCCAGCTCGTTGCTGAGTTTGGCGACTTTTTCCGCCACCTCCAGCGCCAGATTTTCGTCGTTTTTAGCCAAGGCCCGCACCGCGTAATGCTCGTGTTCCTCGACGGATGTGCGCAGGCCGCCGACTCTGCGCTGTACAGCCATTTGTTCGGCTATCACTTCCGTCAGGCTTTCCTTGGCCTGTTCCAGATGCGCCTTGGCATCCCTGACCTCCTGCTCCAGGATGCGTATGCCTTGGGCATCGACTATGCTTTCGCCGGCTTCGTTAGCCACGCCGCGTAACGCGGTCATTAATTTATTCAGTAAGTTCATGATGCCTGCCTCCTTTAGTGAGACGTCATTGCAGATAGTCGGCCATCAATTCGATGGCTTCCAGGGTGTTGTCACTCAGCGTCGCAATCTCATGCCGGATGGCGTCGATATCGGAGCGGGTGCTCAGCGCGCCGAAAATGATGTATTGCTGACCTATCTTGGAAAAAGAGGACAAGGGCATGGGAATATTCAGGGTCAACAAGGCTTCCAGCAGGGCTTCGCGCCGCTCGGGGATGATTTCCTGTTCACGCCAAAGGTAGGATACGCAAAGGATTTGACTGTCGTCTATGGTCACATAAACCGGAAATTCCTCCCTGTCCTGAATCAGAACCTGCAGCACCTGCAATTCAACCTCGATGATCTCGGGCGACAACATAGCACCGTTATCCAGCGTAGTGCGGCCCAGGCTCTCCGCCAATTGGCTTACCGTCAATTTGCCGTTCATCAAGTTAACTCCCGTCGTGAGTGCGCGTCCAATTTAGTCCGAACCCCATAACATGTCAAGACATATTATGGGGGGCTTTTGTGAACTGCGTTTCACAACAGGATAGTCGGTTTTTCAGGTTTATCGATGCAAGCGGTAGCTGATAACCGAACAGATTGAGCCGGAAGGCAGACCTTTATTGATTGCCGTCGCCGCGAAAGAATTGAAAGAAGTCCATCCCGTCACCCAGCGGGCCTGGGATAAAAACGGTACTCGTCTTGACAAAACTATCGGGGTGAAACTAAAGGGCTGGACGAGAGTGGATGTTACTCATACCGACTGAATGTAGATTGACGAACTCAAGCCGCTCGCTGATGGGAGCATCGCAAGCCTGAACAACATTTTGAGCCGTTTTTGCTGTCAACCCAGTCGGTTGACCGGGATTGCCTGTCAATTTGGCGGAGCGAGGCGGGAACCCGCCAGAACTTAGCGCTGGCGGGTAACGAAAATCTCAACTTGCCAGTAAAGATTTTCGGTCGAACAATTATCTTTCCAACAAGTCGAATTTGCCCGCTTTACCGTTCCATTCTTCGGCGTCCGGCAACGCATCCTTCACTTCGGTAATAGTGGGCCATACCTTGGCCAGTTCGGCATTCAACGCGATGAAATGCTCCTGACCTTCGGGCACTTCGTCTTCGGCGTGAATGGCATTGGCGGGGCATTCGGGTTCGCACAGGGTGCAGTCTATGCACTCGTCGGGGTCGATGACCAGGAAATTGGGTCCTTCGTGAAAGCAATCGACCGGACAAACGTCGACGCAGTCGGTGAATTTGCATTTAATGCAGTTTTCGGTAATTACAAAAGCCATAATGTTCTTCCTAGGTTAGGTACTGGAACAAGTTTCCGTGCGTTGCGGAAACTTTATGGTTAAAAATAAGCCTGTTCATCCGGCAATCGGTTCGAGAGCCGAAATGCCAAATGGAACCGGAGGCAGACGCCGCCGGTTCCAGACAGTTTACTTGTCCTTGTTTTTGTTGCGTTCGTTGACTTCTTTGATGACCTCGTCAGCCACGTTTTTCGGGCAGGCGATATAGTGGGAGAACTCCATGGAGAACTGGCCACGGCCGGAAGTCATGGTGCGCAAGTCGCCGATATAACCGAACATATCGCTCAGCGGCACGTCGGCTTTGATACGCACACCGGTGACGCCCGGATCTTGCGATTTGATCATGCCGCGCCGACGGTTCAAGTCACCGATTACGTCACCCACGTGCGCTTCCGGTGTAAATACGTCCACTTTCATGATCGGTTCCAGCAATTGCGGGCCGGCTTTCGGAATCGATTGACGATAGGCGGCGCGGGCGGCGATTTCGAAGGCGATGGATGATGAGTCAACCGCGTGGAAAGCCCCGTCGGTCAGATTGACCTTGAAGTCCAAGCATGGGAAGCCGGCCAACACACCTTTTTCGATACTGGCTTTGAAGCCTTTTTCCACGGCCGGCCAGTATTCCCGCGGCACGTTACCGCCCACCACGCTGGATTCGAACTGGAAACCGCTGCCGGGTTCGCCTGGTTCGATGATGTAGTTGATTTTGGCGTACTGACCTGAACCGCCGGATTGTTTTTTATGGACGTATTCGTCTTCGATGCGCTTGGTGATGGTTTCGCGGTAAGCAACCTGCGGTTTACCGACATTTACCTCTACACCATGGGTCCGTTTCAGGATGTCCACTTTAATATCCAAGTGCAACTCGCCCATGCCCTTGATGATGGTTTCGCCGGATTCCTGGTCTGTTTCCACGCGGAATGACGGATCTTCGGCAACCATTTTGCCGATCGCGATACCCATTTTTTCGTTGCTGCCCTTGTCTTTCGGCGAAATGGCGATAGAGATGACGGGGTCGGGGAATACCATGGGCTCCAAAGTAGCCGGCTGGTCCGGATCGCACAAGGTATGGCCGGTTTGCACGTTTTTCAAACCGATCAAGGCCACGATATCGCCGGCTTGAGCGGTTTCGATTTCGTTGCGGTCATCGGCGTGCATTTCCACCATCCGGCCCACCCGTTCGGTTTTGCCGGTGTAGGTGTTCAATACGGTGTCGCCTTTTTTCAATTTACCGGAATAAATTCGCACAAAGTTCAGCGCGCCGAAACGGTCGTCCATGATTTTGAAGACCAAGCCGCGGAACGGACGCTCGGGATCGACAATGGCGTGTTCGCCGGTGGGTACGCCTTCGATGTCGGTTTCAGGCTGTGGATTGACTTCGGTCGGGTTCGGCAGGTATTCGATAACGCCATCCAGCACCAGTTGCACGCCCTTGTTTTTGAATGAAGAACCGCAATAGGTCGGGAAGAAATCCATTGCAATCGTACCCTTGCGGATACATTTTTTGATTTCCTCGATACTCGGCTCTTCGCCTTCCAGGTATTTCTCCATGATGTCGTCATCTTGGTCGGCAACCGAATCGATCAACTTCGCGCGCCATTCTTCGACTTGCTCGACCATGTCGGCCGGTACGTCTTGAATTTCATATTTCAACGGGTCGCCGGAGTTGTCCCAGACCCAGGCTTTACGGGTCAACAGATCGACCACGCCGACAAAGTTTTCTTCTTCACCGATCGGCAGGGTCATAACAACCGGCTTCGCACCCAGCACGTCTTCGACTTGTTTGACGACGCGATAAAAATTGGCGCCCAGACGGTCCAGTTTATTGACATAGATGACGCGGGAGACTTTGGAGTCGTTCGCGTAACGCCAGTTGGTTTCGGATTGCGGTTCAACGCCGCCGGAGCCGCAAAATACGCCGATACCGCCGTCCAATACTTTCAGCGAACGATACACTTCGATGGTAAAGTCGACGTGGCCCGGGGTGTCGATGATATTGAAGCGGTGGGCTGGAAATTGATTGGTGCTACCCGGCCACATGCAGGTGGTCGCCGCCGATTGAATGGTGATGCCGCGTTCTTGTTCTTGCACCATGAAGTCTGTGGTCGCCGCACCATCGTGTACTTCGCCGATTTTGTGGATTTTGCCGGTCAGCTTCAAAATCCGTTCGGTGGTGGTGGTTTTACCGGCATCGACGTGCGCGAAGATACCGATGTTTCTATAAAGCGATAGATCAGTCATGGTTGTACTCTATTAAGGAGATGAAAACGTTTTTACCCTTGGCACCATTGCCTCGGTTTCTTCAAGAACAGGGTCAATGAAAAATCCGCCTATTCTAACCGAAAAATCAAAAAAAGCAGAATGTCAATTATGTTTCAGGATTTTTATAGGCCTTGATCGAGGACTTGCAGCTCTCTTAACTTCATTAATGCGTAGAGGGTTTCCAGGGTCGGGCAGGGAGCGAATTGGCGGTGGGCGGCTCGAACGGCATTACCCAAAATGACTTCGGTTTCCATGGCGTGTCCGCGCTCAAAATCCAGCAACATGCTGGTTTTGTAGGGCGGCATCTCATACGTGTTGCGTATGTTGGTTTCAATAAGCTCATCGTCGAGCGGATGCCCGCAAGCGGCGGCGATATCGCAAACTTCCCGCATGATGCGGCGAACCAGGGCTTCCTGTTGCCGCAAAATGGCCAGGGTCGGCAAGCCGCCCGATAGCACCGACAAGGGATTGAACGCCGCATTCCAGACGCATTTTTGCCAACGGCCGGCCACGATATCCTCGCTGACGACACATTCGATGCCGGCCTGGGTAAACAGCTGCTGCAAATGGCGAGTCTTGGCCGATATACCGGCGGGCAGGTTGCCCAGCATCAGTCTGCCGTATGCCAGATGGCGGATCTCGCCGGCCTGCAAACGGTTGCAACAGACAAAGGCCAGACCGCTGATCAGTTGATTATCCGGAAAGGCCTGTTGCAACTCGGCTTCGATTTCTACCCCGTTTTGGATGAAAACAATCGCGGTACCGGGACGAACGGCGCCCTTTATCAGGCCTACGCGATCGACATCCCCGGTGACTTTAGTGCACAGGATCAGATAATCGACATCCCCCGCATAGTCGCCGGCTTGCCGCAATACCTGTTCAGGCGTAAACCGCCATTACCCCAAATCGCAGCTATCGATAAGGTAGCCCTGTTGTTTGACCAAGTCGTAATCGGACCGGCACACCACCGAGACTTCGGCACCGGCCCTGGCCAGCAAACCGCCGTAAAATCCGCCGATAGCTCCGGCTCCGACAACCAGTATTTTGTCGCTCATGACTGCTCCGCCAGAATCTGCTTTAAGAACGGAATGGTCAGTTTGCGTTGCGCCGCCAATGTGGCCTTGTCGATTTTTTCCAATAACCGCCATAAAGCCGGCAGATCGTGTACATAGTGGTTTAGCAGAAAGCGGCCGACCTTGGGCGGAATATCGAAGCCCAAAAAATGCGCCTTAAAAGTCAACGCATCGATGATCTGATCGTCCCGCAAGGGCTGAATTTTAAGCGTCAGACCCCAGCCCATGCGGGTTTTCAGGTCCGGCAAATCAAACGGCAGATATTTGGGCGGACAATCGGCGGCCAGCAGCAGCTTATGGTTGTTCTGGCGATGGCTGTTATAGAAGGCAAACAGGGCGGATTCCCAATCGGCATGGCCGGCGATATGCCGCAAATCGTCGAAACAGACCAATTCCATGTCCTCCAAGCCCTCCAACAACTTCGGCGAAGGCAGCCGATCGGGAATGAACTTAAGATAGAACGGATCCTTACCGCCGGCCTTGGCTTGTTGGCAACAGGCTTGTAATAAATGGCTTTTGCCGCTGCCGCTTTCTCCCCAGATGTACAGCTGTTGCTCCGCGCCGTCGCCCGCCATCGCCCGCAGACTGGTGATGATTTCACCATTATGGCCGGCAAAAAAACCGGCAAAGCTCGGATTGGTCTGAAACTCGAACTGTAGCGGAACCTGCATAACCGAATCGCTTAGGCTTTTTCGGCCTTGTAGACATAAAAGCCGGCCCCGAAACACAGCAGTAGACTGAACAGAACTTCCAGCAGAGCGTAGGGCCGCGCGTCTTGATCCACATAAGCTTCGATCACGCCGTGCGCGAAGTAAGGCAGGCTCAGGTAGCTCATCCAGGTGCAGCTTTTCAGATTGCGGTCCAAAAAGCCCTTAAAAGGCAGTAATAACGGGCCGACACCGACAATCAGCAACAAAGCCGTCGGCCAGCGGGGCGAGGGCAATAAGACGGTATGCCAAGCCATCAACAACAAAAACAAACAAAAAAATCCGGTCAAACCGGCGTAATAAAAATGGATACGTTGCATGATGGGCAGTCTGAGCGGTGCGGTTGATCAGCGAAACAAAGCCTTATTATCACAAAGTCCGCAAAAGAATGTTGCACCGGATGGCTACGGCCAGCTTATAAACCTCTATAAAAGCCCGATACCGCGAAAATGACGGACATCAACTTGCCCAGCCTGCGCCGCGGTCACGCCCTACGTGTAAGGCGCGCTTGCGCCGATGGATTACAACAAACTTAAATTGCGAGGATTATCAAGGGACGGCATACAGGCCCGAGGTCGGTAGGCTCAAGCTGGACCGCCGGACGAGTATCGGTCTACTATTGACCCTGCGCGATTCAGCCACGGCTCGCACCGCCGTCTGAATCGCATGACGACCGAGGCCAAATAAGCAAAGCCCCTCATCCGGGCATCGAGAAGGAGAAACCTATGTTGAAAATGATTGCCCGGGCGGCGCTTATGCTGGGATTGTTTATTCAACCCGCGCGAGCGGCACTACCCGATGCGGCCGGCTTGGAAATACTGCTTAACCTGACCGCCGACAGGATGACGACAGAACTTGGCGAAGGCAAAGGGTATTCCTACTACACTTACGGCACCAAGGAACTCATGGTTGCCACGGGCGATCTGGACGGCGACGGCAAGCCCGAAATCGCCGCGCGCGGCGTGTATTTCATGGGCGTCGGCTCATACGACCTGGTGGATATTTTCCAGGACAGGGGCCAGGGCTATGAGCGGGTGGACTTTATCAACCTCTACAACGTGGGCCTGCTGGACAAGGTGAAATCCCTGCAAATCAGTAACGGCGTTTTACAGATTGAAACAACGGCAATCGAGCGCGGCGCCTCAATCGTGCAATCCGCCGCATTTCACTGGACCGGTCCGGAAAAGCTGGTCAAGGCAGACGCTCCGAATTCTCAAGCACCTGGATTAGCGCCATCGGCCTCCATATCGCCGCCGATCAATTCCGCTCCATGGGAATTCAAAGTCGTTCGCGGCAAAAAAATTGCCGGCGTATTGAACGGGGCGCCGGGCATTCAAGCGTTGAATCTGTTTTGCGAAGGGAACATCCCTGTTTTTGCCGTGACGTTTAATGCCGCGCAACCCAATCCGGTGCGTCTTGAAATACAGATCGGCAACATGATTTATCCATTTGTATTAGCCCATCAACCGAATGCCGGCGGCATTCGCATGGTGAACCTAAAGCAGTCGGCCTTTCCCAAAAAGCTGCTGGAAGGCGACGAATATGCACAAATCTCGCTGAATGGCATGAGTTACGGTGTTTTATCGCTTAAAAACGCGGCCGCCGCCAGCCGGCAAAGTCTGGCGGACTGTTACCGGTATTGAACCATTTACTCTGAAAGTAAAAAATCGAGCGGGTGGTTGCTTGTTGGACAGGCGTCGGCAGCAAGGATGCTGCCGTCGAGCCTACACGGACGTATTTACGGCGTCCTGTCCGGCGAGGAACCGTGCCCAGCTGCACTACTTTCATTTGCCGGGGCGATCGCCCGGCCTTCATGAACGTTACTTACAAGCAGTTTCAGCAAACCGCCGCAGCCTGCCAAGGCAAGGTCATTCAGGCACTGAAGGTGGCGAACAGGGCATACTCCGCGGCGGTCTGCGTCAATCCGCCGCGCCTGTCCGTAATTCCTGCTTGTCCAGCCGTGCCAGCAAATATTGAGGTATGCGGCTCTCCAGCCAATACTCGGCTTTAAGAAGCTTGCCGGCACCTACAAAGCCCACGTGACCGCCGCCGCTATAAATTTCCAGCTCGACTTGGCGCGACAATTCGGCGGCTTCCGGCAGCACCGCCGGCGTCATGAAAGGATCGTCGGCGGCCTGGATCACCAGTGTCGGCACCCGAATTGCCGACAAAAACTGCCTGGAACTGGAACGACGGTAATAATCGTGCACATCGATGAAGCCGTGTAGTTTGGCCACCACCCGGTCATCGTATTGCCAGAACGATTTGATGCCCGACCATTCGCCCAAGCGGTTCAATTTGTCCGCTTCCGTTTGAAAGCCGTTTTGTCGCAGAGACCGCCGCTTGATATCCATATAGCGCTTTAATTCGTCCAACAAATACTTGCGGTAAATCCTGGAAAATCCCTTGTCCAATTTGCTGGCGCATTCATGCAGCAGCAACGGCACGCAGACCGCCACGGCCGCCGCAATAGTGGCTTTATCGGCCTGTTCGCCCAACCATTTCAACAACACATTACCGCCCAACGAAAAGCCGACCGCGGCGATAACGGAGTCCGGGTAACGTTGCCGTACACACCTATAGACGAAGTCAATGTCTTCCGTCTCGCCGGAATGATAACAACGCGCCGCGCGATTGGATTCGCCGCTACAACCGCGAAAGTTCATCGCCACACTGGCCATGCCGGCTTGCAGCAAAGCTTTTTGAAGCCCCAGAATGTAGCCGGATTCCGAACTGCCGGACAATCCGTGCAGCAAAATCACGATTACTCCGGCATTTTCGCCGTACCAATCCAGGTCAATAAAATCGTCGTCCGGCGTTATCAGGCGCTCGCGGGTGCGCGGCAGGGGCTTGATTTTGCGTAACAAGGCCGGATATAGGGTTTGCAGATGCGGACTGCGCAACCACCATGCGGGCCGAAAAACATGTCGGGTGATAGGCATGCCTACTTAACCTGGCCAAAATTTTCGTCTGATGTTGTATGCTGTTTTCATATTCATTCGGTATTAGCCACTCAGCATACCTGGCGTGACGACAATCACAAGGGGGATCATTGCAATATAAGGATTATTATCAAATCTTGGGCGTCAAGAAGGACGCCGCACTGGCCGATATTAAAAAGGCCTTCCGCAAGCTGGCCCGTAAATATCATCCGGACGTATCCAAGGAGGCCGACGCGGAAGCCAAGATGAAGGAGGTCAACGAGGCCTATACCGTGCTGTCCGACGTCGAAAAGCGCGCCGCTTACGATCAGCTGGGAAGGGGCTACCGACCCGGCCAGGAATTTAACCCGCCGCCCAACTGGGATGCCGGGTTCGAGTTTTCCGGACGCGGCTTCAATGCCGGCGAAGCCGCCGAATTCAGCGATTTTTTTGCCGAACTGTTCGGAAAAATGCGCGGAGGACAGAGCGGGGAGCACGCGCGCGGTAACTTCAGTGC
Organism: Methylomonas subterranea; assembly: GCF_024505185.1. GTDB lineage: Bacteria > Pseudomonadota > Gammaproteobacteria > Methylococcales > Methylomonadaceae > Methylomonas > Methylomonas subterranea. The sequence goes on from NZ_JANIBJ010000012.1 coordinate 33,678, forward strand.
CCGCGGCGAAGATCATCACGCCAAGGTCATGCTGGATCTGGAAGACAGCTTCAAGGGCGCTTCCAGGCAAATCGGTCTGCGGGTGCCGCGCATGGATCGGCAGGGCCGAATGGTATTGGAAAACCGGCTGCTGAACATCAAAATACCGCAAGGAGTTTACGAAGGCCGGATCGTGCGCTTGGCCGGCCAGGGTTCGCCGGGACTGGGCGACGGCAAAGCCGGCGATTTGTTGTTGGAAGTCTGTTTCAACCCACACCCCAGGTTTAAAATCGATGGCCGTAATCTGCATCTGACTCTGCCGGTGGCGCCCTGGGAGGCGGCATTGGGCGCGATGGTGACGGTCAATCTTATCGACAGCCAGTTGAAAGTACGCATTCCCGAAGGCACCCAAAGCGGCAAACAGCTGCGGCTGGTCGGCAAGGGCATTCCCGGCCAACCGCCCGGCGATCTGCTGCTGACCGTACAGGTGGTATTGCCGCCCGCCAATACGGAAAAAGCCCGGCAATTTTATCAGACCATGGCGCGGGAACTGGCTTTCGACCCGCGCGCAACAAGGAGTTGAATATGCCACACACTGAAATTATGCTGACTTCGGTTGTAGAGGAGACTTATTTGACGCTGGAGCAATTGGCCACACTGTGCGCGGTCGAACCCACCTGGGTAGTGCAACGCCTGGAGGAGGGCCTGTTGTCCGCCGCTTCCCGTGAGCCGGACCAGCATTGCTTTACCGCCATGCAATTGACCCGGGCCAAACGCATGCTATCGATAGAACGAAATTTCGACGCGGAGCCGGAGCTGGCCGCCCTGGTGGCGGATATGCAGGAAGAACTGGACAGTCTGCGCCGTCAGTTGCTGCGCCTCGGCCAACCCTGACGAAGGCAAAGCCGGCAGTAGCCGGCTTTTTTCAGGCCGGAAGCTTCAACGCACTTCGTTGACGGTCTTTTCCAGCTCTTCGTGACTGAGGTGGCGCACGTCCTTGCCCTTGACCATGTAAATCACATGTTCGCAGACGTTGCAGGAATGGTCGCCTATCCGCTCCAGGGCGCGGGCGGTCCACAGCATGTCCAGGGCGCGGGTGATATTGCGCGGGTCTTCCATCATTTGGGTGATCAACTGGCGGGTAATACTGGTGTATTCTCGGTCCACCTTGTGGTCCTGAGCGGTAATGGCAATCACTTCCTCGGTATCGGTGCGGGCATAGGCGTCCAGCGCGCCGTTGAGCATGTCCTTGACCATCTCCAGCAAATGCTCGATTTCGTAGTATTTGTCTTGATAATAATCGGCCGCTTCGATGCGCATGGTCATTTTGGCGATGCGGGCGGCTTCGTCGCCGATACGCTCCAGATCGGTAATGATCTTGATGGTGGCGATCAGCATGCGTAAATCGAAGGCGGCGGGCTGGCGCTTGGCCATGATTTCGGTGCATTCGTGGTCTATGTCTTTTTCCAGCGCATTGATCAGCTGATCCTGCTGTATAACTTTTTCGGCGCTTTCCATGTCGTAACTCATGAAGGCATTGGTGGCCAGATCGACCTGTTGCTCGACCAAGCCGCCCATGGTCAACACCTTGTTGCGGATGTCTTCCATTTCCTTGTTGAACTGGCGGGAAATGTGTTGATTGATGATGCTGTTATCCATGAATACGCTCCTAACCGTAACGCCCGGTAATGTAATCTTCGGTTTGTTTTTTTGCCGGATTGGTAAACAGCTCGCTGGTTTCACCAAACTCGATCAGCTCGCCCATATACATGAACGCGGTGTAATCGGAGACTCGGGCCGCTTGTTGCATATTATGAGTAACAATCACAATTGTATATTTTTCCTTCAGCTCGTCTATCAATTCCTCGATTTTCAGGGTTGAAATCGGGTCCAGTGCCGAAGCCGGTTCGTCGAGCAAAATGACCTCGGGCTCGATGGCTATGGCGCGGGCTATTACCAGCCGTTGTTGCTGACCGCCCGACATGCCCAGGGCATTATCGTTCAGCCTGTCCTTGGCTTCGTCCCACAATGCCGCTCCGCGCAGGGATTTTTCGACGATTTCATCCAGCACCCGCCTGTCGTTGATGCCCTGAATGCGCAAACCGTAAGCCACGTTTTCGTAGATGCTTTTCGGAAAAGGGTTGGGCTTTTGAAACACCATGCCGACGCGGCGGCGCAGGGCGGCCACGTTGACGTTTTTATCGTAAATATCTTCGCCGTCCAGCAACAGCTTGCCTTGAATACTGACCCCGTCGACCAGATCGTTCATGCGGTTGATGCAGCGCAACAAGGTCGATTTGCCGCAGCCGCTAGGGCCGATATAAGCGGTAACCTTTTTGCGCGGCATTTCCATGCTGACATTGTGCAACGCCTGTTTGCTGCCGTAAAACAAATTCAAATCCCGCACCGAAATGCAGGTATCGAACTTGTCGCGGCCGGGTTTCTCCGCCCGGTTCAGCACATTGATATCGATGGCGTGGGGTTTTCTTGCTTCAGTTGTCATTATGTGTAATCCAAACCTGTCTTGTTGATGAACAACGTTAATTTTCCAGTGCGCGGTACTTTTCTCTTAAATTGTTGCGGACGGCGATGGCGAACATGTTCAAACCGACAATCACCATCACCAGCAGCAAGGACGTGGCATAAACCAAGGGCCGCGCCGCTTCCACGTTGGGGCTTTGGAAACCCACGTCGTAAATATGAAAACCCAGGTGCATGAATTTTCTGTCCAGATGCAGGTAGGGAAAGTTGCCGTCCAACGGCAGGGTGGGGGCCAGTTTGACCACGCCGACCAGCATCAAGGGCGCCACTTCGCCCGCCGCGCGCGCCACAGCCAGAATCAGGCCGGTCATGATGGCCGGACTGGCCATCGGCAACACGGTGCGCCACAAGGTTTCAGCCTTGGTGGCCCCCAGGGCCAGACTGCCTTCGCGTATCGATTTGGGTATGCGGGACAGGCCTTCTTCGGTGGCGACGATCACCACCGGCAAGGTCAATAAAGCCAGGGTCAGGGATGCCCACAGCAAACCCGGCGTGCCGAACACAGGGGCGGGCGCCGCTTCCGGAAAAAAAATCCGGTCAATGTTGCCGCCTATGATGTAAACGAAAAAACCCAGACCGAACACGCCGTAAACGATGGAAGGCACCCCGGCCAGGTTATTCACCGCTATGCGTATGATGCGGGTGATAAAACCCTGCTTGGCGTACTCCCTCAGGTAGACTGCCGCAATGACGCCGAACGGCGTCACCACCACGGCCATCAACATCACCATCAACACCGTACCGAATATGGCCGGAAAAATGCCGCCCTCGGTATTGGCCTCGCGCGGGTCTTCGGTAATAAAGGCCTTGAAGTTTTTCACGTACTCCACAGCTTTGTCCAACACGCTCATCGCATTGGGACGGGTCAGTTTCACCACCCGATTCAAGGGTATGTTGATTTCCCGTCCGCCCGCTTCGGAGACCACTATGCTGTAAGTCTTGATTTCCCGGTTCAGTTGGCTCAGTTGCGTCTGGATAACTTTGTACTGCTCCTCGTAAGCCTGTTTTTGCGCGGCGAATTCCCGGCTTTTGGCGTCGTCCCATTGGTTTTTCAATTCCAGCGCGCGCTGTTTCAGGCGCAGCCGTTCCAGATTGTAATTGACCGCCCCCACGTCTTTGTTTTGCAGACGGTCGATTTCATCGAACAAGTCCAAGGCCTTGGCCAGCTTTTCCCCCGCCACCGGCCAGGCTTGCTCGCCAGTGGCGATCGTTTCGCCGTTCTGCTTGACGGCCAGCAAGCGGCCGTAAAAATTGCCCCACTCTCTGCGCTCCACCGCAATCAAGTCGTCCGGGGTGGATTTTTCGCGGATATATTGATCCAGAATCCAGCGGAAATCGCTGCCCAGGATATCGCGGTTACCGGTTTTTACCAGATACTTATGCAGGTACTCGGCGCCGTTCAATACCTCGAATCCCGCCTCCCTGGCCTGGGCTTCGTGCAGCAGGGATTCGTCCACTTCCTCGCCGATAATGACGGAATTCCGGCCGTCTTGATCACGGTATTGATATTCCAGAATGTCCGCCGGCCAAAAATGCCCCAGGCCGCGTATGGCGATCAGCAACAACAAACCGACGACCAGCAGCAAATTGATGCTGACCGCGCCGGCGGTCATCCATATCCACGGCGAACCGCTCTTAAACCATGCTTTAATCATAACGAACTGTATTTTTGTCTCAAATTCTGACGCACCAACTCAGCCAGCGAATTGACGATGAATGTGAACATGAACAGCACCAGGGCTGCTAAAAACAGTACCCGGTAATGGGTGCTGTTCACTTCGGCCTCCGGCATCTCCACGGCAATATTGGCCGACAAGGTTCGCAAGCCCTGAAAGATGCTGATGTCCATCACCGGCGTATTGCCGGTTGCCATCAAGACGATCATGGTTTCACCGACCGCGCGGCCCAGGCCAATCATTACCGCCGAAAAAATACCCGGACTGGCGGTCAGAATCACCACCTTGGCCAAGGTTTGCCAAGGCGTGGCACCCAAAGCCAGCGAGCCGGTCGTCAAATGTTTGGGTACGCTGAAGATGGCATCTTCGGCAATCGAGAACACCATGGGAATCACGGCAAAGCCCATCGCCAAACCCACCACCAGGGTGTTGCGCTGGTCGTAGCCGATGCCGAACTCGTTACGCATCCAGGCCCGCAAATCGCCGCCGAAACACAACTCTTCGATAAACGGACTCGCCGCAAACGCCAACCAACCGCACAGGATGATGACCGGAATCAGTACGATGGCATCCCAGCCGTCGGGAACTTTGTTGCGAATGGTTTTTGGCAAATGCTGCCAGATGTAGGCGAAAATCATTACCCCCAGAGGCACCACCATCAGCAATGCAAAAATGCCGGTCAAATGCATTTCCACGAAGGGCGCCAGCCAGAGACCGGCCAGAAAACCCAGAATCACCGTGGGCAGCGCCCCCATGATTTCTATGCCGGGTTTGACGTACTGGCGCATGCCCGGCGCCATGAAATAACCGGTATAAATCGCCCCGAACAACGCCAGCGGAATGGCCACCAGCATGGCATAAAAAGAGGCTTTCAAGGTGCCGAACACCAGCGGCGTCAGGCTCATTTTCGGTTCGAAGTCGTTACTGGCGGCCGAAGACTGCCAGATGTAGTCCGGCTCGGCGTAACTCTCGTACCAGACTTTTTGCCAAAGGGAGGACCAGGACACTTCCGGATGCGGATTCTCCACTTGCCAGTGTTCGATTTTGCCGTTTTCGCTTTGCAGCAAAAAAGCATTGGCGCGCGGCGATAAAGTCACGGCAAGCGGCTTGGCATCCACCACTTTTTCCCGGATCACTTCGCGTTCGGCCGTGGTGTTATAAATTCCCATTGTGCCATTGGCATCAACCGCCAACAAACCCTTGCGGCGTTGTTCGGGATTGATGGTAACGATGGGCGCATCCGACACTTTGAAGCCGCGCAATTTCCGCACGCTGTAATGATTTTGTTTGTCGCGCACGATAGTCCATTGCGCCAACCCGCCACGACTATCACCGATCAACAACGAAATGTCGCCGTTCAGAAATTCCATGCTGGTGATTTCGCCACCCTGTTGCATGACGTTGATTTTGTGCTTGATGACGGGGTTGGCCTTATCGGACACATCCACCACGGTCAAATCGCCGCCGCGGCCGGCCAGATACAGGTTACGAAACTCTTTATCTAGCAACATGAAGTCCACATCGCCGGCCGTCATGTCCACCACGGCATCGTTGCGCTCCCAGCTGACTTCGTCGTCGAACAGGGACTCTTTTTTGACCAGGGTTAGAAACAGCAGGCGGTTGTCTGCTGTTTTGGCCAAAAAGCTGCTGTTTTTGTCGCCGACTTTAACGGTAATCTTGTCAAGAGCCTGTCCATTATTATCGACAAGGGTCGGCTCAGTGCCCAGCGGATAAGATATGCTGGGCGTGATCAGCCGCTTGCCGCCGGGATACGATAATTTGTATTCGTGCCTGACCACCAGGGCCCGGCCATCCGACAGGCCGTAAACGATAATACCCTTGTCCACGCCGCCATGCGCATGACTGGTAATCCGCGCGCCTTCCGGTATCGGCAAATCGACCACCCGGTTTACCTGGCCGTCCGCCACTGCAAAAAATATGGCCTTGCCGGTATCGGTAAAACGCACGCCTATCTCGTTTTGTTCCTCCATGGACAAAAACACCGTACTGCCCATGGCCGGCTCCGGTGCATCGTAACGGCTGACCGCTTCCGCGCTCGACGATAACAACAGCGGAAACACCACATAAAGCAGATAGAAAAAAATCAACACTATCGCCAGAATGATGCTCAAGCCGCCGATAACAACGGCTTTCGCCACGATTTTATCTTTTAACAATCGCCAACGCTGGTATGCATCGCTTGAAGACAACTGCAACAGCGTCGATTTTGCCGCGGGAGATTGAGGTTCAGACATAACAAAACATAAGTAGTATACGTGGCGTCCTTGTATCACAACACAAGGCTATTAAGTATAAAAAAGCCGACAAATCACCAGGGTAACTTATCGGCTTTGCGAGGGGCGTAAAATCGACCCGCATTAACCAAGGATCGATTTCACTTTAATTCCCTTGAGCATCCTTGCCATTGCTTTCCTGTATCACTCATCCGTAAATGATGCTTATTCGATCAACGTCAGGGCCTTTTCCACTACCTTGGCCGGCATCGGGATATAACCGTCCTTGACCACCACTTGTTGGCCGGTTTTGGACAGCACCATTTTGATAAACTCTTTTTCCAGCGGCGCCAACGCTTCGTTAGGCTTTTTGTTGACGTAAACATACAGGAAACGGGACAGCGGATAGGCTCCGGAAGTGGCGTTCTCGGGCGTGGGCTCGACGAAAGGCGCGCCTTCCTTGGTCGACAAGGGAATCGCTCTTACGCCGGAAGTGGAGTAGCCGATGCCGGAATAACCTATACCGTTATTGGATGTAGTCACTGCCTGCACCACGGAAGCAGAGCCCGGCTGTTCGTTGACATTGCTTTTGAAATCGCCCTTGCACAGCCCTTCGTCCTTGAAGAAACCGTAGGTGCCGGAAACCGAGTTACGGCCATACAATTGGATGGGCTTGCTTGCCCAGCCGCCGGTCAAACCGGCTTCGCCCCAGGTGGTAATATCCGTGGCGTAACCGCATTTACGGGTCGATGACATGATGGCGTCCACTTGCGGAATGCTCAAGCCTTTAACGGGGTTATCCTTGTTGACAAACACCGCCAAGGCATCGATAGCCACGGGAATCGCGGTCGGCTTGTAACCGTATTTGCTTTCGAAATCGTCGATTTCGTTGTCCTTCATTTTACGGCTCATCGGACCCAGGTTGGAAGTACCCTCGGTCAGCGCCGGCGGGGCGGTCGAAGAACCGGCCGCCTGAATTTGAATGTTGACGTTGGGATACAACTTGCCGAACTCTTCAGCCCACAAAGTCATCAGGTTGGCCAGGGTATCGGAACCGACGCTGGAAATATTCCCCGATACGCCGCTGGCCGCCGCATATTCAGGTAGCGCGGGATCGAGGGACGCGGGAGCCGCCGCCACGCCAGCCGGCAAAAATGCGCTGGACGCCAAGCCAAAACCTAGAACAAGCGACTTCAGCTGAAATGTTTTTTTCATATTATTTCTCAATCAATGTTAGAAACCGGAAGCTATACTGCCTTTTAAGAGTGACAATAGTATGAAGCAAATATGACAGTTTTATGACAACGCGTAATTGTAAGCCTCCATACGCCGTTTTGCCATCGCTAAAGCCGCTTTCACCTCGTCAACTTTAAGAAACTGTAGGAAAAATCCACGTTGGCATCATCGTCCACATCGACCCGTTCCAAGGTTTGCCAGACCGAATAATCCAGCCCCGGAAACCGGGTATCGCCGGAAAACTCTCTGTGTATCAAGGTTAAATAAAGATAATCCGCGGCCGGCAACAGGGCTTCATAAAGCGTGGCGCCGCCGATCACAAACAGTTCGGGACTGGCTTGGGCATGCCGCAATGCGCTCTCGATATCGGCAAAAACCCGGCAACCCGGTTGTTGATAGGCCGGATCACGGCTGACGATGAGGTTTTCCCGGCCAACCAACGGCCTGCCTATGGCATCGAAAGTTTTGCGCCCCATCAGAATCGGTGAACCCAGGGTGATCTGCTTGAAGCGCTTTAAGTCCGCCGACAAATGCCAAGGCATTTTGCCGTCCAAACCGATGACCCGATTGCTGGCCATGGCGACGATCAGTGAAATTTTCATGGATTGTGATTACTATGCGCGGCTTAACTTTCGGCTGCTTATTTTATATGAAACATATCCTGTTAGTCTTCACGGGCGGCACCATAGGCTCCCAAGTCAGCCACGGCACTATCGACACCCATGCCGACGCCGGCTATCAATTACTGCAATTGTTTACGCGGCGCGACCCCGATCACGAGCGGATTCGGTTTACCTGCCTGCAACCTTTGCAAATTCTCAGCGAAAATCTGCATCCGCTTGCATGGCAACAGATTATCGAGGCCGTGGAAAGCCAGGATTTATCCCGATTCGACGGCATCATCGTTACTCACGGCACCGACACCCTGGCTTATAGCGCGGCCGCCTTGGGTATTTATTTCAACGGCTTGAACATTCCGTTGCTGCTGGTTTCCAGCAATTTTCCGCTGGATTATCCGCTGGCGAACGGTTTGAATAATTTCGTTTGCGCGGTGGACTACATTCGCCAAGGCCGCCAAGCCGGCGTTTTTGTGCCTTATCAAAATCCCGGCCATGCCATGCAGGTACATATTGCGACACGCTTGAGCAATTGCCTGCCGCTCAGTGGCGATTTCATCAGTGTGCAATCCAGACCCTATCTAAACTACGAAAACGGTCTGTTTACCGAATTGCATGCCTTGCCGGCCAGACAGACGGCGGGCATCGAACTAAAAAACCGCTTCGCGGGCATTTTGCTGATCAAACCGTATCCCGGCTTGAATTACCGAAATTTTGCCCTGGAAAACGTCGATGCGGTGCTGCACGAACTCTATCATTCCGGCACGGCCTGCGCCTCCGAGCAATGGGGAAAAGACCACAGCCTGCCGGCCTTCTGCGAACGCTGCCGACAAAGCGGAATTGGGTTTTATATGGCGCCAGCCCTCAAATCGGATGCGGCATATAGTTCGACGCAACGGATGCTGGCCGGCGGCGGAAAAATGATCTGGAATACATCGATTGAGTCGGCATATGCCAAACTCGGCTTGGCCTACGCCAATTACGACGACTTGAACATGATAGATGACTTCATCAGTCGGGATGTGGCCTGGGAGCAGGTTTAAACATTCATGGCCCATAACAGCGGTCCGGCGCAAATTAACCGGACGTGTTGCTGAGACTGCCGTCAACAACAGCCTCGGAAATAAGAAAAGTTATGCCCGAGGCGGCTGATTATTTTGACGAGCCGAATAAATTATTACTTTTAATAAAGCTTCCTATGCTATCGCCAAGAACCACGTAAATCACGTAGGAAAAATAAAGTACGGTTAATGCATAAATAATTGCAGACATAATGTTTAATTGAAACCCAATAATAAATTAAATAACAAATCCATCCTTTAGGGGTCGCCGTCTTAAAAGCCCTTCTCCTTGCGGGGGAAGGGCTTGATTGGATATTGACGATACCCTCTTGAGCAAAGAGCGCATCCCGCGCCCCAAATCAGGCAGGGTTTAGTTTTTCAGGAAACTCGCCATGATGCCGGCCGGATCGATACCTTGATGCGGGAATTGCTCCCACAGGCCGCCGCAGCCTTCCTTGTGCGTGGCGATGTAGGCGTATTTCGGTGTGTAACCGCGCTCCAGCAACCAGGTACCCATGCGGCTGCCCAAACCGGTTTTACGGTTAAACGATTCAACCACCATCACTTTCGGCGCTTTGCCCAATTTGGTCAGCATGTCTTCGTCGATGACATTCAGTGTGGGTTTGTTGATCAAACCGACATCAACACCTTGCTGTTTCAAACGTTCGACCGCATCCAGCGCGCGATACAAGGCTTCACCGAAGCTGACGATGTATCCCGCCGTACCTTCGCGAATCACTTCGTCCTTGCCGGGAACGAATTTGTAGTCGCCGCCGAAGAACTCGTTGCCGTTACCATCCAGAATGGTCGGCACTTTGGAACGGGTGGAGAAGATGAAACGCAAACCCGGATCGAAGAAAACCTTTTCCACGCAAGCTTTCATTTGCAAGGGATCAGCCGGGAAATACAGCTTGGTTTCATAAGCATCGCTCAAACCGTTGTCGGCAAACATGTTGTTCAAACCGAAATGGCAGGTGTTGTCGGCCATGTCGTCGATGCCGGAATGCGAGAAATGGCTCAGCACGTTGGAGTTATTCAAGCGGGCCATGGTGATTTCCGACATCAGCATTTCCAAGAATGCGCTGAAAGTGCCGAAAATGCCTTGTTTGCCAGCTTCCATGCCGAAGCCCGCGGCGGCGGAGAAATTGCCGCGCTCCATGATACCGGAGGAGATGAACACTTCCGGGAAGGCCTTGTGGATTTTGAACAGACCGCAAGAACCTTCCAAGTCGCTGTCGACCACCCGGACTTTGGCAATCCGCTCCGCTTCGCTCAAACGGCCCAAGACCTCCACGCAGGCGTCGCCGAACACGTTGCGGTTGGCATCCCATTTGTCGCTGGAACCCAAAAATACCGCGTCGTTCTTTGGCGCCTTGACTTCGCGCAGTGCATCGGCGGCGGCTTGTCGGCCGTGCGATTCCAGATATTCCAACGCCACTTTCACCGATACCACGTCATGACCGTGCGTCGAGCCTTCCAGACCGACAATGCCGGGACACATCGGCCGATGGTTGATGACCGCCACCGGACCCGGCGTATTGATCGCGGTAATGATGCGTTTGTACAAATCGTCCAGGTCTTCACCGTCGCCTTCCAGCACGGTGACGCCTTGACCGGCCAGGGTTTTGGCGGTGCTGCAACCTTTCAGATATTCGGACGGATGACCGGCGATGGTGACGTTGTTATCGTCGATGATCAGTTTAACGTTCAAGCCTTGGGCTACGGCCAGGCGTGCCGCTTCGGCATCGTTGCCTTCCTGTTGCGAACCGTCGGAACCCAAGCAAAACAAGGTTTTATCGGGATTGGCGATCGCCACGCCGTTGACATACGGCCACATGTGGCCCAAGCGGCCGGAGCTAAACTTGACGCCGGGGGTAAAGCCCAATTCGGGGTGGCCCGGCAAATGCGAATGCGCCGCGCGGTATTCTATCAAGCGTTCCGCCGGCAAATCGCCGTTCAGCGCGGACATCAAATACTGAGTAGCGACACGGTGTCCGGCTTCATCGAAGAAGATAGGCACAAAATCGTTGGAGCTGTGGAACAGGGCATCCATGATCATGACTTCCGGCACGGTATCGTATGGGCCGCCGGTATGGCCGCCCACGCCACGGGCCGCGCCATTTGCCGTGAAATAGACAATCGCGTCGCGGCACAATTGAATGTTGGCTTTCAGGCTGGCGCGTTGCGCGTCAGTCAAAGTTGGGTTTTTCGGGTCTAAAGTAACGCGCTGATAAGCGCCGAGATCGATTGGAAATTTGGACATAGTAAATCTCTGGTAAGGGTATTATTGTTATAGGCGGACGATAGTAAATCGTACTGCCTTATTACCGCCGCTGAAGCTAAAACGGCACCGATAGGCTAATAATGTATTTGTTTATTAGCTACAAACATGATGTTTTTTTGCAAAAGCAGTTGTTTGTAAGTAGCTAATTAAATTAGCTTTTCCGAGCCGTTGCGTGAACCTTACACCCAATAAATCGGGCTTTGCAAGTTTTTTAAAATACCTTTTAATTATTAATAATTAACGCCGTTCCCCAATCAGTCCTTGAGGAAACCTCGTTTTTACAACGTAAACCGAATGGCGCGCATCCCGGCCCGAATACCAGGAAACACCGACCGTTCATCATTAGCTTAAATTGATGAAAAACTAGCCGCCGAACAATTGGTGGTCTATCAAATCGCATAGACAATGCGAGATCAGCAGATGCACTTCCTGAATACGGGCGGTCGAACCGGACGGCACCCGAATTTCGATATCGGCTTCGTTGAGCACGCCGGCCAAGGCACCGCCATCCTTGCCGCTGAGCGCAATTACAGTCATATCCCTGTCGTGCGCCACTTTGACCGCCTTGATGATATTACCGGAGTTCCCGCTGCTGGTATACACCAACAGAATGTCGCCGGCCTGCCCCAGGGCGCGAATCTGCTTGGCGAATACTTCGTCGAAGTGGTAATCGTTGGCGATCGAGGTGATGGTGGAGGTATCGGTACTGAGGGCAATCGCCGGCAGGGCCGGCCGCTCGCGCTCGAAACGATTCAGCATCTCCGAGGAAAAATGCTGCGCATCGCCGGCGGAGCCGCCGTTGCCGCAGGTCAGCACCTTTTTGTCGTTCACCAATGCCTCGACGATTTTTTGCGAAGCGAATTCAATCAGTTCGCACAGACTGGCCATGGCATCCTGCTTGGTCTGAATGCTGTCGGAAAAGTGGTTGATGATACGGTCTTGTAAGCTCATAGGGGTCAGGTTTGAAAAGCGTTTTTAATCCAATTGATGCGGTTGTCGCCGGACAGGGCCACCACATCAAAGCGGATGGCATGATGGCTCAGGCTGTTGATTATGACATAGTGTTGCGTGGCGGCGACGATACGCGCCTGTTTTTGCCTGCCTATGCTGGCCAGGGCGCCACCGAATCGTTCGGATTTGCGATAGCGTACTTCCACGATCACCAAGGCCGCGCCGTCGCGCATCACCAGATCCAGTTCGCCCAGCTTGCAGCGAAAATTGCGGGTTACCAGCGTCAAACCCTGTTGTTGCAGATAACTCAGCGCCCGTTGCTCGGCGGCATCCCCATGCAGCAAATGCGCGGGCTTGGATTTACCGAACAACATTATTCGGCGTATCCGGAGGCTACCGGTACCCCACCCTTGAACTGGGCGCAGACCAATTTGCGGGTGACCCGATTTTCATTATCCAGCGACAATCGCCCGGTAGCGCCGGCATGCGGCGCGCTGGCCAGGCGATCCAGCTGCCCCAGCAAATTGTAGGCATCCAGGCCCAGCGCCACCAGCCGGCTCAAACTGTCCGACAGTCCTTGCAAATCGCCCCGTAGCGCGGACTGGCTCAACGGGCCGCCGACATAGCCGTCGAATATCCAGGGGATGTCGCAAAAACCGAACAAACCCAATTCGGCATCCCGCGCCGGATTGGGCGAACCGGAGTAAATGGTCGGCATGGCGTAGACCGCCAAATCGGTGTTTTGCTGATATTTCAATTGCGGAGCCAGTTCGCGGGCCGCCTCGGCATTGGCGCTCAACAGCAAGGCGCGGGACGGCTGCCGGCCGTCGGGATATGCGGATGTACCGAACAGCCGACCCATCACGGCCCCAATGTCATGCTGTTTCGGATCGTAGGACTGCATGCCAGCAACCGTTCCACCATGTTTCTGCCAGGCGTTAGCCAAATAATGACCGATACGTTCGCCTTGCTGGGTATTGGGCACCAATACCAAGGCGCTTTGCCGGCCATCGCGCAGCGCTTTTAACGCCAAGGCCTCTGCTTCGTCCAGCGGACTCAAGCCAAACTGATACAAATGGGTTTGGCTGACATTTTCGACATGATTCAAGGCCAACACCGGCACGCTCAGATAGACATTATTCGCCAGGGCCTGAATCTGTTCCTTGACCAAGGGCCCAATCACCTGCTTGGCCCCCTCGGCAACCGCCTGTTGGTACAGGCTAACAATATCGTCCTCGGCACTGTCGTAAAACTTCAACGGTAATTGGGGGCTGGCGCTGGCCGCCAACCTATGCGCCGCTTGCAGACCCGCCTTGATCGCCTTGCCGGCGGGGGCGTAGGCGCCGGAGGACGGCAGCAATACCGCGATCATGCCGGCCGCCGACGGCTCGGACGGTGCTGTTTCGTCGCCGGCGCTCTCTTGCGCGGAGGCAACCGGCGCGGACAGATAAGCCTGTAAAAATTCGGCATTGGCGGCATGACCGGGGTAATTTTGCCGCCATTGCTGAATTTGACCGCCGATGTCGACCCCCGGCCGGTTGCGTTGCTTGAGTATCCTGGCCAGCGACATCCAACCGCTTAACTCCCCCGCCATTTGCGGATGGGTCTGCAGGGTTTCTTCCGGCAACACGCCTAGCATGTCGATGATGGCCATGATATTGGCTTGCTGTTGCCGGGTATCCTTTAACAAATTCCCCAAGCTGATGCGGGCGCTGACCCCTTGCAGTACGTTGCCCAGCAACAGATTGGCAAAAGCCAGCGACTGGTAATAACCTATCTTATCCTCACCCGCCAGCAAGGCCGGCCGTACCATTTTCAATTTCTGCATGGCCTGCTCGGCATCGCCCATGCTTAACGCAATTTGCGCCGCCAATACATTGAATTTTCCGCGTTGTTCCGCGGACAAGCCGGCTTCACGGATCAAATCCAGTTCCTTTTGGGCCGCCAGATTGTCTCCGGCTTGAATGAGGGTATCGGCACTCAATAAATGCCCGTCCGCCCTGTCATCCGCCAAACCATAACTTTTTACCGCTTCCGTGTTGGGCGGCCGGCGTTGAGCTTGGGGTTTTAACGCCGGCCTAGGCTGGTTTTTCACCGGCTCCGTGGAGCAGGCCGCCAAAAAAAAGCCGGCAAAAATACAGCAAGCCAGCAAGCGACGGGGCATAATGAAAAAACATTTTGAATCAGACATAGTTGCGGAGGGCTTGGGACAGATGTCCGGAAAATTATACGTGGTTGCCACGCCAATAGGTAATCTGGCGGATTTCAGCTTTCGGGCTCTGGAGGTTCTCAAACAGGTCGATCTGATCGCCGCCGAAGATACCCGCCACGTTAAAATGCTGCTACAGCACTACGGCATCAACAAACCGCTGGTTTCCCTGCATCAACACAACGAAGAGCATGCCTCACGGGGTCTGGTCGACAATATGCGAGCCGGCCAAACTATTGCGCTGGTATCCGATGCCGGCACCCCCTTGCTCAGCGACCCCGGCCTGCCGCTGGTAAAACTGGCCAAGCAGGCCGAATTGGATGTGATACCGATCCCAGGCGCCTGTGCGCTGATTGCCGCCCTGTCGGTCTCCGGCCTGCCTGTCACCCGCTTCACCTTTGAAGGATTTCCGCCCCGCACGGCATCGGCCCGCAAAAGTTTTTTTCAAGCCAAGCTAGGCGACCCCACCACCTGGGCCTTTTACGAATCCAGCCACCGCATTCAGGCCTCGCTGGAAGACATGGCAACGGTTTTTCCAGCCGAGCATGAAATCGTCATCGCCCGCGAAATCACCAAATTGCATGAGACCATCCTCAAGGCGCCGCTAGCCGAAGCCCTGCAAAGAGTACAAAGCGACGAGAACATGCGCCGGGGCGAGTTCGTGGTAATCGTGGCCGGCTGCAAAATCGAGGCCGGCGATGAACATCCGACCGATGAACAGTTGAAAATCCTGCGCCTGCTGTTAAGCGAATGCTCGATCAAAACCGCCGTGGCGCTAGCCACCGAAATCACCGGCCAACGTAAAAAGCTGCTTTATCAAGCCGCGCTGGACATAAAGCAGGGAGAATAATCGCCCGATTTGGCACAATGCCAATTTCGGGCGGCTTTTCGACAACATCTCAAGCCCTTTATATACCAACCCAAAGACTTTGGCATGACATCAGACAGCAACACCTACAGGATGAACATCTCGTTTGAAATCGTACCCAGAACCCAGCAGGCGTTTGACGAACAATACGCCTTCGTGCAAAAACTGGACGGCGGCATCAATTTCATCAACGTGCCGGATATCCAACGCTTCGACACCCGCAGTTGGGAACTGGCAAACCGCATAGACCGCGACAAATACCGTTTTATCCCGCATTTTAGGGCCATCGACTTTAAGACGGACGGCGGCGAATTGTTTCGCATCATTGAAGATTACCACCTGGATAGCGTGTTGCTAGTCTCCGGCGATCCGCCCGAAGGCCTGAAACGGGCTTTTTATAATACCGACGTGGTCGATTTGATTCGAGCGGTGCGCCGGCGCTTCCCGGACCTGAACATTTACGCCGGCTTCGATCCGCACCGGCAAGGCCTGCGGGACGAATGCGAGTACACCCAGCGCAAGGCCGATGCCGGCGCCGTCGGTTTTTTCTCCCAGCCTTTCTACGACCAGCGCCTGATCGAAATCTACGCCGAACACATGCAGGGCCTGGAAACCTACATCGGCATCAGCCCCATCACCACCCAGGCCTCGATGAATTACTGGGAAGTCAAAAACAAGGTCAAGTTTCCGAAAAGCTTTCGGCCGGATTACGACTGGAATGTCGAATTTGCCAATCGCGTAATTGCCGCCGCCGCCGCCGCCGGCCTGAATGTGTATTTCATGCCGATCCGCATCGATTTGCAACGCTATTTCGGCGGGATCAGGTTGGGTGGGTAATTTTGGTTCGAACAATCCGGTCATCGTTGCCGGGATTATGGCCACGCGCCATTCGCAATTAAATAAGCAGTTATTTCTTTAGCAGTCTGATGGATATTCAACAATTAAACCGGGATTTCGGCATTGCCGGCCAGCTTGAAATTATTTCGGGCCAGGGTGGATTGCCCATGATTAAAATCGACAATGACAGCGCCAGCGCCTTGATCTCCATTTACGGCGGGCAAGTGTTGTCGTTTCAACCCCTGGACCAAGCTGAGGATGTGTTATTTCTCAGCCAGCAATCGGCTTACACGGAAGGCAAGGCGATACGCGGCGGTATTCCGGTGTGCTGGCCGTGGTTCGGACCCGACCCGAAAGGCTTGCAGCGCCCCAATCACGGCTTCGTGCGCAATCATTTTTGGCAACTGGCTAACACGACGACAATCAGCGCCAGCGAAACCAAAGTCAGCCTGCTGTTCAACGAAACCTACAAAAAGGAAAATACCTGGCGACAACCGTTTATGTTGTTGCTGGACATCGGCATAGGTCCCAGCCTGCAATTAAAGTTGACCACATTCAATACCGGCGACACACCCTTCTCGATTACCCAGGCCTTTCATAGTTATTTCCGGGTTGGCGATATCAAACGGGTAAAAATTTTCGGCCTGGAAGATTGCGAATATTTCGATAAGCTGGAACAGGGCACCCAAAAAACCCAGAAGGGTGTGGTTGCCGTTACCAAGGAAGTAGACAGGGTTTATGTGGAAGCCCGCAGGGATTTGGTGATCGTGGACCCGGTTTTGCAGCGGCGTATCCATATCAACTCGCCCGATACCAGCACGGCGGTGGTATGGAATCCCTGGTCGAAAACATCCAAAAAAATGCCGGATTTGGCCAATCTGGATTACCGGCGGTTTATTTGCGTCGAAGCGGGAAATGTGGCTTTCGACCTGATCAAAATTCAACCGGGAAGCCAGTTCAGCCTGCAAGCCAATTACAGCCTGCGGCCGGATTAGTGCTCCCGCCGTGCTTGGCCGGCAAGATTCGCTTTTTCAGCGCGGCATTCGGGGTTAAGATAAAAACCAAATTGAATTAGGGCGTGGGACAAGCAGATGAGTTTTATTGAAATTTATTTTAATAGTGCGCTAAGGCATACGGTGGAAATTGACAGCGATTCCGCCAGCATAGGCCGGGCAGGCTATAATCCGATTCAAATCGATAATAAGGGCGTGTCGTTGCTGCATGCCGTTATTACCCGCCAGGACAAGGAATGGTTTATTGAAGATTTAAACAGCACCAACGGCACTTATTTAAATGGCGTCAAGCTGACGGGCAAACAGAAAATCCGCTTGGGCGATACCATCAGTATTTGCAAACACGATTTAAAGTTTGTCGGCCAGCGCAGCCGGAGCGGCCCCGTCGCCAATGCCTCTCTGAGCGATGATGGCGACAGAACCGTAATGCTGGGGAACAACCCCGCCAGCACCTCGGTATCAAATACCAGCAACTGTTATCTGCTAGTGCACGGCGAAAAAAGAAATCTGAACAAGATATTGCTGAACAGGGATTATTTTGCCATAGGCAACGGCAAGCACAGCGACATTCGGGTGGGCGGCTGGTTTACGCCTAAACTAGTTGCCGAGATTTCACGTATCGGCAATAACTATTATCTGTTTCCCAGAAAATCCAGATTGGTGAAACTCAACGGGCAAGCGCTAAATACTCAAGTCAAATTAAGCAACGACGACACCATTGCCGTTAAAAAACTACTGTTAAAATTCATGGAAGAATAAAATCTTATTGGCAGACCAAAATAACCGAAATATTATCCTCCCCGCCATGCAGGTTAGCCAACTCGATTAACCGACGGTTTTTTTGTTCGATATTGTCTTTGTCCATCCCCTTGATGACGGCGGCTATCGTCTCGTCATCCACCATGGCGGTCAGCCCGTCCGAACACAGCATAAAACCATCGCCGGCCGCCACGTCCAGTATCCTGACGTCGGGCGCCACCTCCGCTTCCGGGCCTATGCCCCGCAGGATAATGCTAGAGCGGGGCGCTTCGCCGACTTGCCCGTTATCCAGCCAGGCCTGGTAAGCCGAGTGATCCTTGGTGATTTGAGTCAATTGCTGATCCCGCCAGCGATAAAGCCTGCTGTCTCCGACATGGAACACATGCATTATGGAGGCCGAGGCGCTGAATCTACAGCCCACCAGCGTGGTTCCCATGCCGTGCCCGCCAAGCGCTTCGGCGGTTTGATTCTGCTGGTAAATGGCTTGGTTGGCTTGAATCAGAATATCGCCGATGATTTGGCTCTGGGTGTCCGGCAGTGCTTGCCGGCTTCCGTCCGGCTTGCGCCAAAATCCAGCCAGTTTTCGCCAAAAGCCGTTTTGACGCCGAGGGGCGAGCTCGGCCGGCAAATATTGCCGAATGAGTCGGTTCACCAGTTGCGTAGCCTCAAGGCTGGCTTTATCGCCGTATTGGTGTCCGCCCATGCCGTCGGCCAACAAAATGATGCCGTCGGCATCATTGATCAGCATGCTGTCTTCATTGTGAGTGCGACAGCGACCGCAATCGCTTAGACCAGCCACGTAATAGCGGCTGAAAATCCGTGCTACCGACATGTTTCGCTCCGGCGCCGCTCAGGCAAAAAACAATTCCCGCATCTTCTGTCCGGGCGATTCGGCGCGCATAAAGGCTTCGCCCACCAGGAAGGTATAAATACCGTTGTCCAACATCAATTGCACGTCCGCCGGGGTATGGATGCCGCTTTCGGTGACTATCAGTTTGTCGGCGGGAATGCTGTTCTTCAGCTCCAGCGTGGTTTGCAGCGAAACCTCGAAACTGCGCAAATTGCGGTTGTTGATGCCTATCATCGGGGTGTTCAATCGCAGCGCCCGCTCCAGTTCGGCGGCATCGTGCACTTCCACCAGCGCATCCATGCCCAGGCCGCTGGCGGTATCGGCCAACTCCTTCAGCATGGCATCGTCCAGCGCGGCAACGATCAGCAATATACAGTCGGCCCCCAGCGCGCGCGATTCCTCTATTTGATAGGGGTCTATCATGAAATCCTTGCGAATCACCGGCAGCGGGCACTTTTGCCGAATCATTTGCAGATTGGCTTCCGAACCCTGGAAAAACTCCTTATCGGTCAGCACCGACAAACAAGTGGCGCCGTTCATCATATAATCGGCCGCTATGTTGACCGGCTGAAAATCCTCCCGTATTACCCCTTGGCTGGGCGAGGCCTTTTTGATTTCGGCGATGATGGCCGGCTTTTTCGCATCGGCCTTGCCGCGCAGGGACTGGTAAAAGCCACGCGGACCGGGCACGCCGGTGGCAATTTCCCGCAGCATGGCAATCGGCGCGTTGATTTTGCGGCGCGCCACTTCTTCGGCTTTTTTGGCTAGGATGGTTTTTAGAATGTCGGGAGTGTTCGTCATGATTCTTGCTTGGTTATTGTGTCGCTATCGCGACGGTTGTTTTAAAGTCGGGTCTCGGCCCGACAGCCGAGATACTTTCTTTTGCGTTGCCAAAAGAAAGTATCCAAAGAAAAGGCAACCCGGATGCCGCGTATTCCCTGCGCTCCTCGGGTTTGAGCGGGGTTTTCCGAAGGGGCTTCCCAGCCCCTACGTAAAACGCGATGCATCCCTGCATCGCCCCTATCGGGCAAATCCGCTCAAACCCTCCGGTGCTCGGCGCGGCATAAGGGGAGAAAACCATTGCCGTAGTTTATGTTCTCTCACTGCTTATCGTACCGATGCTCTGACGTCGGCGCGCCGATTGAACCGTTCTGCGATTCGGGATGCGATGCCTCTCTCTCAAAATGTTCCCACTCGAAGCATAGGGCAATATTGATCGCTATCTATCGTAACCGATGCGCCTCGCTATCGCTCAGCAGCATCCTATAAATTGCTTCGCGGTTCACAAGCACACCTTATGGCCTTTTGAAAACATCTGCTGGCATTCGTTTAATCTTTATAAGCACGTAGGATGTGCTGAACGAAGTGAAGCGCATCGGCCGCGAATGATGCGCCTCCTAACGTCGGCACATCCTTCAAATTCCTGTCGTTGTCAAATTATCCAACCACTTCAAATCCCGCAACGGGTTTTCTCCCCTGATGCCGCGCCGAGCACCGGAGGGTTTGAGTGGATTTGCCCGATAGGGGCGATGCAGGGATGCATCGCGTTTTTCGCAGGGGCTGGGAAGCCCCTTCGGAAAACCCCGCTCAAACCCGAGGAGCGCAGGATAAACGCGGCATGGGGTGTCTTTTCTTTTGGATACTTTTCTTTGGACAAGCAAAGAAAAGTATCTCGGCTGTCGGGCCGAGACCCGACATACAAAAAAACCGTCGCGATAGCGACACAAAAATACCTTACACCAACCCTGAAGAGAGGGCAGCTAAAAACTTAAGGAAAAAACTTATAAATTTCCTTTCTATGCATCACCGTAGCCACAACCACCACGTCATCCTTAACCAGCAATCCCACCCGATAATCGCCAAACCGAGCCTTATAAAACCCATCATATCCTTGCATTTTTTCGAATTTCCCTAATTCGAAAATACTCGTTGCTTTCGTTAAATCCTCAAATACAAATTGCTCAATCTTCGGACGAACCGATGCCGGCAAATCGGCCAATTGTTTCAGAAATTTCTTGCGATATTCAATCTGCATCAAGCCTTATCCAGGCTGGCATAGTATTTTTTGGCTTGTTCGATATTTAAAGCGTCGCTGTCATCGGCGTATATCAGTTGCACCAACGCATAGTTTTCCAAAACATTTTCGATTTTTTCGAAAGTATCGATATCAAGCTGTACGGCGATTTTTTGATTGCTTTCGTTAACGATATATTGCCTTTTAAATTCCATTATTTTTCCCCTTTAAAAGCAGAGTTGCTGCGATAGCGAAAATCGAACAATTTAGGCTAGCGCACCCGGTCGCGCGTGCGGCACAAAACGTCAAGAATACGCGACCAACGCCTCAAATTTAGCCAACGCACTCCCATCCGCCAACACTTCATGCGCACGGTTCACACCGGCCGCTAGCGAATCTACCAGATCCGCCGCGTAAATCGCCGCGCCGGCGTTCAGCGCCACAATGTCCCGCGCCGGGCTGGCTTGATTATTCAATACCTGGCGGATAATTGCCAAGCTGTCCTGGGCATTGCCGACTGCAAGACTGTCCAGGCCGGCGCGTTGCAGGCCGAATTGTTCCGGAGTGACGACATAGCTAGAGACCTCGCCGTTTTTCAATTCGGCCACGTCGGTAGCTGCGGCGATGCTGATTTCATCCAGCCCGTCCCGGGCGTGCACCACCAGCACATGCTTGCTGCCGAGTTTTTTCAACACTTCCGCCACCGGCACCAGCCATTGTTTGTCGAACACGCCGATCAATTGATGCGGGGCATTGGCCGGATTGGACATCGGTCCGATCAGATTGAATAGGGTTCTGACGCCCATTTCCTTACGCGGGCCAACCGTATGCCGCACCGCGCTGTGGTGTTTGGCGGCAAACAAAAAACCCACGCCAATCCGGTTCACGCAGTCCGCCACTTGTTCGGCCGGCATGTCCAGGTTGATGCCGGCGGCTTCCAGCACGTCCGCGCTGCCGCAGCTGCTGGAGACCGAGCGGTTGCCGTGTTTGGCGACCTTGCCTCCGGCCGCGGCCACGACGAAGGCCGCCGTGGTGGAAATGTTGAACGTGTTGGCGCCGTCGCCGCCGGTGCCGCAGGTGTCGATAACGTGATCGCCGCCGACCGGTACCGGGCGCACCAGTTCCCGCAACACCGACACGGCCGCGGCGATTTCCTCGACGGTTTCGCCCTTGCAGCGCAGGGCGATCAGAAAGCCGGCGGTCTGGGCGTCGCTGAGTTCGCCGTTCATCATGGCCCGCATCACCGTCTGCATTTCGGCGGCCGTGAGGTCATGTTTGTCGAGCAATTTCTGCAAGGTGGCTTGGATCTGCATAAAGTATCGAATCGGGTAAAACTAAATTGAGCGTGAAACAGGATTATTGGTCAGCTTTGTGTTCGGAAAACACTTCAGCCTTGCCGTCTTTATCGAACGAAACCACCGTATAATCGTCCCGCCGGCCGCCCATTTCCATGCCGGGGCTGCCCATGGGCATGCCTGGCGCGGAAATACCTACCACGGCGGGTTTGGTTTGCAGCAGTTTTTCAATATCGGCCGCCGGCACGTGGCCTTCGATTACATAACCGTCGACGATGGCGGTATGGCAAGAAGACAATTCCGCCGGCACGCCGAATTTTTGTTTGATCGCCTGCATATCGTCGCTGACGATATCCTTGACCGCAAAGTGATGTTGCTTGACATGGGTTATCCATTTGCCGCAGCAACCGCAGGTCGGACTGCGGTAAACCGTCATTTCCTTCTCGGCAACCGCGGCCATACTGGATGCTAGCAGTAGCGCACTGAGTAAACATTTCAAGCGTTTCATAAATACCCCCGTATTCGGCTTTTCAAATAGCCGCGTATTGTACGCTGCCACCACCACCATTGCACTGCCGGCCTATTCGCCATGCAGGGTTAACACCAAGCTGCGGCTGCCGCCGTGGTTGCGATGTTCGCACAGATAAATGCCCTGCCAGATGCCCACGTTCAGGCGGCCGCTATTGATGGGCAGCGTCAAGCCGCAACCGAGCAGGCTGCTTTTCAAGTGCGCCGGCAGGTCGTCGCTGCCTTCGTCCATGTGCTTGTAATAAGGTGGGTCTTCCGGCACGGCCCGGTTGAAGAAGCTTTCGAAGTCCGTTCTTACCGTGGGGTCGGCGTTTTCGTTGAGCGTCAGGGAGGCCGAGGTATGTTTGATGAACACATGCAACAGGCCGATATCGATCCGGCGCAATTCCGGCAGCTGGGCGACGATTTCGTCGGTCACCAAGTGAAAGCCGCGGCCGCGGGGTTTTAGGCGTATTTCTTTTTGTATCCACATGGGCTTGGTCGTCGGTTAGTCGAGGATGGGAGATTCAGCCGCGGCAAGATAATTGCCGAGCAGAATTTCGGCTGCTTTCCGGGCATCCCGCATGCCGCCCGAGCCTTTCTGCATTTGCTCCCTGACCATTGCGCCGGCAATCAGCATGGACAAGTGCCCGGCAAGCTCGTCCGCTTGCCGGGCGCCGGCCTGCTCGGCCAAACCGGCCAACAGCTGGCGGAACGACGCAGAATAGGCGGCGGCGGCTTGTTGTACGCGGCCGCCTTCTTCGGCGAACTCGGCCGCGGCGTTGATGAACGGGCAACCGCGGAACTCGGGGTCGGCATGCAGTTCCGCAAACACATCGAATACCGCCAACAGTTTTTCCTTGGGCGAATCAGTATTCGGCATGTCCCGCAGCAACCGCAGCCGCATGGCCTCGCGGCGATTGTCCAAATACGCCAGTACCAAATCGTCCTTGGATGGAAAGTATTTGTACAAACTCATCTTGGTGGTGCCTGCGGCTTTGACTACCGCGTCGACGCCGGTCGACTTGATGCCTTGGCGGTAAAAAAGCGCGGAAGCGGCCCGCAGAATGCGTTCTTGAAGATTTTGCGACATAAAGCAAACGGAATAAAACTTGCCACTATACCGACCGGTCTGTATTATTGCAACGGACTGACCGGTCGGTATAGTCGGGCCCATTTTTCATCCCACGGAGATATGTTCATGATCACACTTTACGGCGTTGCCATCAGCAACTATTACAACAAAGTCAAACTGGCGCTTTTGGAAAAAAATCTGGCTTTCGCGGAGGAAACCTTGCCGCCGGCGCAAAGCGAGGCGGTATTAAAACGCTCGCCGCTGGGTAAGATTCCCTTCATCAAAACCGCCGAGGGCTATTTGTCGGAGTCGCAAGCGATTCTGGAGTATCTGGAAGATGCCTATCCGGAGGCCCCCAGCCTATACCCCGACGATGTCTTCGAAAGGGCGAAATGCCGGGAATTCATCCAGCATATCGAGCTGAATGTGGAGCAGATTGCCCGGCGCATATACTCGGAAGCGATATTCGGCGGTAAGGTGTCTCGGGAAACCAAGGACGAAGTATTGACCAAGGTCGAAAACGGCCTGCGCGGGCTGGCCCGGTTAATGACGCTATCGCCTTACGCGTTGGGAGAACATTTTTCCGCCGCCGACGTGGTGGCTTGGCCGCATTTGCAATTGGTGGGCTTTGCCACCCAACAGATCTACGACAGGAATTTGGTCGCCGAACATCTTCCGGGTATCGCGGAATACATGCAGCTGATCGAAAGCCGCCCGCATGCGCAGTTGGTTGGCAAGGATAGGGCGGCGGCGCTGGAGGCGTTCTTTAAGAATCGGTAACGGAAGGCCGGAATGCTACACACGGCGCACTCCGGCTTTTCCTAACACCCAGGAATTATTCGTCTATGAAGCCCTTGGATTTAAGCTCTTTGTCGCTCAGGTATTCACGTATACCCAGCGCCACCAGTAACACAGCGGCAACAATCACCACGGCGGAAATGGTTAGCTTGATGAACACCTCGGTCGTCAGCAGGCTAAACCAAAGCTGCAGCAGGGCCAGTGCTGTCCATAACACCACAATCAGCAGACAGATACCGACGCCCAGTTTCATGTCTCCCTCTCCATAATCACCAGATAGGCTTCGCGCTGCCACAGCAACAACATGCGACGTATATCCTTTTCCATCGTCACCACCCGCCAACCCTGGCGGGCATTTTTGTTTAAAAAGTCGGTGAACTTTACCGGATCGACCTTTGAAGCGCCCAACAACAGTGAACCCAGCATGCCTTCCTGATAAATAACCACTTTATATTCTTTCACGGTAAACCTCGGATTAGGAAATGGAGTCGGTTTGCAGTTGCAAAACCACCCGGTATGGCTTATTTCTTCACATACAAATCCGTAATCGTGCCCTCTATCATTTCCGCCGCAAAGGCGAAGGTTTCCGACAAGGTTGGATGCGGGTGAATGCTGAGGCTGATGTCGGTGGCATCCGCACCCATTTCCAGCGCCAACACGGCTTCGGCTATCAGTTCACCGGCGCCGGGGCCGGTCATGCCGGCGCCCAAAATGCGGCCCGTGGTTTTATCGGTGAGGATTTTGGTCAAACCTTCGCTGCGGCCCAAGGCCAGAGAACGGCCGCTGGCCGCCCAGGGGAAGGTAGCTTTTTCGTATTCCACGCCCTGTTCCTTGGCTTGGTTTTCGGTCAAGCCCATCCAGGCCACTTCCGGATCGGTATAGGCCACCGATGGAATGGTCAGCGCGTCGAAACCGGCTTTATGGCCGGCTATGGTTTCGGCGGCGATTTTGCCTTCGTGGGTAGCTTTATGCGCCAGCATGGGGTTGCCGACGATGTCGCCGATGGCGAAGATGTGGCTGACGTTGGTGCGGCCCTGCTTGTCGACCGGAATGAAGCCTCTGTCGTCGACCGTCACGCCGGCTTTGTCGGCATCGATTAACTTACCGTTGGGGCGGCGGCCGACAGCCACCAACACCGCGTCGAACACGGCCGCTTCCGGCGCATCCTTGCCTTCCATGGTCACCTTAATGCCGGCATCGCTGGCTTCCATGGCCTGGACGCTGGTTTTCAGCCACAGGTTGTCGTATTGCTTTTTGATCTTGCGTTGCAGCGGGGTAACCAAGTCCTTGTCGCAGCCGGGGATGATTTGATCCATCAACTCGACCACGCTGATTTTCGAACCCAGCGCATGGTAAACGGTGGCCATTTCCAGGCCGATGATGCCGCCGCCGACAATCAACAGATTTTCCGGTACGCAGCTTAGATTCAAGGCATCGGTGGAATCCCACACGCGCGGGTCGTCATGCGGAAAGCCGGGGATTTTGGTCGGCTGTGAGCCGGCGGCGATGATAGCGCTGTCGAACGTGATAGTTTGGCTGCCGGAGTCGCTTTCCACAGTCAGACTATTAGCCGAGGCGAATTTGCCGACGCCATTAATCACGGTGACCTTACGCTGTTTGGCCAGTTTGCCCAAACCTTGATTCAAGCCTTGGCTGACGCTTTGCTTCCAACCGCGAATTTTGTCGATATCGATAGCGGGCTTGCCGAAGCTGACCCCATGCTCGGCCATCTCTTCCGCTTCGTGAATGATTTGCGCCGCGTGCAGCAAGGCTTTGGAAGGAATGCAGCCTACATTCAAACACACGCCACCCAACACCGGATAGCGCTCGACCAAAACCACCTGCTTACCCAGATCGGCGGCGCGGAACGCGGCGGTATAACCGCCGGGACCACCGCCCAGGACCAAAACTTCGGCGTGTGTTTGTGTGTCACTCATGGCATGGAACTCCTCAATGATAAATCCGTGGATGCGCGCCTTCTAGCGAGGACGCAAAGTCTGGCGTGAATTTTACCGGTTACAGCGACGGATAGACAATTAATCCGCGCAATGTTCGACTTGCGGCGGGCCATCGCACTCCATGCTTCTGTATGCTGACGACATTTGATTTGAAAACCATGATTTCCGCAGCTCAAAAAAAGTCCCCGGATGTCACCGAGACAACATAATTTTCACGGGCGGGAGGGAGGAAAGGTAACAGAGTGCGTAGTTTTATTTTGAGCGGGATCCCAAACCGACAGCGATACCGGGCATAAACGCCAAGTCTGTATTGGCCATGAACGACTTGCCGCGGAGCGTGCAAAAACAGCGCAACCCAAGGCAATATGAGTTTGCGCCGGGCTATCGCCAAATATCTCAATGCGTTTGAATACAAGATCGGGCCGGGCTGCTGGCGTTCCTTGATTTTCCGGTTCGGGATAGGAAACGCATCCGTACCACCAAGTCTGTCGGATCGATCAAGCGGTTTCGATATCGGTTATATTGATTTGCATGGCCTTGATGATGGCCAGCAATTCCTGGCGTTGCTGTTTCAGCGGCGCTAGTTCGGCTTCCAGCTGGGCGATGCTCTCGCTCACATTGCCCTTGGATTCGTTGATTTTGCGCAGCATGATCAAGCGGCTTTCGATCTGTTTCTTGTGGTCCTTGATTTGGTGCATCAGCGGTGTCAACACGCTGTTGCTCCAGGTCGCCGCATCCTTATGCGCTTGCTGCAGAATGGTGCGTGCCTTGGCGATCAGGGTGCTGTAAAGCTTGTTGACCACCAGGCTTTGCTCGGTCATCGTGGTACGGGCACTACTGCGAAAAGCTTCCCCTTCTTCAAAAATCTGTTCCAGTTCGAACTGATATTGCTTGATCGAAAACAATTGTGGCTCGATTTCCTTGAAACCGTATTCGTCCTGAAATTTTTTGTGTATGGCCTTGATCAGACGGCGGGTTTCTTCGGTGATATCGACGGAATCCTGCAACAGGTCGCGCAGCTCGTCGAACAACTTGCGCATGTTTTGTTTCATGCCGTAAGTGGTCAGGCTTTTGCTCATGTCCTGCTTGGTGCGCAGGATGATTTCATCGATTCTCTCTTTGGCGAACGAGTCGATCAACATGCGGGCCTGCACGGCAAATACCTTGCGGCTGGCCTGAAAGTTCTCGATATTGGCCATATAGGTATTTTGCCGATCGCGAGTTTCCGCCATCAGCTTGCCGGTCATCTCCTGGTTTTCGAAGTCGACCTGTTTGAATTCTTCCAGCTGTTTGCTGGCATTGACGACTTTGCTGTTCATCAATTTGATCGATTCGCTGACCAGAAAGCCGATGTCTTTTTCGACCACGCCTTTTAGAATTTCGCGGCGCTGATTCAAAATATCTTCCGACAGGTAGTTTTCCAATTTATTCAGGCGACTTCTCTCCAGCAATGCTTCGTCACCCTTCACCTTGGCCAGCAGGGCCTGTTTGGCGGAAACCGGGAAAATCAGCTCCTGTTTCAGGTTCAGAATGGTGGCCGAGGTTTCGATTTGTTTTTGAATCGCCGCATCGTAACCGGTTTCGCCGGCCAGATCGTCCCACATGGAATCGATTTTGTTCATGACTACCGCCAGACCTTGGCGGCGTTGCCCCCTGGCACTGCAAACATGGCTTTTCCACATTTCCAGATCGCTTTTGGTGACGCCGGTATCGGCCGCCAGCACAAACACGATGGCCTGAGCACTGGGCAACATGCTGAGGGTTAACTCAGGCTCGGTGCCCAAGGCATTCAGACCTGGGGTATCTAGGATGCACAAACCTTCTTTCAGCAGAGGATGCGGAAAGCTGATCAAGGCATGCCGCCAGCAGGGCACTTCCACAAATTCGGGGTTGATGATGCCTTGTTCGGCGGCTTCGCGTTCGTTCCACAAACCCAATTTGTCGGCGGTCTCCTTGCTGACTTTTTTAGTGGAAATCAATTCCTTGAAAGCTTCCTGCATTTGGGTGGGCGAGTCGACATTCAGGCTGATTTCGGTCCAGCGCTCGGGGTTACGTTTGAAATCCATCAAGGAAATGTCTTCCAAGCGGCTTTCGATATTCAACAAACGAATGTAGCTGCCACCCTCCGCGTCCCAAAACAACTCGGTGGGCGACATGGTGGTGCGACCGGGGGAAGACGGCAATAAACGCACGCCGGTTTCGGCAAAAAACAGCGAATTGATCAGTTCGGTTTTACCGCGGGAAAATTCGGCCACGAAAGCCAGCGTCACTCTATCCATATTCAAACCTTGTAGGATATTCAGCAAGGTGTCGGTACTCTGTGGATCGCTGAATTTGTGGCGGTTACGCCATTCACGGTACATCTCGATCGCTTGAATCAGTTGCTCACGCCAGTGCGAATATTCGTGTAATTGTTCTTTAAATTCCAGATTTCTCATGGCAAGCCTTTCTGCTGACTGTACTCGTGTTAAGAGGGCGAATAGTAAGGGCTAATTGTAGACTAAATACAAATAAGCGGAAGAACGACGCTTATGATAAGCCTAAATACCGTATTGTTGCCGATAGCCGCGGATAATCGGCAACTTGTCGGAAAATTCGGTGCTTTGTTCGATGAATTCGATGATGTGCGCCAGAGAAATGATAGCCAATACCGGTACGCCGAATTGTTGCGAAACTTCCTGCACGGCGGATATCCGGTTCTGACCCTTTTCCTGCCGGTCCAGTGCAATAACCACCCCGGCCACAGTGGCACTGGCGGCACGGATAATCTCCACGGATTCGCGCACCGAGGTACCTGCCGTGATCACGTCATCCAGTATCCATACATTACCCTGCAAGGGGGCGCCGACCAATACGCCGCCTTCGCCGTGATCCTTGGCTTCCTTGCGGTTAAAGGCAAACGGAATGTCGCCTCGTAGGCGGGAATAGGCTATCGCAGTGGTGCTGACTAAAGGAATACCCTTATAGGCCGGGCCGTACAGCACATCGACAGCCACTTCGGCGTTGATCAGGGTTTGGGCATAAAATTGACCCAGTTTATCGAGCCTCTCGCCGGTATTGAACAGGCCAGTATTGAAGAAATAAGGGCTGGCGCGGCCGGACTTTAGCTGAAAATCGCCGAATTTAAGCACCCCGCATTGTAGGGCGTAGGCGATGAATTGTTTTTGGTAGTCGAGCATATTCTTTGCTTCAAAGCGAATTGGCCGGCGATTATAACCCGCGTGCCATCAGGGAATGAACTTTTCCAAAATATCGTCCAGAAAATCCCAGCCCCGTTCGGAGCAAAATATCTGCCGTTGTTGTTCGACCAGCAAACCCTGCTCCAGACAATGCTGCAGAGCTGGCTGCAGGCTCTCCGGCGGCAGGCCGGTTACGTCGGTGTAGCCGCTGAGATTAAAGCCGGTTTTCAGACGCAAAAGGTTCATCGCAAACTCCAGCGGCAATTGCGCCTGCTCGATGGGTACG
Organism: Methylomonas subterranea; assembly: GCF_024505185.1. Classification (GTDB taxonomy): domain Bacteria; phylum Pseudomonadota; class Gammaproteobacteria; order Methylococcales; family Methylomonadaceae; genus Methylomonas; species Methylomonas subterranea. The sequence continues at coordinate 63,905 of NZ_JANIBJ010000012.1, forward strand.
CAAGTCGCGGGCGCCGATTTATGCATATATTGTTCAGGGCTTTTAGGCTTGGCGGTGCGAATGATATCGTCCGGCAAGTTACGGCTGATTTTGCCGTGAGCGCCCGCTCCAATACCCAGGTAATCGCCGAATTGCCAGTAGTTGCGATTATGCCGGCATTGAAAACCGTCCTTGGCGTAAGCCGAAATCTCGTATTGTCGGTAGCCGCTTGCCGCCAAAACCCGCTGACAGGCTTTTTGCAGGGCGAAAATATTTTCGTCTTCCGGTAGTTGCGGCGGGAATTTATAAAAATAGGTGTTGGGCTCCAGCGTCAGCTGATAAAACGACAGGTGGCTGGTTTGCAGCGAAATCGCCTTGCGAATATCCGCCAGCGCATCGGCCTCGGTTTGCCCCGGCAGGCCGAACATCAGATCCAAATTCAGGTTTTCGAAGCCGGCCCGTTGGGCGATTTGCACGGCATTCAGCGCCTCGTCGGCACTATGCACCCGGCCTAGTTTTTTCAGTTGACGGTCGTCAAAGCTCTGTATGCCGATGGAGAGCCGGTTGATGCCCAATTCGCGATAGGCCTCGAACTTGGCGCTTTCAAAGCTGCCCGGATTGGCTTCCAGAGTGATTTCGCAATCCGCAGCCAGGGTGAGCAGATTTTCAATCCCAGCCAGCAAGTTCCGCATGGCTTGCGGCGAAAACAGGCTGGGCGTGCCGCCGCCCATGAATATGCTGCATATTGGTCGAGGCGCCGTCAACAAAGTCAGGTCGGCTTGTAAATCCGCCAGCAAGGCGTCCACGTATTGCATTTCGGGGATGCCCGCTTTGACAGCATGCGAATTAAAGTCGCAATAGGGGCATTTCCGGATGCACCAGGGAAAATGAATGTAAAGACTCAGCGGCGGCAACGGCATGTCCGGGTTTGTTTACCAGACGCCGGTATTGACCATGCTGGCCCAGGGTTCCCGAACCGGCAAGGGCGCGCCTTTTTGCAACAGCTCTATGGATATCTGATCGGGCGAGCGGATAAAGGCCATCCAGCCGTCACGCGGCGGCCGGTTGATCGTCACGCCTTGTTCCAGCAAGCGTTGGCAAACCGCGTAAATATCGTCAACCTCGAACGCCAAGTGGCCGAAATTGCGGCCGCCGCCATATGTCTCGGGATCCCAGTTGTAGGTCAATTCCAACAACGGCGCATCGTTTTCGCCGGCCCGCGCGGCATCGCCGGGCGCCGCCAGATACACCAGCGTGAAGCGGCCGGCCTCGCTCTCCATGCGGCGTATTTCGGACAGGCCTAATTTGCCGCAATAAAACTCCAGCGACTCCTCTAAATTGTTAACGCGAACCATGGTATGCAAATAACGCATTTCGGGCCTCCAAATCACTAAAAGGCGGCATTATGGTTGATAATACCCGGCTTGGACAACCCAACATTCATGAAGCCGGCGCGCCGCGCCACTTTCCCAGTAACAGGACGCAATAATGACCGAATACCCCGAAAAAACCTGCCAGATCGATAGACTGGTCCGCCAGCCGAAACTGGTGTCCGCCGCGCTGAGCGGACAGAAAACCCAGCAACGCCGCGACGGCTTATATGCCTATCCCGGCGAGACCTTTGAGTTGGAAGGCGTGACCTTTGTGGTCACCGAGGTGGCGAGGCAGCGACTTGGCGATATGACGGACCGGGACGCGCAAGCCGAGGGCTATCCGAATCTGGCCATGTACAAGGATTTGATTTTAAAAATGCACGCCAACATGGAATGGAACGAAGACGGCTTGGTATGGGTGCACGGCTTTAAACGTCAACAGCCGGAATAAGCACGCCCTTCATCGCCAGTTCCCGCAGGGTTTGCCCGCCGAAGCTCAATACCGAGTCCAACTCGATTTGCGGTGCCAGTTCCGCGGCCAGCAATTGCAAGACACTCTCGCCGACCACGCTGCCTTGCTGCTCTATCAATTGCAGCAAGCGATAGGTTGGCGGCGTGGTCTGCATGAAACGCACCTGATCGTCCGCGTCCCGGTATACCACCAAATAACTGGGTTGTTCCGGAGCGGATTGCGGCAGGAAATCCGGACCTATGCGATGAACCGGATATTGATAGGCCAGCGGCCAAGCAACCGGCGACAGGCTGACGCTTTGTTGCAACACCTGTTCCGCAAACGCGGCATCGCCGTAAACCGGCTCCGCCGGAGCAATGGACAAGGCCATTTCCACCCATTCGTAATGCGCCAATTCCAGCAGGAACGGCAAATCGGCTTCCGCCCGGCGTTCGTTTTGCAGGTAATCCAAAAACTCCTCGGCGATTTCGGAAAAATGCGGGGTTCCGCAGGAGTGACGGGCGAAAAAATCCCGCGCCAGATCGTGCCATTGCGCCTCGCCGAGTATTCCGCGCAACAGCGGGAAATTGCTGCCGAGGAAACCGTCGATGTTGTTGAAAAACAGTTCCCGGTACATGGCCATGCGCCTGGGGTCGACATCGGCCGGCGCTGGAAAATGGCCGGGGTCGCGAATATAGGCGGCAAACTCGGCCTGCTTGGCCTTGAAATCGACGCCCATCAGGCCTCCGACGGCGCTGGCCGCTGGCCCGAGCCGGCTTGAATGGCGCGTATGGTGTCGACTTCCAGTAACAATTCCGCCAAGGGTGGCAGATTGAAATCGCGCTCCAGCAAGGTTGGAAACACCCCGAAACGTTGGTAGGCCTTGTCGAGCAAACGCCAAACCGGATCGATGACCGGGGCGCCGTGGGTATCGACCAGAAAATCCTCGGCTTCGACATAATGGCCAGCGATATGCGCATAAGCGATGCGTTGGCCGGGCATGGCGTTTAAAAAGGCCTCGGCATCGTAAGCGTGATTGACGCTGTTGACGTAAATATTGTTGATATCTATCAACACATTGCAGTCGGCCTCTTCGACTACCGCATTGAAAAACTCGATCTCCGACATTTCCCGGCCGGGGGCGGCGTAGTAGGAAACGTTTTCGATGGCGATTTTATGTTCCAGTATGTCCTGTACGCGGCGGATACGGGCGGCGACGTGTTTTACCGCGTCGGCGGTAAACGGAATCGGCATCAGGTCGTACAAATGGCCGCCATGACTGCAATAACTCAAATGCTCGCTGTAGTAGCGGATGCCGTGCGCGGCCATGAATTTTTTCAAATCCCGCACGAATTGTTCGTCCAGCGGATCGCTACTGCCTATCGACAGTGACAAGCCGTGGCAAATAAACTGAAATTTCTCGGTCAGGGCCCGAAACTGCTTGCCGAGTTTGCCGCCCAAAGTCATCCAGTTTTCCGGCGCCACTTCGTAGAAGCCGACGTTGGCGGGAGGATCAACGGCGATCTCGCTTAAAAAAGACCGCCGCAATCCCAGGCCGGCCGCATTGATTGACGGCGGTTGATTCATGATGGGCCTGATTGCACCAAAGCCGATTACTCGCCGGCGGCTTTATCGGCATCCACCTTGGAACCGCAACTGCCTTCGCCACCCTTCATCATGGCGCCGCAACTACCTTCCTCGGCTTTTTCGGCGCCGGCTTCGTCACCATGTTTCATGCCGCCCATGCCACCGCCCATCATGCCGCAAGCGCCTTCCTTGCCCTTCATCATCTCACCGCACATGCCTTCCATGCCTTTTTTCATTTTGCCGCCCTGCATCATGCCGCCGCACATGCCTTCGCCGCAGGAGCCTTCGGCTTTTTTGACCTCGGGTTGGGCTTTTTTACCTTCGGCTTTGCTGATTTTGTTACCGTTGGCATCGGCGACATTGCCGCCGCAAGCACCGTGGCCGGTTTTGTTGGAAGCCTCGGCCACCATGTAGCCGCTGGCTAATTCGTTGACGGCGAACGGATTGGCTTCGGCTTGCGCATTGACCGCAAAACCCGACATCACGGCGGTACCCATAGCCAGGGTCAATGGAGTCTTGGTGAATTTTTTCATGATATATCCTCTGTCAAGATTAATTATTATGGGCTTCAGCCGACGGGCCGAGCAAATGCGACCAAGGCTTGGTCCCTAAGTTCAGTCTAACGCATTGTAAACGCTCTACCGGGTTTTTTCCTTAAACCCGCATAAATCGGCGATGCAGCAGTCCGGACAGCGGGGCTTTCTCGCCACGCAAACGTAGCGGCCATGCAAGATCAGCAAGTGGTGGGCATCTTTTTTGTGCCGCGGCGGAACGCTTTTATCCAGTTTTTTTTCCACCTCCAGCACGGTTTTGCCGGGCGCCAGACCGGTGCGGTTGGCGACCCGGAAAATGTGGGTATCGACGGCGATGGTCGGCAGGCCGAAGGCGGTATTCAAGATCACATTGGCGGTCTTGCGCCCCACCCCGGCCAGGGCCTCCAGCGCTTCGCGGCTTTGCGGCACCTGTCCATCATGATGCTGTATCAATGCCTCGCAGAGCTTGATGATATTGGTGGCCTTGCTGTTGAACAGCCCTATGGTCTTGATATATTCCTTCAAGCCGTCTTCGCCCAAGGCCAGAATAGCCTGCGGAGTATTGGCGACCGGGAATAATTTAGCCGTGGCCTTGTTGACGCCCTTGTCGGTGGCTTGAGCGGATAAAACCACCGCAATCAATAATTCGAATGGACTGCCGTAATTGAGTTCGGTGGTGGGATCGGGTATGGCGGCGGCAAGGCGATCGAATATCGCCAGTCGGGTTTGTTTGTTCATGTTCAAATAATCACGGAATATGGGCTGGGTGGCATTATACTCATCACCATTCGAAATCCGGTTTCAGACTTGTCTATAACCAAATGATTTATTTATGATATCGCTATAATCGATCTTCCCGCTTGAAATACCGCCCCGGACACAAGGGGCACGGCATAATTTTATTAACCAGGAGTACCGCATGCGCGTCGCCGAGCTGATGACCAGCAAAGTTTTTACCGTGGAACCCCACGATTTGATCGATCGGGTGTTCTTTTTGATTCATTACGAAAAAATCCGTCATCTGCCGGTGGTGGAAAAGGGCAAATTGGTCGGCATCGTCTCCGACCGCGATTTGTATAAAGCCCTGGGACCCAAAAGCAACTCCAACGCGGTGGAATCCAATAAGGACAACACCCAGCTGCATGTGGTCTCGCAAAAAGTCGCGCACATCATGCATCGGGGCGTTTATACCGTTACCGCCGACACGCCGGCCTCCGAAGCGGCAGCCATGATGGCCGAGCACCGCATTGGCGCCCTGCCGGTGGTGGACGGCGCCAAATTGATCGGCATTTTGTCCGCCACCGACATTCTCCGGGTGTTTTCCAAACTGGAAAAGGCTCGCGAAGCACGCGAAAATCACATCGCCGAAGGTCAAACCAAAGGCTGAAACCGAACCTGGCTTGATTGCGCCACCCTTTCGGCTTGGAAGTTCTGTATAATTCGCGCCAGAGTTGGCCGAGCAGCCGCCGTTTCATGCAAATGGAAGGGAGGAAAGTCCGGGCTCCATAGGGCAGGGTGCCAGGTAATGCCTGGGGGGCGCGAGCCTACGGAAAGTGCCGCAGAAAATATACCGCCTGGTTCTTTGTGAACCCGGTAAGGGTGAAATGGTGCGGTAAGAGCGCACCGCGCGCCTGGTAACAGGCGTGGCAGGGAAAACCCCACCCGGAGCAAGATCAAATAGAGGAACATACGCGTGGCCCGCGCGGTTCCTGGGTAGATTGCTTGAGCGCTTGGGTGACCAAGCGCCTAGATGAATGGCTGTTCTCGACAGAACCCGGCTTACAGGCCAACTCTTTCTCTTCTCTTTTGCAATTCGCAAAGCCTTCCCATGAACTTAAAAACCGACGAATTTTTCAGCAAGGCCGACGATTTGATCGCCGCCGGGCGCTTCATCGACAGCAAGGGCTGGGTACCCGCCACCAGCGGCAATTTCTCGGCTCGGCTTGCCGACGGCAATATCGCCATCACGGTATCCGGCCGGCATAAAGGCCAATTGCAGCGCGACGACATCATGTTGATAGACCCGAACGGCCAATCGCTGGACGGACAAAAACCTTCCGCGGAAACCTTGCTGCACACGTCGCTTTACCGGCGTTATCCCGACGTTCAAGCGGTCTTGCACCCCCATTCGATCAACGCCACCTTGGCGGCCCGGCTGTTCGAAGCCGAAATCGTCCTGGAAGATTACGAACTTCTAAAGGCGCTGGCCGGTATCGACACCCACGAAACCCGCATCAGCATCCCGATTTTCGCCAACGATCAGGATATTCCGCGTCTGGCGGCGCGAGTGGACCAGTTTCTGGACCAACACAAAGACACACATGCCTATATCATTGCCGGCCACGGTTTTTACACCTGGGGCGGCTCGGTAGCCGAAACCCTGCGCCATCTCGAGGCGCTGGAATTTTTATTCGATTGTGAAATACGTCTGCACGGAGTGAAACAACCATGAGCGCATTAACTATCTACCCGGCCGATCAACCGCAACACGGCACCACTTACCGAGATTTCGACACTATCGCCGGCCAACTCGACGGCATCGGCGTGCAATTCGAGCGCTGGGAAGCCGGCAGCGAATTCATTTCCGAAGTCGAAGTGCTGACAGTCATGGACGCCTATCAGCAACATATCGACCGCCTCACCGAACAATACGGTTTCAAATCGGTGAATGTGGTCAGTTTGAAAGCCGACCACCCGGAAAAACAGGCCATGCGGCAAAAATTCCTGTCCGAACACACCCACGACGACTTCGAAGTACGGTTTTTCGTGGAGGGGCGAGGCTTGTTTTATTTGCATCGGGACGACAAGGTTTACGCCATTCTGTGCGAGCAAGGCGATTTGATCAGCGTGCCGGCCCATATCAAACACTGGTTCGACATGGGCGAAAATCCGGATTTCAAATGCATCCGGCTGTTCACCACCGAGGACGGCTGGATTGCCAACTTTACCGGCGACCCGATTGCGGAGAGTTTCCCCACCTTCGAACAGTATCTGGCGGGTTTATGACCCGAGCCGTCGTCACCGATATCGAAGGCACCACGTCGTCCTTGTCGTTCGTGAAGGACGTGCTGTTTCCCTATGCCCGCGCCCATCTGCCGGATTTTGTCCGGCAACATAGCCTGGAACCGGAAGTTAAAGCATTGCTGGACGATGCGCGGCAAATCAGCGGCGCGGATTTGGACGACGAACAATTGATCGCTCAATTCATAGCCTGGATAGACCGCGACCAAAAAATCACCCCACTCAAGTCCCTGCAAGGCCTGATCTGGCAAGACGGTTACCGGCAAGGCGCTTTCAAGGGCCACATATACCCCGACGCCGCCGAACGTTTAAAGGACTGGCATGCCCGGGGTCATGCGCTGTATGTGTATTCTTCCGGTTCGGTATATGCGCAAAAATTGTTATTCGGCCACAGCGAATACGGCGACTTGACCCCGCTGTTTTCCGGCTATTTCGACACCCATATCGGCGGCAAGCGGCAGGCGGCGTCCTATTCGGCGATTGCCAGGCAAATAGGCTTGCCCGCCGCCGATATCCTGTTTTTATCCGATATCGAGGCCGAGCTGGATGCGGCCCGCGCGGCCGGATTCGATACCTGCTGGCTGGTGCGAGACCGGGCTGTCGATAGCCGCGCCGCCCATCGCCAAGTGAACGATTTTACCGCCATCCTCTTGTAAACCTTAAGCGATTTGCCATGAAAATCGCCATCCTGTCCCGCGACTCCACGCTGTATTCCAGCGTGCGCCTGATGGAAGCCGCCACCGCCCGCGGCCACGAGGCCCGAGTGCTGGACCCCACCCATTGCTATATGAACATCACCTCGATGAAGCCCTCGATACATTATCAGGGCGAAAACCTGCTGGGCTACGATGCGGTGATTCCGCGTATCGGCGCCTCGATTACCTTTTACGGTACGGCGGTGCTGCGACAATTCGAAGTGATGAACACCTTTTGCCTGAACAACTCGGCCGCCATCAGCCGTTCCCGCGACAAAATGGCTTCCAGCCAGTTGTTGGCCCGCAAAGGCATCGATCTGCCTATTACGGCCTTTGCCCATAACCCGGACAATATCGAGGACTTGATCGCCGAAGTCGGCGGCGCGCCGCTGGTGATCAAACTGGTGGAAGGATCGCAGGGCATAGGCGTAGTGCTGGCGGAAACCGACAATGCCGCCCGCAGCGTGATTCAGGCCTTCATGGGCCTGAATGCCAACATCATGGTGCAAGAATTCGTCCGGGAAGCCGGAGGCAGCGATATCCGCTGTTTCGTTATAGGCGATAAGGTGGTGGCGGCCATCAAGCGTCAGGGCCGCGAAGGCGAGTTTCGTTCCAATTTGCATCGCGGAGGCAGTGCCGTGTTGGCGCGACTGACGCCGCAGGAACGGTCTACAGCGGTACGGGCCGCAAAAATCATGGGCTTGAATGTCTGCGGAGTGGATTTATTGCGCTCGAATCGCGGACCGTTGGTGATGGAGGTCAATTCCTCGCCCGGTCTGGAAGGCATCGAAAAAGCCTCGGGCAAGGACATTGCCGGTCTGATGATAGAATATATCGAAAAAAATCTGCCGGCACGAAAATAAGCCGGCGGGTCCGGGCTTTTCGGTCCCGGATGCGCCGATCTTCAGTGCGCTTATTTTTCCACCGTTACGAATGCCAGCTTGGCAATACCGGCATGCTGCACGGCCGCCATGACTTCCGCGACTTTGCCGTAGTTTACCGCTTCATCCGCGTATACATGCACGGTCAATTCAGGATTTGCCGCCAATTCGTTTTGCAAGAGGGTTTCCAGGGCCGGTAAGTCGGCGATGGGCTCTTTGTTGAGGGTGACGCCGCCTTGAGCGTCGATACCGAGTTGCATGGGCTGTTTCTCGGTATCCGGGGTGGTGGAAGCGGTTTTGGGCAGCGCCACGTGCACCGATTGGGTGAGCAAGGGCGCGGTGACCAACAAAATAATCACCAGCACCAACATCACGTCCACCAGCGGCGTGACGTTAATCTCGCTAACGGCTTCGTCGTCGTCGGAATTTGTTTTAAATCCCATCGCGTTTACTCCTTTTCTTGCGTTGATTTCTCGCCAAAGGCGATATGTAAAAAACCGTCTACAAAATGCTCTAGGGATGCCCGATGATGTTTGGCGCGACGCAGGAAAAAGTTATAGGCCAATACCGCCGGTACCGCTACCGCAATACCGATGGCCGTGGCAATCAACGCGTCGCCTATGGGGCCCGCCACCACGTCCAGACTGGCGGAACCGCTGGCGCTGATGTCGTGCATGGCATTCATGATACCCATAACGGTACCGAACAGGCCCACAAACGGCGCGGTACTGCCGATACTGGCCAACATGGTCAAGCCGCTTTCCATGCGCCGTTGTTCATCCTGAGTCTGTTTACGCAGTGCCTGCTCCAGCAAATCCGGCGGCGCGCCGCGAAATTTCAGGCTGGCGGCGGCCACCGGGTCGTTCAATTCCGCCAACCAGGCAAATCCGCATTTGGCAATGCGAGCCTTGGGGCCCCGGCTTTGTTCTTCCGGTAATTCTTCCGCCGCCCGCAAATCCTTGGCATTCCAAAAGGCGTAACCATAGCGCTTGTTGTAATAGTTATTTTTAGCGAATTGCCAAACCTTGAAAAATATCAAAGTCCACGTTATCAGTGAAAACACCAGCAGCGTGTACAAAGTGCCATCGATGATGAAGGCGGTTTCAACATGAAAAGGCATTAAAGTCTCCTGAAATTGTAGTTTTAATTGCGCAATTTGAAATCGATCGGCACGATCACCGAACTGGCTACCGGCGTGTCGCCGCGCTTGGCGGGAATGAAGCGCCACTTTTTGACGGCCTCAACGGCGGATTCATCCAATATTTCGTGACCGCTGGATTGTTCCACCGTAACGGCATCGCTCAAACCTTCCGCGGAAACCTTGACCCGTAGCAGGACCTTACCCTGCCAGGCGCGGCTACGGGCAATGGCCGGATATTCCGGCTTGGGATTGTGAGCATAATTGGCGCGAAAATTCGCTTCCGTAAATGCGGGCGCTTCCTTGGTTGCTGCCGCTTCGCTGGTGCTGGCCGCCGTTGAACTAGTGTTGGCGGTCGGCTGGCTATCCCGCGGCGCCGGCGTAGTGGGCTCAAAGGGCGCGAAATCAGGCGCTTCCTGCACCACCGGTGGCGGTTTTTTCACGACAGGCTTCGGCTTCGGGGGTTGTTTTGGGGGCGGTGTTGGTTTCGGCGGCGGAGGCGGCGCCGGTTTCGGCGGTTCAACCGCCGGCTTGGGAGCCGACATTGCGATCATGCTGACTTCCATCACCAAAGGTTCCGCTTGAGTGATTTCCTGCTCCGGCTTCATCAGTACCGTCAGCAACCATATGTGTATCAGCAACACCAAGGTCATGAACAGCAACAACATATCCCGTGGACGCTCTTCGCCCATTAAAACCGCCCAAATGCGCTTCCCTGAAAATGTTATGTCCATACCTACGCTTAAATCACCAGACAAAGCTTTATCGTGGTTCTGCAAAGCACCCTCGTTGCTTTAAAAATGAAAAATAATACAGTTTGAAAAAAACCGATTAAAAAATGCTTGGCATTGTAAGGTAAAAGCGGCTTTGCCGTCAGACTGATTTAGCCGCCATTTACCGCGTTTTGTGTCGCGCATATGCCCGTCAATTGAAATTCATGTCGCGTTAAAAATCACAAACTGTGGCATAATTTCAACAGTCATCTCGTTTCCCGCAGATACCCTATGCCCGCAAAACCTCCGGCGTCGCCCAAGCAACCCATCTCTTATCTTGCCTATTGCGCCATTGGCGTTGTATTTGCGGATATCGGCACCAGTCCTTTATATGCTTTAAAAGAAATCTTTCACGGCGGCTTGCCGGCCGATACCGACCACGTGCTGGGCGTTCTGTCGTTGATTTTTTGGGCCTTGGCGCTGATAGTCGCCACCAAATACACAACCTTTATCATGCGCGCCGACAACAAGGGCGAAGGCGGCATCATCGCTTTAATGGCGCTGGCATTGCAAGGTTCCAAAAGTCAGCCACGCCGCAAGCATCTCATAGTTTTGCTGGGCTTGCTGGGCGCATCGCTGTTTTACGGCGACAGCATCATTACTCCCGCGATTTCGGTGTTAAGCGCCATCGAAGGCATCAAGGTCGTGGCGCCGCGTTTCGAAAATCTGGTGATGCCGTTTTCCTTGATAGTGCTGAGCGCACTGTTCATCCTGCAAACCAAGGGCAATCGCCAACTCAGCCAATTTTTCCCGCCCATTATGGCCGTCTGGTTTGCCGTGCTGGCTTTGCTAGGCATATTGAATATCATCGAATACCCAGAGGTATTGATGGCTATCAACCCCTCATACGCTTTCACGCTGCTGGGTGAATTGGGCTGGCAAGGCTTTGTCATCATGGGCGGGGTGGTATTGGTAATAACGGGAGCCGAAACATTGTATGCCGACATGGGCAGCTTCGGTTTAAAACCGATACGTCTGGCCTGGTTTGGTTACGTGTTTCCCGCCTTGCTATTGAATTATTTCGGTCAGGGCGCGTTGTTGCTGAACAGTCCGTCCGCGTTGCTCAATCCCTTTTATCTGATGGCACCCGAATGGTCTCTGTATCCGATGATTGCCCTGGCAACCTTGGCCACCTGCATTACCTCGCAAGCCGTTATCTCCGGCACCTTCTCGGTAACGCGCCAAGCCATCAAACTGGGCTATTGCCCGCGCATGGATATTCAACATGTCGCGCAAAAGGGTTTGGGACAATTCTATATGCCTACCGTCAACTGGTTGTTGATGGCTTCGGTGCTTTTGCTGGTAATCAGCTTTAAAAGCGCCTCCGCGCTGGCATCCGCGTACGGGATTGCCGTCACGGGCACCATGATAGTCGACACCATCCTGGCCTTTTTGGTCTTCCAGGCCTTGCCTCAACGAAACAAAATAATCAACATCGGCTTTATCTGCCTGTTTTTACTGATCGACTTGCTGTTCCTGACGTCTAACAGCCTGAAAATTCAAACCGGCGGCTGGCTGCCGCTGGCGGTTGCCAGCCTGCTTTTCGTTGTCATGACCACCTGGGTCAGAGGCAAGGAAATGCTGGCAAGGTATTTGGAAGAACGGCGGGTTTTATTCGAGGAATTACAAGAACAAATCAAATCCCGTCCGTTGGCGACAGTGCCCGGCACCGCGATTTACATGGCCCGCAGTCTGCATGGCGTGCCTCAGGTGTTATTGCATAACCTGGAGCATAATCATGTCATGCATGCAAAAATAGTGGTATTGACCATCGTCACCAAGGAAGAACCCTATGTCGATGAAGCCCATAGGGTCAAAATCCGTTGTTTTGGCGATAAAAGCAATTTCTTCCGGGTGAAATTGTACTTCGGTTTTCAGGAAGAACAGGACGTCAGAAGGGCATTACAACTGTGCTGCCATGAAGGCCTGGAGATCGATCAAAAAACCGTCTCGTTCTTCATCGGTAGCGAGCGCCTGGCTTTCCGACGCCATAACCCGATGCCGACTTGGCAAAGGTCGCTGTTTCGCTATTTAACCCACAACAGCGCCAGCCCGATTGCGTTTTTCAAAATCCCCGTGGACCGGGTGATCGAACTGGGTATTCGGGTCGAACTTTAATCCCGAACGGAGATTCAACGTCGCCTTATCCTCAACGGCCGCCTTCGCGATGATTATTCCGCCGACCTGAATCTGCTTCCCTTCTAGCGCCGAAATCGCCCGAGCGATCACCGCCGCCTTCCATTCTCAATCGGCCACTTCCCGGCTGTTGCTGCATTCTTTGTCTAAAGCCGTCACGATCGCCGCTAATATTGGGCACCGACCACCGGCCCGGGCCGGGTCCGCGCATGTCCGCAATATTACGCTCCACCCTCGGCCTGTTTTGACTGTTTCTGTTCCAATCATGCCGATTGTTACCCCAATCCCGATCATGGTGTCGCGGGCCGTGATCGTGGCGCGGCGGGCTGTATCGGTAGGAATAGCTCGGTACTACGGTTTGTTGGCGATAATACACCGCGCCAGGATAAGTGGAGTAAGTATGCACATCGTAGCCTGAACTGTAGCTGCTGCCGTAGCCGGCATATCCTCGGTGATAGGACGGATAGGCGCAACCGGTCAGAACCAATATGCTCAACAGAGCGAATATGACTAAGCTTTTCACGATGACCTCTTGGTAGGCAAACTACCTTCTATTTGGGTTGAGCATAGCTTGCCGAACATCGCTTAATATCCACTTAACGCGGGTTATCCGCCAAAAATTCATTCGGCTCGGCAATCACCGGGTTAATCAATGCTCCGATGCCCTCGATTTCAATCCGCACGGACTGGCCGGCTTTTAAATAACCGCGCGGTTTCATTTTGACACCCACGCCGGCGGGCGTACCGGTACTGATCACATCGCCCGGCTCCAGCGTCATGGCCTGAGTCAGATAGGCGATCATTTCGTAACAATTGAACAGCATTTCTCCGGTATTGGCGTTTTGCCGCAACTCATCGTCCACCCAGGTTTTCAAAGTCAAGTTGTGCGGGTCGGCAATTTCGTCCGCCGTCACCAGCCAGGGCCCCATAGGCCCATGGGTATCGAACGACTTGCCCAATGTCCAGGTCGGCGTGCGCTGCTGCCAGTCGCGCACAGTCACATCATTGCAAATGGTGAAGCCGGCAATCACTTCATGGGCTTTATCGACCGACACATGCCGGCAACGCTTGCCGATTACAAAACCCAACTCGCCCTCGTAATCGACTTTTTCCGATACCTTGGGGCAATGTATGGCGGCGCCATGGCCGATAACGCAACTGGCTTGCTTGGTAAAAAAAGTTGGGTATTCCGGTTTATCCCGGCCGGTTTCGCTGATGTGGTCGGCGTAATTCAAACCGATACCCAGGAATTTGCCCGGCCTGGGAATGGGGGCCAAAAGCTGAATATCCGTCAAATTGATCAGATGCCGACCGGATGCAATCAATTCCCGCATCGCCGCCAAGCCGCTCGCACCGGAGGCCAAAAAGTCCGGCATGCTGTCGGCATGCGGAATGTGGCCAGTAGCAAGCACCACGCTTTCGCCGACTACGGCACCGATTTGTCTCTGTCCGTTATGAATGCATGTCACCAGTTTCATTGCCCCTATCCTGTTCCGCAAAAGCGGTGATTTTATAACGAAGCTGAAATGAACGAAAAAAGATATAATCCAGGCAGTTTTTAGCAGCTTCTATACAGCAAGTCGGCTATTTGCCTACTCTCCGGACAGTTACCCAACATAACAGCATGACACCCGCGCAATTTTCCGAATACGCCCAACAAGGCTACAACCGCATCCCCGTCTGCCGCGAAGTGCTGGCCGACCTGGATACGCCGCTCAGCGCTTATTTAAAGCTGGCGGACGGCCCTTATTCCTATTTATTCGAATCGGTGCACGGCGGCGAGCAATGGGGACGTTATTCCATCATCGGCCTGCCTTGCAAAACCCGGGTCAAAATCAGCGGATTCAATATCACGCTGGAAAATGAAGGCGTAACGGAAAGTTTCGAGCACTCTCAACCGCTGGCATGGATAGAAGAGTTTCGGCAACACTACAATGTGCCGGACGTGCCCGGATTACCGCGTTTCAACGGCGGCTTGGTCGGCTATTTCGGCTACGAAACCATAAGCTATATCGAACCCAAGCTGCAAAACAGCGGCAAGCCCGATCCGATCGGCACGCCGGACATTCTGCTGATGGTGTCGCAGGACTTGCTGGTATTCGACAATCTGTCCGGCAAGATGTTGTTGCTGACCCATGCCGACCCCGCCCAGGACAACGCTTACCACAATGCCAAGGCCAGACTGGACCGATTGGTGGCGAAACTGCGCGAGCCGCACGCTCACCCGCATCCGCATGCATCGGTCAAACATGTGCACGAAAACGACTTCGTCTCCGGCTTTACCCAGCAGGGTTTCGAGCAGGCGGTGCGCCGGGCCAAGCAATACATCACCGACGGCGATTGCATGCAGGTGGTGCTATCGCAGCGCATGTCGATTCCATTCGGCGCCGCGCCGCTGGATTTATACCGGGCCTTGCGCTGCCTGAATCCTTCGCCCTACATGTATTACCTGAATCTGGAAGACTTCCACATCGTCGGTTCCTCGCCGGAGATTCTCGCGCGGCTGGAAGACGACGAAATTACAGTTCGCCCTATCGCCGGCACCCGCCGCCGCGGCGAAACCCACGAACAGGACTTGGAACTGGAGAAGGAGTTGCTGGCCGATCCCAAGGAAATCGCCGAGCATCTGATGCTGATCGACCTGGGCCGCAACGATACCGGCCGGGTTGCCAAAATCGGTAGCGTCAAGCTCACCGACAAGATGATCGTCGAACGTTACTCGCATGTGATGCATATTGTCTCCAACGTCACCGGCCAATTGCAGGACGACAAAAACGCTTTCGACGTGCTGGCGGCCACCTTTCCGGCCGGCACGGTCAGCGGCGCGCCCAAGATTCGGGCCATGGAAATCATAAACGAACTTGAGCCGGTCAAGCGCGGCATTTATTCCGGCGCCGTGGGCTATATCTCGTGGTCCGGCAACCTGGACACCGCAATCGCGATCCGCACCGCCGTCATCAAGGATCAAACCCTGCACATTCAGGCCGGTGCCGGCATCGTCTACGATTCGATACCGCTTAACGAATGGGAAGAAACAATGAACAAGGGCCGGGCGGTGTTCCGCGCCGTCAGCATGGCCGAAGCCGGCCTCGGAGGCAAAGCATGAGCGGCGTCAGACTGGTGATGGTCGACAACTACGATTCCTTCACCTACAACCTGGTGCAATATTTCGGCGAACTCGGCGCCGAGGTGGTGGTGGTTCGCAACGACGAAGTCACGGTGGAAGATATAGCAGAACTGCGGCCGGACAAAATCGTCATCTCGCCCGGCCCCTGCACACCGAAGGAAGCCGGTATTTCGGTCGAAACCATACGCCGCTATGCCGGCAAGTACCCGATTCTGGGCGTCTGCCTCGGCCATCAGAGCATAGGCTACACCTTCGGCGGCCACATCATCCACGCCAAGCAGATCATGCACGGCAAGGTATCGCCGGTTTATCACAAAGATATCGGCGTTTTTAAGGGTCTGAGCAACCCGTTCACCGCCACCCGCTATCATTCGCTGGTCATTGAGCAGTCTAGCTTGCCGGACTGCCTGGAAGTGACCGCCTGGACCCGGGACGAGCAAGGCAACATCGACGAAATCATGGGCGTGCGTCATAAAACCCTGGATATAGAAGGCGTGCAATTCCACCCCGAGTCGATTTTGACCGAGCATGGGCACGACATGTTGCGGAATTTTTTGCAGCGATGAGCCCAACGGTATTTAAGGAAGCAGGTTATCGCTTCTTTTTCTTCTCCAGAGAAGAGCTCCGGATGCATGTGCATATCGTTTCCGAAGATGGAGAAGCCAAATTCTGGCTGTAACCGGAAATTGAACTGGCAAAAAATTATCGCTATTCCAGAAAGTAGTTGAAAGAAATCGAATCTTTAGTGGAGCAACATTACGATGAACTCGTTAGCGCTTGGCAACAACACTTTTCCGGTTGAAGTGACGCACATTTCCAGCCACGGTGTCCTGGCTGCTAACCCAAACCGACGAATTGTTCATGTCTTATGACGATTTTCCGTGGTTTAAAAGCCAAGCGGTCAACGCCATTCTTCATGTTGAAGAGCCGTCACCGAATCATTTTTATTGGCCGAAAATCGATATTGATTTGACCTTAGAAATGATCAAACATCCAGAGCGGTTCCCGCTGCAAACTAAACAATAAACATCCTAACCATGGAGGAATTATTCTCGATTATTTGGGGGATAATGCATTGGCGATTCGTATTGACTGTTTTACTCTCCTTTGGCATAGCACTTTTTCTTTCGAGCATGATTGAGTCATTCACTGCCGGATATTGCGTAAGTTTGGTTGGCATTGGTTTTCTCGGCGGTATTTATAGGCAAGGAAAAGCCTGATTTTCGACAGCCTCGATGAATCGCAATGGAATCGAAGCTAATTCCGGAGAAACAAAATGAACTACGAAAACCTGTTGGCGATAGCCTATCAAGAAGCTCTGGCCGGATTCGACGAAGGCGGCGTGCCGGTCGGCGCGGCCTTGTTCGACGCCGACGGCAATTTGCTGGGCCGCGGCCGCAACCGCCGCGTTCAGGATAACGACCCCTCCGTGCACGGCGAAACCGACGCCTTCCGCAAGGCCGGCCGCCAAACCGATTACCGCGACAAGATTCTGGTGACTACCCTGGCGCCCTGCTGGTACTGCTCGGGCCTGATCCGCCAGTTCAACATCGGCACCGTGGTGGTGGGCGAGTCGGCCAATTTCCCCGGCCACCTGGATTGGCTACGCGAGGCCGGCGTCAAGGTCGTCGAACTGCGCGACGAAAACTGCACGGCGTTGATGAGGCGCTTTATCGAACAGTCACCGCACATCTGGTTCGAAGACATAGGCGAGTGCCGACACTGATGCTTACGCCCCCACGTCGAACGCCGACGGTTCAGTCGTCGTTGGCATCCCGATAACAATAAGTTACCGGCAATATGAGTATTTCCGACAAACCTGTAGTCATTATAGGCGCGGGTCCGGCCGGACTGATGGCCGCCGAAATTTTGCTTTCCGCCGGTGTTAAAGTCGATGTTTACGACGCCATGCCGTCGGCCGGGCGCAAATTTTTGATGGCCGGCAAGGGCGGCATGAATATCAGCCACGCCGAGCCGCTAGATCTTTTTTTGTCCCGCTACGGCCGGCATCGTGGCGACCTGGAGCCGATAGTGCGTAATTTCTGCCCGGAAGCGCTACGCGACTGGGTAAAAGGCTTGGGCCTGGATACCTTCGTCGGCAGTTCCGGCCGGATTTTTCCCAGCGACATGAAGGCAGCGCCCTTGCTGCGCGCCTGGTTGCATAGGCTGCGCGAAGCCGGCGCGCGCTTTCACATGCGCCACCGCTGGCAAGGCTGGTCGGACGATAAGCGGCTCAAGTTCGCCAACCCCGGCGGCGAACTGCTTGTCGCGGCCGACGCGGCCATTCTGGCCCTGGGCGGCGGCAGCTGGCCGCAACTGGGTTCCGACGGTTCGTGGCAAGCCTTGTTGGCGCAACGCGGTATCGAGGTTGCGCCCTTGCGGCCGGCCAATTGCGGATTTGAGGTGGCCTGGAGCGAATATTTTCGGGAGCGTTTCGCCGGCCAACCGTTAAAGTCTGTACGCTTGGAGTTTGCCGATGCTGGCGGCGCAAGCTTCAGCCAAACAGGCGATCTGATGCTGACCGCCCAAGGCCTGGAAGGCGGCCTGATTTACGCCTGTTCGGCAATGCTGCGGGACGAAATCAAACATCGCGGCTTTGCCCGTATTTTTATCGATCTTTGCCCCGATAGGGATATTCGCAATATTGCCTTCCGGTTATCGCAACCGCGCGGCAAGGCCACCCTGGCCAACCATCTGCGCAAGCGGCTGAATTTGGATGGCGCCAAAACGGCGCTGTTGCGCGAAGTGCTGTGCGCGACCGACATGCAAAATCCGGACATACTGGCCGGCAGCCTGAAGCACTTGCCTGTCACGCTGTCCGCCGCCCGCCCGTTGGCGGAAGCCATCAGCAGCGCCGGAGGCGTCTGCTTTAGCGCATTGGACTCTCATTTGATGCTGCGCCATTTACCTGGCCTGTTCTGCGCCGGCGAAATGCTGGATTGGGAAGCCCCCACCGGCGGCTATTTGCTGACCGCCTGTCTGGCAAGCGGGCGGGCGGCCGGCTTGGGCGCCCGGCGATGGCTGGAGCACAATCGAGCATGATGGCTTTAACCCTAACGGAAATTTTGCATAACGCTTGCAAGCATGTACTTTATGCCCGCGTATACTGCTACCCTTGTTTGTATCATTTTCAGTCCGGGTTACCCGCCATTTCCGAGCGTTAGCTATGTTTTCATCACCCAAACGCTATGCCGCCATTTTTATTCTGCTACTGCGAACACTCTCCCCGCCAGCGCTGGCTAATGAACACACATTCAACGACATCGAATCAACCAACGATTTACTCCCCCTGAGTTGGGAGGAATTAACCGAGCTGGATGTCTCCAGCTTATCCCGCCAGACTCAATCCGTTAAAGACAGCCCCGCGGCGGCGTTTGTGATTACCTCGGAAGACATTCGCCGCTCCGGCGTCACCAGCCTGCCCGAACTGCTGCGCATGGTGCCCGGCATGAACGTGGCGAAAATCAACGCCTGGAATTGGGCGGTCAGCGCGCGCGGCTTCAACGATTTGTACGCCAATAAACTGCAAGTCATGATAGACGGCCGCAGCATTTACGATCCATTGGTCAGCGGGGTGTATTGGGGCCAGCAGAACCCCGCCTTGCCGGATATAGAGCGTATCGAAGTGCTGCGCGGCCCCAGCGGCAGTTTATGGGGCGCCAACGCGGTAAACGGTACCATCAACATCATCACCCGCTCGGCCAAGGATACTCAGGGCGGCCTGTTGTACGGCGGCGGCGGATCGGAAGAACAGGGCTTCGGCGGTATCCGTTACGGCGGCAAGCTGTCCGATTCGACCTTCCTGCGCGGTACCGCGAATGGCATTTATCGCGATGCCAGCATTGATTGGTCGGGTAATTTGGACACCCACGATTACGGCAACGCACAGAACGGTAATTTTCGCCTGGACAGCCAATTGAGCCAACACGATCAGTTCATGCTGGAAGGCAATGTTTCCCGTTATCGGCTGCAAGGTTATTTCATCGGAGTGACCTCGCCCACTCCGCCATTATGGCGGCAGGACGACTTCGGCCGGGACGGCTTTACCGGCAGCCTGCAGGGCAACTGGAAACACCACACCGACAGCGGCCACCATTCCGATTTGACCCTGTCGTTTACCCAAACCGACTGGCTATTGGCCGTGAGTGAAATGAATCGCTCGCATTTTGTGGTGGACTTTCAGCACAGCCTGCCCGATTACCACGAGCATCAGTTGATGTGGGGCCTGAATTATCAACTCATCACCGATAAGTTCGATAATTCGTTGACCTTGGGCTTTGAACCCGATCAATTCACCCAACACAATATAGGCCTGTTTTTACAGGATCAAATCGCGCTCGGCGATGATTTGATCCTCACCCTGGGCAACCGGGTCGAACACTTTACCTATACCGGCTGGGAAACCGAGCCCAATGCACGCTTGATGTGGACGCCCAACAAACAGCACAGTCTGTGGGCCGCCGTTTCCCGCGCGGTAGTCTTGCCCAATCGGGCGCAACACAGCATTCGGGTATTTAAGCCGCTGCTGCCGGACAGCAATACTTTTTTTGAAGCCACGGCCAACCGCCAAATGCTGACGGAAAATCTGCTGGCTTTCGAATCCGGCTGGCGCTGGCAAGTCAATCGCAATCTGGATATCGATACCGCGTTGTTTTACAACATCTACGATAGGATGCAGGGAACCAAGTTTGTCGGCGGCAGAGCGGATCCCGTTTTCGGGAATATTCTGGAAGCCACGGTCGGCAACTATCGGCAGGTCAAAAGTTACGGCCTGGAAACCTCGCTGAGTTACCGTGTCAGTCAGGACTGGCGCCTGCAGGCCTCCTATAGCGCCAATCAATTTCAGGTCAATTACGACACGGACGCCGCCTGGTTTCGCGATCCCAAAACCGAACCGCATTCAAATCCCGGGCACACTTTGTCCTTACGTTCCCTGGTCAATCTGACCAACGAGATCGAGCTGGATCTCTGGGGCCGTTACGTTGACAAAATAATTGTGGATACCAACCGAAAAATTCCCGCCTATTTCACCATGGATGTTCGCTTGGGCTGGCATCCGCACAAGGATCTGGAATTATCCCTCAGCGGCCAAAACCTGTTGGATAACCATCATCCGGAATTCAGCGATATTTTGTACATTCCCGTCGCCAGTCAAATTCAACGCGCTTACTTGGCGCAAGTCTCCTGGCGTTTTTGAGACATCCGGATGTTTAGGGTTTTTCTGCAAACGCTGCTGGTCTGTTACTGGCTTTGCGCCGTTTCGGTTTGCCATGCCGAGGATGACCAGACCGTCAACCGCGAATACCAGCTGAAGACCGCCTATCTGTTTCATTTTGCCGAACTGGCGGAATGGCCCGAAGCTACGCATGTCGTGATTTGCCTTCAGGGCAACCATCCAATTCGCTCATATCTGCCGGTGTTGAATGGTCAGCACATTAACAACAAAGCCGTGCTGGTCAAATTCGACATCCCCATTGCCATAGCGGAATGCCAGATTTTATTTTTCAGCGACCTGGATGCGCTCTCCAATACCGTGCTCGAGCAAGCGCAAAAATTTCACGTGCTATTGGTCAGCGACGTGGAGAACTTTGCCCAAACAGGTGGCATGATTCAATTTACCCTGCGTGATAACAAGCTAAAACTGGTCGTGAACCTGAGCGCCGTAAAACTGGCCGGCTTGAAACTGAGTTCTAAATTGTTGCGAATGGCGGAAATATTGGAATGAATACCCACAGTCAACCCCGCGTATCTATCTCGCGTAAACTGGCCAAAGTGCTTTTTATCATGGCCGCGTTAACCTTGCTGGTGGCGACGCTTAGCCTTTCGATACGCGAATACAATGCCCTGCGAGACAGGATGGGGAAAAAATTGACCCTGACGGCCGACATGTTGGGACAAAATTGTAGCGTGGCTTTATTGTTTGATGATGAAAAGACCGCCAAGGAGATCCTGGGGGCATTGGCACACGATCCGGATATCACGGACGCGGTAATTCAAACCCGCACCAATGCTGCGTTTGTCGGTTATTCGAAACCCACATCCAGCTTGCGGGGGTACTGGCCCGATGTTATCCCCAAAACCCAGCAGATCAGCCGACCGATTTTTCACAACAATGAAAACTTGGTCGGCCAAATTACCCTGACGGCGGATCTAAATCGCCATTATCTGGCCTTGCTGCGCAACACGGCCATTAACGCCAGCATCGTACTCATCGCACTCGGTATTGCCGGCTTGTTTGTAATTCGGCTACAGCGTTCCTTATTGCGACCCATTCTGCTGCTGGCCGACACCGCACACAAGATTGCCGAACACAACGATTACAGTCTGCGTTCCCGCTATACCGGCAACGATGAGATCAGCGACCTGTCCGATGCCTTTAACAGCATGTTGACGCAAATACAGCAAAACGAAGCCAATCTGGAACAAGAGGTGCTGAACCGCACTCAGGAGCTCGAAATGGCCAAACTGGAAGCGGAATCCGCCAATCAAGCCAAGGGGGCGTTTTTAGCCAATATGAGCCACGAAATCCGCACGCCGATGAACGCCATCGTCGGATTGGTGGAACTGTGTCTGAACAGCCAATTGACCGCCAAACAACGGGAATATTTACAACGTGTCGAAACAGCTTCCCGGTCCCTGATGAGCATTATCGACGACATATTGGACTTTTCCAAAATGGAAGCCGGCAAAATGCAGTTGGAGCATATCCCGTTTTTGCTGGAGGAAATGCTGGAACAAGTGTTTGCCACCATGACCCAGTTGGCGACCCGCAAGGGTCTGGCGCTCAATTATACCCATGCCGACCAATATCATGCGGTGATCGGCGACCCGCAACGCTTAAGACAGGTGTTGATCAACCTGATAGGCAATGCGATCAAATTTACCGAGCGGGGGGAAGTTATGGTTTCGGTAACCGAACTAAGCCGCAACAGCGAACAGATATGTCTGGAGTTTCGGGTCAGCGACACAGGTATCGGCATCAGTCCGGAACAGCAACAAAACCTGTTTCAGGCTTTTTCTCAAGCCGACAACAGCGTAACTCGCGGATATGGCGGTACCGGACTGGGGCTGGCCATTTCCAGGCAGTTGGTCGAGCAAATGGGCGGCAAAATCCGCCTGAAGAGCCGGCAAGGCAGCGGCTCCTGCTTCATTTTTACCGTCATGTTGGGGGTAACGGAACTGCCGATTCCCGAACAGATTCACGCCAATCCGCTGGACAACATGGCATTTCAAAATTTGCGCGGTACGCGAATACTGTTGGTCGAGGACAATGAAATCAACCGCATCGTCGCCAAGGAACTGTTGGAAAAACTGGGCATCGTGGTCGATTTGGCCGAACACGGCGCCGAAGCCCTGGGTAAACTGGAATCGAACAACTATGACTGCGTATTGATGGATGTACAGATGCCCGTGATGGACGGCTATCAGGCAACACGGATCCTGAAGGAAATCGTAAGTTTTAAAAATCTGCCGGTGATTGCAATGACCGCCAGCGCCATGCGTGAAGACCGTCAAAAATGCTTGCAAGCCGGCATGGTGGATTTCATCAGCAAACCCATATTGCCGCTTGCGCTGTATCAAATATTATCGAAATGGGTCAAACCCAGCCGGTTTTGCTGAGCGTTTTCATTTGCCTTGTTCGGTAACGATCACGCCGATACCGTTTTTTTGCAGTAATTCCTTGATGGTGGAGACGCTGGACGGGTTATCGTAAGGGCCGATTTTAATCCTGTGCCAAATGACGCTTCCGACTTTGGCTTTTTCCACCCATGACTCAATGCCCAGCAAGGCCAGTTTGGCTTTATGCCGCTCCGCGTCGGCAGCCTCTCTGAAAGAACCGGCCTGCATGACGTATTTTGTCTGCTTGGTTTTACCCACCAGTTCTTCGCGGACCCGGGTTTTAATTTCGTAATCCGGCACCACCGTTTCGGCTTGCGGCAAAATGGTG
Source organism: Methylomonas subterranea (assembly GCF_024505185.1). Taxonomy (GTDB): domain Bacteria; phylum Pseudomonadota; class Gammaproteobacteria; order Methylococcales; family Methylomonadaceae; genus Methylomonas; species Methylomonas subterranea. The sequence goes on from NZ_JANIBJ010000012.1 coordinate 87,547, forward strand.
TAAAAATCGTAGCGCGGCTCTTCCGCTTGTACCGGTTCCGGCTCGGCCTGTTTTTCCGCTTCAACGGGCGGCGTTTTTGTTTGCGGCGGCTGAATGATCTGCTTGACCGTTGTTGCGGGCTGGCCGGTTTCCGCTTCCGGCTTACCGGCCATCAGTTCGGCCACCATGCCGCGCACCATGTTCAAAAACACCACGAACGCCACAATCAGCGCGACCACCAGCAACCAACGCCACCAAGGGGTCGTCGGTTTCCGGTTACGTCCGCGGCTGGAAGCGTAACCGGGATTCTGGACGCGGTGTTTATAGTCTCTGGCCATTACATCGATTCAGGGGTATGGATTTTCAGCAAGTTCAAGGCATTAGCCAAGACTTGTTTGACCGCGCAAATCAAATTCAAGCGCGCGTTGCAAAGTTTTTCGTCATCTACCAGGAACTGGTGGGCATTGTAATAAGAGTGGAATTGATTGGCCAATTCCCGCAGATATTGGATCAATTGATGCGGCTCGTATTGCAGCGCGGCTTTCTCCAACACTTCGGGGTATTTGGACAACGTGGTCAGCAAGGCGGTTTCCTGCTCCGCAGTCAACAGATGCAGATGCTCCATACCCAAATGCAGGTTGCGTTCGCGGCCCTTTTCATCCAATTGCCGTAACACGCTGCAGACTCTGGCATGGGCATATTGCACATAATAAACCGGGTTTTCGTTGCTTCTGGAGGTGGCCAGTTTCAAATCGAAATCCATGTGCTGCTCGGATTTGCGCATCACATAAAAGAACCGGCAGGCATCCCGGCCGACTTCGTTGCGCAATTGCCGCAAGGTGACGAATTCGCCGGAACGGGTGGACATCTGCACTTTCTCGCTACCGCGATACAACACGGCGAACTGCACCAACAGCACTTTCAACCTGGATTCGTCGGCCCCCAGTGCCCGCATGGCGGCCTTGACGCGCGGAATGTAGCCGTGATGATCAGCGCCCCAAATATTGACGATTTGGTCGAAACCGCGATCCAGTTTGTTCATATGATAGGCAATATCGGAGGCGAAATAGGTGCTTTGGCCGTTGTCACGCACCACCACCCGGTCTTTTTCGTCACCCAAGCGGTTGGAGGCAAACCAGGTGGCGCCGTCCTTTTCATACAGATAACCCGCAGCATCCAGGCGTTGCAATGCTTGCCGGATGGAACCATCCTCCATCAGCAGACGTTCGGAGAACCAATGTTGGTAACTGACACCGAACTCCCGCAAGTCGTCCTTGATGTCCGCCAGAATTTCATTCAGGCCGGCCTGGAACACATCCTGGTATTGCGCCGGGCCCAACAGGGTTTTGGCCCGCTCGATCAAGGCATCGATATGCTTTTCCTTATCGCCGCCTTGGTGTTCGTCGGCGGGTATATCCTCCAGCACCAGTTCGACCGGGCGGCGATAATCGTTGCCGGATTTTTTATGCAGGTTAAAAGCGATTTCACGCACATATTCGCCGCGATAACCATTGGAGGGAAAGGGCAGTACTTCACCGCATACTTCCAGATAACGCAGCCAGACGCTGGTGGCCAGGATGTCCATTTGCCGGCCGGCATCGTTAACATAATATTCGCGTTCCACCTCGAAACCCGCCGCTTGCAACAGATCGGCCACCGCCGAACCGTAAGCCGCGCCGCGGCCATGTCCGACATGCAACGGGCCTGTCGGATTGGCGGAGACGAATTCCACCTGCACTTTCTTACCGGCACCGATGCTACTCAAACCGAATTCGGAGCCGGCATCGTGGATTTGTTTGACAATTTGAAACTGGCTATCGGGATTGATAAAAAAATTGATGAAGCCGGGCCCGGCGATTTCGACCTTGACGATCAGATCGTCGGCGGGAATTTCGGCCACGATTTTTTCCGCCAATTGACGGGGATTGGTTTTGGCGGGCTTGGCCAACAGCATGGCCAGATTGGTGGCGAAATCGCCATGTTGACTATCGCGGGCGCGCTCCAAAACGATTTGCGCGCCCAAGTCGGGATCAAGAATACCTTGCGTTTTCAGGGCTGTCACAGCTTGTTGCAATAGGTATTCGAGCTTATGTTTCATTATCGGGATAAAAAGTGGATAAAAAATGCGCTTTATTATCTATCAAAACCCCCTCAATAGCTACCGGACCGGCCGCCAGCCACGCCCGCATGGCTAATGCCGCTCGCCAAACAAGGCCGTGCCTATCCTGACCATGGTGGAGCCTTCCATGATGGCGGCCTTTAAATCGCCACTCATGCCGAAGGAAAAACTGTCCAGTTCGGGCCGATTCAACTCCCGCACGGCTTGATATAAGCAGCGGTAAGGCTGACGTTGCTTGGAGTAGCTGGCCTCGGGCTCGGGGATCGCCATTACGCCGCGCAGACGCAGGCGCGGCAAACGGCTCACCGCTTCGATCAGTTGAGGAAGCTCGGCAAGATCCACGCCGGACTTGCTGGCCTCTTCGCTGATATTGACTTGCAGGCAAATATTTAGCGGCGGCAACTGCGCGGGCCGTTGTTCGCTGAGGCGTTGAGCTACTTTTAGCCTATCCACGCTATGCACCCAGTCGAAATGACAGGCAATCGGCTTGGTTTTATTGGACTGAATCGGGCCTATGAAATGCCAGGTAATATTAAAGGCCGCCAATTGCCGCTGCTTTTGCAAGGCCTCCTGCAAATAGTTTTCCGCGAAATGCCGTTGCCCCAATCGGTACAGCTCAGCAATATCCCCGGCCGGCTTGGTTTTGCTTACCGCCAGCAATTGCACGCAACCCTTCGGCCTCCCGGCAATGCCGACGGCATGCCGAATTTGGCTGCGCACTAACTGCAGACGCTCCGCGAAATTATCCATTGCTCAACGTTCGCGCCGTCTACCGGCAAAAAAACGCGAAAACAATAAGCCCGATTCGAACAACAGCCACATCGGTACCGCCAACAGCGTTTGCGACAGTGCATCCGGCGGGGTCAGAAACATGGCCACTACAAACACCCCCACAATCACATAAGGGCGTTTTTCGGCCAGACTTTCCGGCGTGGTGATACCGGTCCACACCAAAACGATGGTGAAAATCGGAATTTCAAACGATACGCCGAAGGCAAAAAATAACGCCAATATAAAATCCAGATAGGTGGCGATATCGGTCATCACCGCCACCCCGGCCGGGGCCGCGGCGGTTAAATAGCCGAACACCAGCGGAAATACCACGAAATAGGCGAATGCCGCGCCGGCGTAAAATAACAGTGTGCTGGCCAATAACAACGGCAAAACCATCAGTTTTTCGTGACGATAAAGACCCGGAGCGATAAAGCCCCAAAATTGAAACAATATATACGGCACGCTGGCAAACACCGCCACCACAAAAGCCAGCTTGATCGGGGTGAAAAACGGCGAGGCCACATCGATGGCTATCATGGTGCTGTTTTCCGGCATATGCTGCAACAAGGGTTCGGCCAGATATTGGTATATCTCATTGGCATACATGGCCGTACCGATAAATACCAATAAAACGCACAGCACCACGCGCAACAAGCGGTCGCGCAACTCAACCAAATGGCTTATAAAAGGCTGCTCGCCCAGTTTCTCAGGCTGATTGGTCATTATTTTGGCTGGATTCGTCCAAGGTTTTGATATTGTTGTCGATATCGCCCAGCGCGATTTCGGTTTCGCTAGCGATTTGCCGCAATTCTTCCGTAATGGATTGTTGCTGGTTCAACAACTGCCGCATTTCCTCGGCATGCAGTTCCTGCTTGATTTCGGCCTTGACGTTGGCGACGGCGGTGCGGGTTTTACCCAACCAATAACCGGCTATGCGCGCCGCTTTCGGCAAGCGTTCCGGACCTATCACCAACAGGGCAATCAGACCAACCATCATCAGTTCAGAAAAACCGACATCGAACATGGCGACTTATGCCTGATCCTTTTCGGACTGTTTTGTGGCTTCGCCTTCCAGGGCTTCATCATCCTTTTCCGCCAGTTTTTTGTCTTCACTGCCTTCCTTCATGGCGCCGCGGAAACTTTTGATGGCCTCCCCCAGATCACCGCCGACATTTTTCAGACGCTTGGTGCCGAACACCAAAATGACAATTACCAGTATGATTAACAATTGAGTCATGCTGACACCCATAGGGTACCTCCTAATTGGTTAGTTTAATGGGACGAACCGCGCCGCGCTTTTTCCTCTAAACCGGACAGGCCAAAACGCCGTTGCAGTTCGCTTATGACCTGTTGCGGCCCTAAACCCTGATCCGCCAGCATCACCATGCAGTGAAACCATAAATCGGCGGTTTCATAAATAATTTTGTCCTTATCACCGTCTTTTGCCGCAAGCACCGTCTCCGTGGCTTCTTCGCCGATTTTTTTCAGAATATGGTCCAGACCCTTGGCGTACAGACTGGCCACATAGGATTGATCGGCGGTCTGTTGTTTGCGCTGTTCCAGAACATCGGCCAACTGCTGTAAAACATCGTTCATAAAATAGTTACTCGTTAATCCGTTGCGGAAAAATCATAGCACGTTGCCCGACTCCCCTAAACGACGGGCAAAAAAAAACCTCTCGATGCTTGCGCAAGGAGAGGTAAAAAACCAAGCAGAGTACTATGAGGAGGGTCCGCTTGAAATTACAACACCAGGAGGTAGTTACAAATTCTGTAAAGATTAACCGCTGATACGCGTTTTATTGGCCATGTTGCTGAATATGGCGCTGCTTGCAAACAATACGGTTGAAATAACAAATAAACCTGAGAAAAAGCTTAAAAGACCCGAGATAAACAGTGAACCAATCAGGATATCCTTGCTTAAGTCGTTCATTTAGTATTAGTTCCTCTTAAATTCAGTATGAATATTGACAAAGCGCGCTTGCTTTGCTCTTCAGTTGCTGCTTACTATACAGTATAAAAAAATGTTTACAATTAGGCGTTTATAAAATACATTGTATACGTATAAGAAATAATAGAAATGTCAAATATTTTTTGTAGCCCTCAACCAATGAGCCGCCCATGGACAAACTAACCAGCATGAACGTATTTGTGCGCGTCGCCAAGGCGGGCAGCTTTGCCGGAGCCGCCAAGGACCTGGATATTTCCAGAGCCATGGCCACAAAACACATCATGCAACTTGAAAGCGAGCTCAATACGCGCTTGTTCAATCGTACGACGCGAAGCTTAAGTCTGACTGAAGCCGGAGAAGAATATCTGGAGCGCTGTCAGCAAGTCTTGTTGGACGTGCAGGAAATGGAATCCGCCGTCACCAAACTGCAAACCGAACCGCGAGGCGTGCTTAAAATCTGCGCACCACCGGTCATCGGCGCCACGCATATAGCCCCCGGGCTCACGGAATATCTGAAAAATTATCCGGACCTATCGGTGGAAATGGTCTTAAAGGGCGGCCAAGTGGATTTAATCGACGAAGGGGTCGATATCGCCATATATTTGGGGCAGCTCAACGATACCAGCTTGGTTGCACGCAAACTGGCCAGTTCCTCACTGGTAGTATGTGCTTCGCCGGATTATTTGAAAGCCCACGGCACTCCGCAAGATCCGGAAGATCTGGACGACCACAGTTGCCTGATCAACTGGGCTATACCTCCGCGCAATAAATGGCGGTTTAAGGGCATCCTGGGCGATCGCACCATCACGGTAACCGGCCGTATGCAAGCGAACATGGCCGACCCCATCCGCAATGCGGCGGTCAACGGACTGGGGCTGATTATGTTGCCGCGTTACATCGTCGGGCGCGATATCGAGCTGGGCCGCTTGCAAGTGATCATGGAACAATATGCCATCAGTCCCCTGGCCATTTATGCGGTTTATCCGCATCGAAAATACCTCTCCGCCAAAGTCCGTTCTTTTCTGGATTTTATTCAGGGCTGGCTGCCGCATCGAATTGGCATGGATCCGCCCTGATCATGTTACAAGCCAAATGGGACGGCATTTATGCCGATAATGCGCATACGCCTCATATAGCCGAAGTCTTATCTGCTCATCTCCATCTGCTGCCCGTCCGGGGCAGAGCATTGGATTTGGCTTGCGGTCTGGGCGGTAACGCCCTTATGTTGGCCGAGCAGGGTTTACGGGTCGATGCATGGGATATTTCTCGGGTCGCCCTATCGCACTTACAAAATCAGGCCGAACAACATCGCTTACAAATCGCCACCCGCCAAGTCGTGCTAACCCCCGACAAGCTGCCCCGGAATCGATTTGATGTAATTGTCATCAGTCGTTTTCTTGACCGCAGCCTGTGTAATGCGATAATGGCCGCTTTAAAAACCGACGGCTTGCTGTTTTATCAAACATTTATCCGCCACAAACTTGATCAGCAAGGCCCCAGCAATCCGGATTATTTACTGGAATGCAATGAACTTCCGCAGTTGTTCTCCCCATTAACCCTGGTCTTTTATCAAGAGTACGCCCGTATAGGCGATCTGCGGCACGGCAACCGAAACGAAGCTTGCTATATCGGACAAAAACCAACCCGGTAATACTATGATTGAAAATCTCGACCCCCAACAAGCCTGGGCAGTGCTGCAGGATAACCCCGCCGCTGTAATGATTGACGTCAGAACCTCCATCGAGCACAGTTTTGTCGGCCACCCGCCCAAGGCTATACATGTAGCGTGGAAGGAATTTCCCGGCATGCAGTTGAATCCCTATTTTGTCGAGCAAGTACAGCAGCACGCGCCGGATAAAACCGCTCCTGTCCTACTGTTGTGCCGTAGTGGCGTGCGCTCGGTCGATGCCGCCAAGGCACTGGAAACCGCCGGCTACCGACATCTGATCAACATTCTGGACGGTTTTGAAGGCCCCCTGGATGAACATAAACACCGCAACACTGTCGGCGGCTGGCGTTTTCACGGCCTGCCTTGGCAACAAAGTTGATTTTTTCAGGATCGGTTAACCCCCATCCAGCCTACAATTTCCTTAAAAATCCCAAGTAAATTCCTGTGATAGAAAAACTCAGAAACATCGCGATCATCGCTCACGTCGACCACGGCAAAACCACTCTGGTCGATCAACTTTTGCAACAATCCGGCACCTTCGATGCGCATACCAAAGTCGATGAACGGGTGATGGACTCCAACGCGCTGGAAAAAGAAAGAGGCATCACCATTCTGGCGAAAAACACCGCGATCGACTGGAACGGCTATCACATCAACATCGTCGACACCCCGGGCCACGCTGATTTCGGCGGCGAAGTCGAGCGGGTATTGTCCATGGTTGATTCGGTTTTATTGTTAGTGGACGCCGTCGACGGCCCAATGCCGCAAACCCGCTTCGTCACCAAAAAAGCCTTTGCCCTGGGTTTAAAACCCATTGTCGTCATCAATAAAGTCGATAGGCCGGGCGCCCGGCCCGATTGGGTTGTCGATCAAACCTTCGATTTGTTCGACAACCTGGGCGCAACAGACGAGCAACTGGATTTTCCGATTGTCTATGCCTCGGCGTTGAATGGTTTTGCCGGGCTGGAAGCCGACGTATCCGGCGGAGATATGACACCGCTGTTTCAAACCATAGTCGATAGAGTGGCCCCGCCCCCCGTTGACGTTGACGCGCCGTTCCAAATGCAGGTCATCAGCCTGGATTACAACTCTTACGTGGGCGTGATCGGTATTGGCCGGATTCAGCACGGCAAAGTCACCCGTAATATGCCGTTGACCATCGTCGATAACGAAGGCAAAACCCGCAACGGCCGTATGCTGAAACTATACGGTTTCCATGGCCTGGAGCGCGTCGAAGTCGAAAGTGCGCAAGCGGGCGATATCATTGCCTTCTGCGGTATCGAGAATTTAAAAATCTCGGAAACCTTGTGCGACCCGAATAACGTGGCGGCCATGCCGCCGCTATCGGTCGACGAGCCGACGGTAAGCATGACCTTCCAGGTCAATAATTCGCCGTTCGCGGGCAGGGAAGGTAAATTCATCACCACCCGGCAAATTTACGATAGGTTGCAAAAAGAACTGCAACATAACGTTGCTTTGGGGGTTGAAACCACGGACGATCCGGATAAATTTAAAGTTTCGGGTCGCGGCGAACTGCATTTATCGGTGTTGATCGAAAACATGCGCCGTGAAGGTTTCGAACTGGGCGTATCGCGTCCGCAGGTGATTATCAAGGAAATCGATGGGGTTAAATCCGAACCCTATGAAAATGTCACCATTGAAGTGGAAGAACAACATCAAGGTACCATCATGGAAAAACTGGGCGATCGCAAAGGCGACCTGAAAGACATGGTACCGGATGGCAAGGGCCGTATCCGCTTGGAATATGTCGTGCCATCCCGCGGCTTGCTGGGCTTCCAAACCGAATTTTTGACCGCAACCTCCGGTTCGGGCTTGTTCTATCACGTGTTCGACCATTATGGCCCGGTAAAAGAAGGCGCGGTAGGCAATCGGGTTCGCGGCGTACTGATTTCCATGTCCAAGGGCAAAGCGGTGGATTACTCCTTATTCCCGCTACAAGCGCGCGGCGAACTGCTGGTGGTGAATGGCGATGAAGTCTACGAAGGTCAACTGGTCGGCATCCATTCGCGTAGCAATGATTTGGTGGTCAACCCCACCAAGCCCAAGCCGTTAACCAACATTCGCGCGGCCGGTACCGACGACAGTTTGACCTGCGCAAAAATCCAAAAAATGACCCTGGAACAGGCATTAGAGTTTATCAGTGACGATGAATTAGTCGAAGTGACGCCCAAATCGATTCGTCTGCGTAAAATCCTATTGACGGAAAACGACAGAAAACGCGCATCCAGATAGGCCACACAAAAAACCGATCTCTTGGACGCCAAAAGATCGGTATGTATTCGGCCAAACCAGCCGCCAATTCCGATAATAAGGCGACTGCGGAAAAGACCATGCCAGCCGGGGCTTAACGAGAATATGCCATTTTGGTAATACCGGGTTACGCTCCTGGCAGGCTTCGACTTTCCGCATGTCCTGCTTGGCGAGGGAAGGCCCGTTATTCATAGCGATTGCGGCAAAGTCCGACGATGGGTTTGAGCCTTTCCAGGTCATGGTCTTTGCCCATCAAGCATGGTTTGGGTGTCCACCGACAGTGCGCCATTTCAGTGTGTAGGTTAACAGGGTTGGATAGGCGGCGATGTTGAGGAGAGCCTATTTTACTTTTGGGGACGGATGTTTTTCGGAAATCGCTTTAATTGCCACTGTTTTTGAATTGGCGGGCGAAAACCGACCCGCCTCTCGACTGTGAAAGAGTTTTCGTTGACCAAATGCTTCAGCGATTATTCCACCGTTACCGATTTGGCCAGATTGCGTGGCTGGTCGACATCGGTGCCTTTCAATACCGCGACATGATAGGACAGCAATTGCAGCGGTATGGTGTAAATGATCGGCGAAATGATGTTAGCGACACTGGGCATCTTGATGATTTGCACATTTTCATCGCCGGCGTCCGCCAGGGTCTCATCCATGAACACGATTAACTGGCCGCCGCGGGCGCTGACTTCCTGAATGTTGGATCGGAGTTTTTCCAGCAGGTTGTTATTGGGCGCCACGGTGACCACCGGCATTTCGGCATCGATCAGCGCCAATGGGCCGTGTTTCAATTCACCGGCCGGATAGGCTTCGGCATGAATGTAGGAAATCTCCTTCAGTTTCAGCGAACCTTCCATGGCGATGGGGTAGTGAGTACCGCGGCCCAGAAACAGAGCGTTTTGCTTGTCGGCAAAGCGTTGCGACAGTACTTCTATGGCCTCGTCCAGTTTCAACACCTTTTCGATGTTACCGGGCAAGCCGAACAACTCGGAAACGATTTTATCCTCCAATTCCCGGCTTAGTTCGAACCGACGGCCGACCGCGATCAACAGCAACAGCAATGCCACCAATTGTGTGGTGAAGGCCTTGGTGGAAGCGACGCCGATTTCCGGACCAGCCCGGGTCATCATCACCAGATCGGACTCGCGAACCAACGAACTCTCGGGAACATTACAGATGACCAGCGAGTGTTTGACGCCCAGTTTTTTGGCTTCCTGCAAGGCCGCCAGCGTATCGGCGGTCTCTCCGGATTGGGAAATGGTCACTACCAGGGTATCGGCGGAAATGACCGGATTGCGGTAGCGGAATTCGCTGGCCACTTCGATAGCGCAGGGCACGCGGGCGTATTTTTCGAACCAGTAACGCGCCACCAGTCCGGAGTGGTAGCTGGTGCCGCAGGCCAAAATCAGTACCGATTTGATTTGGTCGAACACTTCGGCGGCATTGTGGCCGAAGGCGGTGTCTTGCAGTTTGTTATTGACGAAACGGCCTTCCAGGGTTTCCGAAACAGCCCAGGCCTGCTCGTATATTTCCTTCAACATGTAGTGGCGGTACTTACCTTTATCGACCGAGTCGGCTTTCAACTGGCTTTCGATCACTGGTCTTACCACGCGCTTGCCATTCTCGTCCTGAATGCTGGCGCCGTTGATGGTCAATTCGGCAATATCGCCGTCTTCCAAAAAAATGAAGCGCTGGGTAACCGGGAGCAGAGCGGCAATATCGGAGGCGATGAAATACTCGCCGATGCCGATGCCGATGACCAAGGGGCTACCCTTGCGGCAGGCGATCAGCACGTCTGGCTGGTCGGCGTGCACCACGCCCAGCGCATAGGCGCCCTGCAAGGTGACGATAGTACGTTTTACCGCTGCCAGCAAGTCGTCATTTGCCTGCAATTCCTGGGCGATTTTATGCACGATGACTTCGGTATCGGTTTCCGAGGTAAAGACGTAACCATCCTGTTGCAGTGCGGTACGCAAATGATCGTGGTTTTCGATGATACCGTTATGTACCACGGCCACTTTGTCCTTGCTGATATGCGGGTGGGCATTATGCGTGCTGGGCTTGCCGTGGGTGGCCCAGCGGGTGTGCGCTATGCCGACATTACCCGCTATGGGGTCGGCGGCAAGCAAGGCTTCCAAGCCCTTGACCTTACCCAGTTCCCTCTTGCGGAATATTTCGCCCTGATTGACCACCGCCAGCCCGGCGGAGTCGTAGCCTCTATACTCAAGGCGCTTCAACCCTTCGATCAGAATAGGCACTACGTTGCGTTGTGCAATACCTGCGACGATGCCACACATTATTCTTTCTCCGACTTATAGGGATGTAAGGAGTGCGGAAGATTGTCCGGAACAATCTCTGCCTTTACCGGCCGCTGCCAACCGGGTATGCTGATTTGCTTGGCACGGCTGAGCGTCAGCTGATCGGCCGGCGTGTCTCTGGTAATGGTTGAACCCGCACCTATGGTGGCGTTCCTCCGTACTGTCACCGGCGCCACCAATTGGGTGTCCGAACCAATGAACGCGCCGTCTTCGATTATGGTTTTAAATTTGTTGACGCCATCGTAGTTGCAAGTGATGGTGCCGGCGCCGACATTAACCCTTGCGCCAATCTCGCTGTCGCCAATATAGCTCAAATGATTGATTTTACTACCATTGGCCACTGTGGATTTTTTGACTTCTACAAAATTGCCGATATGCACATGCCCAGCCAGTTCGGTTTGCGGACGTAGGCGGGCAAATGGGCCGATACGACTGTCCGCGCCGATGACCGCATCCTCGATCACGCAATTGGCCAGGATTTCCACGCCCTCGGCGATGGTGGAGTTTTTGATCAGACAATTGGGGCCGATTTTTACATTGGATCCTACGCTGTTGACGCCTTCAAATACCACATTGACGTCGATATCGATATCCTGACCCAAATCGGCGAATGAGCCGCGTACTTCTATCCGGTTCGGATCCCGCAGAGTAACGCCTTTTTCCATCAACATTTGCGCCTGCTCAAGCTGGTAGACTCGTTCCAGATGAGCCAGCTGAGCGCGATTGTTCACACCAAGTACTTCGTCGGCGCTATGGGCCTGAGTGGTATCGATTGTCAAGCCGTCCTCTACCGCCATTTCTATAATGTCGGTCAAATAATATTCATTTTGGGCGTTGTTATTACTCAGCCGCGATAACCAATTTTTCAACTGCTTGCCTTTACAGGCCAAGATGCCGGTATTGCCTTCGTTGATTCGCAGTTCCGCTTCATTGGCGTCCTTTTGCTCGACGATCTTGAGTACGGCATGATCCTTATCCCTGACGATGCGGCCATAACCCGTCGGATCATCCAGCGTCACGGTCAACAAGGCCAGTGAGGTTGCGCTGACTTTTGTTAGCAAGGTTTTCAAGGTAGCGGCTTTCAATAAGGGCACGTCGCCGTACAAAACCAATACCGTATCGCCATCCTCCACATGATGGATGGCCTGCTGTACGGCGTGGCCGGTTCCCAATTGCAGCCGCTGTTCTATCCAGGTGGCATTCAGGTGGCTAAGGGTTTGCTTGACCGTTTCTCCACCGTGTCCGTAAATGATGTAGATCTTGTTGTCCGGCAGCATCCGACTAGTCTCGTGGACGTGTTGCAGCAGCGCCTTGTTGGCAATTTCATGCAACACCTTCGGGCGGGACGATCGCATCCGAGTGCCTTGGCCGGCGGCCAAAATGATGGTTTTTATCGACATGTCTTATTCCTTTAAACAAAAAAGCCCGATGACGCAGGCGTTATCGGGCTTATAGTTTACGAGACTAAATTGTTACGATCCACGTTTTCTTAATCTTTCCAGTGTTCTCAGCTGCATGACGGCTTCGGCCAATTGCGCCTGGGCGCGGGCGTAATCGACTTTGCCGGATTTGTCGGTCAACAGTTCTTCGGCGCGGGCCTTGGCTTGCAGGGCCTGCGCTTCATCAATATCGTGAGCCCTTATAGCCGTATCGGCCAACACGGTCACCACATGCGGTTGTACTTCCAGCAAACCGCCGGAAACATAAAACTCCTGGCTTTCCTTATCGCTGATCTTCACCCGCACTTCACCGGGTTTCAGTTTGGTAATCAACGGTGCGTGGCGTGGCGCAATACCCACCTCGCCCAATTCCGCCGGCGCGAACAGCATCTCGGCCAAACCCGAATAGACTTCCTGCTCGGCACTGACGATGTCAACGTGTATGGTCATGGCCATTCCTGATCTCTCTCCACTTCATTAAAGGATTACATGCCCTTGGCTTTTTCAATGGCTTCGTCGATGGTGCCGACCATGTAAAACGCTTGTTCCGGCAGGTTGTCGTAATCGCCGTTAATGATACCCTTGAAACCGGCGATGGTTTCTTTCAGTGAAACGTATTTGCCGGGTGAGCCGGTAAATACTTCGGCCACGAAGAAGGGTTGCGACAGGAATCGTTGAATTTTACGCGCCCGGGATACGGTCAGTTTGTCTTCCTCGGACAACTCGTCCATACCCAGAATGGCGATGATGTCGCGCAATTCCTTGTAACGCTGCAAAATACCTTGCACCGAACGGGCGGTTTCGTAATGTTCCTGACCGATCACCAGTGGATCCAGCTGACGGCTGGTGGAATCCAAAGGATCGATAGCCGGGTAAATACCCAACTCGGCGATTTGACGCGACAATACCACGGTAGCGTCCAAATGCGCGAAAGTCGTGGCTGGCGATGGGTCGGTCAAGTCGTCCGCGGGTACGTATACCGCTTGGATAGAAGTAATGGAACCGGTTTTGGTGGAGGTGATACGTTCCTGCAGAACCCCCATTTCCTCGGCCAGGGTAGGCTGGTAACCTACCGCGGAAGGCATACGGCCCAGCAGCGCGGATACTTCGGTACCGGCCAGGGTGTAACGGTAAATGTTATCGACAAAGAACAGTACGTCGCGGCCTTCGTCGCGGAAAAATTCCGCCATGGTCAGACCGGTCAACGCCACGCGCAAACGGTTTCCGGGCGGCTCGTTCATTTGGCCGTACACCAGCGATACTTTGTCGATAACGTTGGAATCGGTCATTTCATGATAGAAGTCGTTACCTTCGCGGGTACGCTCGCCGACGCCGGCGAATACCGAGAAACCGCTGTGTTCGATAGCGATGTTGCGGATCAACTCCATCATGTTGACGGTCTTGCCCACGCCGGCACCGCCGAACAGGCCGACCTTACCGCCCTTGGCGAACGGGCAAACCAAATCGATTACCTTGATGCCGGTTTCCAGCAACTCGTTGGCGGGCGCTTGCTCGTCGTAGGATGGCGCATCGCGGTGGATGACCCATTTTTCCTTCTCGCCGATCGGACCTTTTTCGTCGATGGCTTCACCCAACACATTCATGATACGGCCCAGCGTAGCCTGACCGACGGGTACTTTAATCGCATCGCCGGTATTGCTGACTTCCACGCCACGGCTCAAGCCATCGGTCGAACCCATCGCAATGGTACGAACCACGCCGTCACCCAATTGTTGTTGAACTTCCAGCACCAAACCGCCTTTTACATTCAGCGCATCGTATACTTTCGGCAGGTTGTCGCGCGGAAATTCCACGTCCACCACCGCGCCGATAATCTGAACGATTTTACCCAAACTCATTGTGTCGTCCTCTATAAAAATCTATCTAAACTTGTGAAATGCGTTAAACAGCGGCCGCGCCGGCAACAATTTCCGAAATTTCCTGCGTGATTGCCGCTTGTCTGGCTTTGTTGTACACAAGTTGCAATTCTTTAATGATATTTCCGGCGTTGTCGGAAGCACTCTTCATTGCAACCATGCGGGCGGCCTGTTCGCAGGCATTGTTTTCTACCAGTCCTTGATAAACGATGGACTCGACATAGCGCTGCAGCAAATGATCCAGAACTTCCTTGGCACCGGGCTCGTACAGATAATCCCAATGTCCGCTCAAGTCCTCTTCCAGATCGCCCGCCACCACCGGCAACAACTGCGTCATCATCGGCTTTTGGGTCATGGTGTTTACAAACTCGTTATTGATGACGTGCAGCTGATCTATGCTGCCGCTTTCGTAAGCGTCCAACATGATTTTAATCACGCCGATAACGTCAATCTGATGCGGAGTATCGCCCAACTTGGCCACCTGACCAATTACGTTAGCGTTGATATTGCTAAAGAAATTGGCCGCCTTGCCACCCACCGTGCAAATATCGATTTCAATGTTGCGGCTGTTCCATTGCTGCATCTGGTTCAGGATGGTCCTGAACAGATTGGCATTCAATCCGCCGCACAAACCTCTGTCGGAGCTGATCACAATGATGCCGACTCGTTTTACTTCGCGCTCAATCATGTACGGATGTTTATATTCCGGATTGGCGTGAGACAGATGGTTGATGATCTGGCTGATCTTTTTGGAATAGGGCCGGGTCGCCTGCATGCGGTCTTTGGTTTTACGCATTTTACTTGCGGCCACCATCTCCATGGCGCGGGTGATCTTTTGAGTATTCTTGATACTGGCGATCTTGGTACGTATTTCTTTGCCAACAGCCATGGACTATCCTTTACCAGCTACTTGTTTTAATGAAACGCTCAATGGCTGCGTGCATGCCATTTTTGATTTCATCGCTGAAGTCGCCTGTTTGATTGATTTTCGCCATCAAATCCGCCTCTTCCGCTCTCATGAATGACAGCAACGCAGACTCGAAATCCCGAACTTTTTTCACTTCCAGATTATCCAGGAAGCCGGCGTTGGCCGCATACAAGGAAACACCCATTTCGGCCACCGACATCGGCGCATATTGGTTTTGTTTCATCAATTCGGTGACGCGTTGGCCGCGTTCAATTTGCTTACGGGTACTTTCGTCCAGATCGGAGGCGAATTGGGCAAATGCAGCCAGTTCGCGGAACTGCGCCAAGTCCAGACGAATACCGCCGCCCAGCTTCTTGATAATCTTGGTTTGCGCGGCGCCACCCACCCGGGATACCGACAGACCGGCATTCACCGCCGGACGGATACCTGAGTTGAACAGACCGGTTTCCAGGAATATCTGGCCGTCCGTAATCGAAATGACGTTGGTTGGAACGAATGCGGAAACATCGCCGCCCTGGGTTTCGATAATCGGCAATGCGGTCAATGAACCGGTTTTGCCTTTCACTTTGCCCTCGGTAAGCTTTTCTACTTCGTCGGCATTGATACGCGCGGCACGCTCCAGCAAGCGGGAGTGGATGTAGAACACGTCGCCAGGATAGGCTTCACGGCCTGGAGGACGACGCAACAACAGCGAGATTTGCCGATAAGCCCAAGCTTGCTTGGTCAAATCGTCGTAAATGATCAGCGCGTCTTCACCTCTGTCGCGGAAGTATTCGCCCATCGAGCAACCGGTATACGGTGCAATAAATTGCAGTGCGGCCGATTCGGATGCGGAGGCTACCACCACGATGGTGTGTTCCATCGCGCCATGTTCTTCCAGCTTACGAACCACATTAGCGATAGAGGAACGTTTTTGGCCGATGGCAACATAAATACATTTAATGCCGGTGCCTTTTTGATTGATGATCGCATCGACGGCAATCGCGGTTTTACCGGTTTGACGGTCACCGATGATCAGCTCGCGTTGGCCGCGGCCGACGGGAATCATCGAGTCGATGGCTTTCAAACCGATTTGTACCGGTTGGTCGACCGACTGTCTGGCGATAACGCCCGGTGCAATTTTTTCGATCGGTGATGACAGATTGGTATCGATAGCACCTTTGCCATCAATCGGTTGACCCAGTGCATCTACCACGCGACCTAGCAAAGCTTCACCAACCGGCACTTCCAAAATTCTGCCGGTGCATTTTACGGTGTCGCCTTCGGTAATATGTTGGTAAGCACCCAACATAACCACACCAACGGAATCCCTTTCCAGGTTTAAGGCCATGCCATAGGAGCCGCCGGGAAATTCCAGCATTTCGCCCTGCATTGCGTCCGACAAACCGTGTACGCGAACGATACCGTCGGTCACGCTGACCACGGTTCCTTCCGAGTGCGCCTCAATTTGGGCGTCGAAATTTTCGATCTTCTTTTTGATCAGATCACTTATTTCAGATGGATTTAATTGCATTATATTTTCCCGATCTGGCTCTTAGAGCCTTTTGGCTAATTGATGAAGCTGGCCACTGACAGAACCATCCAATACTTTATCGCCGGCTTTGGCCAAGATGCCGCCAATCAATGATTTATCGATTGATACCACCGCATTGACCTTTTTCTTGAGCTGTTTTTCCAGCATAGCGACATATTTGTTCTGTTCAGCCTTGGTTAACGCATAGGCACTGTAAAGATCGACATTAACGTAACCTTCGTCTTGCGCTTTATATTCTTCATACAAAGCCGAGATGTTTGGCAGCAATTTCAATTTACCATTTTGAATTAACAATTTGAGTAAATTAATGACCTCGGCTTCGACTTGATCCAGGCAAATATCCAGCAGCAGCTGCTGAATTTTTTCCTTGCTGACTCTGGGATTGTTGACGATTTTCGCCATTTCCGTGTCTTGAACGGTCAAAGCCAAAAATTGCAGCGCTTCCGCCCATTTTGCCGCATTGCCTGCCTCTTTTGCCCGCTTGAATGCGGCTTCTGCGTAAGGTCTTGCTAATGTCGCTAATTCAGTCATTGCTTACCCTAATTGTTCCGCGGTTCTGTTAAGAAGATCCTGATGCTTGGCTTTGTCGATTTCTTCTTTCAAAATCTGTTCGGCGGCGCGCAAGGCCAAGGCGGATACTTCCTTGCGCAGGTTTTCCCTGGCTTGCAGCATTTCCTGCTCGATTTGAGCCTTGGCCGCTTCCAGTAAACGCTCGCCTTCCTTTTGGGCCTGCATTTTGGACTCTTCCACCAGCTCGTTCGCGCGTTTTTGCGCCGAACCGATAATTTCAGCCGACTTTTCCTTGGCTTCCTTCAGAACGGTTTTGGCTTTCTTTTCCGCCAATTTGATTTCTTCCTGACCTCTTTCGGCCGCGGCCAATCCTTCCGCTATCTTTACTTTACGCTCTTCAAGCGCGGCAATGATGGGCGGCCAGATATACTTCATGGTCAACCAAACCAGAAGCGAAAACGTGATCATCTGCCCGATCAGAGTAGCATTGATACTCATTGATGGTTTCCTCGATATGCTGTTGTCATTGGTATCTGTTTACCAATCGCCATTTGGCGGCAATTGTTTTAAAGACAGCCGTCTTTGCTGAACAGATCAATCTTTTTATCAACCCGCGGCGGATTGAACAGCTGAAAGGAATGGGTTTGCAAAGGTGAAAAACAAGGCCATGCCAACGCCGATCATGGACACCGCGTCAAGCAGACCGGCTACGATAAACATTTTGACCTGTAACATTGGAACCAATTCGGGTTGGCGCGCTGCACCTTCCAAAAATTTACCGCCCAGCAAACCGAAACCGATCGCGGTACCGATAGCACCCAAGCCCAAAATAATACCAACTGCAATGACGGTGAAGCCTTGTACGTTGGCTACTAATGATGCGAGTTCCATAGTGTCTCCTAAATGTATATCAAATAATAAAAAAAATACGTTGAGCTTTAGTGATCTTCATGCGCCAGACTTAAATAAACAATGGTCAACACCATGAATATGAAAGCCTGTAAAGTGATAACTAAAATGTGAAATATTGCCCACGGAAAACCCAGCAAAGGCTGTACGACCGGCGGCAACAAAGCAATCAGGATGAACACCAATTCACCGGCATACAGGTTACCGAATAACCGCAATGCCAACGAAATGGGTTTGGCAAGTTCTTCAACCACCTTCAACATCAGGTTGAAGGGCATCAACCAAGGTCCGAAAGGCGTACAGGTCATTTCCTTGATAAAACCGAAAATGCCCTTGACCTTGATGCTGTAAAAGAAAATCAGGAAAAAAACGCTTAAAGATAAAGCGAAGGTACCGTTCAAATCGGTACTAGGCACAACTCGCATGTATTCCATGCCCATCAAGCTACCGATCATAGGCAATAAATCCACCGGCAGCATATCCATGGCATTCCACAGGAAAACCCAGCAGAAAATCGTCAACGCCAGCGGGGCAATCAATTCGCTGCGGCCGTGAAAGGTGTCCTTGACCTGGGTATCGACAAATTCGACTATCATCTCGGCGAAGTTCTGCGCCAGACCCGGCACGCCGGAGGTGGCCCGTTCCGCCACGGATTTGAAAAACCAGATAAACAAACAGCCCAATACCGCCGAAAAAAACAGGGTATCCAGATGCAATGTCCAAAATCCCTCACCCACCGATAATGGTGTCAAGTGATGGACAATATAACCTGTAGCGCCACCTTCACTAGCCATTTTGCCTCGCAATAAAAACTAATCGCGCCAGTAAATCAGCGCGAACCAAAAAACCGATAACATTGCCGCATAGCCAGCCAGCAATATCAAAAAATCAACAGACGGGATCTGTAACGCAATGGCGAACAATGCCGCCGTCAGAATGAATTTAACGGCCTCGCCACTGTAAAACGCATTCAGGATACCTTGCGGCTCTCTTTGTCTGGCAAGATATATCTTGAATGCAAAATAACCATTAGGCAGCAGCGCAATTCCGCAACCAAGAACGGACGATAAAAAGTATTTCCAACCGCCCATCATAAAAAAGCCCGACGCCACCAAAGCGGCCATCAGGACTTGCGCGTACAATATTTTCCCGACAGTAGAAAATTGATTTTCGACTGCCATTTTGTACCCCTCGACTGTTAAGCGTTGCGATTATATCCAGCACACTGTCTTAAAGCAAGGAAGCAGGTTTTAAGGGGGTGTTAAGCCAGCTGATATAGCCAGCTTTCGCTCCGGCTTAAGCGGTCAAATGTCGTTTGGCCACGATTGCACCCACACCTAATCCCAGTTCTGTACTACAAATTACATGCCATCCAATAAGTCATTGATTTTAATAAGATCTTAAATAAGCTTGCATGTAACAAACCCCACAAAGCCCGCAACTACCCTATGGATAATGTTGTTTTTACCTCAAGGACCGTTGTTTAATTGATTTTTCTGATTATGCCTTCCAGCTCTTCCAAGCTGGTATAGCTGAATATCAACTTGCCCTTGCCGTTGTCCAGGTGATTGATCTCGACCTTTGCTCCGGTTTTTTCGCTCAATTCGCGTTGCAAGCGCAAAGTATCCGGATCGACCCTTTTTACCGCGACGGGCTTTATTTCGTTTTGCTCGCGAACCATTTTTTCGACGGCGCGCACTGTCAACCCCTGCTTGACCGCCTTCTGGGCAATTTCTATCTGCTTGGCTTCGTCCAAGCCCAATAATGCCCGCGCGTGACCCATTTCCAGCAGACCTTTTCCCAGCATATGCTTGACTTCGGCGGCCAACTCCAACAACCTGAGCAAGTTGGTCACCGTGGTACGCGACTTTCCGACAGCCGTGGCGATTTGTTGATGCGTCAGTTCGAATTCGTCCTGCAGACGATGCAAGGCTTCGGCTTCTTCCAAAGCGTTTAAATCCTCGCGCTGGATATTCTCTATCAAGGCTATTGCCATCACCGTCCTGTCGTCTATATCCTTGACCAACACCGGTACTTCTTTCAAATCGGCCAGCTGAGCCGCCCGCCAACGCCGCTCGCCCGCTATGATTTCATACTTGTCAGCGGCGATTTTGCGCACGATGACGGGTTGAATAATGCCCTGGGCGGCAATCGAATCCGACAACTCCTTCAGCTTTTCCGGATCCATGTCCTTGCGCGGCTGATATTTGCCTCTTTGCAAGAATTCGATGGGCAGGGTATGCGCATTGTGAGTTTTTTCCGGGGTCGGCGCGGCGGCCACATCGCCCAATAATTCGCTCAAGCCGCGCCCCAAACCACGTTTTTTTTGCATCATTTTTTCGCCGCTTTTTCTTTTCTGATCATCTCGCCGGCCAGGGCAATATAGGCCACCGCGCCGCGCGAAGCCTTATCGTAGGTCATCACCGGCACCCCGTGACTTGGAGCCTCGGCCAGACGGATGTTTCTGGGAATGGTGGTTCTGAAGACTTTATCGCCAAAATATTCGATTAATTGATCGGACACATCCTTGCCCAGACGGCTGCGATTGTCGACCATGGTTCTTAAAATACCCTCCAATACCAAGCCGGGATTGACGGTATCACGGATGTTGCGCAGGGTCGACATCAACGACGACAAACCTTCCAGCGAATAATATTCGCACTGCATCGGAATCAATACGCTGTTGGCCGCCACCATGGCGTTCAAGGTAAGCATATTCAGCGACGGAGGGCAATCGATCAGAATGTAATCGTAATTTTCCTTAACCGGCAACAGGGCGTCGGCCAGACGCCGCTCCCGGTGTTGTGCCGTCATTAATTGCACTTCGGCGGCGGTCAGGTCGGCGTTACCGGGAATTAGATCAAAACCCAACGATTTATTCTTTATGATGATCTCGGAAACCGGCACCTCTTCCAACAGCAGCTCGCAACTGGAATATTCGATTTCCTCCTTGTTAACACCGCAGCCCATGGCCGCATTGCCTTGCGGGTCCAAATCCACCAATAACACTTTACGCTTGGTTGCGGCAAAAGCCGCCGCCAGATTAACGCTGGTGGTGGTTTTACCCACGCCACCCTTTTGATTGGTAATCGCGATAATCTTAGCCATGCTTTTGTCTCTCCAATAGAATCAAACAGCGCTCGGCCTCTATGCCCGGCACCAGCAAGGGAACCACAGTGTAATCCAGACTCAACTCGGCCAATTCCTGCTTGGGAATTTGACCCTTCATAGCCAGCAACAGGCCGTCATCGGCCAACAAATGACCGGTCAGGGTTAAAATATCCCGCATGCCCGCAAAGGCTCGGCAGATAACGGTGGAAAACAATTGTTGCGGCTTGAATAGTTCCACCCTGCCGTGCACCACTTCCACGTTTTTCAACTTTAATTCCAGCACCGCCTGCCGCACGAAACGGGTTTTCTTGGAATTGGAATCGACCAAGGTGAAACGGCAATCCGGTCTGCAGATGGCCAACGGAATGCCTGGCAAACCGGCCCCCGTGCCGATATCGGCGACACTCGGCGTCTTGATATGCGGCAAAATGGCCAGGCTATCCAATATATGCAGGCTGACCATCTCCAGCGGGTCTCGCACGGCGGTCAAATTATAGGCTTTGTTCCATTTCGCTATCAGTGCGATGAAACCCACCAGCGCCTCCCGCTGCCCTTGGTCAACCGACAAGCCCAATGCGGCCAGACCTTGCAACAGATTTTCACGGCAGTCTTCCATCAAGCGCTTTTCTTTTTCAAATGCACCAACAATAACGAAATCGCCGCCGGAGTGATACCGGGAATCCTCGACGCCTGTCCCAAAGTCTCGGGCCGTTGTTTTTTGAGTTTTTCGCTGACTTCGTTCGACAAGCCGGACACCAGGCTGTAATCGACATTATCCGGAAGCTTCAAATGCTCGTAGCGTTGGGCGCGGTTGATTTCGGTTTGCTGCCTGTCAATGTAACCGGCATATTTGGCCTGGATCGCCACCTGTTCGGCGACTTGTTCGTCGACTTCTGTTTCGCCACTGAAACGCAGCAGATTGTCGACATCCACTTCCGGCCGCCGCAGCATCTCCATCAGACTGGCTTCCTTCAACAACTTCTTTCCCCACAATTGCTCGGCCAGCGCGGCTTCGTCGGTTTCCGTCCTGATCCATTTTTTGGCCAGCTTGCCTTGCAGGTTGGCAATGGCTTCGCGTTTTTCCTCGAACCGCCGCCAACGCGCATCGTCGACCAAACCCATTGCGCGGCCTTGTTCGGTCAAGCGCAGATCGGCATTGTCCTCGCGCAATTGCAGCCGGTATTCGGCGCGGCTGGTAAACATACGGTAGGGCTCGGCGGTACCTCGGGTGATCAGATCGTCTATCATGACGCCAATATAGGCCTCTTCCCGACCAGGACACCAGCTTTCCAGACCTTGCGCCAGGCGGGCGGCATTCAAGCCGGCAATCAAGCCCTGCGCGGCGGCTTCCTCGTATCCAGTAGTGCCGTTGATCTGGCCGGCGAAGAACAGAGCGCGCATGTGCTTGGTTTCCAGCGAGGTTTTCAAGTCGCGCGGATCGAAAAAGTCGTATTCAATCGCATAACCGGGACGGACGATTTCGGCGTTTTCGAAGCCCAGCATGCTGCGAATGAAGCGATATTGAATGTCGAAGGGCAGACTGGTGGAGATGCCGTTCGGATAAACCTCATTGGTGGTCAAACCTTCCGGCTCGACGAAAATCTGGTGCGAATCGCGGTCTGCAAAACGCACCACCTTGTCCTCGATGGACGGGCAATAGCGCGGGCCGACGCCCTCGATGATGCCGGAATACATCGGCGAGCGATCCAGACCGGAGCGAATGATATCGTGGGTTTGCTGGTTGGTGCGGGTGATGTGGCAGCAGATTTGCCGGGGATGCTGTTCACGGCTGCCCATGAACGAGAATACCGGCAGCGGCGTGTCGCCGTGCTGTTCCTGCAATTTGCTGTAATCGATGGTTCTGCCATCGATGCGCGCCGGCGTGCCGGTTTTCAGGCGGCCGACCCGAAACGGCAACTCGCGCAGACGCTCGGCCAGCGCAATCGACGCCGCGTCGCCGGCCCGGCCGCCGCTATAATTTTCCAGACCAATATGTATGCGACCGGCCAAAAAGGTGCCGGCGGTCAGCACCACCGCCTTGGCGTTAAACTCCAGTCCCATTTGGGTTTTGACGCCGGTTACCCTATCGCCTTGCACGATCAAATCCGACACGGTTTGCTGAAACAGCGCCAGATTGGGCTGGTTTTCCAAGGCCGCGCGCACGGCCTGTTTGTACAGCATGCGATCGGCCTGCGCCCGCGTCGCCCGCACCGCCGGACCCTTGCTGGCGTTTAAAATCCGGAACTGAATCCCGCCCTTATCTATGGCTTGCGCCATGATACCGCCCAAGGCGTCGACTTCCTTGACCAGGTGCCCCTTGCCTATGCCACCTATGGCCGGGTTACAGCTCATTTGCCCCAGAGTTTCGATATTTTGCGACAACAACAAGGTTTGCGCGCCGGTCCGCGCAGCCGCCAGGGCCGCCTCGGTACCGGCATGGCCGCCGCCAACCACGATCACATCAAAGTCTTTCTGGAATTTCACAGGCAATCTATGTTCAAATAAACGGTTCGAAATAAATTGGCATTTTAATAGCTTATGGAGAAAAAAGCATGAGAAAACAAAACAAAGCCAAGGGCTTGAACGAGCTGTCCTTGAAAAATCCGGTGGCAAAATTTGCCCACCAGTTCAATAAGACCCAGGTTTATAAAGACAAACGCCGCTATCAGCGTAAAGCCAAACACTCGGGCCTGGAGCCTTTCTCAATCGTTTCCCTGGAGACGATTGAGAAAGGCTCGGCTTTTGCCGTTAAAACCGCGCAGCAAGGATTTCAACATCTGTGAAAGCAACCGTAGAAGATAAAGTTCAAACCCGGATTCCCACCAAGCACGGCGAATTCATCCTGCACTACTACAGCAACAACCTCGACGACAAGGAACACGTGGCTTTCGTCAAGGGCGAAGTCGCCGGCAAGGACAACGTGCCGGTGCGCATCCACTCCGAGTGCTTTACCGGCGACGTGCTGGGCTCCCGCCGTTGCGATTGCGGCGAGCAGCTGGATATGGCGCTGGATTTGATCAACCAGACCGGTTTCGGCGTGCTGATCTATATGCGCCAGGAAGGCCGCGGCATCGGCTTGTTGAAAAAGCTGCAAGCCTACAATCTGCAGGACCAAGGCCTGGATACCGTCGACGCCAACATCAAACTGGGCCATCTGGCCGACGAGCGCGAATACGACATCGCCGCGTTGATCCTGAACAGCTTGCAAGTGCATTCGATTGCGCTGATCACCAACAATCCGCATAAAATCGACGAATTGACCCAGTTGGGCATACAGGTCAACGACCGCATTCCCATCGAAACCCACATCCATCTCGACAATCTCGGCTATTTGAAAACCAAAGTGGAACGCATGCGCCATATCCTGAAAATGCCGGACAAAAAATAACACTCTCCCATGCTGGAACATTTAAAACTGCCGCCATCGGCCTTGAAACTGGCGCTCGACCTGTGCGAGCTCACACCCGGCCAAATTTCCCGGGCTCGCGGCATCGTCGGCCAGACCCGCGCTCAAGCCGCATTGGCATTCGGCGTGGCCATGAAGGCACCGGGCTACAATATTTTCGTGATGGGCGAACCGGGCACCGGCCGCCTGTCCATGGTCAGTCATTACTTAAATGGTCATGCCGAGCAACAGGAATCGCCACTGTCTTACGCTTATGTGGAGAATTTCGAAAATTCCCGCGAACCCGTCGCCGTGGAATTGCCGTCCGGCGAAGGCCAAGCCTTCAGTAAAGACATCGAGAAACTGATCGACAATATTCTGGCCACCTTTCCGGCCGCCTTCGAAAGCCCCAGTTATCAACAGAAAAAAACAGCCATCGAACGCCGCTTCAACCAACGCTACAACGCCGCCATCGATCTGGTCGATACCAAGGCCCGCGCCATGAGCGTGGCTCTTTACCGCGACAGCGACACCATTACCTTCCTGCCTATCAGCAACGACAAGGCGCTGGACGAAGAACAATTTACTCTCTTGCCGCAAGCCGAGCGTGATGCCTTTCATCAGCACACCGAAGAACTGGAAGAATATCTGGGCGACGTGCTGCTGGAGCTGCCGCAATGGCGCCGCACCCTGGTGGAAGAACTGCGGCAACTGGATACCGATACCATCAAACTGGCGTTGGAACCCCTGTTCAGCGAGCTCAACGGCAAATACCAAAACGTTGACGACGTCATTACCTATCTGGCCGAAGTCGAGAAAAACCTCGGCAACACCATCAGCAACTTTTTAATGCCCGGCCGCAATCAGGAAAGCCGGGAAAGTCCGGCCAAGCGGGCGATGCTGACCGAGCAGTATCTGCCCAATATACTGGTCGACTGCAAACACGACACCGCCGGCGCGCCGGTAATTTACGAGCCGCATCCGATTTATCAAAATCTGTTCGGCCGCATCGAATATGTCAGCGACCAAGGCACCCTGGTCACCAATTACCGGCGCATTTGCCCCGGTTCGTTGCATAGGGCCAACGGCGGCTATTTGATACTGGATGCGGAGAAAATTCTCACTTATCCATTCGTGTGGGAAGGTTTGAAGCGGGCACTGCAAGCCGGCAAAATCGAAATCGAATCGCCGTATTCGGAACTCGGCATCAATACCATCACGCTGAAACCTGAAGTGATTCCTCTGAACGTCAAAGTCGTTCTGGTCGGCTCGCGTGACATTTATTACCTGCTGGAAGAGCTGGATAGCGAGTTCAACGAGATGTTCCGGGTGTTGGCCGATTTCGACGACCATATCAAGCGCACGCCGGATCATATCGCCCAATTCACCCAATTGATGATTACGCAGGCGCGGGATTCCGGCGCCAAACCGCTGACCGACGCAGCCCTGCTACGCCTGATAGAACACAGCTGCCGGCTGGCGGAAAACCAGAACCGCCTGTCGGCCCACGTCAACCTGTGTCTGGAAATCATTGCCGAAGCCAACCTGCTGGCCGGCCAAACCAAGGCCGGCAGCATAGACAAAACCGAAATCGAACTGGCGCTGTCGGCGCGCGAGCAACGCAACGGCCGCATCGCCGAAGCCATTCTGGAAGAAATGCTGGATGGCACCATTCTGATCGACACCGACGGCACGGCCGTCGGCAAGGTCAACGGCCTGACCGTCATGGACATCGGCGGCAGCAGTTTCGGCGCGCCGGCCCGCATCACCACTACGGTACATCCCGGCTCGCGCGGTATCGTCGATATCGAACGCGAAGTGGAACTGGGCCAGCCCATCCATTCCAAGGGCGTGATGATTTTGAGCGGTTATCTCGGCCATTGCTACGCTCAGCAATTTCCCCTGGCCATTTCCGCCAGCATCGCCATGGAACAATCTTACGGCCACATCGACGGCGACAGCGCCTCGCTGGCCGAATTATGCTGCCTGATTTCCGCCTTGACCCGTATTCCCATCGATCAAGGCATGGCCTTGACCGGCTCCATCAATCAATACGGCGAAGTACAGGCCATAGGCGGCGTCAACGAAAAAATCGAGGGCTTCTTCAGCCTGTGCGCGGCGCGCGGCCTGACCGGCAAGCAGGCCGTCATCATCCCCGCGTCGAACAAGTCGAATCTGATGCTGAAACAGGAAGTCATCGCGGCCGTCGAGCAAGATTTGTTCGCCATTTACACTGTTTCCAACGTCGACGAAACCCTGAGCTTGTTAATGGGGCAAGACGCCGGCACGATGAACGCCGACGGCCAGTACCCGGAAGGCAGCATCAACTTTAAAGCCGTGGAACGCTTGAAGGAGATTTCAGATATGTCGGCGGACGACGACAAGGAAACCGAAACGGGCGCCTGAAGCGGATTCCGATTGAATCGGCGCAACCGGGATTTGGCTTTGCACAAATTCCAGGAATACGAATTGCTTCGCCCACGTTTCAAGAGCGTATCGTGAATATCGAGACAGTCCCTTCTCCCGGAGCGAGAAGGGAAAGCAGAATTTAGCCGCTGTTCAATTTTTCCGCGCCAGCCATGGCCTCATCAAAATATTACGGCAATTTGGTTTTACTGCAGTACAAATTTGACTCCAATCACCAACAACAGCGTTGCCAGCACCGGGCGTAGAAAATACTCCGGAATCCTGGCGCTCAAATGACTACCTACCCAGATACCCGGTACGGAGCCGAGCAACAAACTGCCCAGTAATTCCAGATCAAAATTGCCCAGACTCATGTGACCCAAACCCGCCACGGCGGTCAAGGGTATGGCGTGAGCCAGATCGGTACCCACTACCTTCAGCGTGCTCATGCGCGGATAGAGAAACAACAATGCCACGGTACCCAGCGCGCCAGCCCCCACCGAAGACAATGTAACCAACACACCCAAAACCATGCCCGTTGCCACCGTCGCCACTTTTTCCCAGCGCGGCGAAAAGCGGCCGCTATTATCCGACGAACTGTGTTCGTCATCGATTACCGACTGCTTGGCGGACAACCGTAATAAAACACTGCGCACCAACAAGGCAAATGCGGTCAGCAACAAGGCAATACCCAACGTAAAGGTAATCATGCCGGTAATTTCCTTGCCCACCGCCAACAGATTTTTCAAAACATACAGGGTGATTCCGGCGGAAGGCAAGCTACCCAGCGCCAACCATCCCACGATGTGCCATTCCACCGAACGGTGCTTGCCGTGATGGACGAAAACACCGGCCGTTTTGGTAATGGCCGCATACAGCAAATCGGTGCCCACCGCCACCGCCGGTTTAAATCCGAACAAAAACACCAGCAAGGGCGTCATCAACGACCCTCCTCCCACTCCGGTAATGCCCACCAACAACCCAACCGCAAAACCGGATGCCGTATACAGTAAATTCATGCCTATCGATGCCTCTAAATCGTCAAATGAAATAACTATATCAGCGCCGGTCATTTAACTTTAATGCTAAAAATACATATCTACATTTAATTTTTAGATATTGAATCCATGGCGTTCAGGCGAACGTTACTTTTATTCACTGAACAATCGCGCGCCATGTCCGCTTAAATCGATCCGAAAGTTCTCACGGATAGGCAATATTAAGAACGGAGGCGTAGGCCTAACGATCATTAAACTGGTGGTCACCCCGGCAAATGTAAAGCAGTCTCGTAGGAGCGACGCACAGTCGCGATGATGGCCTTGCGAATCGCGACTGTGCGTCG